>HF991344.1 GCA_000431515.1 Clostridium sp. CAG:632 | reverse complement strand
CTGGTGCGAGAGCTTGCCGCACATGAAACATAGGACAGAAGGCTATTACAAAATTCTCTTTGCATGGCGGTTTACATGACAGCAGATATTCACTGCCAGCGGCATTCCTGCAATGTGTGTCGGATAGGTCTCAATATTGATTGCCAGTGCCGTTGTCCTGCCACCCAGGCCACCCGGTCCGATTCCGGTCTGATTGATTTCTTCTAATAATTCCTCTTCCAGCTTCTTAATATGCGGAAGCGGTGATCCCTGGTTGATGTCCCTTGTTAATGCGGTCTTTGCCAGAATTGCACTCTTTTCAAAGTCTCCGCCCAGTCCGACTCCGATCACCATCGGCGGACATGCATTCGGTCCTGCATCCCGGACAGCCTGCAATACAGAGGCCTTGATACCTTCTACTCCATCTGCCGGTTTCAGCATAAAGATGCGGCTCATGTTCTCACTGCCGAATCCCTTCGGTGCGATCAGAAGCTCCAGCTTATCACCCGGTACAATATCATAATGGATAATTGCCGGTGTGTTGTCCTTTGTATTTTCACGGAGCAATGGATCCTTTACTACGGATTTCCGCAGATAGCCATCTGTATATCCCTGACGCACACCCTCATTGATGGCATCCGTCAGATTCATGCCTTCAATATGAACATCCTGACCTAATTTCACAAATACGATTGCCATTCCCGTATCCTGACAGATTGGGATGCGGTCTTCCTTCGCAATCTCCATATTCTCACACAACTGACCGAGAATCTGCTTACCAAGCGGACTGTCTTCCCGCTCCTGTGCCTGCTTTATTACCTGCTGCATATCCGGAGAAAGTGTAAGATTCGCTTCGATGCACATCTCTCTGATATTTGAAATAATCTCATCCGTATGTATTGTTCTCATTGCTGCATTAAACTCCTTCTCAGTCGCCAAATAACTGTTCTTCATCGGTAAGCTCTTCCCGCATAATGTTTTTGCCCTTTTTTCTGCTGATAAAATTGGAAAGTTTCATAATTCCCCATAAAATCAAAAGAATTAACAGAAGTGCCGCTACTCCGAAAAATGCATAGATCACAATTGCATTTACGGTATCCGCAGTATCTGCGAACTTCATAAGTTCTTTAAAATCCATATACCTTCCCCCTGTTCCTCTATATCTATACGTAACCCATATTATTTACCCTCGTTTCATTATAGCGGATAACTTTCGGTTGTACAATTGATTTTATTCACAATTATTTCACATTTTTTATATATATCGGATAATTGTTTTCCCTACTCCGTTATTTTCATTACTTTCAATGATTTCAGATGCAATATTACGGATTTCTTCCATTGCATTTTCCGGTGCAAAGGAGTTGGGAAATTCCGTAAATAAGGAATAGTCGTTTAATCCGTCCCCAAATACCATGACCTCTTCCTTCTTTATTCCGCGCTCTGCAATGTACTCGCTCAATGCGATTCCCTTCTGTGCATGAATATCATTGATTTCTACATTGGTCGGATATGAGGAAGTAACCGCCAGTTCGCCAAGCTCCATCACCTTCTTCTTCGTATCTGCAATGACAGCCGTATCCTGATTGAATACGATCGTCTTGGAGAAGAGGATTCCTCTTTCCTGTAATTCTTCGTAGCTCTTTAACCGGATCAGACTATTAAAAAATACTGATTCATTCATCAATTTCTCCAGCTCTATCTCGGATGCATCCGGCCGCAGGCAACGCATTCTTCCGAGCATACTGATTCTGGCCTCTTCCTCTCCATAAATCGTATAGAAGCCGTCGCTGTCCATAATCTCCGGATAGAAGCCCTGACGCTCCAGCAGATCAAGAAGCTCTTTGCCCTTTTCATAGGAAATTGGTATTTTCTTCTGAACCTGATCCCGGCTGTCTCTAAATTCTGCTCCGTTCATCAACATACAGGAGCAGTGAATCCCATACTTTTCCACAAGCGGCTTGATACTGATGTGATTTCTCCCCGTTGCGATCATGAATTCAACACCCTTGGACTGTGCATACTTCAGTGCATTCAGATTATATTCTGAAATTTCCTGATGATTATTCAAAAAAGTTCCATCCATATCACTGACGATCAGCTTTATCATTTTATTTCCTTTCTGATGAAAAAGGGGAACGATTTCGTCGCTCCCCTTGGCTTTTGTGTTCTAATACTTAGTTTTTCTCGTTATCATCGGTTGTATCCGGTACATCATCTTCTATTTCTTCTACCGCACCGACATCCAGCTCTTCTTCCATCTGGGATTCCAGTGCCTTAATATCTGCTTCCGGATCCTTATCTCTTACCTTTGCTACACTGGCTACATGGATATTATTTTCCGTATCCATATTGATTAGCTTCACACCGGAGGTAACACGGCTCAGTCTTGAGATATCACTGCACTGCAGGCGGATCACGATTCCTTCTGTAGAAATCAGCATGATCTCATTATCTTCATTGACAGCCTTTACACCGATTACGTTACCGGTCTTGTCATTGATCTTATAGCACTTCACACCCTTACCGCCACGGTTCTGTGGGGTAAATTCATCCATGGATGTCCGCTTACCCATTCCGTTCTCGGAAACGATCAGAAGGTCTTCACCCTGCGTATCCAGCTGCATTCCGATCACTTCGTCTCCGGCATTTAAGTTCATACCCTTTACACCGATAGAAGTTCTTCCCGTACTTCTTACATCTGTCTCTAAGAAGCGGATGCACATACCCTGCTTTGATACCAGGATCACTTCCTTCTTGTTATTCGTTGACTTTACTTCAATCAGCTCATCCTCATCCCGAAGTGTAATTGCAGCCAGACCATTTTTACGGATATTCTGATAATCCGTAATCGGAGTCTTTTTGATCATACCCTTCTTCGTTGCCATTAACAGATATCTGCCCGGCTTAAACTCACGGATTGGAATCACTGCCGTAATATGCTCACCCGGCAACATCTGAAGAAGATTTACAATTGCAGTTCCTCTTGCAGTTCTTCCGGATTCCGGAATCTCATATGCCTTCAGACGATATACACGACCAAGGTTGGTAAAGAACATGATGAAATGATGTGTAGTCGTCATGATCAGTTCTTCAATGAAGTCATCCTCAATGGTCTGCATACCCTTGATTCCCTTACCGCCACGATTCTGTGCCCGGAAATTATCAACAGTCATACGCTTAATGTATCCAAGCTTTGTCATGGCAATTACCGTATTCTCACGCTTGATCAGCTCTTCATCCGTAATATCATCCTCGTCCGGACCGATAGCGGTTCTTCTGTCATCTCCGTACTTTGTTGAGATGATCAGGAGTTCTTCTCGGATAACTCCCAACAGCTTCTTCTCATCTGCCAGAATTGCCTTTAATTCTGCGATCCGTTCGATCAGCTCACGATATTCATTCTCAATCTTATCCCGTTCCAGACCTGTCAGAGCACGCAGACGCATATCTACGATTGCCTGTGACTGTGCATCGGATAAGCCGAATTCCTGCATCAGCTTTTCTTTTGCTTCCGTTACATTCTTGGAACCGCGGATAATCTCGATCACACGCTCAATGTTATCCAGTGCGATCAATAATCCCTCTAAGATATGAGCACGTTCTTCTGCTTTGTTTAACTCATACTTGGTTCTTCTGGTTACAACATCCTCCTGATGCTTCAGGTAATAGGTCAGCATTTCGAGAAGGTTCAGAACCTTTGGCTCATTATTGACCAGTGCCAGCATGATAACACCAAAGGTATCCTGCAGCTGTGTATGCTTATATAACTTCTTCATAATGATATTTGCGTTAGCATCTTTCTTCAGTTCGATCACTACACGCATACCTTCTCTGGATGATTCATCACGAAGAGCCGTAATACCTTCAATCTTCTTATCCTTTACCAGCTCTGCAATCTTCTGGATCAGTCTTGCCTTATTTACCATATATGGAAGCTCGGTAATTACGATTCTCTGCTTTCCGTTCGCCATCGGTTCGATATTGGAAATAGCACGCACCTTGACCTTACCACGTCCGGTTCTGTAAGCGGCATCAATCTCACTGGTTCCCAGAATCTGTGCGCCTGTCGGAAAATCAGGTCCTTTAATGATCTGGATGATTTCCTCAATATCTGTATCACGATCTTCCATAATCCGGTTATCAATGATCTTTACAACCGCATCGATAACCTCCCGGAGATTATGCGGTGGAATATTGGTTGCCATACCAACCGCAATACCGGAAGTACCGTTTACCAGAAGGTTCGGAAAACGGC
>HF991343.1:147631-156547 GCA_000431515.1 Clostridium sp. CAG:632 | reverse complement strand
GGAACCGAACTTACGTGAAAGAGAGCATATAATCAGCTTACGATACCTGCTTTGGACAGGCACTAAAGGACTACAATGCCAGACAGAAACGAAAAGACCGACAGAAGCATGACTATATTACAGAGATCAGAAATCCCAAAAATAAAGAGAAAGTATTTTATGAGAATGTGGTGCAGATCGGCTCGAAAAATGATATGGCAGTTGTAGATGAAAACGACCGCATGACAGAGGAAGCAGAGAAAGCGACGAAGGTCCTTGAAAAATATGCACAGACATTTCAGGAGAGAAATCCGAATCTGTATCTGTTCAACTGTGTGCTGCACATGGACGAGGCAACGCCGCATTTGCATATGGATTATATCCCGGTGGCACACGGATATAAGTCCGGCATGGAGACAAGGAATAGTCTGACGAAGGCATTGCAACAGATGGGATTTGATAAGGCAAAGAGCCGGAATGAGAATGAAACTGTTGCATGGCAGAAGAGGGAGCGTGAATATCTGACGGAGTTTTGCCGAGAGCAGGGAATAGAGATAGACGTTCTCGGAGTCAGTCGTGACAATCTGACCTTGCCGGAGTACAAGGTGGCTATGCGGAAGGTTGAGAGTCTGGAAGAACGGGCAGATAAGATCAAGGAAAATAATATGGAGCAGAGGGATGAAAATATACAGTTGAAGGTGGAAGCCCGGAAACTGAATGCCGATGTGGAACAGTTGGAGGAACGCGCAGTAGAGCTTGCCGGACAGATAGAATTGCTTGAAACAAAGGAAAAAGAGCAACAGGAAAGAATAGATACATACGGCATCAGAGCTGATGGCATTGACAAGATATCAAAGGAAGTGTCAGCAGAGGTCAAGATAGTAAAGGCAGCGGCAACGCCTGTCAAATCCATATTCGGCGGCGAGGAGTATGTCAAGGTCAAGAAGTCCGAATGGAGCAGGATCGTGGCGACATTTGAGAAAGCACTTACAAGAAACAAGCTGCTTGATAAATATGAAGCGAAGATCGCAGAGTTTGAAAAGACAGTGGACTATCTAAAAACACGGGTGGAGAAATTCACAAATCGTATAAAAGAAATGAAGAAGTTTCTGATGGAGAAGAACCTGCTGCATGAGTTCCTGAATCTGACGAGAAAACCGGAACAGGAAACTATGCAGGAAAGGATAGACAGGAAGAATGCAGAGGCAAGAGCAAGGAATGAGCAGACAGACCGGGATGGTCGGAGAAAGAGAGGAATTTATGAACAGAATATATGAGAAGAACAGAGAGTTTCGTTGCTGTGAATGATTATGAAATAAATCTTGAAAAACTGTATCAACAACGAATATAATGCTTTAAAGTCTTAAAGTGAAAGGGGCATATGAATGAATATTACATACAGGACGGAAGGGGATTATTTAATTCCAAATATATTTGCAAACGAGGAGCCGGAGCAGACACTAACCAAGTATGGTATGCTCCGGGAGAGCTTTCTGAAAAATAATCATAAAGGTATTTACACAGGAAAGCTGCTGGCGGGTACATTGAAAGAGCACTGCCTCGATATACAGGAACAGGCAGAAAATATGGTAGAAAAGCTCACAAAGCAAATAATGGCGGTAGAAGGTATTAGTGAGGATTTGAAAAGCCGTGATCAGATGGAATGGGTACGCAGGATGAATTCGATAAGAAATAGGGTGGATGAAATTGTGATGACAGAGATTGTGTATAAGATATAATCGATTACCTGTTACAGAAAGGCATATAAGATCCAAGGATGGGATAATGAGTTTGGTTGAAAGGGGTGAGCTGGCATGGCACAGATTAATATGGAAAATCTGACAAAAGAAGCACGTATGACATACATATCTGCTGATTTCATTGAACGGACTGAGGAGCAATTATATGCTGCGGAGACAGAAATCCGGGAGAATATGGATAAGATGAAAGATATGTCGCCGGTTGAACGGTTTCGGGTTGAACGGGGGATATATGATAAGTATACGATTTGTTAAATATGTATTGGAAACATTGTATGCACCTCATGGCTGTTTTGTAATGGCAGTTGTGGGGTGCTTTTGTACCTTTTAGTAGTACATTGTATCGCATGATGTTGCGAGTATTAATTGCGGTTATGATCGAAAAATGGTATAATTAACAAGTATTTTACTGTGAAAATGGAGGTAGACATGGCAGTTTCATACAAGAAGTTATGGATAAAATTGGCAGAAAGAGAAATCAGCCGTGCAGAATTGCGAAAGATGACAGAAATTGCACCAAATACTATGACAAAGCTGGTAAAGAATGAGTATGTGGCAATGCCTGTACTTGATAAGATTTGCGGTGCACTGGATGTAGATTATGGGGATATTATGACGTATATTCAAGAATGTGGAAAAAAATAAAACAATGTTTAAACAAGGGAGTTTTTTTGTACACATAATATGATATAGATATTAGTATCTAAGTAGGAAATATTAGAAAGAGGTATATACATGAGAACGACGATAGAATTATTTGCTGGTGCTGGAGGTTTGGCATTAGGTGTAGAACAGGCCGGATTTGATGCACTGGGGCTGATAGAATTTGATAAGGATGCCTCGGATACGTTGAAAAAAAATAGACCGAATTGGAACGTTATCCACGATGACATTGCAAATATATCTTGTCTAAATCTGGAAGATTATTTTGGAATCAAAAAAGGTGAGCTTGACTTGCTATCGGGAGGAGCTCCGTGTCAGGCATTTTCATATGCTGGAAAACGATTAGGACTGGAAGATGCACGAGGAACATTATTTTATCATTATGCAGTCTTTTTGGAAAAATTACAGCCTAAAATGTTTCTATTTGAGAATGTTAGAGGTTTATTAACACATGATGGTGGAAAAACATACGAAACAATGTTAAACATTTTTGAGAAAGCAGGATATACCATTGATAAAAAGGTTCTAAATGCATGGAATTTTGGTGTACCACAAAAAAGAGAACGTTTGATTACTATTGGAATTCGCAATGATTTAAAAGACAGCATTACCTTTTCGTTTCCAAAGGAACATGATTATAAACCCGTGCTTAGAGATGTTTTACTAGATTGTCCTAAAGGACCTGGCGTTCCGTATGGAGAAAAAAAGAAAAAAATATTTGAGTTAGTGCCACCTGGTGGATATTGGAAAGATATTGATCCTGAAATTGCAAAAGAGTATATGAAAAGCTGTTGGAATATGGCCGGAGGCAGAACTGGTATATTACGAAGAATGAGTTTGGATGAGCCGTCTCTTACTGTTTTGACATCTCCATCACAGAAACAGACTGAGCGTTGCCATCCATTGGAGGCTCGACCATTTACCGTGAGAGAAAATGCAAGATGTCAGACATTCCCAGATGATTGGGAATTCTGTGGAAATATCTCTTCACAGTATAAACAGGTAGGAAATGCTGTTCCGGTGAATCTGGCATATGATATTGCAAAAGAAATTAGCAAGTCACTAGATATGATAAATGAAGAAAAGATGAGGGAGGCTATTTAGAAATGTGGAAATTAGGATTTATTTCAGAAGATGATTTTACAAAACATGTTGCGGCTACAATTGCACAGTATGACAAAAAGTTATTGCCAATTAACATTGAAAAATTCAATAGTAATATTGTTGATCCGGTAAAAATGATATTTGATAAAAACGTGTATCAATATAGTTGGGATGAATTGATTCAAAATGAAATTTTTAGACAAAGGGATAAATCGGCCAATAATGATATAGGGTATTTCCATCAGAGAATATTTCAGTATATAAAGGATTGCCGAGTACCGGATAATGGAAAAGAAGGCGGCTGGGATGTTATTTTTCACAATGAAGAAGGCATAGCTCTGCCTGATGGAGATCGGGTTAGAACTGTTTATGTAGAGATGAAAAACAAACATAATACTATGAATTCGTCTTCTGCAGGGAAAACGTACATAAAAATGCAAAACCAGTTATTACAGAATGATGACTGCGCATGTTTTCTGGTAGAAGCAATTGCTAAAAAGTCACAAAATATAAAGTGGACAACTACTGTCAATGGTACAAGTGTTTCCCATAAGAGAATCAGAAGAGTGAGTATGGATCAGTTCTATGCACTGGTGACTGGTTCAGATACCGCTTTTTATGATATGTGTATGGAACTTCCTAAGACAATTGCAAAGGTTGTATCTACAGACAAGAACATTACGGTTCCTCATGATACAGTGATAGATGACTTGAAAATTATTGCCAGCAAATTGAATTTTGCAGACGAGGAGCTGGCTATGGCAATGGCGGTATATATGTTAGGATTTAGCACATATCAGGGATTTGAGCAGTGCTTGAATGTTACATATGATTTGAAAGACGATAATTTGTTAAAAAGAATGTATGCGTATGTAAGAACGATAAATAAATAGTAAAAAAAACAGTAGTTATAAAGTGGGAGGAAGCAAGATGTCTGTTAATACATATTTGCAGAGTTTAGCAAGTTCTCTGGTGTTATCAACATCGGAAAAAGATAGTATTACTACTTCTGTTAATACAATTAAGAGTAGATTGGATGGTTATTTTTCCGATGTTGTTGAGAAAAAGGTGTTTGGTTCATATTTTAGAGAAACAATATTGCCTAGAAAAGTTGATGAGAAATCAGATGTGGATATTATGGTGGTATTTAATAATCCGTATGGAGATAAACCACAAAGTTTCTTAGAAAGGCTAAAAAAATTTGCAGAATACTATTACAGTAGCTCAGAGATACATCAGTCAAGTCCATCACTAGTATTGGAGTTGAATCATATTAAATTTGAATTGACACCAGCTTACAAAAATTATGGTATATATTATATACCTGATGGATCATCCAATTGGAGAACCACAGATCCGGATGGTTTTAGTGATACCTTGATAGAGTGTAATAAGAATAATGGGTATAAAATAAAACCTGTTGTAAGATTGCTAAAGCATTGGAATATACAAAAGAATGGAAGAGATTTACCATCTTTTTTATTGGAGAAGACCATTGCGGAGGAATTGAAATATTCATATTTTTCATGTACCTCATATACAGATTATCTTAAAGCGGGTTTAGAAAAAATAAAATACAAAACAGATTATAATAAAGTGAATAATGCACTTGAACATATTATACAAGCATTATCTTATGAACAACAGAATATGCCGTATTCGGCGGAAGTAGAAATTAAAAAGGTATTTCCGGAGATATGATATGAGCAGACGAGATGATGTAATGGGTTTATATAGACCATCAGAGATTTTAGAGAAAATTGAAAAGGTATTTTTTTGTCTTGATATTGTTGTCGCTTTGGTTGCATTGATATCTAATGAAACCATAAGTTCTATTGCAATTGTTGTTCAGATAGTTGTAGCGTTGCTCTATTTTGTAAGTAATACAATTGATGATGGTTGCTTTTGGTATGAAGCTGAAAAGCAGCGAAGAAAAAATGGGATACAAAATGGATTGGGAATGAGACTATCAGAGTACGATACCGAAGAGTATTATAATAATAATCTTCCACATTCATTAGAAAAGTACGGAATGAATATTTTGGAAAGCAATTATTTTAGTAAAATAATTGCCGGGAAAATGTTGCTTAAAGTGGGGGCATATGCACTTGGAGCGGTGGTTGCCTTGGTTATAGCGTGTAGATTTGTCAGCGATGGGAATGTATTATTGCTTATTGCACAAACGACATTTTCTTCATATGTATTGGTTGATTTTGTGATGCTATTATTGTATAAAATTCGACTGGAAGCTCTTTATATTGAAGCATATAATGTTTTCATTTTAGGAAGTCGAACGCATATTAATCAGGCATGGATTATATCGTATGTCGTAGAATATGAAGCAATAAAGGCGCATTATAAGATACGGTTGGATCAAAAAATATTTAATAAGATGAATGGAGAGCTTAGTGCCAAGTGGCAGGATATTGTTAGTCATAGAGTTGATGATGACTGAATTTCGGTGAGCTGTGTTTAAATGGAGGTGGCAAAATGCTGAATCTAGTAGTGTTTGAAACAGAAGAAGAACTTGTTGAACTAACAGGGTTGACAGAAGAAGAACTTTGGGAAAAAGGGTTTAATCTTGATGATTGGGATATAGGTTTTCAGTCTGAAGTTAAACTACATAAGACCCCAACGAAAGAAGATATAGAGGACGGATATCGCGAGAATGAATTAATTGCGTTATTTGATTTGCCGGCACATTGGTTAATGAATCAAATGAATAATTATTGCGTTGGCGCAAATTATGTTTTTCTAGATGGAAAACATTACTATACAGTTCACCATTCATAAAATAATTAAGAGAAACATGACAATGTGTCATTTTTTTAGAAATTTATAAGGGAGAAATATGAAAACATATTTGGCTAATGGTACAATTGGTGATGTAAAATATATTATTGATGATTTTGAAGAGTTCCAAATACAAGAGCTTGATATTGAGGCTGCAAATAGGTATATATATCCAGGAGATGCAATAAATTATACATTGGATAGTGAGCTTGTAAAATTATATGATGTGTTAAGAGATTTATATTTTGATGATGTAGATGGATATTATGAGGAAATGGCTCGTTTGCCTATATGGGTTCAGGAGGCGGGACAAAATTCTGACAGTACAATAGATGTGGATTTGTTTTGCAAATTGATAAATGCTGAGGAAAGTAGAAAAATACCTAATATGTATAAACATCTATATTTGGTAGATTGCCAATTCTTAGTTGGAACAATTCAAAATTTGTTATCAGCGATGGAAGATGCATTTGTAAGATACTATATGACATTGGCTAATATGAGAGAAAATGAGGTGTATAAAGGACTTACAGATCCAAATGGCACAATATGTATAACATCGGAAGCTGCAAGATGCGCTTCTGCATCATTGGAAACATATTTTATAAAGGCCTATTCTATTTTGGATATTCTGTGTAAAATATGTTATGAAATTCAAGATAAACAGGTGGATTTTTTGCAATACAAAAAGATAAAGAGTGCAGATGTATTATGGGGATTCAGAAAAAAATTGCTGATTAATGAGAAGAAAAATACGTTGTTTGAAAGATGTGATTTGGTAAGCATGATAGAATCATTGCGAAACGAATCTGTACATAATGGTACATGGGAGTTTAATCCAAAAATATTTGTTAAGTATAGAGATGGAAAAGTTGAAGAGCGTTTTATGCTTTTCCCAGATATGTTACAAGGGAGACTTGCTACAGTAAAAAGCCGGAAACATTTTTTTTCTAAGGGAACTAAGGTTAATAGAGTGTTACCATGTATTCATACAGAGTTCAAACAGAGATTGTTGCAAACTTTAGTTATAATAAATGAAAAGAGTGAACTCTGAATATGAGGAATATGGTTGAAATAGTTAGGGTAAAGAGAAAAAATATATTCTTTGTAAGCTTTATGTGATATATTATACTAGATAAACGTATGTATTGTAAATATCAAGTAGAAACTATGTATGCGGTAATTTAAAGGTCGGAATTTCTTATAGATGGTAGATACAAATAATCGCACATTTGTATTAGGAGGCAAGTATGGCAACAGCAGAACAATTAAAGGCTTTGATAAGAGCACATTTTGATGATGATAATGAAAAATTTAAAACGGTGGCACTTCAGATTGCAGCTCATGAAGCAAAAATTGGACATACTAGCTGTGCTAGAGAAATTAAGAACTTAGTTCAGAATGTCAAGAATTCTAAGAAAAAAGTGATGCCATTTACTAAGAAATTGGATACCTTAGAGCAGAGGGATATTTATGTTGATATGCTGGACATAGTATTAAGTGAGTTACTTGAAAGTAAAGTGTTGCGCATAATTAATGAATTCCGTAAAAAAGAAGTTTTAAGAAAAAATGGATTAAAGAATCGTAGTAAAATTTTATTGACTGGAGAGCCAGGAACCGGAAAAACAATGACGGCGTCAGTTATTGCTAATGAGGTTAATTTACCATTATATGTTATTCAAATTGATAAATTGGTAACAAAGTATATGGGGGAGACAAGCGTTAAGTTGAGACAAGTCTTTGATTACATTGAGGATTGTCCAGGGGTGTATTTGTTTGATGAATTTGATGCAATTGGTTCTGACAGAAGTATTGATAATGATGTTGGAGAAATGAGACGCATCTTAAATTCTTTTCTTCAATATTTGGAGAATGAGGATTCGTTTAGTTTGATTATTGCAGCTACTAATAATCCGAGTATATTAGATAAAGCGTTGTTCAGACGTTTTGATGATGTTTTAGAATATTCTTTACCTGATGAAAACCAGATACTTAGAATAATGAAGAATAAGTTGGAAGGACATTCAGGAAAAGATGTTTATGACCAAGAGGTAATGGAAGTAGCACTTGGTCTAAGCCATTCGGACATAGCTAAAGCATGTGAAGACGCATTGAAGTATTCAATTATGGAAGAAACCATTATTGATAAAAAAATCATGATAGGAGTGTTACAGAACAGGAGAGAGTTGTATCGTTTCAAGGAGGCTTAAAGATAAATGGAAAGAAGTCTGCAAAATATTTTGCTTGAGGAGAAAGGAGAAAGTCTGACATATGTACCAGTAAATGGTGGAGGGGGAGAGCCCAATTTCCCGCCAAGAGCGAGTAGAAAAGGACATGCATCCTATCTACAGAAACAATTGGAAAATGCTTGGAACTGTGCGTTAAATGAAACAAAAAATGTAGTAGCTACTTCTGTCCGTGATGGTGTATATCTTCAGATAGAAGGTAAGGAAGGCTATGATTTGGTTACTAAGAGTTTGGAAGATGCACGACAACATGTGCGCCTTTTGAATGTAAGTGAGGAAAATGGAGTCACAAAGGCCACAGTATATGTCCCTACTAAAAAGCAAGACTTCTTTTTAAAAAAAATAAATAAGTATGCGGAGACTCAGAGCGG
>HF991343.1:132961-147611 GCA_000431515.1 Clostridium sp. CAG:632 | reverse complement strand
GCGGTTCAGATGTAATAACTACAATAGAAAAAATAAATACGGCTATGATTGAATCTTTATGGGTAGGAAAGAAAGAATCAATGCCGGATGAAACAAGTATTTGGTGTGAGGTATGGCTTCGTTATGAAATGAATGAACAGCCGAAAGTAATTGTAGATACATTTTGGATACTGTGTTCTGATTTGGGAATTGAATATAAGGAAAAAATAATTACATTTCCAGAACGTGTTGTTGTCTTAATCAAAGCCAATTTAGAAGGTTTAAAACAACTCTTGTTGGCAAGTGGAAATTTGGCAGAAATAAGAAAGATGATTACGCCAGTAAGTTTTTATACAGACATGGCGACATGGGAGCAAAAAGAATGGGTTGCTGAACTAGAAAAGCGTATTGATGTATCAAAGAGTAGTAATACATCAGTTTGTTTATTCGATACAGGTGTAAATAATGCGCATCCGCTTTTGAAATCTGTATTAAAGGATAGGGATATGCATACTGTATATGTGGATAGAGGTGTTGATGATAGAATAGGTCATGGGACTGAAATGGCAGGTATTGCTACATATTTTGATTTGCAAGACAAGTTAGAGAGTATGTCTGTGGTTGAAGTATATCATTATTTGGAGTCGGTCAAAATTTTAAATAATCCAAATGATAATGACGAAGAATTGTATGGCGCAGTTACTCGGCAAGCGGCATATATTGCAGAAGCAGAAAATCCATCTGCAAACAGAACGTTTTGTATGGCAATAACAACATCTGAATCGAGAGATTTAGGAAAAGGTGTGCCTACTTCTTGGTCAGCTGCGATAGATGCCTTGTTGGTAGGGATTAATGAAGGATTATCAGATGATAAGAAAAGACTTATGTGTATATCGGCAGGTAATACTTCTGTAACAGAAATTGCGGATGCTGGGGATTATTTATCGGCTGTACAATTACATTCAGTTGAAAATCCGGGGCAAGCTTGGAATGCAATTACAATAGGGGCATACACTGATAAAACTGTAATAGCCAAAAAGGAATATGCAGATTATAGGCCGGTATCAAATAAAGGCGGTGTGTCCCCATTTACATCTTCTTCTATTACATGGGAAAAGTCTAAATGGCCAATAAAACCAGAGGTAGTTTTTGAGGGAGGAAATCTGGGACATAATCCGAATGAAAGTTTCTTGAATGGTTATTCAGAACTTGAAGATTTGGATATGGTTACAACTTGCAAGGATTTTTTAATGGGGAAATCACTTATCGCAACAAATATGACAAGTCCTGCAACAGCGCAAGCGGCATGGATGCTTGCTAACATACAACATAATTGTCCACAGTTATGGCCAGAGACGATTAGAGCTCTGCTAGTGCATTCAGCGACATGGACAGATGAAATGATTAAAACATTTATTCCTGTAGGCCATCCAACAAAGAATGATTATAGAAATTTGCTTCGAGTATGTGGATATGGAGTTCCAAATTTAGAGCGGGCTGTGTATAGTGCGCAGAATAGTGTTAATTTAATCATAGAAGATGAATTGCAACCTTTTAAGAAAAAAGGTAAAGGAAATCCTACTTCTAATGAAATGCATATGCATGACATTCCATGGCCAACGGATATTCTTAAGACATTGGGTGAAAAAACAGTAAAAATGCGGGTGACTTTGTCGTATTATATTGAACCAGGTCCTGGGCAAATAGGCTGGAAGGATAAATATCGTTATCCATCTTGTGGGTTAGTATTTGATGTGAATAATCCTACAGAGTCTAAGGATGAGTTTAAGAGAAGAATTAGTAAAGCTATGCGTGACGAAGATGAGGACAAGAGTACGGTTTCAAATGATAGCAATAGGTGGTTATTAGGTTCACAAAATAGAAATGTGGGCTCCATTCATTCTGATATATGGGAAGGAACAGCGGTAGATTTGAGCCAAAGTAATTATATTATGGTCTATCCTACCACAGGATGGTGGAAGTTAAGAACTAATCAAAAGAAGTATAATAGTAAAGTTCGGTATTCGCTGGTTGTATCAATAGAAACACCTGAAAGTACAGTGAATCTTTATAATGAAATAACTACAGCTATTAAGAATAGGACGGTAGTTAAGACGGAAATCACTGCTAAAACAAAGTAAAACATATGCGTCGAATTTAGCTTTCGCATTCAAATGTACCTGCATTTTGCAGTTTAACTCAAAATGAGCATGTGTCAAATGATTATCCAATAGATAAAACATTCAGACATCGTTGGGTATTGGGGGGATCGGAATGTGGATTGTTTGCAATTGATTCGGAGGAGGTAGTTGGTATGGTGACTGCTGTTGTTTCGTAATGAACTATATTCAGACAGGATTTGATGAGACAAAGTTTCTAGTATTTAATGCAGATGACGATGGCGATGATCATTTGCCATATGGGACAACTAAGATCATTTCCCTGTGGCAACATTTTGGCAACAAAAATTCCGTCAACCACAAAAATGACATACCATATCACACAAAATAAGCCATATATTACACACAAAACACTGTCAAAAACCAAGAAAACGGTATAACCAAATCCGTGAGGGTGGTAGAACCGTAGGTTCTGGTCGTGTTGCTACAATTATTGAATAATTAAAAAATCAATAAATATAAGGACTGTCAGAAATGGCAGTCCTTTTTTGATACTAAAATGATACTATTTTAAGAGCTGATCTAACTGGTCGGCTACTTCCTGGTGCTTGGTCGGGTACAAGTGGCCATAGGTGTTATTGACCATCTGAACAGTGTCCCCGATCCGCTATCAGGTGGGCAGAAAATCCCATATCAATCAGCAGTGATACTTGGTAGGGAAATATATCAGTATTGAAATGGTGGTAGAGAAGTCGCAGGAGACATATTATGAAGTATTACAGGATAGTTCCATAGATTGGCATGAAAATTCTAACGATTATATGCCATTTATAAAATATACATTAGGAACTATTATTAAGGCCTATAAGGATTTTGAAGAACGTTTTGTTTTACTGGAAAAGAAAAAAATGACCTCGCCGGAAAGAGTGTATAGTATTATTGAACGGTCGTTGGTAAAACTTGGAAAGTCGGATATTATGACACTATGTCCGGAACTTAGTCAAAAAACGGTTGAGAGAGCTTTGAAGAAGTTGGTTGATGAAGAAAAGATTGCGAAAATCGGAGCAGGCAAAAGTACAACATATGTAGATGTGAAAAGATTATAAAGTACGATAAAATTCTCCAGCCTTCCGGTTGTGCTATTGTCAGCAGTGGCAGATCGGAACTATATTCAGGAGATTCTGACGTTGAAGCCGAATGGATATATCCTGAAGCCGGCAAGGCAGGAGAATATCCTGGCAATGATAGAAAAGCATGTAGGATAAAAGAACCCGTGCCTATACTTTAGTTGAATATCTCCCGGATAGATGGTATGATTATATAGATGATAAATTTACAGTAATGATTTGCGGTGATCGACCTGAGAGAAGCAGATCGTTTACCGGGGGAGATGTATATGAGGGCGGTTAACTTGTATCTGCTTAGCAGAAATCAGGACAAAATAACATATACAGTATTTGAGAATATCCTTTCGGCCAGGCATGAACGGGTACGGGTGAAGGAATGTGAGTTTCAGAGTCTTCGAACGCTTGTCGAAGTACTTCTGGAAAGAGGCGTCACCCTTGCAGAGCTGGAGGGTTTTTTTTATTCCTATACGATACATCAGATTGGAAAGGAATTTGACCTGTTAAAGGTATGTACCGGACAGAAGGTTTTGAATATTGAGCTAAAGAGTCAGAGCGTTTCTGAAGAGAAGATGGAGAAGCAGCTTCTGAAGAATCAATATTATCTGAATCCGCTGGCACCGGTTCTCAGACTATATACCTATGTGGAAGAGACCGGTCTTTTATATACCTTGCAGGATGGACATCTGATTCCGGCAGATTTTTCAGAGCTGATTTTGGACATGAGACAGTTTACGGAATATGAACGGGAGAATCTGGACCGGCTGATGCGGGCGAAGGATTATTTGATCTCGCCGTTAAATATGCCACAGGAATTTTTAGAAAATCGCTATTTCCTGACGCAGCAGCAGGAGATGATACGTCGGACGATTTTGGAAGGAATGTCACA
The DNA here is from genome assembly GCA_000431515.1 of Clostridium sp. CAG:632. Taxonomy (GTDB): domain Bacteria; phylum Bacillota; class Clostridia; order Lachnospirales; family Lachnospiraceae; genus CAG-632. The sequence goes on along the minus strand of HF991343.1, from coordinate 143,499 downwards.
GTTTTATGGGATTACCGGAATTGCCGGAACCGGGAAAACGCTGTTGCTTTATGATCTGGCAAAGAAGTTAGCCTTGCAGGGAAGCGTCTGTATCATTCATTGCGGAATGCTGAGTGAGGGGCATAGCTGCCTGAACCACATGATGCCACGGGTGGACATTTATAGTGAGACGGAGGTTGCAGAGATAGACCTTGCCGGATATCGATTCTTTCTGGTGGATGAAGCTCAGCGGATGTCGGTGGAAATGTTAGACCGGCTGATGCGGATTACGGAAGAATCACCTTCAGAGTCCCACAGAATGTGCATCTTTTCTTATGATTATTATCAGATATTGTCCAAGAGCGAGAAGCGCAGGAACATTCCGGAGAAACTTGCAGAATTGCCGGACTTTCAGGAGCAGAAGCTGTCCGGCCGGATTCGGAGCAACCGAGAGATGAATGCATTTATCCGCACATTGCTTGATTTAAACTGCAGAGGCGAGCATGTGCATTATACCTATGAAAATGTGGATGTATTGTATGCACGGGATGCGGTAGAGGCACGGGAGATTATTCTATATTACCGGGAACAGAGGGGATACACGTTTATTGAATATGATGATCCGATCGAGGGTTGTCCGGGTGATATCTGTGCACCGGAGACGGCAGGCATGGAGTTTGAGAATGTGATCATCACATTGACCAATCATTTTCGATATAATGCGGAAGGGGTTCTGCAGGGAAATGCACACCCGAATCCGGACTACAGCTATTACAGACTTTTATTTCAGAGTGTCTCACGCACCAGAGAGAAGTTATGTATTGTGGTAATTGGCACGGAGAGCTTATTTGAAAAGGTATTGTCAATTCTAGATACAGATGGATAGGAAGTCAGTTCTGCAGAAGAAATCGTGTGGATCAGCACGATGAGACCTTCTATCAATTTGTATCCAAATGTCTCATAGGTAGATAGAATTTGATTTGACATTTCTGAATAATAATGGAGAAATAGATTTGGAAGTAGAATACCAACGAATTCACTCTTTCCATTAGCCAGGAACTTAGCCAGTTTATCCGTGGACTTCTCTGGTGTTTACATCCAGTGATCTTTTGACTGCACAGATTGGCCTGAATGCAATCACATCAAATGATAATACAACGATGGGACAGACTCTGGCGGTTATTACACTGGTTACAATACCGGTTATCATTATTTATGCACTATTGCTAGATGGTGCTCAGAGTGTATTAGCAGATGATAATAAGATGCAGATTACAGAAGAATTGGCAGAAAAGCTGCGTGCACATGGTGACAAGTTGATACTTGGAATTTGTGTTTGTACTACACCGGATGCATTTCTTTGATAACGAAACAGAGGAAACGATTGGAAGTATAGGAGGAATATGTATGGATAAATTGAGTAAAGCAAATAGCTATAAAGAGGAAAATCATGTATCGAAAGATGAATTGCCAATGTTTCATGTGACACCACCTTGTGGATGGATGAATGATCCTAATGGATTTTCTGTTTATCAGGGAAAGGTACACTTGTTTTATCAATTCCATCCATATAGTGAGATCTGGGGACCTATGCACTGGGGGCATTGTGAAACAGAAGATTTTATCAGGTGGACAGAACTTCCGGTAGCACTGGCTCCGGATCAGTCCTATGATGATGCAGGGTGTTTTTCAGGTTCTGGAATTGAGACTGAAAAGGGACATTTGCTGGTATATACCGGAGTTATAGAGAAAGAAGAAAACGGAGAAAAGAAGACTTACCAGAATCAGTGCCTTGCGTGGGGCGATGGTGAACAATATAGGAAATATGAGCAGAATCCTGTTATAACCGGAGAAATGCTGCCGGAACACTTCAGTAGGGAACATTTTCGGGATCCGAAGATCTGGAAAGAAGAAGATGGCTACTATATGGTGGTAGGAAACAAAACGGATCAGGGGAAGCCACAGGTAGTATTGTTTTTCTCAAAAGATTCTATGGAATGGCAGTATGTGTCAGTACTGGCCAGTGATCAGGACGGTACACTGGGAAGTATGTGGGAGTGCCCGGATTTCTTTTGCCTGGATGGCAGTTATATATTGCTTACATCGCCACAGGATCTGTGTGCAGATCAGGAGTTTCATAATGGTAATAATTCTGTATATTATATGGGCGTTTATGATAGAGCACAACATAATTTTCACTATCAGGATGTGCATTCTCTGGATGATGGCCTGGACTTCTATGCATCGCAGACAATGCTGGCTTCAGATGGAAGACGGATTCTGATCGGATGGATGCAGTCATGGGATTCCAATATTCGTCCGGCAGATCAGAAGTGGGCCTGCATGATGACAATACCTAGAGAACTGCAGTTAAAACAGGGCAGGCTGTTGCAGAACCCGGTTCGTGAGCTTGAAAACTATCATAAGAATGAGGTTGCTTATAAAGGTAAAAGAATAAGCGGCATGCGACAGCTGGCTGGTATTGAAGGACGGATTTTGGACATGACAATAGAGATACAGAGCGGAGATTATCGGGAATTTACGATTGCTTTTGCACAGAATGAGAAGTATCAGACCAGCTTTACAATTCGGAGAGATAAGAATCAGATAGAGATAGATCGTACCTATTCCGGGATGGTACGTGATGCCATATCAATTCGGAGAGTAAATGCAAGAACTACACTGAAAACATGTAAGATCCGGATGATAATGGATAAATATTCTGCGGAGATTTTCCTGAATGATGGAGAACAGGTATTTAGCAATACATTCTACACACCAATGGAAGCTGATGCAATCAGTTTCTATTGCGATGGAACTGTGATTGCCGATATTGTGAAGTATGATATCTCTATGTCTTAGGAGAAACAGTGTATGAATAAGTATGATGTAGTGGCATTAGGTGAACTGCTGGTTGATTTTACGGAAGAGGGTTTAAGTACGCAGGGAATCAATACGGATAATCTGATAGAAGATCCGGAGGTTCCTACAGCCCTTGCGTTTGTCCATACAAAAGCGGATGGTGACCGGAGCCTTGAAGGTTATGCCAAAGAAACACGAAATTTGTCAATTATTGAAGGAGGGATAAAAATGCGGGAACTGGAAATTGCATTAAAATCAATTGCACCATATAAGAGCTTTCTGTAAATGAAAGCTGTAGTTATTTCCTATTATTTAATGATGCAATATAATCAAGATCCTTTGGATCGCATACATCATCCCGCTTTACGGTAACGTGTAGAAGCTGAGAGTTAAAATCCAGAAAAGTTCCCTTGCTGTCTCCGTGGTCGTTGGAACGTTTTACCAGAATGCCGACCAGCATAAATGCGAAGCCGAATCCCAGTAGATTGCCTAAAATAAATGCACCGAATCCCATATTATATTCCCTCCTGTCGATCTTTTACATATGAATCTGTAGTTTTGCTTTCTGTCAATTCCACACTCTTTTTTACTTTATGAAACTTAGCGATACCGATACCAACGAAGATGCCGGTAACAATAAGAACATCAAAAACAAATTTTCCCGGAGAATCGATCATATCCATAAGGAAAAGTCCGTAAATAATTAAAAAGGCAAAAAAGGAGACTGCCAATCCGGTTAAAATAAAGCAGACAGCTACCTTTGATTTGTTATATGGAACACCACCGACAACCTTTCCGGTCTGTCCGTTCACTAATATGGTATATGGCTTCTGCTGGTAACGGAAGGTCAGAAACCAGGCCGGCAGCATAGCATAGTCAGCTTTCAGAATCTGACGTTCTGGGGCGTTCTGAACGATAGTTACGTTATTGGCATGTACAGTATCCTTGATCGCAGCATTAAACAGATTCTCCGCACGGGAGATCGCAAGTGTATGTAACTGCTCTGCCGGTACGTCATAGCGATCCGCATAGAATCCGGACAGGTAACTGATATCAAACGGCTGAAGTGCATGAGTATCATATGGCTCCAGTCTCTGTGAAGATTCGTCTGCTAATTTCCCGGATGCATCCAGTGTCAGCTGCTTAAAGTTACAATCCGCTTCCCGGTAGAAGAAGACATCATGCTCATTATCACCGGAACCCTTTGTCCCGCTCAGATAGACCTTATCTTCATAATGAATGTCAAACAACCAGTACGGGATATAGATTCCCCGTACCCGTTCTACATCAAAGTTCTTAATCTCATTGGAAATAAAGAATCCCTTTTTCAGTTTCTGACGGATTGCAATTACAGCCTGATCCTTTGTAACGGAGAAAGGAAGAATATATTTCGGCTTGATTTCAGAAGAGACCCGGCTGAATATGATGGTCGGCTGCCCACAGTAGGCACAGAAGGTGGAAGACTCCACGCCGTTGATAGCAAGTTCCGCACCGCAGGCGGTACAGGTGTAAATGTTACATACCATCGTGTGTAAATGTTACATTCCATCGTGTCTTCCGGTTCCGGAGTCCGTTCCGCATCAAAAAGACTTCCGCAGCTTGGACACTCCATTTTGTTTTTTGCGGGATTATAGACTAGAGCTTTTCCGCAGTTCGCACAATATAATATCATAATTAACTCCCTTTATCAGTAATGATAGTTCTGTGAGAATCTTAGCATAGACGGTCGGGTTTGTAAATTCATTCCGGGAGGAATTTTGCGGGAGCAGAGCACAGTTTTATCGGTTGGTATGTGAGTGAATGTGTAAAGTTCGTTTGACAAAAGGCCATAACTGAAATACCATGAATAAAGAAACGCATATCTTTGATACTAAGTAATAGGATGACAATACAATTAAATGGCATAACAGTAGCAGCAGAATAATAAAAGAACAGGAATGAAACGAGGAGATTGACATGTGTACAGCAGCAACTTATCAGACAAAGGACTTTTATATGGGACGGACTCTGGATTATGAGTTTTCTTATGGAGAAGAGATTACGATCACACCGCGGAATTATCCGTTTGATTTCCGCTATGACGGCAGGCGGGAGAGCCATTATGCGATCATAGGGATGGCACATATTGCAGACCGGTATCCGTTATATTATGATGCGGTGAATGAAAAAGGACTGGGGATGGCAGGGCTGAATTTTGTGGGAAATGCAGTCTATGCACAACCGGAAGAAGGACGTAGAAATGTAGCACAGTATGAGTTTATACCATGGGTGCTCAGCCAGTGTGCAACACTTGATGAGGCGAAGGGACTGCTGGAGGAAATGAATCTGACAGGAACCCCGTATAGTGACCGGCTTCCGGCGGCACAGTTGCATTGGATCATTGCGGATCGGAGTGGTGCGATCACGGTGGAGTCGGTTGCAGATGGACTTAAGATTTATGAGAATCCGGTTGGCGTCCTGACGAATAACCCACCGTTTGAGCAGCAGATGTTCGGACTGAATGCCTATATGCATTTGTCACCGAAACAGCCGGAGAATCAGTTTGCGAAGCAGATAGATCTGAAGCCGTATAGTCGTGGCATGGGTGCGATCGGTCTTCCGGGAGATCTGTCCTCTTCATCCCGGTTTGTCAGAGTTGCATTTGTGAAGCTGCATGCAGTATCCGGAACAGGGGAACCGGAGAGTGTGGGGCAGTTTTTCCATATTCTCGGAGCCGTGGATCAGCAGAGGGGATGCTGTGAGGTGGCAGAGGAAAAATATGAGATCACCATTTATACTTCCTGCTGGAATGCCCAGAAAGGGATTTATTACTATACCACCTATACGAACCATCAGATTACGGCGGTGGATATGCACAGGGAGAACTTGGATAGTAAGGAACTGATTCATTATCCAATGCTTCAGGAAGAGAGTATTTGTTTGCAAAACGGAAAGCCGTTCCGGAACTAAAGGCTATGCTTCCGGATATCGTTCCGAGAATGTGCATGACCTTGTGCAGAACCCAGGCAATGATCAGAGAAGAGGAAATGGTTGCCAGAATAATAAATGGATTTTGATGAAAGTTCCTGCTTGACAGGATAACACTGTTATGCTACCATAACGATGTTATGTAGAAGCGGTAGATAGATTGAGGTAGAAATATGAAGAATGATCATGAGACAAAGGAACGTCTCCTTGTGTGTGCAAGAGAGGAGTTTTTGGAAAAGGGTTATCAGAAGGCCTCCCTGCGCAGCATCTGTAAGAAGGCAGGTGTGACGACCGGAGCCTTGTACTTTTTCTTTCAGGATAAAGAGGATTTGTTCTCGGCCATCGTGCAGCCGACCTTAGATCAGATACGGGAAATGGCAGAGCAGCATGTGCGGCAGGAGTTGATGATGCTGCAGAATCTTCCGGGAGCGGATAAGGATAATATGCATGATGATCATAATGCAACCGAGCAGATTCTTCATGTATTATATAAGAATTATGATATCTGTCAGATGCTTTTGACGAATAGTCAGGGATCCCGGTATGAGAATTGTCTGGATGAGATTGTGGATCTGTTTGAAAACGGGCAGCGTGCATTGGCACAGGAGCAGGCGAAACAGCTGGGGGTACAGCCACCGGATGATTACATTCTGCATTGGGTGATCCATATTGAGCTGGATGCCTATGTGCATATACTGCTTCACGAGCGGAATGAAGAAAAGGCACTCAAGCATATGGATCAGGTACTGGATTATCTGTTGGCCGGGTGGGAAGCATTATTTCGTAGAAAGTAAAAATCGATTTAAAGAGGAAGAAACAGGCTATGTCCGGCAATCGGGCATAGCTAAATTACATAACAAAACATAACAGTGTTATGTTTGCACAAAAAACAAAAGAATTATAAAACAGGAGGAAAGAATCATGTATGTTCAGGTGTCAGATGTTAAGAAGAGTTACGGCGAAGGTGGTAGCTTTATTCAGGTGTTGAAAGGGGTTACAGTCGGCGTTGATCAGGGAAGTATGTGTGTAATACAGGGAACCAGTGGATCAGGAAAGTCAACTCTGCTTAATTGCATCGGTGGTCTGGACGTGGTAGATTCCGGGTCCATTCAGGTGGATGGAAAAGAAATGGTCGGATTAAAGCCGGAGGAGCTTTCCGATTACCGGCGAGATTATCTGGGATTTATTTTCCAGTTCTACAATCTGGTTCCAAACCTGACAGTGCGTGAGAATATACAGGTGTGTGAATATCTGACAGAGCATCCGTTAAATATGGACGAACTGCTGGACATTCTGGGACTGACAGAGCATCAGAACAAGTTCCCGGCGCAGTTATCCGGTGGACAGCAGCAGCGGTGTGCGATTGCCAGAGCACTGATCAAGAATCCGAAGCTGTTGCTCTGTGATGAGCCGACCGGAGCACTGGATTCCAAGACCTCCAGAGATATTCTCGTTCTGCTTGAAAAAATCAATGCGCAGTATGGTACGACCATGCTGATCGTTACACATAATAATGCGATCAAAGATATGGTAGATCAGGTTATTATCTTAAAGGATGGTCTGATCCGGAAAAATTACCGTAACGAGACGAAGGTACCGGCAGCAGAATTGGAGGATTTATAAAATGCAGAAAGTATTACGAAAAAGAATTTTACGTGATTTTAAGACAAATATTGCCCGGTATCTGGCACTTGGATTTCTGATCATCTTAAGTATGTATCTGGTCATCAGCATGCTGGGAGCAGCAGAAACAATTATCCGGGGAAGTTTAAAGGCAGATGCAGATGCTCATGCAGAGGATGGTGAGTTTTCCCTGTTCGTGCCGATGAAGGAGAGCGAAGAAGAAGCTCTGAGAGCCCGGGGCATCACACTGGAGAAAATGTTTTTTCTGGATTATACCGTAGAAGAGACCAAGACACTGCGGTTGTTTGAAAACCGGGAGGAAATCAATCAGATTACTCTGAAAGAAGGCAGCCCGGCAGCAGCAGAGGATGAGGTGGTACTGGAGCGGCGCTATGCAGAGATAAATGGGATTCGGGTCGATGATAAGATCGAGATCGGTGGACATGTTTTTCGGGTAGTCGGAATCGGTACGGTGCCGGATTATGATTGCACCTTAAAAACACTGGGAGATACCGGGTGTGACAGCCAGAATTTTGGACTTGCATTTGTGACAGCAGATACCTATCAGGCAATGCGTAAGGAAGGAAAGAGCGCGAAATCTGAAGAATATTATTATGCATATCTCTTAAATGACAGGATGACAGATGACGAGTTAAAAGACGAATTAAAGGAGTTGGAATTTTCAGCGGACGATGTACAGGATGCATATTTTCAGGAATACTGGGACCGGACACTGGGCAGAGAGGATGAGCTTCGTGACGGAATTCAGGAGCTGGTAGATGGTGCAGAGGAATTAAAGGATGGGTTAAAGGAATTAAGTGATAATAACGAAGCCTTACGGGATGGAGCCGATACGATTCTGGATTCTTACCTGTCAGAAGCCAATAAGGCATTGGGAAGCTATGGAATCCCGACTCTGACCAGAGAGAATTTTGAACGGGTTCTGGAGGCACAGATTCCGGCACAGAGCAGTGCACTGGTACGGATGTCCATGAAGAATCTGTTGCTGGAATTAAAAGAACTGAAATCCTTTGCCGATGGAGTTGACGAGTATACGGATGGCGTTGCGGAGGCGTCGGATGGTGCAGAGGAACTGCAGGATGGTGTGAAGGACTTAAAGGATGAAACCGATGACATTATTGATGAAATCTTTGACGCAGATGCCGGGAATCTGATGACCTTTGTAAAAGCAGGAGATAACGCAAGAATTCAGGCAGCATCCGGAGATCAGGAGCTGTACCGGAGCGTCGGAACCATTGCGGGTTGTATTATTCTGGTTTTGATTTCTTATGTATTATCTGTATTCGTGGTACATTCCATTGACCGGGAGAGTTCCGTCATCGGTGCATTATACGCATTGGGGGTAAAGAAGCGGGACCTGATGAAACACTATGTAATGCTGCCGACCGTCATTGCTGCGGTTTCCGGTGTGATCGGTACCCTGATCGGATACAGTAAAGTCGGCGTAAGGGTGCAGATGCAGGATTGTTATAATTACTATTCTTTGCCGGATCTGAATGTAATAATAATGCCATATCTGTTGATTTACGGAGTGATAGCGCCACCGTTGATCTGTTGGATCGTAACCAGTCTGGTTATCAATAAACGACTGTCAAAGCCGGTGCTGACTCTGATTAAGAACGAGCAGAAGGTAAGTAAGGGAAATGATTTTAAGTTAAAGCATATGAAGTTTATGCGGTTATTCAAGCTGCGTCAGATCATCCGGGAGAGAAGAACGGCATTTACGGTTGTGTTCGGAATGTTTGTCAGCCTGTTGATCGCAATCATGGCAATGGAAATATTTGTGTACTGCGATACTGTGCGCATACAGTATCCACAGGATACAAAATACGAGTATATGTATACCTATAAATATCCGTCAGAGGAGGTGCCGGAAGGGGGGTATAAGGCATATGCGAAGACAATGAAAAAAGCCATTTACGGTTATACCTTTGATGTGACAGTCCTTGGAATTACAGAGGATAATCCATTCTTTGATGTAAATCTGAAGGATACCTCCAGTCAGGTGGTGATTAGTTCAGCCATTGCTTACAAATATGGTCTGAAGGTTGGAGATGTGATTACCTTAAAGGATGAAGAAGCAGATAAATTATATGCATTTGAGATATATGACATTACGCAGTATTCTCCGTCCTTCATGGTATTTATGCCATATGATAAGGCATTGGAGCTTTTTGGAGAACCGGATGATTATTATAATGTAGTGTTCTCTGATCACGACCTTGAAATCGAATCCGGACGGTTATATTCTACAATAACAAAGACGGATGTGGAGAAAGCAGCCGGTATCTTTGTAAACCAGATGCAGGGAATGATCATTACATTGGGGACGGTGTCTGTTATCATATTTGCGATTGTATTGTATCTGATGATGAAGGTGATGATCGATCGTTCCGCATTCAGTATTTCACTGATCAAAATATTCGGATATCGGGATAAGGAGCTGAAGAAGATGTACCTAGACGGTAACTTTTATGTGATCGCCATTGGGGCATTGCTCTCGGTTCCTCTCGGAAAAATAATCATGGATGCCATTTATGGACCGGCATTTACACCAAATGTAGCCTGCGGTGTTGATAAATCCTTCTCTGTATGGATTTATCTGGGAATATTCGCATTGGTGTTTATCCTGTACTTCATCATCAATCATCTGCTTGTCCGAAGAATCCGGAAAATGATTCCTGCGGAGGTACTGAAGAACCGGGAGTAATGGCTCCCGGCGAAATCAACCGGCAATCCGGAAAATATTAACCAGAAATACCATTGCCAATCCATAGTAGGTGACAACTGCAACCAGGTCATTGACCGTTGTAATGAGTGGTCCGGAAGCAACCGCCGGATCAATATGGATCTTGTGGAAGAACATCGGGATCACGGTTCCGATCATGCTGGAGATCACCATTGCAACGATCAGTGATACACCGACACAGCCAGAGATCAGGAAAGCCGGCATCCATGCATAGCCCTTAAACAGATGGATATAAATGCCAAGGAATACTAAAGCCATGATGCCAAGGCTTGCACCGTTTAAGAATCCAATTTTCACTTCCTTCCAGAGCAGTGCCAGTTTCTTACGGGCAGTCAGG
>HF991343.1:77138-132832 GCA_000431515.1 Clostridium sp. CAG:632 | reverse complement strand
GGCAACTACAGATTCAAAGATGCCGACCACAGAAGAAACTGCCATTCCAAGGAATAACAGAATGATCAGCCATGGCAGACGTTTCTTCATACTGGTCAGCGTGGACTCCTTCAGGTCATCCTCAGAAGTCAGACCGGCCAGCTTTGCATAGTCATCACCCATAGCATCATCGACCAGCTCTACAATGTCGGTCGCAGTCAGAATACCGGCAATCCGGCCGTCTTCGGTCAGTACCGGCAGGGAATCTTCTTCATAATCTGCAATCTTTTCGATACAGACGTCAATTTTTTCATGCTCTAACACATATGGATAAGAACTACTGATGATATCCCGGAGATTATCATTCTCGCGGGCAATGATCAGATCCTTTAAGTCGATCGCACCGGAGAATTTTTCGTCCTGATCCATGACATAGATCGTGGAAATATTATCATGTTCACCGGCCTGTTTTACCAGCGCACTCATGGCTGCACGGATGGTAAGCGTATCCGGAATACAGACAAAGTTGTTCGTCATACAGCTTCCGATTTCATCCTCATCGTAAGAAAGCAGCTTCCGAACATCCTTCTGGGCATCTTCATCCAGCAGCTTGACGATTTCCTGTTTCTTCTCATCCGGAAGATAATCCAGAACGTCCAGAGCATCATCCGCATCCATGTAGGAAACGACCTTGGCAGCACGCTCTACCGGCAGTTCCTCCAGATAGATCTCGACATCATCCAGGTAGGAGAAGACTTCTGCCACCCGCTGGACACCAAGAATCCGGTAAAGGTGCTTGCGCTCGTTCTCTGTAAGCCGGGTGATCGCCTCTGCAATATCACGCTCATGATAATCGGACAGTCTTTTCAACAGACTGGTATCGTTTTTTGTAGTGTGGATGATTTTGATCAGTTCATTTGTATAATCGGTTCTGGTTGTGATTTCTTTTTTCATTTCTGCCTCCTTATCTCCGGAACGTTCCGGTGTGATGCCGGAGCATAACAAGACAGAATGTAGCTAGTTCTGTTTTATGAATAGCTGCATTCTTCTATATGCTGATGCATCACATAACTGACTTCGACCTATACAATCGCAACTATCCATAAAACTCACCTCCTGATATTAGAAATTAAGATAAGGTTCTTTTTTAACCGAAGTGATTATAGCAAAAAACAGCTGATTTCACAACCAGAAAAATGTAAAATTAGATTCGGATTTATAGGTTGCGGGCAGAGGTAGTCTGGGTTATACTTAATGCATGTACTTAAAGAATAACAGCGGAGGAATGAAAAATGGATATGAATATCGTATGTTTAGACTTAGAGGGTGTATTGGTTCCGGAGATTTGGATCGCATTTGCAGAGGCAAGCGGAATCCCGGAGTTAAAGAGAACGACCAGAGATGAACCGGATTATGAGAAGCTGATGAACTGGAGAATCGGAATCTTAAAAGAGCACGGTCTGGGATTGAAGGAGATTCAGGAGACAATTGCGAAGATCGATCCGATTCCGGGTGCAAAAGAGTTTTTGGATGAATTAAGAAGCATTACCCAGGTGATCATTATCAGTGATACCTTTACCCAGTTTGCAGGTCCTTTGATGAAGAAGCTTGGCTGGCCGACCATCTTCTGTAATTCTCTGGAGGTAGCACCGGACGGAGAGATTACCGGATTTAAGATGCGGATCGAGAACTCTAAGCTGACAACCGTAAAGGCATTGCAGTCAATCGGATATCAGACGATCGCCAGTGGTGACAGCCACAACGATCTGGGGATGATTCAGGCAAGTAAGGCAGGCTTCCTGTTCAAGAGTACCGAGCAGATCAAGAAGGATCATCCGGAGTTGCCGGCATATGAGACCTATGATGAGCTGATGGCAGCAATCAAAGCTGCTCTGTAAGTTGCAGAACAGGGAACACCACAGGAATTAAGACGGAAAAACGGTATCTATAAGTATGTGGAAACATCAGTAAATTTAAGCGTAGCAGCTTTATCAGGCTGCTACGCTGTTTTTATCACAGCAGTTATCTAGCTTGCTGACGCAGCTGCTGTAACTCCAGATCCTTATGTGCTAATTGTGACTGCAACTCCTGATTATTCCGTTTCAGTTCATCAATCGTAGCCTGCATTTCGTCAATCATGTAGTCAACCGTATTTTCATCCAGTATCTGTAATTCTTTTGAAAAAAGTCCCATAATATCCTCCGTATTTCTGCATAGCTCATAAACATCCGCATACATATCCCGAAATTTCGGATACTGTGAGAGCAGTGTTACGATCAGCTCCGGGTCATCAATGCTGAGAAATGCCAGCCATGCATCCAAGTCATTTTGTATACCTTTATTATGAAAATGTTTCATAAAAATGTCAAGAGGTATAAAGCAATATTTTTGCAATAATTCTATCGGTATACCTGTATCGGTCACAGAAAACGCATGGTGGAGATAGGGACTTTTTGATTGTTTGTCATATCTTATACGATCGACATAAACCATTCCACGGTCTTTGGATCATAGTGGGAGAAGAACAGGCTTTCACCGCTGTCCAGAGCGGAGATTGCAGCCATATCCTCCGGAGTTAATGTGAAATCAAATAAATCAAAGTTCTCCTGCATACGTTCCTTGTGAACGGATTTCGGGATGATAACGACATCACTCTGCAGCAGGAAGCGTAAAGCGATCTGCGCTGCTGTTTTTCCGTATTTTGCACCGATTTCGGTCAGGACCGGATTGGTAAACATGTCATTTCTGCCTTCGGCAAAAGGTCCCCAGGACTCAATCTGACAGCCGTATTTCTGCAGATATTCTTTGGCTGTTTTCTGTTGCTGGAATACATGGGTTTCGACCTGATTCACAGCCGGCTTGACAGTTGCAAAATGCTGGATATCCAGATAACGGTCAGGACCGAAATTGGAAATGCCGAGCGCACGGATCTTTCCTGCCTGATAGAACTCCTCCATAGCACGATAGGTGCCGTAGTAATCACCAAACGGCTGGTGAATCAGCAGCAGATCCAGATAATCGGTCTGCAGTTTCTGCATGGATTCCTCAATTGACTGTTTTGCTTTTTCATAGCCGGCATTGGTGATCCAGACCTTGGTAGTCAGGAAGAACTCTTCACGGGGCAGACCGCATTCTGCCAACGCGGCACCGACACCCTCTTCGTTATAATATGCCTGTGCGGTATCGATGCTTCGGTAACCGATATCAATGGCATCCAGTACACAGCGCTTGGTATCCTCCGGTGGGGTCTGGTAGACACCATAACCGAGCTTCGGCATTTTGATTCCATTATTTAATGTAACATATTCCATTGTGACACCTCCAAATTTCTGAAATATAGATTCTTTTTACAGATTCAACTTTACAATGATTTACTGATAAAGTACACTATTAATACAGAAATGCACGTTTCAAAAAATGAAAAGCAAAAGGAAAGGAGCGGGATATATGCTGGATCTGTATGAATTAAAACAGCTGGTAGCATTTGCGGATTTGGGAACATTGTCAAAGGTTGCGGAGGCGTTTCATATTTCAACACCCTCGATTACACGGTCAATGCAGCATCTGGAGGAGAGCTTTGGGGTACCGCTGTTTATCCGGGGGAAAAACCGGATTGAATTAAATGCGACCGGAGAAGCTGCCGTAGAATATGGCAGAAAGCTGCTTCAGGAAACCGAGCAGACCGTAGCACAGGTGCGGGCATTTGATCTCCGGCAGAGAACCATTGTAATTAGATCCTGTGCACCGGCTCCGTTGTGGGAATTGATGAAAAAGCTGAATGCTGCCTATCCGGACAGAACGATTTCTTCTGCAATCTGTCAGAACGAGGAGGTTATGACAGGCTGGAAAAATGCAGCCTGCGATATTGCGGTTTTTTCGGCGCCGGTGGAAGGGGCACAGCCGTTTATGCGGGAACATCTATATGTCTGTGTGCCGGAGGACCATGAGCTGGCGCGGTATGAATCCCTGACTTTTGAGCAGATCAATGGGTTTAATTTCCTGTTGCGTACGGAACTCGGATTCTGGGATACGATGTGTCGGCAGAAGATGCCGGCATCCAAGTTTCTGGTGCAATCAGAGGAAGATGTATTCCGGGAGCTGGTGAAATCATCTTCGCTGCCGTGTTTTAGCACAGATTATGTAAATCAGGGACGGAGCCCCTATACCGGGCGGGTGAATGTTCCGGTAACGGATGAGAAAGCAAATGTCACGTTTTATCTTGCGGTTGGAACGGCAACAAAAATAAACCTTGATTCTGCTGTTTTACAATCCGGAATCAATGTGGTATCCTTTGGATAAATTGCAGAGAATCCCGATAACATTGCGGGGGATTTATGCTGCGGTGAGAGCAATCGGATCAATGATGAGATAGATATGAAGGGAAGAAACTATGAGCAGAATACTACTTCTGGAGGATGATTTAAGTCTGGTGAACGGTCTGTCATTTGCATTTAAAAAGCAGGGCTTTGAGCTGGAGGTGGCACGTACAGTAAAAGAGGCGGATGCATTATGGACAGAAGGTAGCTACGATTTGCTGGTGCTGGATGTGTCGCTTCCGGATGGAACCGGATTTGAATTCTGTGAGAAGGTACGTCAGAGTTCCAAGGTACCGATTATTTTTTTGACGGCTTCGGATGAAGAGGTCAATATTATAATGGGGCTTGATATGGGTGGAGATGATTATATTACAAAACCATTCAAGCTGGGAGTGCTGGTTTCGAGGATTAATGCATTGCTCCGCCGGGCAAAGGATTTCAATGTGTCAGATACAGAGCTGCAGGCAAATGGAATCCGGGTACTCTTGCTGCAGGGACAGGTATTTAAGAACGGACAGCTGCTTGATCTGACAGCAGCTGAATATAAGCTGCTCTGCCTGTTTATGCGGAATCCGAACATTGTGCTGACGAAAGAGCAGATTCTGGATAAGCTGTGGGACTGCGAGGGAAATTATATAGACAGCAGTACATTGACCGTGTATATGCGCAGATTGCGAATGAAGGTAGAAGATGATCCGGGCAATCCGCGGATGCTGCTGACGATTCGAGGTATGGGATATAAATGGAATATCACAGAATGAGGTGAGATATGAAATTATTTGCAAATAAAGAGATTAAACGCTTTTTCCTCACACTATCCGTAATTCTGACCGGATTGCTGGTTCTGTCGGAAGGGGTATTGTGGTTTGGGTATCAGGTGTTGTCTGTCTGGATTCCGGTGCTCATAATCCTTGCCGGAGTTGCCATATGGATAGCGGCGCTTGGGTATTTTCGGAGACAGAACAGGCTGCTGGAGGACGCGGTAACGCAGATCCATTTATATTTGGATGGAAATGTGGATGCACGAATTGAGTGTAATGAAGAGGGAGAGCTCTATACATTATTTCATTCTGTAAATTCTATGGCTGCCATTCTGAACGCACACGCAGCCAATGAGCTGAGAGAAAAAGAATTTCTAAAGGATACGATATCTGATATTTCCCATCAGTTGAAAACTCCATTGGCAGCATTGAATATTTATAACGGACTGTTACAGGATGAGACAGAAAGCTTGTCGGAGGTAAAGGAGTTTGCTGCATTATCGGAGCAGGAACTGGATCGGATCGAGATGCTGGTGCAGAGCCTGTTAAAGATTACGAGGCTGGATGCCGGTGCAATTGTGTTTGAGAAAACCGAGGAGAATGTGGCGGAAATGATGAAGGATGTGGAGTTGCACTTTGCATATCGTGCCGGAATGGAACAGAAGCAGATCGTATTATCCGGAGCGGATGACATTACGATGGTCTGTGACCGGGACTGGATGATCGAAGCCATGGATAATCTGGTGAAAAATGCACTGGATCATACAAAAACGGGAGACACCGTGCATGTGGAATGGCAGACCGGTTCCTCGGCACTTCAGATCCGAGTCAGGGATAATGGATGCGGCATTCATCCGGAGGATCTGTATCATATTTTTAAACGCTTTTATCGGAGCCGGTTTTCAAAGGATCAACAGGGAATCGGACTTGGGCTGCCTCTGGCAAAAGCAATTATTGAAGCACACAGCGGTACGATTGAGGTTGACAGTGAGCTGAATGTGGGAACGACGTTTACGATTAATTTCTTAAATCCTACAAAATTGTAGGATTGCTGTAGTCATACAGTAATATTCGGGTGCTATTCTTTCGAACGTAGACGAAATAGGACGGTGGCGTCCGGTTATGAGAAAGAGGTGTTTGCACAATGAATTTGTTAGAGGTAAGTCATGTCTCTAAGACCTATGGCAGTGGTGAAACGGCGGTAGAGGCATTAAAGGATGTCAGTTTCTCGGTTCCGAAGGGCGAATATGTGGCAATTGTAGGAGAATCCGGTTCCGGAAAGAGTACATTGCTGAATATGATCGGGGCATTGGATATGCCGACCTCCGGTAAGATAATGATTGACGGCAAGGATATTTTTTCTATGAATGATCGAAAGCTGACTGTGTTCCGGCGCAGGAATATCGGTTTTATTTTTCAGGCATTTAATCTGGTGCCGGAGCTTACGGTAGAGCAGAATATGATATTTCCGGTATTGCTCGATTATCAGAAGCCGGATCGGAAATACCTGGAGGAGCTGCTTTCGGTACTGAATCTGCAGGAGCGGCGAAATCATCTGCCGAGTCAGCTGTCGGGAGGGCAACAGCAGAGGGTCGCTATCGGGCGGGCCCTGATGACCAGACCGTCTCTGATTCTTGCGGATGAACCGACCGGTAATCTGGATACACAGAATAGCAGTGAGGTAATTGCCCTGTTAAAGGAAACTTCCAAAAAATATGAGCAGACCATTATCATGATTACCCATAATCGCAGCATTGCACAGACTGCCGACCGGGTATTGCAGGTGTCTGACGGTGTGTTGACGGATCTTGGGAGGTGTCGGGAATGAAAAATTATCTGAGTCTGATACCGATTTCGGCGAAGGTGCGTAAGCATAGTCATCGAATGACGGTTCTGTGCATTATCATTTCCGTCTTGCTGGTGACAACGATTTTCAGCATATCGGATATGATGATCCGGTCTGAAGGCAGAACATTGCAGGCCAAGCATGGAAACTGGCATATCGGAATTGAAAACCTGTCCGAAGGGACTGCGGAGGAAATAAGCCGTCGGCCGGATGTACTGGCTGTTGGTCGTGCAGAAAAATTCAATACGGATGCAGAAGATCCTTATTATATTGGAAAGACAAAAGCTGCATTATACGGTACCGATCAAAACTATCTGACGGAAATGGTAACTGCAATAGAAGAGGGCGAATATCCGCAGGAGGATAATGAGGTTGTGCTTAGTTCGAATGCGAAGGTGATCTTAAATGTAAAAATCGGAGACCATGTAGAGCTACAGACACCTGCCGGTAACAAAGAGGTTATCATATCCGGCTTTGGGTCGGATGACAAACAGGCCTATGATGGACAGTATTTCCTGATAGGTGTATACATGCGATATGGAGCGTTTGCATCTCTGATGGAGGCTAATGGGGTTTTCTGTTCACCTGTCTGGTATGTGCAGTTTCAGAGTGCCGGTGAGGCAGTCGGAGCAATTGCAGAGCTCTCGGAGGATTACCGGATACAGGCAGACAGTATTTCCGAAAATACGGCACTGATGGCAATGGCAGGGAAAAGCAGCAGTAACAGCGTGAAAAGTGTTTATGGGATTGCCGGATTTTTATTTGTACTGGTACTGATTGCGGGGGGATTAATGATCTCCGGAAGTATGAATAGTAATGTGGCACAGCGGACACGGTTTTTCGGAATGATGCGATGTATAGGAGCCAGCCGAAGCCAGGTCATCCGGTATGTGCGGTTGGAAGCATTAAACTGGTGCAAGAAGGCCGTGCCGATTGGTCTGGTGGCAGGAACAGTGATCAGCTGGTGTATCTGTGCAGTGTTGCATTATGGCATAGGTGGAGAATTTAAAGACCTTCCGGTATTTGCTTTCAGTCCGGTCGGCCTGCTCAGCGGAGCCGCAGTCGGAGTGATAACCGTGCTGATTGCAGCACAGCTGCCGGCAATACGGGCAGCAAAGGTGTCTCCGGTATCGGCAATCTCCGGCAATATGGATCAGGGAAGGACCGGGCATCGCAAAATGCGGTTGAAATTCGGGAAAATCGAGAAAGCATTGGGAATGCATCATGCGATCGGTTCTAAAAAAGCATGGTTTCTGATGACTGCCAGTTTCTCTCTTAGCATTATTCTGGTATTCAGTTTTTCGGTCGGTCTGCAGTTTGCCAAAGCACTGCTTCCGGCTATGCGGGACTGGCAACCGGATCTTTTGTTAAATGGCTATGCCAATGAAAGGATCCTGAGCCCGGGACTATGCGATGAGATTCAGGCCATTCCGGGGGTGAAGCAGGTATATGGTTGTGCATATATGGCGAGTGTGCCGGCAATTTCCTCCAGAGAAGGAGTGCAACAGGTGAATCTGGTATCCTACAGCAGCTTTCTCATGGATTGTGCAGAGGACGTAGTAACACAGGGAGATATCGCAGGTGTTGTCGGAGATAATCTGCAGGTGATGACGGCTGTCAATGAGAAAGAGAACCCGTTAAGAGTGGGAGATACGGTTGAAATCAATGGAACGACCGTAGAGATTACCGGTGCAGTATCAGAGGGAGTCTATCCGACGGAAAACAGTGTTATCTGTTCACCGGAGACCTATGAGCGCCTGACCGGAGAGCAGAATTATAGCCTGATAGGGATTATTTTGGACAAGGATGCAACGAACGACACTATACAGCAGATCTATGCGCTGGTTGGTGATAATGTGATATTTAGTGACCTGCGGGAGAGTAATTCGCAGGATCGGATGACCTATACGGCGACAGTGTTTGTTGTATATAGTTTTCTGTTAATCATCGCCATAATAACAGTATTTAATATCATTAACAGTATTTCAATGAGTGTAACCGCACGAATGAAGCAGTACGGAATCATGCGGGCAGTCGGTATGGATAGCAGGCAGGTTATGCGTATGATCGCATCGGAAGCTTTTACGTATGCGATTTCCGGCCTTGTTATCGGAGGCGGACTTGGAATTCTGCTGAATCATTACCTGTATGTGAGTCTGGTAACACGATATTTCGGAAATGTCTGGCATATGCCGGTTGTACTGTGTATACTGGTCTTAATTTTTACACTTGGAGCAGCGGTTCTGGCGTTCTGTGTTCCAGCAAAACGGATTCAAAATATGGTGATAACAGAAAATATACAGAGTATGTGATAAGAAAAATTGTCTCCATTATATAGATGTACGTGTTACAAAAGCGCCGTATATCTACGGCGCCTTTGTATGTGTGGGAAAAAGAAACAAGAATCATTTATTATTCATAATGTTTTTTCTTTCTGTCTATCATGGTTGTGCCGATGACTGTGCCGCCACTGACAAATAACAATGCAAGTGCCGGGAATAAATGATTAGTGTCACCGGTCTGAGGAGCTTGGGAATTACTTTTCAGCTTCGCTGTTATGGTGTCTGTCTTTGAGATTTCTTTCGCACCGTCTTTATCGCTGAAATATTTCCCACAACCGTCGCAGTACCAATATTCAATCGTTCCTTCTGTGGTCTTGGTGGCTGCATTTGCCGGGAAGTGCTTGAGGTTGGCGTGGTTCTTCGGATTAAGCTCTCCATATTCTTTATTGCAGATCTCACATTTGGCTTTGTCTTTGCAAGTCGCCTTGCCACCGGTGCACACGGAGAGAATCTTGCCGCAGTAGTCGCACTTGTGATCCTTATTACCATCGTCACATTGGCTTAAAATCTTGCCGCAGTAGTCACACTTATGATCTTTATTATCATCGTCACATTGGCTTAGAATCTTGCCACAGTAATCACATTTATGATCTTTATTGCCATCGGTACACCGGCTTAAGATCTTGCCGCAGTAGTCACACTTATGATCTTTATTATCATCGGCACACTGGCTTAAAACCTTGTCGCAGTAGTCACATTTGTGATCTTTATTGCCATCGGTACACCGGCTTAAGATCTTGCCGCAGTAGTCACACTTATGATCTTTATTATCATCGGCACACTGGGTGGTCTTTGTTATCATCGGCACACTGGCTTAAAACCTTGTCGCAGTAGTCACACTTATGATCCTTATTGTCATCAGAGCATTGGCTTAAAACCTTGTCACAGTAGTCACATTTGTGGTCTTTGTTATCATCGGCACACTGGCTTAAAACCTTGTCGCAGTAGTCACACTTATGATCCTTATTGTCATCAGAGCATTGGCTTAAAACCTTGTCGCAGTAGTCACATTTGTGGTCTCTGTTATCATCGGCACACTGGCTTAAAACACTGTCGCAGTAGTCACACATATGATCCTTATTATCATCAGAGCACTGGCTTAAAACCTTGCTGCAATAGTCGCATTTGTGATCCTTATTATCATCAGAGCACTGGCTTAAAACTTTGTCGCAATAGTCACATATATGATCCTTATTATCATCGGTATGGGTTGCTTCATCCTTTTTTATGCCGCAGGCGGAGCATTCATGCCAATGTGTCTCATTGTTTTCTAACCATTCGGTCTTATAAGTATGCTCTGCATAACCGTCTTTCTGATTGGCATCTGTGATCGGACATCCCGGCGCAGTACATTCGTGCCAGTGATGGGTGGTATTGGAGCTCCAGGCAGTCTCATTCCATTCATGTCCATGGACTAGTGTGCCGCCGAATTCACTTACAGTTCCGTTGCCGCCGGACACGGTTACTTTCATAGTCACCAGTTCACTGCAGAAGTCGGTATAGAGATCAGCGTTCGCCTCTTCCGAGAAAATGTTCAGTGTATAGCTTCCGTCAGATACACCGGCAAGAGGAATGGATAGATTTCCACTTGCAGCGTTGGAACTGTCAGCCAGTTTTCCATAATATTTTACGGCTCCAGTACTATCTGTTAAAACACAGGAAATATACTGATTAGTTCCGGTGGTTGCACCGAAATAGCTGAAGGAAAGCGAGGTGCCTGTCTGGGTGCTCTGTTTTGGAGTTGCCCCCACAGTAAGTGTCTGGCCTCTGTGTTTCATTGTAAACTTTACTGTTCCGGTCGGTGCTTCTGCTGAGATAAGATTGTTTCCTACGGTCGCAGATCCCTTGCCATTTTCAGAAGCGGCAGATGTAAAAAGAACAGAGGATAGATTCAAACATAGGGCAGGACGCGCTTCGGCATCATAATGAGCAACTCCGCTGGGCATATGACCGGCTATGGCACTTTGACGTATTTTATAACCGAAGTCGGAATCAGGAGAACGCAGCCACCACCAATCACCATTACCATAACTTTGAACGGTTGCATTATTTATAGTATTCCATTCTGCTTCCGACAATGCCCATAGTTTCTGATTGGCGGCTCCCGGGCCGGCAATTCCGTCTGCACTGGGATTCTGATAGGTTCCGCCTCCAATCAGACTCCTTGGGCTGATGACAGCCTGTTCTTTAACCGGAATTCCGTTTGCGAGCGAGACCATCTTCTGCTGCAGAGTACTTCCCATATACTCATTTGGAGTTGCCCATGTGCTTCCGTCCGGATTATTGGCATAATAATACGTCCAGCTGTATTGAGAGTATTTCTTATATCCTTGGGATTCAGTATTTTGTCCGTTACGGAATATTACGTTCTTAAAATCGCTATCTGCATTTGCAGATAGCAGAGTAATGTGACCGGATTGCGGATAAACCCCGCTTGTTCCGTCCCCGATTACCCACCACTCGTGGCCGGCAAAGGCAACTTTACTCTGATTCACTGT
Organism: Clostridium sp. CAG:632; assembly: GCA_000431515.1. GTDB lineage: Bacteria > Bacillota > Clostridia > Lachnospirales > Lachnospiraceae > CAG-632. Next base: position 121,090 of record HF991343.1, on the reverse strand, counting down.
CAGGGTGGGTAGCTTGCTTTTGATTTCCGTTGCCGGAGCTGTGATTGGCATATGGTATAGCATGATACACAGAGTAAGCAGGATACCTAAAACTCGTTTTTTCATATTGTTTCCTCCGTTTGAAATAATATTACGGCGGATCTTCGCACCGATGTTCACGCCGTGAATGAACTCGGTGTTTGACGGGTTTTGTCAATCTCTTTTGTATTTATTTACAAACAGAGCTACGCCCTGTTTTAAAATCTCCATCTGGCTTGTTAAATAAAATTCATCTTCGAACAGAGCATAATGGACACAGGCCCGGACGAAAATGAAAATTAATGGTGTGATTACCGTATAGGGGATGTCGATTTTCGGCTCAAGTTGTTTTGCATACTCGGTATATCTTTCGTTGACACCCTCGAAAAACTTTTTCCCGTGTTCAATATATTTCGGATGTGTATAGACCTGATACATCAGCCGATATTTGCTGCCGTGTTCCCTGGCTGTCCAGTAGGGCACTTCTTCAATAAAGCGCATGACATCCTTGGGGGCGGTAGGAGCCTTCTGCATGAAATCATCCTCAACCTTTCCCATACAGTAAGCGGTAGATTGGATGATCAAATCATCCAGGTTATCAAAATACTGATATAATGTGGCGGAATTGCAGTTGCATTCTTTTGCAATTGTCTTTATTCCAACACTGTTCAGTCCGTATTTGGCATAGCAGGCAAAGCATTTTTCCATTATTTCAACTTTTTTTGCCTGACGTGCTTTCTCATTTACAGTTCGCAAGCCGCCTCATCCCTTTTCATAAAGTAATCGATTAATTATATAATAACATAGCTTTTTATTTTTTCAAGCAAATATACGAAAAATTTTAGGATATCTTGTATAGTTCAGAAAAAAGAGGTTACAGAACTATTTTATTCGTGTGCAAAGTCATACAGTTTCTGGATGTCTGCAGGGAGCTTATCCGGCAGCATCGCATGGATTTCGTCTTCATTGCCATCGGCTATGGCCTTGTCATAATACCAGCATTTAAATTCAAGCATGGCCATGTTTTTTTCAAGTTCGTGCATCTGCTCTTCGAGTACCTGTTTCCGGGTCTCGAAGAGCTCTTTTCGCTTCTGATAGGTGGAAGGCCCCTCTTCACACCATTGCATGAACTGTCGGATGTCCCGGATCTCCATGCCGGTCTTTTTCAGGCAGTCAATGACGTGCAGAGTCTCCAGCTCCTTGTCTGAGAATTTGCGGATGCCGGATTGGCGTTCCATCGTCGGGAAAAGTCCCTCATTGTCATAATATCTGAGTGTGGATACCGGGATCTGAAACATTTCTGCGACCTGTCCGATTGTATACATAATAAATCCTCCTGAATTCATGCAATATAATAAGTGATAAAAAGGTATTGACCTAAAGCTGACTTTAGATGTTAGTATGATTGTACAATCAATGAACAAAGAAATCAATAGGTTTGAAAGGAGATTTTATCATGTATCATCAGCAGTTGACATTAAGCAATGGAGTGAAGATTCCGCAGTCGAAGCATATTCACCAATCGCACATGGGGAGATCTTAAATCAGCCGGAGATTCAGGCTATGGCAGAGAAGTACGGAGTATCCGTTCCGCAGCTTTGCATCCGGTATACCTTACAGCTAGGTACCATCTCACTGTCGAAGACTGCCAATCCTGACCACATGAAGACAAATGCCGATATGGACTTTGAAATCAGTGCAGAAGATATGGAGACACTTAAGAACTTCAAGAAGATCGAAAACTACGGGGTAAGCAGCGGATTCCCGGTTTATGGAGGAAGATTGTAATGAAAAGACCATATATTATTTGTCATATGATGACTTCCGTGGATGGAAGAATTGACTGTGCCATGACCCATGGCGTTACAGGACTGAAGCTGATGGATGTGAAGCGTTTTGCCAGTGATGCAGTCTGGATCCGGTATCGGATATAAGTAAGAGATAGAACCCCGCATCTGACATTGATAGGTACCCGGAATCCCGGACACATATCACATTGGCAGATGCGGGGCTTCTGTATTTACATATTAATTATTAGTGGCACCTTCGTAAACAGCCTCATTGGTGAATTCGATTCCCAGTTTCTTGAAGGTATTCATGTCCACTGCGGAAAGAATAGCCGATACATGGAGCTGGCAGCCGGATAGCTTCGGCAGCTGTTCCAGAGCAAGCTTCGCATTCGGATCGGAGACCGCACACATGGAGAGCGCGATCAGAACCTCATCGGTATGAAGTCTCGGATTGCGGCTGCCCAGATAGCCGGTCTTTAACTGCTGGATCGGTTCGATGAAGGTGCGGGAAATCAGATGTACCTTTTTATCAATGTTACCAAGCACCTTGATTGCATTTAACAGAACAGCGGAAGCCGGACCGAGCAGATCGGAGGTAGAGCCTGTGATGATGGTTCCGTCCGGAAGCTCCAGTGCGGCTGCGGCAGAACCGTTCTCTTTCGCCAGATCATTGGCAACCGGTACAACGGCACGGTCGTTTACCGTGATCTTAGCCTGCTTCATGATCAGCTCCTGCTTATAAACCTCTTCCTTGGTCGCTTCATCTTTGACAAATCGGTTCAGTGACTGATAATATCTCCGGATGATCTCCTGTCTGGAAGCCTCCTTGCAGACCTCATCATCAATGATGCAGTTACCTGCCATATTAACACCCATATCGGTAGGGGACTTATATGGACAGTGACCGTAGATGCCCTCAAACATAGCGGCGAGTACCGGATAGATCTCGATATCCCGGTTATAATTGACGGTGGTCTCGTTATAAGCCTCCAAATGGAAAGGATCGATCATATTGACGTCATTCAGATCGGCGGTCGCAGCTTCATATGCCAGATTGACCGGATGCTTCAGAGGAATATTCCAGATCGGGAAGGTCTCGAACTTGGCATAGCCGGCTTTGATTCCGTTCTTGTTCTCATGATAGAGCTGGGACAGGCAGGTTGCCATCTTGCCGCTGCCGGGACCCGGTGCGGTTACGATCACCAGAGGACGGGTGGTCTTGATGTAATCATTCTTGCCGTATCCTTCATCACTGACGATCAGATCAATATTATTCGGATACCCCTCGATCGAATAGTGATGGTACACATGAATGCCGATAGCTTCCAGCTTCTTCCGGAAAAGGTCGGCGGAAGGCTGACCGGCGTAGCGGGTAATGACCACGCTGCTGACATACAGCCCTTTCTTCTTATATATATCGATCAATCGGAGTACATCCTCATCATAGGTGATACCGAGATCATGCCGGATCTTATTCCGCTCAATATCGGCAGCGTTGATGGAAATGATCATTTCTGCCTGATCAGCGAGCTGAAGAAGCATCTGTAGCTTACTGTCCGGTGCAAAGCCCGGAAGAACACGGGAGGCATGGTAATCATCCAGTAATTTTCCTCCGAATTCCAGATATAATTTGTCTCCGAACTGGGAAATCCGCTCTCGGATATGGGCGGACTGCATGGACAGGTATTTATCGTTGTCGAATCCAATACGTTTCATTGAAAATCTCCTTCGCAAATTAATAAAACATGGTGGCACCGAAAATAAAAGTACCAAATATGAGAATATCACATTGTGAGGAGAAAATACAGAGAAAACGTATAAAACGGACGAAATATGGAGGAGCACCGGAAATGAAGGGAGAAACGGTTGACAGGTAAAATCAGACGGTGCTATAATCTCTTGGTTAGAAAAAGCTAACTATATGTATGGAAATTATTTATATATGAATATGGGGAACTGGAAGGAAAAAGTGAAACATAACTCTGTCACAACAGAGCAGAGAGGCAGAAGAAGGAGACGGCGAAATGAAGAAACAGTTTTTTGAACTTGGACGGGATGGGTTCTGGGGAACCTATTATGAGAATCCGGAAAAAACAGATGCGGTAATGATCGGACTTTTCGGGGACGATTCCAATAGCTATATGGCAAAATGCGGTGCAAAGTGGTGTCACAGACAGGGTCTGAATGTGCTTGCTATGTCACCGGGAAAGAAGGATTACAGCCATGTGAATTATCCGCTGGACAGAGTTGAGACTGCCATTCAATGGTTAAAGGAGCATGGAAATCATAAATTCGCAATCATGGGTATGAGTACCGTTGGTATGCAGGCACTTGCAGCAGCTGCCTATATTCCGGATATTACGTTGACATTTGGCCTGACGGCAAGTGATTTCGTATGGCAGGGTTTTGAAAAAGGCAAGAAGGACGGCTGCGGAGAATGGCCGGTACCGGGAGCTTCGACGCTCTCCTGGAGAGGAGAGCCGCTCCCATATATGCCGTTTGTATATCAGCATCCACAGTATTGGCAGAAGATACAGGAGGAGACGAAGGGCTCCGGGGACTTTGAACGGTCGACTGTGATATTCCGGGATTCGGAGGCGGCAAGAGAGCATACGGAAGAGGAAATGATCCCAATTGAGAGAATTCATGGCAGACTGATTCTGATCGGTGCGGATGATGACGGCTTATGGGAGGCCGGAAAATATGTCCGTCGAATGGAGCAGCGGCTGAAGGAGAGACCGCACGAATGCGTTTATGATGCAGTGGCTTATGAGCATGGTACACATTTTGTGCTGCCGGAGTCTATGTTGCGGATCGCACTCCCGGTGGGACTCAAATTCGTACTTCGGTTTGTATTTAAAGCAGCAAAGGAATATCCGAATGAGTGCGAAGCCACCAGAAAGGATATAGACCGGAGACTTTCAGAGGCAATTAAAGAGTGGAAATAATTACGAGAAGAGGAGCTGAGTCCGGTGCTTAGCTCCTCAAACCAGTTCCGGGTCTCTTCCGGATCTTTAAAGTTTATGAAAACAGTCTCATCTTCTGTCTGGATCAGAAGGATCGGAGTAGCATCCTGAAAGATATACAGGCTGCAATCACCATACGTATTCCCGCGAAAACGACCGATCAGATATTCATCCGTTGCACCGCCGTTGATTCTGGCAAAATCATCATGAGGCAGTTCGTCCAGCAATTCAATCTTGCGGATATCGGAAACCGACAGTTCGCTGGAATAACCGGCAGAGGCTATCTGCAGGGTTGTCCCATCAAACTTCATATCAATGGTCACATGCAGGAACGGAATCAGCACAGCAAACGCCCAAATAAGACATCCGACAGTCAGAACGGCGACAGAGCCACTGAAGATCCAGGCGCCCTTCTTTGCGTAATTCAGGGTATAGTTGCTGCCTTGCATACGATCGGGAACGAAGGTTTTGTGATCGGACGGATTATAATAAAAACCGGTTTTCCAATATTCATCATCATCTACGATCAGGGGTGCCGGGTCAGAGGAAAGCAGTTCCTGTTTTCGTTTCTGACCAAGGAGCAGAGGTGTCAGCAGTCCGACTGCGGAAAAGAATTGGATTGCGCTATAGGCGTAGATACCGGATAATGAAAAAGTCTGCGTGGCCAGGGTAGAGACGGCAACACAGATCCATGCAGCAGCATTCAGACTATTACCGAGCAGAAAGGCAGTGCCCTTGTAACGCTTCATGGTGACGTGGATGGTCTGATTCAGTGCGGTATCGGTGCTGTAGGCGGAACGTTCAGAATGGTTGATGTGGATATGCAGGATCCACAGGATTATGGACACCAGAAACGCACAGAGAAAGAAGGTCAGAAGAATCGGAAAGTAACTGGCCTTTTGGTGCCACAGAAATGGCAGAAAACAGCCGATCTCCGCAACAACCGGGAGTAGATGCCGGAAAGCCGGAATAGCAGAATTCTCGATACCGGCAGACACACGGGTATCAATGTAAACCTTTCGTTGCTGGGATTCTACGATCCATTCGTTCTTCATCTTCAGATCATACAGTCTGCGATGCGCAGTGAAAGAGAGGTATTGTATAAATACAAGATACACCGTGATCCAGATACAGAATATCAGAATAAACACGATCATATTCCAGAATACCAGAAAGCAGATGGCTCCGGACAGAAAACAGTTGATACTCAGAAAGCGGTTCATCCGTGTCCGGGTCGATGAGAGCAGATGCTGCACTTCTTCATTCTCGATATGCTCCTTTGGAATATGGACACCCATCACCATACCATTCTCATATTTAAAATAGGAGCTATATGCGTATTTCATGATCAGTGTTACAAATAAGTTTTGAATAAAAAATAGAACAAACATAATAATTTCCATAGCATTACCTCCAATCATATGCACGGATATTGCGGTTAGATGAAACAGGAGCAGTTACGAGGAACAGGGATTCATGCGGGAGTAGATCGTATCGCATAATGCGAGAAAATCATCCTTCTCCATCCCGGTAATACTGGCCTCTGCGGATAGTAGCTCCAGCTCTGCTTCCAGTTTCTCACGGAATTCAGCATTCATATCAATGGACTCCGCAACAAAGGCACCCATGCGGCGGTCTGTGCGGATATAGCCCTCTGCCTTCAGAATCTGATAAGCTTTATTTACGGTCATGGTGTTCACACCTGCATCCGCAGCCAGCTGACGGACGGTCGGAAGCTTTTCATTAGCTTTCAATTCACCTCTGCCGATACCTTTCACGATCTGGTTGCGAAGCTGTACATAAATGGGAATATCACTGCCCATATCCAGTTCAAGAATCATATACGTCACTCCCGATATAATAATGATGCAGCCAATCAAGGCTACTTGGTTAATAACTATCATTTTGTATTACAAGTATTAATACAGATAATACTATAGATAAAAAAGAAAGTCAAGAAGCGGATGTAAAATGTATAGTTTTAGATAGCGTTTAGAAAATAAGCATGCTATAATGAGTCCGAAAGAAATAACACGACAACGGAACAGGGGGAATAGATATGGCAATTAAGAAGAATTACTGTATTTTCTGTGGAAAAGAATTGTCCGATGGAAAGTGTGTAGTCTGTGGACGTGAGGCGAAGCCGTCAATCTCATTTGATGGACTGGAGTATCAGAAGGTTCCGGCAGAGGCAGCGGAGGTATTTGGTGTCCAGAAAAAGAAGCTTTTCGGAAATAATCTGTATTCTGTAAAAGAGATGATCAAGAACGGAGATCTGTATATTGCAGATGTTTATTTTGATGATACATATGAGACGGAATATGAGAGTTCCGGCGATTCGGAAACGGAGTACAACTATTATATTCAGTTTTCAAGCCCGGATCAGGCACCGTGTGAGCGTGACTGTGAGGTCACGGCCGGACAGTATCGGAAGATTAAGCAGATGCTGCAGGAGGGGCAGCATGCGGGCAAGCTGCTTTGGGGTAAATGGAAAAAGAAGAATTACTACTATGTGTTTGCATTACAGGGCAGAACGCTGGAAGCAGCATTGAAGACCAGTCTGGCAGAGTCCCTGATGGACTACGGAACGGAAACAGAAAAGCGCAGGATCCCACCGAAGGGCGGATTCGGCAATTCTGCAGCAGATAAAGCATTCGATGCAATCTGGGATAACACAGTCGGGAAATTATAGGATTTTAAGAAACGTTTTATGAATAACCCAATTAAAACATTAACAAAAAGAGAGTGGTGCCTCTGGATCGGGTCCCTTGGCATCGTATTGATTTCCAATGCACTGACAGCAGAATTTGATGTGCTGACACTGGTCGCGGCATTGATTGGCGTAACATCGCTGATCTTTGCCGCAAAAGGAAATGTGTGGGCACAGATTCTGATGGTCATATTCAGTATTCTTTATGGGATCATTTCCTTCCGGTTCCGATACTGGGGAGAGATGATCACATATCTTGGCATGACCATGCCGATGTCTGTATGGTCGACGATTACATGGCTGAAAAATCCATCCAAAGAAAATGGCAATGAGGTAGAAATTCAGAAACTGGGGCGGAAGCATGTGATTGGACTGCTGCTCAGTGGGATCGTAGTAACGGCAGTGTTTTACTATATTCTGTACCGGCTGAATACTCCGAATATTATATTCAGCACGATTTCCATTATTACAAGCTTTCTGGCGACGAGCCTGACGATGCTACGTTCCTCCTATTATGCAGTAGGATATGCCGCAAATGATATTGTGCTGATCGTGCTCTGGGTGCTGGCTTCCATGGAGAATCCGGTTTATATTCCGGTGGTTGTGAATTTCGCAATCTTTTTCTTGAACGATATGTATGGATTTATCAGTTGGAAAAAACGGGAGCTTCGGCAGGCATAGAAGCCTGTTCATACAGCCGGTTTGGTGATATATAATGCGCATTGCGACGGGATGTGCTTGCACATACGGGTCCGGTGATCGGATTTTATCCGGTGACCGTTATAAAGGAATGATAATAAGGAGAACGAATATGAGAATTGGTATTTTAGGCTATGGAAATCTCGGAAGAGGTATAGAGTGTGCGATCCGGCAGAATCCGGATATGGAGCTGACCGCAGTATTTACCAGACGCGCACCGGAGACAGTGTCAATTCTGACGGAAGGCGCAGTAGTATGCTCTGTGACAGATGTAGAGCAGTGGAAGGATAAGATCGATGTTATGATCCTGTGCGGCGGCAGTGCGACAGACCTTCCGGAGCAGACACCGAAGTATGCGGAGCTGTTTAATGTAGTAGACAGCTTTGATACACATGCACGCATTCCGGAGCATTTTGAACGGGTAGATGCGGCTGCAAAGAAGAGCGGACACATTGGAATCATTTCCGTAGGCTGGGATCCGGGAATGTTCTCCTTGAACCGGATGTATGCCAATGCAATCCTGCCGGAAGGTCGGGACTACACATTCTGGGGCAAGGGTGTCAGTCAGGGACATTCAGATGCAATCCGCCGTGTAGAGGGCGTAAAGGATGGTAAGCAGTATACGATTCCGGTTGAGTCAGCATTAGAAGCAGTCAGAAATGGTGAGAATCCGGAGCTGACAACTAGACAGAAGCATACAAGAGAATGCTTCGTGGTACTGGAGGAGGGCGCAGATCCTGTCAAGGTAGAAGCAACGATCAAGAATATGCCGAATTATTTTGCGGATTATGACACTACGGTTCATTTCATCAGTGAAGAAGAGTTGAAGGCCAATCACAGCGGCATCCCACATGGCGGATTTGTGATCCGTTCCGGTAAGACCGGTTGGGAACAGGAGCATAAGCATGTGATAGAGTACAGCCTGAAGCTTGATTCGAATCCGGAGTTTACAGCCTGCGTGATCGTAGCATATGCAAGAGCCGCATTTCGGCTGCATAGCGAGGGACAGAGCGGTTGTAAGACCGTATTTGACATTGCACCGGCATACTTAAGCGCAAAGACCGGAGCAGAGCTGCGGAAGAGCCTGCTGTAATGTAAAGTAAATAAAAGACAGAAATAAGGAACACCCAATTGTCGCTATGCTATGCTTAAAAATAATGATGTTTGATACATATGATGCAGGCAACACAGGAGAATACACATGCAGAAAAAGAAATCGCTGATACAGGTAGATAAAGTCGAATATGAAGGGGAACTGAGAGACATTTTCAGTAAGGCAGGTGTCGGAGTCTGGGCAATCGAGATGGATGAAGGGGAGCCGCCGAGGCTATACTATGATGCGATTGCGATGGAATTTATGGGAATGGATCCCCTGTGTTCTCCGGAGGAACAGTATAAGATCTGGGAGGCAGGTGTCCTGCCGTCTGCAATGGCTTCCGTGAATGCCAGTGTACAGGAGATGATACAGATTGGACAGTCAGAGAATACGTATCCGTGGATTCATGCAGAAAAGGGACTGATCTATATTCGATGTGGTGGAGCTTTGGATCGTTCTTATAAGAAGGGAATCCGGGTGCGGGGGTATCATCAGGAGATAACCGATTATATTCTGGAACTGGAGCGACAGAAGATATCGCTGGAGGAGCAGAATGCCAGAGTAGATGCATTCTGCAGTATTTATTTCACAACCTGGGAAGTGGATGTATGTAAGAAGGAGCTTGTTCTCATCCAGGAGCCGGAGTATATGAAAGTAGGAGGTCAGAATCTGAAAGGGGATTTTCAGACTGCGATAGAGCGATTTACTCGTGATTTTGTCTGTGCTTCCTATCAGGAGGAGTTAAGACAGGCACTGGAACTGGAACATATTATACAGGAGCTGGAGAGGCATGAGGTATTCTGTGTGGAATATAAGGGAGTCTATCAGGGCTGGTGCAGAATTGTAATTGTACCGGAACGGAAGGCGGCAGATGAGACAATCACACATCTGCTGGCAGGTATTCAGGGGATTGAGGAAGAAAAGAAGCAGGAACTGGCAGCCATAGAAAATCAGTCTATTATGCTGGCACTGTGTGAAGAATATCAGTATGTTTATTATGCAGATCTGGATGCAGATATTTATGAGATTAAGAAGTCAAATGGTGCAAGACCGGGAATTGAATTCAATACGAATTCTTATTCTGCTGCCATACGAAGATATGCGGAGTTATATGTAAAATCAGAATATCAGGATTCTTTTATCCGGGAAACCAATCGGGAAAATCTGATGGCATATCTGGATAAGCATGATACCAGAACGATCAAGTACGAGACAGAACCGAATGCCGATGCGCAGACGAATTTTGTGGTGTATATTGTAAAGGTGGATGATGGAAGTGGCCATCATATGGCCATCATTGGCTTTCGTTGCGTGGATGAGATGGTACGGCAGGAAGAGGAGCAGAAGAAATGTCTGGAAGCAGCTCTTGCAGAGGCCAAAAAGGCCAATGCAGCCAAGAGTATGTTTTTATCCAGAATGTCACATGATATCCGGACACCGTTAAACGGTATCATCGGCCTGATCGAGCTGAATGAACGGCATGCCGATGACCGGAAACTGGTTGAGGAGAATTATGCGAAGGCAAAAGTAGCGGCGCATCATCTGCTGTCATTATTAAATGATATACTGGAGATCAGTAAACTGGATGACCAGAACATATCTTTGGCACATGAGCCGTTTAATATCCTGGAACTGGCATCGGAAGTGCTGACAATCGCGGATATGCGGGCGACAGAAGCCGGTATTCATCTGATTCATGAAGATTGCAGTCAGAAACTGTATATGCCATATGTATACGGAAGTCCGCTTCATGTGCGGCAGATTTTTCTAAATATTTTTGATAATGCGATTAAATATAACAAGCCGGATGGGCGCGTTACCTGTCGGGCGGAACTGGAACAGATGGACGGAAACCGCGTGATTTATAAATGCGTGATCTCCGATACGGGAATCGGTATGTCAGAAGAGTTTCTGGAGCATATTTATGAGCCGTTTGTGCAGGAGCATTATGATGAACAGAGTGTGTACCAGGGGACAGGCCTCGGTATGCCGATTGTAAAGAGCCTGATTGATAAGATGAATGGTACGATCAAAGTACAGAGTGAGAAGAATGTAGGGACAACCTTTGAAATCACGATACCGTTTGATGTGGCATCGGAGGCAGAAGTCCATCAGGGTACCTGTACGAATGCGGAAGCTGATATCAGAGATATTAAGATTCTGCTGGTAGAAGATAATGAGCTGAATATGGAGATTGCAAGCTATCTGTTACGGGATGCCGGTGCCGTTGTTACAGAAGTACGGAATGGACAACAGGCGGTAGAAGCATTTGAAAATCATGAAGCCGGAACGTATGACGTGATTCTGATGGATATAATGATGCCGGTCATGGATGGTCTGACGGCAGCACGCACTATCCGGAAAGAGAATCGAAAGGATGCACAGACGATTCCGATCATTGCAATGACAGCAAACGCCTATGCGGAAGATGTGCAGATGGTCCGGGATGCCGGAATGAATGCACACCTTGCAAAGCCGCTGGATAGTAAAACGGTGCTCCGGACAATTGCTGCTTATTGTGGGAAACACTAGGCAGTTGATTTATATTTATCTAAAATAGCAAGTAGCTGATGTACATTCAATGGTTTTGAAAGATGTTCATTCATACCGGCAGCGAGGCAGCGCTCAATATCACGGGTGAATGCGTTGGCAGTAATGGCAATGATCGGAATCGTCTGTGCGTCCGGACGGGTGAGTGTCCGGATGACCTGTGCGGCTTCCGGTCCGTCCATGACCGGCATTTGCATATCCATAAGAATAGCATCATAAGTATCGGGGCCTGAAGCGGAGAATTTATCTACGCAGATGGCTCCGTTTTCTGCTCTTTCACAGGAGATATGATACATACGAAGCAACTCGGATACTACTTCATAATTCAGATCATTGTCTTCTGCAATCAACAGATGCATACCATTACAAGAAGTAGTAGGATCAGGGGAATCAGAAGCTTCAGCTGATTCTCCTGATACAGATGGAGTAGTATAAGGCAGCTCGAGTTCAATATGAAAAGAAGTTCCTTTTCCAACGGTACTCTCAACCCTGATGGTTCCGTTCATGAGATCAACCAGCTGCTTTACAATCGCAAGTCCCAATCCGCTGCCACGTACCTTGTTTACACGGGTATCGACCTCTCTGGAAAATGCCTGATACATATGTTCCATGTATTCCGGGTCAATGCCGATACCGGTATCGCTGATGATGGCAACCAGAGTTGTCCGTCCTGCGGTAGCGGATGGTTCTTCATAAAACTCAAAAGTAATGGATCCCCACTCCGGTGTGTATTTAATAGAGTTTGAAAGCAAATTCATGTAAATCTGCTTGAGACGCAGGGAATCAACCGTAAGATATGGATGGTCGATATTGTGCTTCTTACAGTTATAGGTCAGGTGTTTGGTAACTATGGATGCCTGCAGGGTATCCGAAAAATCTTCCAGTATGTCGGCGATATTGACCGTTTCGGGATGTAGTTCCATTTTTCCGTTCTCAATACTGGCAATATCCAGGATATCATTCACTAATTGTTCTATGTAGCTGCCGGCAAGCTGAATCTTGTCCAGACCGGTTTTCACTTTTTCTGGCTCATTTAAGTGCTTTTTGGTAATATCGACAAATCCCAAAACGGCATTCATAGGTGTGCGGATATCATGGGCAATACGGGAGAGAAAATCGGATTTGGCAACATTTGCACGGTTTGCTTCCTCTGCTATGAAAATCCAGTTCTGTTCCCGGCGCTTCTGTTCGCTGATCAGACGTGTAACATAAAGTACATGGGTAACGGTTCCTTTTTCATCTCTTTTTTTTACAATAAATCGTGCCAGATGCCAGTTCCCGTCCTTAGCCAGATAATCGATATCGATGACTTCGTCATTTTTTAAACGGTCAGCCAATGTAGATAGGTCAAAGAATTTCATAACACTATCATGGTAAGCCGGAGCAACAAAGGTATCACAAAGCTCTACCATTTTCGCAGAGGCTTTCCCGATCCGTCCCGTCAGTCGATGTACCTCGTTATCACTGGAGATTTCTTCATAGAAATCCTCCCGGAGATCAATACGGTAAATAGCGAAGTATACTTTGCTGATAGCGGAAATGATCTCGTTATTCAGTTGAGCCTCATCCAGAGCCTCTTGTAATTTGCGCTGCTGTGCCTGTTCTCCTTTTACGATATCATCAATATGGCGGAATCCGATGATGACTTTGGATTCATGCAGGGTATCGGAAAGCGGAACAACCTGAATCTCGAAATATTCTTGTCCGGCGAGGTTGGGGATACTCTGATAATGATAAATCAGCCGGTTATTTTGAGACAATGACAGTTTAATATTGGGAATGCTCAGGACTTCCAGAAAATCAGGCGCCGTCTCTTTATAGACATATTGGTCATAGTATGATTTTAACATTGTCTGATAATTTAAAGTACGATTTTGGGAAAAAGCGGTTTCTCTTGCAATATTAGAGATAGAATCCAGCTTGATGATCTCAACAGTTTCGCGTGCCAGATCGACACAGTATACGGATGTATAGTCGATGCACAGAACGGAAAGATAGAGCTTTTCACGTTCCAGTTCATGGTTACTTTTCTGTAGGCTGTCGCGTTTCTGCTCCAGCAAAGCTGCCATACGGATGTTTTTTCGGGCATTTCCTAAATGACCGCCGACTACCGCCAGCAGAGAGATGAATGACTGGGACCGTGCAATCTGGGGATTGTCCAGACCGATAAAGCCGCAGAGCTGATTCTGTGAGTAGATTGGAAATGCAATCTCAGTTTGAATATCTTGAATTTTTAACATGGCGTATTCGGATGGCATGAGCTTTTTTACAGACTCAACATCATCAATGATGATATTTTCTCCACGCTCGAAAGCGGACTGCCAATAAGGCATCTTGGAAGCAGACACCGCCTGTAGATTATCAATCCACGCAGCGATACCCGGAGCACACCATTCGAAAGAGTTCCGATAAGTGTCGGAATCCGGTTCTTTATCAAAAATATAAACCCGGTTAGCCTGGGTATAATCGCCGATCACACGGATCAGAGCCTGGGTGGCAGCATTCAGTTCATTCTGATCCTGGGCACGGTCAATAAAAACCATTTGCTGTAGCAGAATCTCAAAATCATTTAATTTAGTCTGAAGCCTGGAATAATTGTCTGTATTTTTATCTGTAGTCATAAGAAGGATACCTCGTTCTGTTGCAAGTTTGAAAATAAATCATATGACTATAATAGTAGGAAAAATAAATGGTTGTCAATGCTGCAAAAAGAATTTGTTGACATCAAAAAACAATCTATTTACAATGTAAAGTCAGTAGGTTTTAATCGAGTTACGAGTGGGCTGTAATACCCGGGAGAGATGTATGGCAAAAATGCAAAATACATATTATAAAACAGTAATTGACAAGCTGGCTGAATACCGGAAGCAGGGATTTGGAGATGATCAGCTGGATGAGATCCGTCAGGGATTTGAACATGGGATAAATGCTTCCGTTTATGCCGATAAGGAATATTTTGCCGTACAGATGCGGCAGATAAGGTTCGGTCTGGAAGAAAGGCTGGACATTTCTTTATATAATAGTAAGCAGTATGACTGGTTTCAGATGGAGGAGATACGTCTTGGATTAAAAGATGGTCTGGATGCATCCATCTATGCGGATCCGAAGTGCTCCTATGAAGTCATGCGGGAGTTACGGAAGGCGTTAAAAGATAATATACATCTGGAAAAATACGCAGCAGTGGGAGCGGAGATGTTGCGGGAACTGCATAGAGCTATTCTTGACAAGCAGAATATCATGCCATATATAAAGGCCGGATATGTACCGGAACAGCTCCGTGAGATCCGCCATGCAATGAAACAGGGATGCAACATTGACCCGTATCTGAATACCGCATACCGGGGAGCCGCCATCCGGGAGATTACGGAAGGCCTGGAGGAAGGCCTGGATGTGGCACAATATGCGAAAATAGGATACTCATGGCAACAGATGCGTGAGATCCGTCTGGGTCTGGAAGCAAGGCTGAACGTTAAGATTTATTCCAAAGAATTGTATTCATGGCAACAGATGCGAGAAATCCGTCTGGGCCTGGAAGCACATCTGGATGTGGAACAGTATAAGAGTATGATACATTCTGCTGCGGATATGCGGAAAATCCGGTTGCAGATGGAGCAGGAACGGCTGCAGGAAACAGAGAATGCAGGCAGTACCGAAGAGATAACGGAAGAAGAACTGGCAACACCGGAGCATTTGACGGAATACTGTAAAAATCTGTCGGCAGATGCAATTCGTTTTTTTATAGAGCCGGACCGGATGAAAGCATATGTATATGTAGGCAGTCAGGCTGCACCGATGGAAAAAGATCAGTTGATCTCCGAATTGACAGCGCATAAGATTCGAAAGGGATTGGACAGTGAAGTTGTAAATGCACTGATACTTGGAACATTAAAGGGCCGGTTAACGGTTCTGGCACAGGGCAGAGAACCGGTGAGCGGTGAAGATGGATATTATGAGAGCTTTATTGGCGATTATGAGACGCAGGGAGTCAGGATTTTAGAGGATGGTTCCCGGGAATATAAGGATGCTTATCTGTTTCAGAAAGTATATGCCGGGCAGAAGCTTTTGGCTTATCATGAGGCGAAGCCGGGAGTGGATGGATACAGAATCGACGGTATGGTTTTAAGAGCAGTAAATGGTGCAGAAAAGCGTCGTATTAAAGGAAGAGGCTTCCATCTCTTGGATGATGAGAAGACCTATATATCTGATGAGAACGGTTGTGCATCGTTCCGGGATACCAATCTGGTGGTAACCCATCTTTTGGAGCTGGAGACAGCAAGTAATGTAATGGGAGATATCAATTATAATGGTTCTGTTTATATCAAAGGAGATGCCGGTGGCAATATTCATGTGAAAGCAACCGGTGATATTGTAGTAGAAGGCTTCGTAGAGAATGCACGGCTGGAGAGTGAGCGGGGTGTTCTGATCAAAAAGGGTGCAAATGGTAACGGTGAAGCCCAAATCATAGCAGCTGGAACAGTTATGGGAAGATTTTTTGAAAATGCGTCCATTCATGCAAAACATATTATTTCGAATTATTTTTTTCGTTGTAATTTATATGCATTGGACGATATTGAGGTGACCGGCTCCGGTGGAAGCATAGCCGGTGGCCGCATTTATGCGGGACATCGTATCGAATCAGCAGTCGTGGGGAATAGAACCGGTATTGAAACTGCCATTCGTTTGGGATATGATGAGAGCGCAATGGACGAAGTTAATTATTCGGAGCAGTTGAAAGAGACGGAGAGTCAGCTTAAGATTCTGACCAACGCCATGGAAGAATATAAGAAATCTTATCCGCCGGAAGTGCGAAACAGCATGCCGGTGTTTCTGAAAGTAGAAAATGCGATTTACACAAAGGAAAAAGAACGACAGGATATTCTCAATATTATAGAGCAACAGAAAAAGGACAAAGAAGAGTATCAGAAAGCCTACATAAGTGTATATCAGATCTTGTATGAGGGCACGACAATTGCCATTAACAATGCGATGTACAGTGGTGATGCCAGAAAGAATGTAATGTTGCGGAATGTTGCCGGTCGGATAGTGATACAGCAGACAAAGGAGAAGATGGAATGAGAGAGAAGATACTGATCGTTGATGACATTGAGATAAACAGAGAAATCCTTGCAGTTGCCCTGGGTGATATGTTTTCGGTAGAAGAAGCGGGTGATGGAGAGCAGGCAATTGAGATCCTGAAGGATCATTCAGATGAAATCGCGGCGATTCTGCTGGATCTGGTCATGCCGAAAATGGATGGATATGAGGTTCTGAAATACATGAAGCAGGCAGAGATTCTGGAGAGAATCCCAGTGCTTGTAATCAGTGCGGAATCAAAGACGGAGGCGGAACGGGCCTGCTTGGAAATGGGTGTCTCTGATTTTATCCGAAAACCGTTTGACAGTGTCACGGTTCGCAGCCGGGTACGAAATATTGTTGAGCTGTTTATGTATAAAAATCAGTTGGAAGATAAAGTTCGTATTCAGACAGAAAATCTGAAACGACAGAATAGATTGCTGGAACAACAGGCAGAGAAGATCAAGGCCAGTAATGAGAAGATTATCGATGTACTGGGTACGGTTGTGGAGTACCGGAATCTGGAGAGCGGTGAACATATTAAACGTGTAAAGGGATTTACCAGAATTCTGGCAGAAAAAGCGGCAAAGAAATACCCGGAATATAATCTGACGCCGGAGCGGATCAATATCATTGTAGCGGCAAGTGCATTGCATGATATCGGAAAAATCACGATCAAGGATAGTGTATTACTGAAGCCGGGAAGACTGGATAAAGATGAATTTGAATATATGAAGTCTCATACGGTCCGGGGATGTGATATTTTAGACCAGATCGATGGAGCATGGGACAGTGAATATGCCAAAGTGAGTTATGCTATCTGCAGGCATCATCATGAGCGATATGATGGCAAAGGATATCCGGATGGATTGACAGGAGAAGAGATTCCAATCGAGGCACAGCTGGTATCTGTAGCGGATGTTTACGATGCACTGGTCAGTGAACGGGTCTATAAGGAAGCCATTGATAAAGATAAGGCATATCATATGATATTAATGGGCGAGTGCGGTGTGTTTTCTCCGAAACTGATGGAATGCTTCCGCGAATCGAAGGAAGAATTTGAGAATCTCGCATTAAAATATGAAAATGCAAGAAAGGAGTAATTAAAATGACAGTAAGAGAATGCTATGAACAAATGGGTGCTGATTTTGACAATGTGTTAGACAGATTGGGCAATGAACAGATGGTACAGCGATTCGCATTAAAGTTTCTGAATGATACCAGTTATCAGACGTTGGAGGAAACTCTGAAAGAAAAAAATGTGGAACAGGCATTCCGTGCGGCACATACTTTGAAAGGTGTCTGCTTAAATCTTGGATTTGATAATCTATTTACTGTAAGTTCAGAACTGACAGAAAGACTGCGGGCAGGTGAATTGGACGGTACAGAGGAATTGTTCGAGAAAGTAAAAGAACAGTATGAGATAACGGTGAAGGCAATCCGAGGTATACAGTAACCGGTTATTTATATAGAATATATCGTTTCACATAAGAGGGGATTGAGAATCATGGGATGAAACATATATTCATCAATTCTGATTATGACTACGGACGATTATAATATCTTTTGATTTTAATCGGGTATCCTTCTGCGGGAGAATGGAGAGACCATCCCGCAGAATCAGGTAAACAGTAAGCTGGTCAGCCGATTCCACATCTTGGACGGTCTGACCGGCATGTTTTTTGTCTACAAAAACTTCTGCAATTTCTTTAATATCGGTATCGCGGATGCTGGAGATATTGCTGTTTCGCTGATATTGTTCTACAAATCCGGCACTGATAATACCGGTTGGGATCGCAACGGCCCCTACTCCCAGATAAGCGATGCAGATCGCCATGATACGTCCCAGTGGCGTGATCGGATAGATATCACCGTAGCCCACTGTGAGCAGTGTTGACATACTCCACCAGACACCGCTGAATGCATTGCGAAAAACCTCCGGCTGTGCGTCGTGTTCCACACTGTACATACAGAGACTGCTGGCAAGCATCAGGACGAGAACAATGAAAAGAGAGGAAATGATCTGGTTCCGCTTCTCATACAGGACGGTTGTAATTACGTTAAACGAGTCATATTTGGCATTCAATCGGAACAGGTGGAAGATTCTGGCAACCCGCAGCATCCGGAAGAAGACAAAGCCGGACAGGAAAAATGCCGGAATGATCGTCAGAAGATCAATGACTCCGTCAAAGGAAAAAATGAATTTCAACCGGGCCTTTGCCGGATGCAGATTCGGATAAAGATAGTCTGCGGTCCAGATCCGGAGAGCGTATTCAACGCAGAAGATTCCGAGAGTGATCCATTCCACGATCTTGAAACAGGTAAACAGGCAGGATAATTCCTCGAATGTCTGCATGAATGTAACTAAAATATTTGAAAATATAGTGATCGTAATAAATACATCAAAGAACCGGCTGATACGGTTACTTTTATCTCCAATCTGAATAATATTGAATATCTTTTCCTTCACGATAACATTCCTTTCTATGAATACGGATTTAAATCTGATTAGATATATATTAACACAGAATCTGTTGGTTTTGAAATGGGTTGGTGCAAGATTTGTGCATATTGATTGTCGCCTTCTGTCCTATATTTCATGTGCGGCAAGCTCTCGCACCTGCCAGCACGTAGCGGTACATAGGACTGCAAAATACGCAGTCCAAGAACCGACGTGCTTCTAGGGCCGCACATAAAACAAGGACAGAGGCTCCATTTCTACAATGCCGAAAATCTTGGCAAAAGAGGTGGTCGGAATATCCGGCAATAAACACAGCATCCTATGCACCAGCCGGCGCGTAGTGGTACATAAGATAAGAATCGGTTGACATAGGAAGGTTAAGTGTGTATATTGGATATATACAATATATTTACGCGTAAAGGAAATGAATATGGATATTATTATTTCAAACAGTTCCGGTGTTCCAATCTATGAGCAGATCGAGGAGCAGATCAAGGGACAGATTATGGCGGGGCAGCTGGCGGAAGGGGACGCGCTTCCATCCATGCGTGTGCTTGCCAAAGAATTAAAGATCAGTATTATCACGACGAAGCGTGCCTATGAGGATCTGGAACGGGATGGGTTCATAGAATCCATAACCGGAAAGGGGAGCTTTGTGAAGAAGATCAACGGCGATATCGTCCGGGAAGGACTGCTGTTTACGATTCAAGAGCTTATGGAAGCAGCCGTTGACAAAGCCGTTCTCGGAAAGATTTCACAGGAGGAATTGCAGGAGATGCTTGCGTTGCTGTATGAGGAGAGGAGCCGGAGGTAGAGGGTAGTATGGAAGAAGGAATGAATGTAATTGAGCTTGATGGTGTGGTGAAGGATTACGGAGATTTTAAGCTGGACCGGGTCAGCTTTGCAGTACCGGAAGGAAGCGTCTGTGGGTTCATCGGACAGAACGGAGCAGGAAAAACCACAACGATCCAGCTGATCCTGGATGCAATCCGGCGAGATGCCGGTGAGATCCGGGTATTTGGAGAGAGTATTGACCGGAATTCGGTAGCATTGCGTGAGAAAATCGGGGTTGTATTTGATGAAATGGGCTTCCATGATTTTCTGACGGCACGCGACATTAACCTCATGATGAAGAATATCTATAAGGAATGGAATGAGGAGCAGTTCTTCGACTATCTGAAACGGTTCTCCCTGCCAACGAAGAAGCGGTGCGGAGCATTCTCACGCGGTATGCGGATGAAACTTCAGATTGCAACGGCACTGTCGCACAATGCGAAGCTGTTGATCATGGATGAACCGACCAGCGGTCTGGATCCGGTAGTGAGGAATGAGATGCTGGAGATTTTCAGGGAATATGTCTTAGAAGAGGATCATACGATCCTGCTTTCTTCCCACATCACCGGTGATCTGGAGAAGCTGGCAGATGAGGTGGTATTTATTGACGGAGGCAGGATCGTGCTGACCGGTAATAAGGATGAATTAATGGAAAGTCATGGAATCTTAAAGTGTCGGAAACAGGATTTGTCATTGATTGATATGAGTCTGGTGGTTTCTGTTCAGTTATCTTCATTCGGAGCAGAGGTTCTGGTCAATGACCGGCATACCTGTGAGAAACAGTACCCAGACATGGTGATAGAACCGGCGAGTCTGGAAGAGATTATGATCTATTATGTAAACCGGGCGAACGGCATACGGCCGGATGGTGAATAGGAGGCAGATATGAAAGGGTTATTGATCAAAGATTTCTTCTGCCTGAAACGGCAGCTCTTTACATTTATATGTATCTGTGTCGGAGTTTTACTGGTATCGGTTCTGGTTCTGATCAGCTCCGAGCATGGAAATCTGGCGAATGGCTTCCGGAATATGATTGCAGACGGTGATCTGACAGCGGAGCAGGTGGAAACCCTGATGCAATATTGTATGATTTTTGTGCTCCTGATACCGATGGCATTTACCGGGAATGTGGCAGATGTATTTCTGGATGACAGAAATGCATCCTTTCAGAAGCTTGCGGGAGC
The DNA here is from genome assembly GCA_000431515.1 of Clostridium sp. CAG:632. GTDB lineage: Bacteria > Bacillota > Clostridia > Lachnospirales > Lachnospiraceae > CAG-632. The sequence goes on along the minus strand of HF991343.1, from coordinate 99,709 downwards.
ATTGCCGATTTCGGTTGCAAAGCGTGTGGCAAGCAGATATATCACCGGACTCAGTTTTACTATGGTCGGGTTTCTGATGGATACGATCATTATTTTTGTGCTGTCAGAGCTGACGGAATTTATGGTATTTGCCGATTTTTTCGGCGCGATTGCGAGCTTTGCATCCTTTATGATCATTTATCTGGCACTGTTTATTCTGTTTGAGTATTTACTGGGCGTGGACCGGATCTCGATTGCACAGATCCTGCCGGTCATTCTGGTCGGAGCAGCATTGGTCGTTCCGCATATAAAGGAGATTGGAGCTATCTTTCTGGAGGAGAATGCGGCGTTGAATAACCAGGCAATCCCGGAGTTCTTAATGCATAAGTCCTATATTCCTGCATGTGCGGCGATTGTCATACTGGCCGGTTCGTATGGGATCAGTGTCCGGATCGCTGAACGAAAGCGGGGTGTTGCATAATGGGCGGATTACTTTATAAAAATTATGTGGTGGTCAGGGGGAAGCTTCTGGTATTTGGACTGCTTGGTCTGACAATCCTGTTTCTGCTGCTTCGGCTTCTTTTGCCGGGTGGGGATCTGGTGCTTGCGGGAGAGGGATATCTGGCGGACAGTATGACAGATGATGCAATGACCGGGTTTATCTGTGATACCGGTCTGGCGTGCCTGCTTGTGGGTATAGAGATGGTACTGATCGTGGTTCCGCTTTCTGCATGGACCGGTAATTTGCTCCGGGCGGATGAGAAGAATCAGACCCGCAGGATGATACAGGTGCTTCCGTTTCAGAAACATGCGTATATCGGATCGGTGTATTTGTTTTTTGGAATTACATATTATGTGATACTTTCCCTTATGCTTTTTTGGACGATTATATTTAATGCAAATGCGGGAGAGAATATCCTGCAGGAAGCAGTCAGTATGAATGGACAAATGCTATGTCTGTTTGTGGCAGTTCCAGTGATCATTCTGGCGGTAGAGCTTCCGATTATTATTACCCTGGGAACGAAGAAAGGAATCATGATCAAACGGTTGTTTCTGCTGGCATTGGTACTGGGTGCATTTGCATATCTGTTGTTTGGAGATTTAAGTGTCTGGACCGGATTTGATCTGTATGTGCTTATCAACTGGACAGAGACCCATCAGAGCCTGGTCGTAGGTCTGGAAGTGGGGATGCCGGTGCTGGCGCTTGTTCTGTACTGGCTTTCGTATCGGCTGACCTGCCGGTTGAATGAGGATCGGGAGGTGGATTTCTATGACTAAGAAGCGATTATTTCTATATCTCGGACTGACCTTTGGACTGACCTGGGGCGTGTTTCTGCTCTGGATCCTGAGTGGAGGCATATATCTGGATGAAGAGGGCAGCCTGACACCGATGGCGAGTCTGATCGGCGGGATTGCCATGCTGTGTCCGACGATTGGAATGCTGCTTACCAGACGACTGACGAAGGAAGGGTTTGCATTTTCCGGAACGGATTCCATGTTACTTGGGATTGATCTTAAAAATAAGAAATGGATCCTTTATCTTATGGTGATGATACTGCCATGGATCTATTTTGAACTGGGAAATGGATTGCGACTGCTGCTGTCACCGGAAGCGTTTTCGACAGAGGTGGCTGAGGAACTTGGAAGCCTGCTGTTTATACAACCGTTTGCATCAATCGTGAATGGAATCTTTGTATCCTTTGCGGCACTGGGGGAAGAACTGGGCTGGCGAGGCTATATGATGCCGAAGCTGTTAAAACTCATGGATGCGAAATGGGCAGTTCCGGTCGGAGGCATAATCTGGGGCATCTGGCATTGGCCGATGATCTATATGGGACATAATTTCGGCTTTGGTTACCTGGGCTATCCGTTTACCGGCTTTGCAGCCATGTGTGTGATGTCGGTGGCAATCGGTGCGATTCTGACCTATGTGACCTGTAGGACAGGCTCCATCTGGCCGGCGGCGATCCTTCATGCGGTAAATAATGCCTCACCGGGAATCCTGCAATATTATTTTGATAGCAGTAAGGTTTCCGGCCGGAAGGGAGACAGTGTGGCTTCTTCGTTGATCATGCTACTGCCAATGATTGTGATCAGTGTGGTATTTTATGTGCTGCTTTGCAGACAACAGGCGAAGAATAAAACAGGCTTTTCCGGTACATACTACTCGTAAAAACGAAAAGGAGCCGGGAAAATATGGCAGAATCAGATAGTATTAAACTGTTGCGGGAGTGTGATGCCGGAATCAAAATGGGTGTAACATCCATTGATGAAGTGCTTTCTTATGTGAAGAATCCGACTTTCCGTAAATTATTGACAGAGTGCAGAAATAAGCATGAGAAGCTCCGGGAGGAAATCCAGATGCTTCTGCTCGCCAGTCAGGATGACGGAAAGGATCCGAATCCGATTGCAAAGAGTATGTCATGGATGAAAACGAATGTAAAACTGATCATGGATCAGTCGGATGAGACCATTGCGGATCTGATGACGGACGGATGTAATATGGGTGTGAAAACGCTTCACAGATATCTGAATCAGTATCAGGGTGCGGAGGAAAAGACGAAGGACATTGCAAAGCGCCTGATCAATCTGGAGGAAAAGCTGACGGTGGATATCCGGGCATATCTGTAATTTATCCGCAAAAAGATATCCCTCACTCTGTAATCTCACCATATGATTGCAGGGGGAGGGGTATGTGCATTTCAGGGAAAGAATTGACGGAAAGAAAATCAGCAATGTATAATGAGACTGATCATGCAGGGAGGTATGCAGGTCAAGTAAGGATAAGATATGGTTATAACCGGATAGGAGTTATCAGTAATATGCAAGAGGATAAAAGAATAGATCCCGGATTACAGGGCAATGAGAAGATAGAAGCGGCAATTGCCGGACTGCAGCAGGAACCGTCTCAGGAGGCACTGGCTCATGCATTGACCGTCATTCGGCGTCGGATGCAGGAACAGGGCCAATTGATCGTGGCAGTGGAACCGCCGGGACCGGATGGACAGATTCATCTGCAGGCGACACAGACTCCGGATGGAGGAATATGGTGGATGGCATTTACCGGCTTTGAAGAGGAACTAAAAGGCGGAGATAGTGTGAAATCCACATTTCTGGCGGATATAGATCAGCTGTTTCATTCGGCCTTGCAGGTGGACGAGCTGAAAGGGGTGATCCTGAACCCGTGGAACTGCACGCTGATGCTGGATAAGACACTGATGAAACTGGTGCAGGGGTGATTCGTTGACAAGAATTTCCTCATATGATGTTCTTTTCTATATCAAAAGAAAGGATTAATCAATTAACGATTCTGCTGATCAATCAGGGACGGCAGGAGGATCTTCTGAGAGCGGCACAGGATCAGGAATATCAGCAGGAACTCTTGGAAGAGTTTAAGTTATAAGAAGAGACACCGGTATTTTTGTATTGAAATCTTATGGAAATACTTAGTATAATAAGTAACGATATGCAATACAAGGAGAATGGATCATGAAACGAGAATCATTTAAATCCCGTCTGGGATTTTTGCTGGTGAGCGCAGGATGTGCGATTGGAATTGGAAATGTATGGAGATTTCCTTATGTAGCAGGACAGAATGGCGGTGGATTATTTGTACTGCTTTATCTGATATTTCTGGTTATTATGGGGCTTCCGGTGCTGACGATGGAGCTGGCGGTCGGACGTGCCGGTCGTAAAAGTGCAGTGCTTGGATATAAAGCATTGGAGAAACCGGGTAGTAAGTGGCATATTCATGGCTGGGTGGCTATCTTTGGATGTTATATGCTGATGATGTATTATACAACGGTTTCCGGCTGGATGGTGACCTATTTCTATAAGTTTGCAACCGGGCAGTTTGTGCATGGAATGACAGCGGATGAAACAGGCGAGGTATTCAATAACCTTTTGGCAGATCCGCTTCAGATGGGATTCTGGATGGTGCTGACTGTGATCGCAGGCTTTTTGGTTTGCAGTCGTGGATTGCAGAATGGTCTGGAACGAATCAGTAAGGTGATGATGACGGCACTGCTGGTTCTGATTCTGGTGCTTGCTATTCATAGCTTTACATTATCCGGAGCCGGAGAAGGCATCCGTTTCTATCTGGTGCCGAATTTGGAAGCCGTTCAGATGATTGGTATAGGAAATGTAATTGCAGCCGCCATGAATCAGGCATTTTTCACTTTGAGTCTTGGTGTGGCAGCGATGGAAATTTTCGGAAGCTATATGAGTAAGGATCACACTCTGGCAGGAGAGGGAATCCGAATCTGTGCACTGGATACATTTGTTGCACTGATGGCCGGTCTGATCATATTCCCGGCATGCTTCAGCTATGGAGTAGAAGCAGGTGCGGGACCGAAGCTTATTTTTGTGACATTACCGAATGTATTTGTGAATATGGCGGGCGGAAGACTTTGGGGAAGCTTGTTCTTCTTGTTTATGACGTTTGCCAGCTTTTCAACCGTAATTGCCGTATTTGAAAATATAATGTCATTCTGTATGGATATGTTTGGGTGGAGCAGAGGAAAGGCAGCACTGATCAATTGTATCATTATATTGGTTGCCAGCATGCCATGCGTACTCGGATATAATGTGTGGAGTGATCTGCACTTGATCGGTGACCGGGATGTCTTGGATAGTGAGGACTTTATTGTAAGTAATCTGCTGCTTCCGCTTGGTTCGCTGGTATATCTGATGTTCTGCGTAACGAAATGGGGCTGGGGCTTTGACAACTATCTGGAGGAAGCGAATACCGGTAGCGGAATGAAGATAGCAAGATGGCTGAAGCCGTATTTTCAGTTTATCCTTCCGGTTTTGATTCTGATCATACTGATTCAGGGATTGATGTAAAGCAAAATTATATGATAATGCACCGGGAATCCGGATTGAAAAATAGAAATATAAACAGGAAAGTACAACCGGTATGTTAAGATTTTCTGCAATCCGGCCGATATTTTAATCATAAGAAAAAATCAGGTTTCGGAATAACGGATCAAGGATGATGGCTTATGAAGAACCTCTGATCAAAAGGGGTGTAAGAATGAGAATTAATCATAATATCACGGCAATGATTGCCAATAACACATTAAATAATAATCATAATGCTATGGCAACCGCAATTCAACGGTTGTCTTCCGGATATCGGATCAATCATGCAAAGGATGATTCAGCCGGTCTGGCTATTTCACAGAAAATGCGTACACAGATTCGAGGACTGCAGCAGGCGAATCGGAACGCAGGAGATGGTATTTCTGCAATTGAAACAGCAGAAGGAGCATTGACGGAAGTTCATGCAATGCTGCAGCGGATGCGGGAGCTTGCAGTTAAGGCGGCTAATGACACCAACTGTCCGGAGGATCGACAGACGATCCAGGATGAAATTGAGGTTATGAATGAAGAAATCCAGAGAATTTCGGATACAACACAGTTTAACCAGAAGAAGCTGTTGAACGGAGACATTGGACGTGCTACGTATATTGATACCGGAGTAGTTGTAAAAGGAGTCAGTACGTTGGAAATATCAGATTCGGTGAATCTGGACACATATGGCATCCGGATCACACAGGATGCAAGACAGGCTGTATCGGTAGGTGGTGCGCTTGCTATGGGTGCCGGAGATAAGATTACAAAGGAGCAGGCCGGCGTGATCATGCTGAATGGTGAGTCGGTAGAAATTCAAGAAGGCGATACTGCTGAGGAAGTTTATGCAAAGATACAGAATTTATGTGACTGGACCGGTAACAAAGTATTTACGGCTGATGATCTGGATACCACAGCGGGATTGCCGGAAAACGCAGGCTATGTTCCGAGCAGCAATGAATTTGGAAATGGCGGACAGCTGGTTATTGTATCAGATTATTACGGCTCAGAAGAACGGATAGAATTATCCTGCAGTAATAAACAGTTAAGTAATCTGCTTGGGATCAGTGACAGTATTGTGACCGGTACGGATGTACAGGCAACATTAGCGAATGGATTTTCCCCGACTGCGACAATAACAGGCTCTGGAAATCAGATTACGGTGAAAGACAGCAGTGGATTTGAAATGGTTCTGGAAGCAAGACAGGGAGCCTGTGAAACGAAATTCCGGGATCCGACCATGGCAGCAGGCGGTACAGCGACTGCAACAGGCGGAACTGCATTTGATGCAGAGATAGAGGTGATCAGTGCCGGACAGATGGTATTCCAGATCGGTGCTAATCAGGAGGAGACCATGACCGTGACGATACCGAATATGTCACCGAAGCTGCTTGGCCTGGATAATATAAATGTCGTTTCTTCCTCTGATGCCAGAGAAGCGATTGATAAAATAGAAGAGGCAATTCAAAAAGTATCGGATGTCAGAGCGAAACTGGGAGCATATCAGAATCGTCTGGAACATACAGAAGATAATCTGGATGTATCAGAGGAGAGCATGACGAATTCACTTTCCAGAATCATGGATTGTGATATGGCAGAAGAAATGACCAATTATACACAGCAGAACCTGCTGACACAGACAGCAACGAATATGCTGGCGAAGGCCAATGCACATCCGGAGAGCATTCTGCAGTTATTACAGCAGGGCTAGATTAAACGCTGACTGTTGATAATAAGCCAGAATTCGATGCCGAGTTTTTCGGCAGCTTTCCGACATAGAACCATGCGGTTTAAGAAGATTTCAAAATAGTCCATAACCGCACAGATATTTGTATCGATTTTTAAACTGAGCTGGATGTGGGAATCCTTTACGATTTCCACCCGGCTCTTTTTTACGGAATAGTTTACGCGGTCGTGGATATCAAAGTTGGCAATATCCTGATTTCGGACTCTGGAGGAACGGACATCCGTCTTATCAGCCAGAATCAGGGCCGCTGCAATCGGATTTACCGGATAGGCAGTGGATTCATCGTGGTTTCCGATAGCTGTAATGATGGTTGCAATGTCTTCCGGGTCTGCACCCATCTTATCCAGAATACGGAAGGCCATAACGGCACCGGATTGGGCATGATCGGTCCGATTGACAACATTTCCGATATCGTGCAGATATCCTGCAATCCGTGCCAGCTCCGCATCACGCTCTGAATAGCCGAGAGTCAGCAGAATCTTACTTGCCAACTCTGCAACCCGGGTGACATGTGTAAAGCTGTGTTCCGTGAAGCCGAGAGCAATTAGAGATTCATCAGCTTTCTGAATATAGGTATTAATTGCTTCATTTTTTTTTATCTCTTCAAATGTTATCTTCATTTACGACACCTCCCATTTATATAAATATAAAGTATACCACGATAGGAAATCACACTCAACGTTTCGGATAGAAAATCAGATAAGTGAGAAGAGAAAACGATGGATTTTACATGAAATTCACATAGGAAATGCATAACTTTTACAGAACATTATTAAACTGGCAATAAATTGTATGATACGCATAAAGCAGAGGCTAAGCTGTATGATACATGTCAGGTATAAGGAATATAAGGAGCGGTAGAGATGAAGAGTAACGATGTGTATATGAATCGGGAGTTGTCCTGGCTGAAATTTAATGAACGGGTGCTGGAAGAAGCGGAATCGGAACAGGTGCCGCTTTGCGAACGCCTATCATTTGTTTCTATCTATCAGAGTAATCTGGATGAATTTTTTATGGTTCGGGTAGGCTCCCTGATCGATCAGATGCTATTATCGCCGTTGGCGAAAGATAATAAATCCAATATGACACCGGAAGAACAGATCCGCGCGATTTTAAAACAGGTGCAGAAATTGAATATGCGTAAGGAAACTGTATATGAATTGCTGATGGCACAATTAGAACCGTATGGATTCCGGCTGGTGGATTTTCATAAGATCAACCGGAAGAAGAGCGAGGAGCTGGAACAATATTATGATGATGAAATTGCTCCTTTGATCGCACCGACTATGGTAGGAAAAAAACAGCCATTTCCATTTCTGAAGAATCGGGAAATTTATGCAGTGGCAGTACTGGAAGGCAAGAACGGAAAAGAAAAACTGGGAATTATTCCGTGTACATCCAGTGTATTCCCACGGTTGATCGCAGTTCCGTCTGAAGCCGGGACGTATATGCTGGCAGAAGAACTTCTCTTGCATTTTATGCCGAAAGTATTTAAGGGGTACCATGTTAAAGCAAAGTCTCTGCTCCGGGTAACGCGGAATGCGGATATCGATCCGGATGTTATGAACGATGAGGATCTGGATTACCGGGAGTTTATGGCTGCGTTGATCAAGAAGAGAAAACGGCTGTCGCCGGTGCGCCTGGAATTATCCAGAGATCTCGATGGAGAAATTATAGATACATTATGCCGGTATCTGGATGTGGATACGAGATATGTATTCCGAAACAATACACCGCTTGAAATGTCTTTTCTGTTTCAGATACAGGATATTTTAAGACATATTCCGGAGCTGTTTTTTGAAAAAAGGATTCCGCAGAAATCACCGGCATTTGATCTGCAGCAGCCAATCCTGCCGCAGATACGGAAGGAAGATAAACTGCTGTCTTATCCGTATGAAAGCATGAAGCCATTTCTTGAGATGCTTCATCAGGTAGCAAATGATCCGGATGTAATTGCGATTAAGATGACATTATACCGTGTGGCCAGACAGAGTAAGATCGTGGAGGCTTTGATTGAGGCAGCGGAGAATGGCATAGATGTTCTTGTATTGGTGGAATTAAAGGCCAGATTTGATGAGGAGAATAATATTGAGTGGTCCAGACGGCTTGAAGATGCAGGCTGCCAGGTGATTTACGGACTGGACGGCTATAAGGTGCATTCCAAGATGTGTCTGATCATCCGCAAAAATGAAGAAGGACAGGCAGAATATTATACACAGATCGGAACCGGAAATTATAATGAAAAAACATCAAGGTTGTATACAGATCTGTCATTGATGACATATGATCAGGGAATCGGCCAGGAGGCTGCAGGAGTATTTCAGGCACTCGCAAAAGGCGAGATTGTGGAAGAAACACAGGAATTGTTGGTAGCACCGAATTGTCTTCAAAATAAGGTTCTTCGTATGATTGATGAAGAGATAGCGAAGGCACAGCAGGGAGAACCGGCTTATATCGGTATCAAGATTAACTCGCTGACTGATAAGAAGATTATGGATCGGCTAATCCGTGCATCAAAGGAAGGTGTCAGAATTGATATGATCGTCCGCGGTATTTGTTGTCTTGTTCCGGGAATACCGGATATGACAGAAAATATCCGCATCATCAGTATTGTAGGAAGATATCTGGAACATTCCAGAGTTTATATTTTCGGTACGGAAGAAACACAGAAGGTTTATATTGCATCTGCGGATTTTATGACACGCAACACGATTCACCGGGTAGAGGTTGCAGCTCCGGTTTATGATGTAAAAGTCCGGAAACGGATTCTGGATATGTTCCGGATCATGTTGTCGGATAATGTGCAGGCACGTCAAATGCAGCCGGATGGAAACTATATCCGATTGGAAGCAGGAAGTAAAAAGGCAGTAAACTCACAGGAAACCTTCTATGCACAGGCTTATGCACAGACAGGCAGCGGACAGACAAGTGACGAACAGACAAACGGTGAGCAGGAGGGAGAACATTGACAATACTTGCACTCGGAGAAGCACTGGAGGAAATTGACAGTTCGCAGCTTTCGGAAATCACATCGGTAGTTTTTGTATCCAATACGAAGCAGGCAACGGAGGCTCTGGCACTGGCGGAGATGAATTATGAAGGAGAAATCAGTCTTACAGAGGTTGGATTCTGTAAGATAGAAGCACAGCCGGATTGCCTGGCCGGCTCGTTATATATTCCTAAGCTGATTCGAATGCAGGATGCCCATCATCGAATTTTATTTTTTATCAATGAACGTCATATTGTGATTATAGATAATGATGATTATGCGAAGCGGATGATACTGGCGATTCAAAGGAAAAAGATCAGACAGCGAATGACAAGAGAGCAATTTCTGTATCATTTTCTGAACCAGATCATAAATAAGGATCTTGAAATGCTAAGCCAATATGAACGTCAGTTAATGGATATGGAGGAACAGGTTATGGGCGGAAAGCCGGCAGGGTTCCAGAGTAACATTATGCCAATCCGGAAGGAACTTCTGACCCTGAACGGCTATTATGATCAGTTGATGGATATGGGAAAAGAACTGGAAGAAAACGAGAATCATTTCTTTGCAAAAAAGCAGGTGAAATACTTTGGAATCGTGGCAGACCGTGCAGATCGGCTGATGGGAAAAACCAGTCACTTATTACAGTATGCACAGCAGATCCGGGATGCATATCAGTCTCAGGTGGATGCGGAGCAGAATAAAAATATGCAGTTTCTAACGGTGATTTCCACTATTTTCTTTCCTATGACACTGATTACCAGTTGGTATGGAATGAATTTTAAAAATATGCCGGAGCTGGAACACGGATATCCGGGAGTGATTGCGTTATGTATGGCTGTTATTGTCATATGTATCGTGATTTTTAAGAAGAAGAGAATCATATAATGTAGCTGAAAGTCTTGAAAGGTTATTAACAAACCGGTGAAATTGCGGTATAATCTGAATAATTCTTTTTGCGGGAGGAGATTATGACAAAAGAACAGATTCAGGTTTATACAAAACGAATTACACAGGCGAATACTTCAGGTCTGGCGGTAATTTTGTATGAACTTACGAGTATATACATAGAAGAGGGAAAGACAGCATATAAAGCCGACCGGGCAGAGGAATTTGAACGGTCAATTCTGCAGGCACAGTCGTTTCTGCAGGAACTGATGTCAATGTCAAAGATGGAGAATCAGACAGGATATGATGTCATGTCGTTGTATTTGTTCATAAATAAACAATTATTACTCTCTATTGTGAAAAAACAGCCGGTCAATCTGGACGAATGTGCCGGATATCTGAACAAGCTCCGGACTTCGTTTGAAAAACTGGCAGAGACCGATACGGAAGAACCATTGATGGAACATGTACAGCAGGTATATGCCGGACTTACATACGGCAGAGGATACCTGAATGAAAGTGTTGATCCGGCGGGTGACCCTAACCGTGGATTGAAAGCCTAGAATACGGCTTAATACAGGATGAGAGATGAGGCCATGTCGATTCAGGGAGGCAGATTCCTGATAAAAATCCCTTGTAAAATTAAGAAATTCGGTTTACAATAAAACAAGTGACTATAAGGGAGGATACAACGATGGCAGATAAGGAATGCATTTTTTGCAAGATAGCCAATGGAGAAATTCCATCAGCGACAATATATGAGAACAGTGATTTTCGGGTGATTCTGGATGTGGCTCCGGCCAACCGCGGACATGCATTGATTATTCCAAAGGAGCATTTTAAGGATATATTTGATATTGATGCAGTAACAGCCGGAAAGTTATTTTCACTGGCAACAGAAGTAGCAAGAGCAATGAAGAGTGTATTACATTGTGACGGTATGAATATCGTGCAGAACAATGGTATTATTGCCGGACAGACAGTTTTCCATTTTCATCTGCACTTGATACCAAGGTATGAAGGCGATCATGTGGATCTTCACTGGGCACAGGGAGAAACGGTGCCGACAGAGCTTCAGGAACTGGCAAAAGAGATTCGCAAAAAGATATAAAACCGTATAGGACTGCACATAAAAGGAATAGTAGAAAAGGACCCTGGAATAAGGTCCTTTTTCTGTTTTTTATAGTGCATTTTGCAGGTTGCTATGATATAATTATGCCAGTTTATAGAATAGTTAGGAGGTTCGTGACATGGCAAGGGATGAAATGTTTAAGACAGTATCCTTCGGCGGATACGATAAGGCAGTTGTAGATGAGTATGTAGCGGAGACTAATCGGAGTCACCAGAACGATATTGCGGATTTAAAGACGACCATTGGGAAATTAAGCGAGACCGTTCGCTCGCTTCAGGTAGCGAAAGAACAGGTGAAGTCGGCAGCCAGTGAAGATATTGAGAAGCTGAAATTAGAACTTCAGAATGCATTTGAGGAAACAGATGCAACAAAACATAAGCTGGAGACACAGATTTCTGAGAAGAATGCCCTGCAGGCTTCTTTTGATGAGAAAAGTATGCAGGCGGACCAGCTTCAGAAAGAATTGGAAGAACGGACAGCAGAGCTTCAGAAACAGCTGGACGATCAGAAAACAAGAGCTGATTTTCTGGCTACGGAAATAGAACGACAGAAGTCGGATTATGAATCTCAGCTCGCGAGACTGGAATCCGAAAAGGAAGAACAGGCAGCGGTTGCACAGAATGCATTGGCAGAGCAGGAAGCAAGAGCACAGGCAGATCTGGAGGAGCAGCAGTCGAAAGCAAGAGATGCTATTGAAAGCAGAGCGTCGCAGGCCCAGGCAGAACTGGCAGCACAGGTGGATGCGGTAAAACAGGAAAAAGACAGAGCCATGCAGGAGCTTCAGGAGAGTTATGAAGTCAAGCTCCGGGAATTAAAGGAAGAACAGGAAGCAGCACTTGCGTCTGCAAAGACAGAATATGAGACACAGATTGCACAGATACGAGAAGAAGCAAAGGCTCAGTGCGGAGAGTATGAGACTGTTAAGGATGAGCTGGAGACAATGAAAGAACGGGAAGCATCCTTTGCATCAAAGTATGAAGCTATTTCCAAGACACTGATTGAGGCACGGGAACGTGCAGATAAGGTTGTTGCGGATGCGGAAGAAGAGAGCCACCAGATGCAGATGCAGACAGAAGAAAAGTGTCGGGAGATGATCCGGACTACTGAGGATGCGCAGGCAGAGAAACTGACCCAGACAGAGGCAGAATGCGATGAACTGACAAGGGTGACTCAGGCGGAGTGTGATGAATTGGCACAAGGCACCAGGGAAGAATGTAAGAATATGATTGCAGAGACAGAACGGCAGGTATATATGATAAAGCTGCAGGTTCAGGAGCAATGTGATAATGTGAATTCTTATATGGAGAGTATGCTTCTCTCGATTGATAATCTGGCAGCGGCATGTAATAAGACACGGGAGATTGCAATAGCAGGCTTCTCACAATTTCCACAGGAAGAATGCGCAGCGGCTGAATCACAGATGACGGATACAGAAGAGCCGGAAGAACCGGAAGCAGACGGACCGGATACGGATGTAACACCGGAGAATGAGGCGGCTTCCGGAGTTTGCGAGAGTAGCTGTTTTGACTGAACAAAACAGGGGAAATAATAGGAGGAAACATGGGAACATTGAGATGCGACTGCTATCAGGATTTTGCAAAGCAGATAGAATATCCGTTGATTGCGTGGAAAGCACTGACTGGTGAAATTATCATCATGAATTATGAAGCAAAGCTGATAATCGGGCAAAAACCGGAACAGTTGTCGGTAACTATGGATATGGTTGCAGATGAAAAGAAATTCTGGTCCACATTACATGATCGAAAAGCAATCGTGGAGCATCATCTGATTCTACATACCGGACATCGGGATATCCCGGTAGCCGGATTGGTAAATGAGTTTGATATTGAGGGCGAGATCGCATATATGCTTTTGTTTGAACAGCGTACCGGCTTTGGGCAGAACAGCTGGCTGCTGGAGCGGATCATAGAAAACAGTCCGGTCGTTGCATTACATGTCAGTTTTAATGGTGAGGATGAGATCAAGCTGAATTATATCAGTAAAAACATTAAACGGTATGGGTATACGTGCGAACAGTTTTATTCGGGGCAGCTGCAGTATAAAGATATCATTCATCCGGATGATTTCGAGATTATTTCAGAGAAATTCCGGGCGCATATAAATGATGGTGTGTTCAACGATTCTATGGAGTACCGTATCGTGACCGAGAGCCGGAAGATATCCTATGTCAGAAGCATGGTATGCTTTACCAGAGACGAGCAGGGCAGAATCAATGGAATGGAAGCTCTTATGCTGGATATCATGGATGAGAAGCTGAACAAGGATGAGAATCAGTATCTTCGTTCTGCGATTGAGCAGAGCCATAATGTGGTGATCATTAAACGGTACTTTAATCAGAAGAGTGTTGTGAAGTATGTATCATCCAATGCGGAAAGCCTTGGCATGGATGTGGAGGGCTTAAGAAGCGGAAGAAAATTATTTGAAGACTATATTCTGCCGGAAGACCAGAGAATCCTGGCAGAAGCCTTGGTGAATGTACATAAAGAAAAAGGAAAGCATGTTACCGGACAATGCTGGATCAGAAACGAGGAGGGGCAGCTCCGTTGGATCAGCTTTGAAATCCTTGTGGACAACCTGGATGAGTATATGTATGATATCGAACTGATTCTTACGGATGCCACAGGCCTTAAAAAATACGAACAGAATCTGCTTCAGAATCAGAAGGATCTGGAAGAAAAGCTGGATTATGTTATGAGCGGTTCCCTACAGACAACAGAACGGAAGCTGGAAGATTTTATTGCTACGGAAGAAGTTCAGGGATTTTTAAAAGCATATGCAGAGAATAGTCAATTATATGCAGTTTTGATCGATACACATTTGAAACAACTCACGGTGCCGGAGGGGCCGATGATTCATCTGGGTGAGTTTTATGATCTGTTGGAGAATCCGAAATATCGGGAGAAGCTTCGTGAGGCAGTAACTCTCACTGAGGAGAAACAGAGATTCTGTATTCTGCAAACAGAGGAAGGAAATTTTGATAAACAGCTGGGAGCGGTTCCGCTAGTGATCCATGGGGATATTGTAGCAGTATGCCTGCTCTGCGCTTTTGATGAAGAAGCAGTAGCCAGATTGCATAATTCCATTGAATCATTACAGAAGCTGATCGAGATCATAACCAAAGCCGGAGCAGACAATAAATATATTGAAATGGATTCCAGAAGAAGCCGTCTGGCAGAAAAGACCATGAGTGAGGAGTTGGAAGGCCAGCTGATTTTGGCACGGGCGTTTGCGCATATGAGAAGTGACGGGGATGCAACGATTCAGGAGATTATTGAGCAGTCCTGCAAGCTGCTGCATATTTCGTCCATTGTTATTTATACGGGAGACCGGATGCAGGAAGCCTATACCTGTATTGCAAAATACACGGCGGAGGATGCATTGTTCCGGGACTACCCGGATCAGAGCTGGCGTATGGCAGAGCTTTGCCGGAAGAATGAAGTGCTGGCACATGGAGGATATATCAGTTCACTGAATCCGGCCAATGCTGCACAACTGGAATATCTGATGACACGGACGCAGTCCCGGGCAATGATGCTTCATGGATTAATGATAAATGATGAAGTGTATGGTGCGGTGTTGTTTGCCAGTACTCATCCGAGACAGAGAATGCGGGAACGTGAGATTTCATATTGCAGGGATATGGTAGAGATCATTCAGGGCATTCTGGAGAGAAACCGGAGCCGGAATCATGTAAATGTCCTGAATCAGGATCTGTTAAATGCTTATAATTATATGTCAGAGTATGTATTTATACGTGATACACAGACCGGTGTTGTGTTGTTTGCCAATGAAGCAATGGAGAACCTGTTTGGGTATGATGTGACAGGGACAGACAGCAGGGCATTTCTGTCAACGCCGACACCGACCTATACAAGAGAAGGAGTACAGCCGGTAGGCAATATCAAGTGGCAGAGCTTTATCCGAAGCGTCAACAAGATCATGAATATTCAGGAGCTGGTGATCGAGTGGCAGAACGGTGAAGAAGCGAAACTGGTAATTATGCGTGAAAATATTAAAAACTCATAATCTGGTTAAAATAGAAGTAAAGATTTGTATGCAATATGTCGATATAAATAGGAAAGAGAGTTTTGATATCGGTGAATTTGCTGAAATCTGAAAATGTGGTTTGAAAAAATTTCCAGAGTGTATATAATGGAGACAGTTAAGAAGGACCTATCCTGAAAAAGAAATTATTTTGTCCGTCAGAAAGGGGATTATCATGGCAAGTTCAGATATTGGAATTGATTTAGGAACCGCCAGTATTTTGGTGTATGTTAGAGGAAAAGGTGTTGTATTAAAGGAACCTTCTGTAGTTGCATTTGATCGGGATACCAATAAGATCAAGGCAATCGGTGAAGAGGCCAGATTGATGCTCGGTAGAACACCGGGAAATATCGTAGCTGTCCGTCCGTTAAAGCAGGGTGTTATTTCTGATTATACGATTACAGAAAAGATGTTGAAGTATTTTATTCAGAAGGCGGTCGGCAGAAGCTTATTCGGCAGAAAGCCGAGGATCAGCGTCTGTGTACCAAGTGGTGTTACAGAAGTAGAGAAGAAGGCAGTCGAGGATGCTACCTATCAGGCAGGTGCCAGAGATGTATCCATTATTGAGGAGCCTGTGGCAGCAGCAATCGGTGCAGGTATTGATATTGCAAGACCTTGCGGTAATATGATCGTAGATATCGGTGGTGGTACCGCAGATATTGCAGTTATTTCCTTAGGCGGTACAGTTGTAAGTACATCGGTTAAGACTGCAGGTGATGATTTTGATGAAGCGATTGTTCGTTACATGAGAAAGAAGCACAATCTTCTGATCGGCGAGCGTACGGCAGAAGAGATCAAGATCAACATCGGTACATGCTATAAGCGTGCAGAGGAAGTGACGATGGAGGTTCGCGGACGTAATCTGGTAACAGGTCTTCCGAAGACGATCACCGTAACATCCAGCGAGACAGAGGAAGCATTGCGCGAGACAACTGCTCAGATCGTAGAAGCAGTACACAGCGTATTGGAGCGTACTCCACCGGAATTGGCAGCAGATATTTCAGATCGTGGTATTGTGCTGACCGGCGGTGGTTCATTATTAAACGGTTTAGAGGAACTGATTGAAGAGAAGACAGGCATTACTACGATTACTGCAGACAATCCGCTGACAGCAGTTGCGATTGGTACCGGTAAGTATATTGAGTTCCTGTCCGGTAAGAGAGACTAGCGATCAGCTAGAGTGCGAGGAGTGAAAGAATGGTAAAGGGCCTATACACAGCATATACGGGATTGCTGAACGAGCAGAGAAGATTGGATGTTATTTCCAACAATATTGCAAACTCGGATACTACCGGTTATAAAAAGATGGGTGTTACATCGCAGTCATTTGACCGGGAGATGGCAATTCGTGTAGATGATGACTCGGATCCATATCTTGCTAAGGCTATTGGAAATGTGAGTCTGGGCGTGAAGATCGGAGAGACTTATACCGATTACAGCCAGGGTAGTTTCCGTGAGACCGGTGCAACTTATGATCTGGGACTGGAAGGCAACGGTTTTTTTGCCATTAGCACAACAGACAAGAGTGGAACAGAGCATATACGCTATACACGGGACGGCTCTTTCACGGTTACCAGGGACGGTTATCTTGTTACAAAGGATGGAGATTATGTGCTGGGTGCCAACAACCGGCGGATTCAGATTCCGGGAGCAGCAACAGCGAAGGTAGCAGTTGACACATTGGGGAATATTTATGCCAATGAGGTACAGGTAGGCAGACTTCAGATTGTTGATTTCCAGAATAAGGATGCGTTGACTCTCTATGGGGAGAATATGTTTGAGGCATTGCCTGAGGCAGGCATGGTAGCAGGAACGGCGTTGGTTCGTCAGGGATATCTGGAGACTTCGAATGTAAATGTGATCAATGAAATGGTTTCCATGATCAGTATCACAAGGGCGTATGAAGCTAACCAGAAGATGATGCAGACAGTAGATTCAACCCTGAATAAAGCAGTGAATGAAATTGGTAAGTTATAACGGACTGCCTGGATGACAGTAGGAAGGAGCACACGTGGTTAGATCATTATGGACAGCGCGCAGCGGTATGATCGCGCAGCAGGAAAATGTAGATACAATTGCCAATAATCTGGCAAATTTAAATACAACCGGATATAAGACGGAGACAGCAGAGTTTAAGTCATTACTTTATCAGACACTGCAGACACGTTCCACGAACAATGCAGGTGAGAATAAGCCGGTTGGCGCACAGGTAGGACTCGGAAGCCGGACAGCGGCAATTACCAGTCAGTTTACCCAGGGCAATCTGACAGCAAATGAGAGTCCGTTTTCGGCAGCGATTGAAGGGGATGGATTCTTCAAGGTGCGTACGGAAAGCGGAGAGATCCAGTATACAAGAGACGGCAATTTTACCGTATCGCCGGTGGCCGGTGGCGCTATGCTCTGCACGGCAGAGGGAAATGCAGTACTGGATCAGTATAACAATCCGATCATCATTCCGACAGGTGTAAGTGCATCAACACTTGGAATCGGAACCGATGGGCAGATCACGGTTATGTTAAACGGTAATCAGCAGAGTAATCTGGCCCGCGTAGACGCTAACGGTAACGTTCTTTATAATGTACGGATCGGCGTTGTACAGTTCAATAATCCGGCGGGCTTGGAGAAAGCATCCGGTAACCGCTATCGCCAGACGGTCGCATCCGGTAATGCAATGGAGGAATCACAGACCGCAGGTCTGACTGCAAGTAAGGTACATCATAAGTACATAGAAGCATCGAATGTACAGGTTGCCGATGAGATGGTGAATCTGATCGTTGCACAGCGTGCATATGAGATGAATTCCAAGGTGATCCAGGCATCCGATGAGATGTTACAGCAGGCGAATAATCTGAGAGGCTAGGTGTGATCGGATATGGATATTTCGAATAGTGTTTATGGCAATTATTATATGCAGAATGCGCAGAATACAGCACGGACCTCCGGACTGGAGCAGAAGCTGACCGGTGGAAGCATGACAGAGGCTACGGATGAGGAGCTGATGGATGCATGCAAGGAGTTTGAAGCATATCTGGTAGAACAGGTACTGAAGCAGGTGAAGGAAAGTATTCCTAAGACAGAAGAGGAAGAGAACCAGTATACGGAGTATTTCGGTGATATGATGCTTCAGGAATATGCATCTGCAATTACGGATCAGGGAAGCCTAGGTATCGCACAGAAGTTGTATGAAAGTATGAAGAACAATATGAAGGCGGTCAGCATTTCAGAGGCTGAGGCCGGAGATGCAACGTCGCTGAATGCCAAAGCATAGTTGCAGTAAGATTTAATTATATAACAGGAATAGTATGGGGCTGCTATAAAGAGACAGGGAACTGTCTTTGCTTTAGCGGCTCTTTTTGTTACGATATCTGAATTTTAGTTGCATATTTGGGATAGCGGGACACCGGATTGTGAAAAAACAGAATCGTGAGACAGATCCGGAAGAATGTGATAAGATAGATGAAGTGATTGAAACGGTAAGGATCGGAGAACGATATGATCGAGGGATACATAGATAAAATTATATATCGGAATGAAGAGAATGGCTATACCGTCCTGTCTGTTATGGTGGATGAGAAGCTCGATCTGACACAGGTTTTGGTAGGTTACATCGAGGGCGCGGCCGAGGGACTTTATATTCAGGCAGAAGGCGAAGAAGTGGAGCACCCGTATTATGAGACACAGTATAAGGTGACGGCGTATGAACTGCGTATGCCGGCAGACTCAGACAGTATGGAACGCTATCTGGCATCCGGAGCCATTAAAGGAATCGGCCCGGTGCTTGCCATGCATATCGTGAAGAAGTTTAAGAAAGATACCTTCCGTATCATTGAGTTTGAACCGGAACGACTGGCAGAGATCAAGGGGATCTCGGAACGTAAGGCAAGAGAGATCGGAATACAGTTCCATGAGACACAGGATATCCGGCAGGCAATGATGTTCCTGGGAAAATATGGGATCAATGCCAGACTGGCCGTAAAGATTTATAACGAATACGGGGAAAAGCTATATAAAATTATTGAGGAGAATCCATACAAGCTGGCAGAGGATATTGCGGGTGTCGGGTTCCGGATTGCGGATGAGATCGCGAGAAGAGCGGGAATCGGACTTGATTCCGAGTTCCGTGTCCGATCCGCCGTTATCTATACGCTGAGTCAGTCGGGAGGACTGGGGCATATGTATCTGCCGAAGGATATGCTGATCCGTAAGGTATCCGGATTTCTGGTGCCGGAGGGCGGAGATATTTTTGAAGGCGGCTATGAAGAAGTGATCGAGCAGCAACTGATGGCGCTGCAGCTGGAACGAAAAATCATATTAAAAGAGATAGATGGGACACTTGCGGTGTACGGAAGTGCCCAGTATCACACGGAGCTGAATACGGCAAGGATGCTGCTGGACCTGAATCTGAGTTATCCGTTGTCCGAGAGCGAATGGCAGATCGCGCTGGAGCGACTAAAGAAGAAATCGGAGATTGAACTGGATGAGCTTCAGCAGAAGGCGGTACGGCAGGCGGCTGCATCCGGTCTGGTCATTATCACCGGTGGACCGGGTACCGGTAAGACTACGGTTATTAATACCATTATTCGGTATTTTGAGCAGGAGGGGCTGGAACTCCGGCTGGCGGCACCGACCGGGCGTGCAGCGAAACGTATGACAGAGGCGACCGGCTATCAGGCGCAGACGATTCATCGGCTGTTGGAGTTAAACGGTGGAGTGGAAACAGACTCCGAGGCCGGAATCCATTTTGAACGGAATGCACAGAATCCATTGGAAGCGGATGTTGTTATTATCGATGAGATGTCCATGGTGGATATCTATCTGGCACATGCCTTACTGGAGGCGGTGGTACCGGGCACGCATCTGATCCTGGTAGGAGATGTGAATCAGCTGCCGAGTGTAGGGCCGGGAAATGTATTAAAGGATATTATTCATTCGGGGGCATTTCCGGTGATTGAATTGTCTACCGTCTACAGACAGGAGGAAGGCAGTGATATTGTAATGAATGCACACCGGATCAATCATGGCGAATATCCGGTTATGAATAATAAGAGCCGGGATTTCTTCCTGCTTCCGCGGGCGAATCCACAGGCGGTGATCGAAGAAGTGGGGAAGCTGGTTTCTGTCAAGATGCCGAAATACGTGCAGGCGAAGCCGTATGAGGTACAGGTGCTGACTCCGATGCGGCAGGGAGAGCTGGGAGTCGAGAATCTGAACCGGGAAATGCAGCGGATTTTAAATCCGCCGGATGGGAAAAAACAGGAATATGAATCGCATAACACGATTTTCCGTGAGGGAGATAAGGTTATGCAGATTAAGAATAACTATAAGCTGGAATGGGCGGTTTATGATGCCAGCGGATATTTTGAGCAGGAAAAGGGCATGGGGGTATTTAACGGTGACATCGGTGTGATCCGGGAGATTGATTCCTATGCGCAGGAAGTGAAAGTTCTGATGGATGATGAGAGAGTCGTAGTGTATGATTTCAAGATGCTGGAGGAGCTGGAGCTGGCATATGCGATCACGATTCATAAGTCACAGGGAAGTGAATATCCGGCGGTTGTCCTGCCGATTCTGAACGGGCCGAGGGTGTTGCTTCACCGGAATCTGCTATATACGGCCATCACCCGAGCAAAGAAATGCGTGGTGATCGTGGGAAACGGATATAAGATCCATGAGATGGTAGACAATGCAGATGAACAGAAGCGTTATTCCGGCCTGCAATGGGCGATTTGTGAACAGATGAGAGGGGAAGAATGAGAGAAACACCATTGTTGGATCTGATTTATCCCAGACGGTGTCCGATGTGTCAGGAGATCGTGCCGGCTGGCATAGACGGATGGAATGGAAACAATCTGCTGATTTGCTCTGGCTGCCGGGAGCGATTACCTTACCTGCAGCCACCGTATTGCTTAAAATGCGGGAAAGAAGTAGAGCGGGAGGATCAGGAGTATTGCTATGACTGCAGCAGACAGGTAAGGCATTACAGGAAGGGTTATCCGGTCTTGCATTACAGAGGAGAATGCAGGAAGGGCATGGAAGCTTTTAAATATCACAACCGTCGAGAGTATGCGCAGTTTTACGGTGAAATTATTGCAGAAAGGCATGGACGGGAGTTGACAGAACTGAAGCTGGATGGAATCGTACCGGTTCCGATTCACAGGCACAAAAAGCGCAAACGAGGATACAACCAGGCAGAATTGATCGCGAGGGAACTGGGAATTCGGATTCATGTGCCTTGTTATCCGGATTGTTTGATCCGGACTGCAGATACGACGCCGCAGAAAGAGCTGAATGATGTACAGAGACTTGAGAATTTAAAAAATGCTTTTTTATTTCGTGAAAATCATGTAGAATTAAAGAAAGTTCTGTTGGTAGATGACATATATACGACAGGTGCGACGATTGAGGCATGTACACTTGCACTTCTTGCAGGAGGTGTTGCAGAGGTATATTATACAAGTGTATGTATCGGCAGTAATCTGTCTACATAAAGGAGGAGTTACGATGGATATCAGAAATTGCAAGAATTGCGGAAAGATGTTTAATTATATAGGAAATCCGATCTGTCCGAGTTGTGAAAAGGTGCTGGAGGATAAATTCCAGGAGGTAAAGCAGTATGTAAGAAAGCATCCGGAGGCCTCTATCACAGTGGTGGCTGAGGAGAACGATGTATCCGTGAATCAGATCAAGCGCTGGGTACGGCAGGAACGGTTGGAGTTTTCAGACAGCTCGCTGGTAGGCCTTGCCTGTGAGAATTGCGGAACTATGATCAAGACCGGACGATTCTGTGAAGAATGTAAGCAGAAGCTGATCAATAATGTGTCCAGTGCATTAAAACCCAAAGCTGTAAAACCGGCAGCACCGGGACGAAAAGACGCAAACGCAAGGATGCGATTCCTGGACGGAAAATAAAGCGGCAC
>HF991343.1:62880-77079 GCA_000431515.1 Clostridium sp. CAG:632 | reverse complement strand
GGCTGCAGAACAATATTCAAAGATTGATTTACCGATATAACGCTTTAATGCGTTGCATTATTGAAACATCTGTGGTAGAATAACCAGTATCAAACAACTAGAGGAGAGAGAACATGGCAGTAAAAATTCTATTGTTGCTGGTATTCTTCGCAATTATGATTGCGGTTGGTATTTATTCCAGAAAAAAAGCAACGAATGTAAACGACTTTGTATTGGGAGGCAGAAGTGTCGGACCGTGGATGACGGCATTCGCATTCGGAACCTCGTATTTTTCGTCTGTGGTATTTGTCGGTTATGCGGGACAGTTCGGATGGAAGTACGGTCTGGCATCTACCTGGATCGGACTTGGTAATGCATTTATCGGAAGTCTTCTGGCATGGGTGGTTCTCGGAAGAAGAACCCGTGTCATGAGCCAGAAGCTGGAGTCGGCAACTATGCCGGACTTTTTCGGAAAGCGATATGACAGTAAGGCATTGAAACTTGCAGCTTCTGCGATCTGCTTTATATTCTTGATTCCGTACACGGCATCTATTTATAACGGGTTATCCAGATTATTTGCAATGGCATTTGATATTCCGTACTCTGTGTGTATCATCACCATGGCAGTGCTGACCGGTGTATATGTAATTCTGGGTGGCTATATGGCAACGGCAATCAATGACTTTATTCAGGGCATCATTATGCTGATCGGAATTGTACTGGTAATCGTTGCGGTTCTGAACGGACATGGCGGCTTCTATGAGGCAGTTCGCCAGCTTGCAGAGCTGGAGAGTGATGCGGCTGTTACATTGGGACAGAAGGGTGCATTTACCTCATTCTTCGGGCCGGATGTCGTGAATCTGTTCGGTGTTGTAGTGCTTACTTCCCTGGGTACCTGGGGCCTTCCGCAGATGGTGCATAAATTCTATGCGATCAAGGACGAACATTCCGTAAAGACCGGAACTGTGGTTTCTACGATTTTTGCGATTATCATATCCGGTGGCTGCTATTTCCTTGGAGGCTTCGCCAGATTGTATGCGGATGCCGATATTTACAAGGCAGACGGAAGCGTTATGTATGATGCCATTGTTCCACAGATGTTATCGACGCTGCCGGATATTTTGATCGGTATTGTGATCGTGCTGGTACTGTCAGCATCCATGTCAACGTTGTCATCTCTGGTTCTGACTTCAAGCTCAACGCTGACACTTGATTTCATCAAAGGAACCATTGTAAAGGATATGAAGGAAAAAACACAGCTGATCGTGATGCGGGTGCTGATCGCATTCTTTATCATTCTGTCAGTCGTGATCGCATTGAATCCGCCGACATTTATCGCACAGCTTATGGGCATCTCATGGGGGGCTCTGGCAGGAGCATTCCTGGCACCGTTTATGTATGGACTGTACTCCAAGAAGATTACCAAGGCATCTGTCTGGGCAAGCTTTATTGTCGGTGTCGGTCTGACGGTATCCAATATGTTCTTTAAATTCATCGCATCTCCGATCAATGCCGGAGCGATTGCAATGGCTGCCAGTCTGATCGTGGTTCCGCTTGTCAGTCTTGTGACACCGAAGATGAAGCAGGAACAGGTGGATGAAATGTTCACCTGCTATGACCAGAAGGTCGTTGTATCCGAAAAGACTTCATTGGGTGAATGATCACAGAGAAACAAATAAAGAAAAACAAATAGAAAAAAACAAATAGAGAAAAACAAACGGAAACAAAATAAAAACGGAACACCTGTGGTAATGATATACCTCTGTCAAACGGACAGGGAGGATATCAGAGACTGCAGGTGTTTTTTTTATAATATGAGGCTAAAGAAAATAAAGAAAATGACGATACATATTGTATAGAAGAATGAATTTCAAGGAGGAAGGTGGCTATTATGCGTATAGATGCTTATAACCAGATCAGTCAGATGTATGGTGTAGGAAAGTCTAAAAAGACCGGACACACCGGTAATATCGGCAGTACAGGTACCATGGATCAGGTATCATTTTCTTCTATCGGTAAGGATATGCAGATCGCGAAGGCAGCCCTTGCAAAGACACCGGATGTGCGTAAGGAAAAGGTAGATGCGATCAAGACTGCTATCCAGAACGGAACCTATGAGGTCAGCAATGAAAGCTTTGCTGAGAAGCTGGTTTCCGCATATAATAACCGGGGAATTTAACTGTTAGGAGAAAGGATTAAAGATCAGCATGGCTAGTTTGATTGAAGAATTGATTCAGGTGATGGAACAGGAGTGTGAGATATATGAAGCACTCGATCAGGTTTCAGACAGGAAGACAGAGACAATTGTAAAAGGCGATATTGAGGCTTTGCAGAAGATTACAGAGCATGAACAGAATGTAGTGGATGATATTCTGATCTTGGAGAAGAAGAGACAGAATATCGTGAATAATATTGCCGTGGTTTTGAATCAGAATCCGAAAACAATGACCATTGCTGATATTGTCCGCATTATGGAGAAACAGCCGGAGTTCAGCCGGCCGTTAAGTGAGCTGCACCGGCGGCTTCGCACGGTTGTACTGAGACTTCAGCAGACGAATGCCCATGACCGTGAATTACTGGAGAATGCACTTGAAATGACGGAGTTCAACATCAATGTACTTCAGACGGCAGGGCAGGCACCGGAGACGGCGAATTATGATAAGAAGTCTTACAGCGGTGATATGTTAGGGATTGAACACAGACAGTTTGACAGCAAGAGCTAAGGAGATGAAGAAATGTCAGGAACTATGGGAAGGATGTACATCGGTACCTCCGGATTACAGGCACATCAGAATGCCATTAATACAACTGCACACAATCTGACAAATCTGAACACTGCCGGATATTCCAGACAGCAGGTAGTCCTTACGGATCTTGCTTATCAGAAGCTTGGATATACGAAGGTTGGAGTGAACCAGACCGGACTGGGAACCAGAGTAGAGGAGACCAGAACCACACGAGACAAATATCTGGATCAGAAGTTTCGTCTTCAGACCAGCCGCCAGAATTATTATGAGACCAAGAGTGGCATCATAGCTGAGGTTGGAGAGTATTTTGGTGAAACGGAGGGCAGCACCTTCCAGGAATATATGAAGAATCTATGGAATGCGGTGCAGGAGGTTCAGAAGACACCGAACGGAATGGTAGAAAGAACTGCACTGGTTTCAACCGCAGGAGCCTTTGTTGACCGGGCGAATGAGATATATTCCCAGCTGGTGAGTTATCAGAAGAACCTGAATGCAGAGATTCAGGATAAAACCAATCAGATCAATAAGCTGGCAAAGCAGATTTATGATCTGAATGAACAGGTTTTAAAATGCGAAGCAGGAAATATAGAAGCGGCAAACGACTACAGAGATGCCAGAAATCTGGCATTGGATGAGCTGTCAAAGCTGGTTTCGATTGACATAAAGGAACAGTCGAATGGAATTGTCAATGTATATGCCGAGGAACATCTGCTGGTAGCGGAGGATCGGATATTTGAAATGGGAACCAGACCGGTAGAGGCCGGATCCGATCTGCTGACGGTATATTGGAAGGCAGATGACAGTGAAGTATTTAACCTGAGAAGAACGATTGTGGAAGGGGATAATACAGACGCCGGCTCATTGAAGGGTATGCTTTCCGCACGCGGAGACTATACACCGGATTATACGGATATTCCGTTCCGGGAGCAGTATCCGACAGAAGCGGATTATCAGGTGGCGCTGGATGAATATAACCGTTCACTCAGTAACCGGGATGTGGCGAGCCTGATTTCACAGTTTGACAACCTGATCCATGGAATGGTGACGGAGATCAATAATGTGTTATGCCCGAATAAAACGATCACGGATGTGAATGGAAATGCCTATCAGGTACTGGATACGGATAAGGCCGGCAAGGGGTATGGTGAAGGAAACGAGATACAGGGCACAGAGCTGTTTACCCGGAAAGGCACAGAACGGTATCGGACACAGACGATTACATATACCGATGAGAACGGTCAGACGAAGACAGGTACATTTCAGGTATATAATGAAGAAGACGCAGATAATTACTATTCGCTGTATACACTGGGACAGATTGAGGTGAACGATGCACTGGTGAAGAATCCGTCCCTGCTTCCGCTGACAACGGTAAGCGGAGAGGAATATCAGGAGATTGCCAATCAACTGCTGGAGCTTTGGAACAAGAATTTTTCAACTCTGGATCCCAATACGCTGGTGATGAATAATTATAATAATTATTATTCGGCTATGGTCGGTGACTTTGCAAATAAAGGATATACATATACATCGGTTGCTGATAAGCAGGCAGGACTGGTGAATGAGGTTAACAACCAGCGGCAGGAGGTTGTGGGAGTTTCGTCGGATGATGAACTGACCAACCTGATCAAGTATCAGCATGCATATAACGCTTCATCCAGATATATTACAGTGGTGTCTGAGATGATACAGCATATTATAGAAAAACTGGGATAGCAGGATTAGAATTCCGGAAGAAAAGGATGTGAAAAAATGCCGTCAACATTTTTAGGACTGAATACAACAAGATCCGGCCTGAATTATTATCAGGCATCATTAAATACAACCGCACATAATATTTCCAATGCGAAAACGAAAGGCTATTCCAGACAGGAAGTAATCGGAAAAGCATCTTCGGCACTACGGCTGAACAACTCGGCCGGCATGCAGGGAACCGGTGTCTCGGTTACAGATATTAAGCAGATCCGGAATTCCTATTATGATGTGAAATATTGGAACAGTAACGCGTTAGGTGGAGAATATTCAACCAAATATGATTATACATATGAAATAGAGACATATTTTAATGAAATGAACTCCAAGACCGGATATACATCATTGTTAACGGAGCTCCAGAATGCCATGAAAGATCTGGCAGACAATCCATCCAGTGCAACAACGCGGGTACAGTATGCAAATGACTTTAAAAGCTATACAGAATTATTCAATGAGATCTCCAATAATTTGCAGATTACACAGCGCAGCTTAAATGATGAGATATCAGTCCGGGTGGGCGAGATCAATTCGATTGCGAAAGAACTGTTTACGTTAAATGACCAGATCAACAATATCGAGCTGCGTTCCGGAAATGCCAATGATCTGCGGGATCAGAGAATGGTGCTAGTGGATAAATTATCGGAGCTGGTAAATGTATCCACAGAAGAGATACCGATTCTGGCGGAAGATGGACATGATTCCGGAGCAACCAGGTTTGTGGTGCGTATCAATGGAGAAATGCTGTTGGATGATCTCCAGTGCCGGCAATTAATGGTAGTTCCGCGGGATGAAAAAGTAAACGAGACAGATATTGATGGATTATATGAGCTGGCATGGAAGAATGCAGACGGAACACCGGGCGATGAGTTTGACATTGTTAGTTCCAGCCTGACCGGAAAGCTCGCAGGTCTGGTAGCTGTCAGGGATGGTAACAATAACAACGGATTTGTAGGGGAGTCGACAGCATCCGGTTTTAATGCAGAAGGTCCATATGTGACGATGACAACAGACAAGGCGTTTACGTTAAATACATTAAATGTAGCGGATGAAGGCAAGATCACGATTGGCGGAAAAGACTATTATTATGATAATTTTACTGCGGAATATGATAATACAACCGGGGAGATTACCGGTTATACCTTCCAGAATCTGCAGGTGCTGGCAGCGGATGGCACAACCAGAGTGGCAGCGAATCCGGCAGATATTAATACCGGTGTAACCGCACGGGTTGGTAAAAATGTGGACTTTCAGGGCGTTCCGTATTGTATGAGTAAGTTAAATGAGTTTGTCCGGACGTTCTCCAGATACATCAATGATCTGTGCAGCTCCGGCGTGGATGCGGATGGAAAACAGGGGCTGGATATGCTGAATGCTTTAAATGTAGACGGTAAAAGTATGGATCTGTCAGGAACAACCGGAAATACATCTTTTCAGTCTAAGAAAGCTTCTTATTATCGGCTGACTGCTTTGAACTGGAGCATCCATGATGATGTCATGAAGGACCCGAACAAGGTGGTTGTATCCGATAAACGGGCAATTGAGCAGGGCAATGTGGAGGATTGTGCTATTCTTCATAAGATTCAGGATAGCCTTACCAATACCGATATATTTAAGCAGGGAAGTCCGAGCCAATATCTGGAATCACTGATTTCAAACATCGGTGTCCAGACGAAGAAATGTAAGATATCTTCCCAGCATCAGGATAACATAGTATATAGCATTAATCAGCAGCGACTGTCTGAGTCCAGTGTGGATTCCAATGAGGAGGCCTCCAATCTGATCATTCAGCAGAACGGTTATAACCTTTCGTGTAAGGTGATGTCAGTTCTGGATGAGATCTATGATAAGCTGATTAACGGAACAGGCGTATAAGAGATCGGACAGGAGGAATAGAAGATGCGAGTAACCAATCAGATGATGAGTAATAACTCATTGAGAAATCTGCAGACAAGTACCAATAAAGTAGATACCTTAATTCAGCAGCTGACAACCGGACAGAAGATCCAGCGGGCCAGCGAGGATCCGGTCGTAGCGGTCCGTGCTTTAAAACTCAGAAACACAGTCAGCCAGCTGCAGCAGTATAAGCAGAAGAATATTAAGGATGCGAACTCCTGGATGGAGCTGACAGAGAACTCCATTACCAGTATTTCCAACTATGTTGAATATATGTCCGGATATTGCACGCAGGGAGCGACGGATTCGTTTAATAACGATAACCGTTCGGCAATCGCAGAAACAATCCGGGCTTATAAGGATATGATCTATTCAGAAGGAAACACTACCTATGCTGGACGTTATATTTTCTCCGGATATAAGACAGATACCAGTCTGATCTTTACAGATAGTGACGCCACAAAATATTCTTATCAGATTACAGAGAAGCTGGATAAGAGCGATATTGATGTGAAGACGGCAACCGTAAATGCGGTCGATCCTGCAGATCTGGATCAATATTTAAATGGAAACAAAACATATGGAACGGCATCCTATCCGGAACAACAGACGTCATATCGTCTGCGGCTTGGATATGACTCTCTGGATGAAACGAAGACACCTGTTATTACCTATGTAGACGAGACAGGCGTGCAGCAGAAGCTTACCGTAACAAGAACTCTGGACAGCACACAGCGTACAGATTATTATAAGAATGTCGGTGATAACGAGGTGCGTTACATTCCTGAGACCGGTGAGATCGTGTTTGGTAAGAATACTTATACGAAGCTGCAGAATACAGAGGATATATCGATTACCTATACAAAGGAAGACTTTAAGGCAAATGATCTGCGACCGGAGCATTATTTCAACTGTGTACAGACGAATAAGGCAACCGGAGAAACGGTAGACTTTGAGATTACGGATGAAGATCAGAACATAGAATATGAGGTTAATTTTAATCAGAAGATTCGAGTAAATACGCTTGGCCGGGATCTGATCACACATGACATAGGACGGTCGATTGATGAATTGGCAGATAAAGTGGAAGAGGTTGCGGATGCTGAGTCACGGTTGGCTGAATTAAAGGGAATGCTGACCAATCCGAAATATTCCAATGATACAACGGCAATAAAACAGTTGAATTACATGATCTCGGATACCGAGAATGAAGTAAAGATGAAAAATCAGGAGATGCGGACCCTGTTTAATCAGCATATTTCCGTCTTCCAGAACTTCCAGACGGATGTCACATCATTACAGTCGGATTCCGGTGCAAGGACGTCGAAGCTTGATATGATTGCAGCCCGTGTTTCGGAGCAGTATACAAACTTTACGGAATTGATGTCATCCAACGAAGAGGTAGATTATGAAGATAAGGCGATTGAATTTTCATCCGCAGCTGTTATCTATAATGCCGCATTACAGGTAACGGGTAATGTTCTTCAGAAGACGCTGTTGGATTTCCTGTAAGGAGCAGATGGAAGAAGGGCATACACAGAAACGGGATCCCGGATAGTAAAGGAGAGGTTATATGGTAGCACAAACGAGATTATTTGGTGAAGTAACGATTGACGATGATAAGGTATTAGATTTCCCGAATGGTATCATTGGAATCAGTGACAAGCATAAATTTGCGATTATTTACGATGAGGAACGTGGCTCTGATACGGCGATCCGCTGGCTGCAGTCTATGGAGGACCCATATCTGGCATTGCCGGTGATCGAACCGTTTGCCGTTCTGGATGAGTATAATCCGGTGATCGAGGATGAGTGGCTGGAAGTGATCGATAATCCGGCTGATGAAGATATAGTAGTGCTGTTAACTATGATCGTATCTTCCGATGTAACAAGAGTAACTGCAAATATGAAGGCACCAATCGTAATCAATTCAAGGACCTGTAAGGGTGAGCAGATCATTGTTGAGAATCCGGATTATGAAGCAAAATTTAATGTATATGAAGCGATTCAGAAAAAAAAGGCAGGTGAGTGATTATGTTAGCATTATCCAGAAAGCAAGGCGAATCGATTATAGTTGGAAATGATATCGAAATCACAATCCTGGAAATCAAAGGAGATCAGGTGAAAGTCGGTATCAATGCACCGAAATCCGTTCCGGTATACCGGAAAGAGCTGTATGTGCAGATCACAGATGCCAATAAGGAAGCAATCCGGCAGGCGGATGCAATCAAAAACCTGAAAGACTTGTTATAGGATCAGCGATTTAACCGTAGAGCATGGAAAAATATGACCATATGTGTTAAGATATTATCACATATGGTCGATATTATATATTGAAAAGTAAAACTAGTTGTATATTATCACATGGAGGTGGATAATCATGGGAGTAGGTGGAATTGAGTCAGGGATGACGGCAAGCAGTGTTCGCAACATTACTACGAAAACGGCGACACCGGTGGTCCCGGAAATTACAGGTGTACAGAGTGTAACTGCAGCAGCAGATAATTTTGCAAGAGTTGCGCAGACATCGGAGAAACAGCAGAGCAGTAGTGAAGATATATCCGGACAGGAAAATCAGGAGCAGTTATTTGATGAGGGCATCCCGATTCAGGAAGTATCGAAAGAGAAGGTTGAGAATGCGATTCGGGATATTAATGCGAAGATCCGGCCGACACATACAGAGTGTCAGTTTTCATATCATGAAGCAACAAAGCGGATTTCGATTAAGGTATTAGATCAGGCTTCCGGTGAGGTGATCCGTGAGATACCGCCGGAGAAAACATTGGATATGATTGCCAAGACATTGGAGCTGGCAGGTATCCTTGTGGATGAGAAGCGTTAGGAGGGATAGTTATGACAATGAGAATGACAGGTCTGATATCCGGATTGGATACAGAGACCCTGATTACTCAGATGATCAGCGGACATAAGACGAAGGTTGAGAATGCCCAGAAAGAGCAGACGAAGCTGAAGTGGAAGAAGGAAGCATGGTCTTCCCTGAATACGAAGCTGTATTCCTTCTATACAGGGGCATTAAGTAATTTTAAATCCGTAGGTACCTATAAGGCGAAGAAGGTAGAGTCAACGGATGATTCGAAGGTAAAAGTAACCAGCAGTAACAGTGCTGTAAATGGTGTACATACATTATCGGTCAAGCAGTTGGCGAGCTCCGCTTATCTGACCGGTGCCAGCTTGCAGAACAAGGCATTTAACACAACATCGTATGTAGCGGCAGAGAATGCAGACGTGAAGCTGAGTGATTTAAAGGATTCTAAGGGCTATGATCTGGAATTAGACGGAAAGAGCTTTGAAATCTCTTATAAGACGACCGGTCCGGACGGACAGGAAGCTACAGTTACCAAGACGATCACTGCACAGGCAGGCTCGGATGGTACTCTTCAGAGTGTAATTGATAATATGAATCAGTCGCTGAAAGACGAAGGCATTAATATGACCGTTAGCTACAATGCGGCAAAGGGTGCTCTGGAGTTTGTGAACAATACCGCACAGGAAGTAAAAGGCGCAGACGGTACTGTAACCGGCTATGAAGGCGGTATTGATTATACACTGAAAACAGCAGATGACGATGCTGCAAAGGCATTGGGGATCAGCAAGGATGGTGTAACAGTCAGTCAGAAGAAGAGTGATGCCGGAGAGAATATTCTGACCATGAGCAGTGCGTTCCACGTAAAGACAGTATCTGATACGGCGGCAGCAGTAACCGGTAGCACAAAGCTGACTGATATGGGCATCGCAGATGGAACGACCTATACTATGACTGTAGGCAGTGGCAGCGATGCAAAGACATATACTTACACAATCGATCAGACGACAACCTTAAAGAGTCTGGCAGCCCAGTTTTCCAAGATGGGTGTAACAGCCAGTTATGATGAGAAGCAGGGACGGTTCTTTGTAAACTCTGCAGAGTCCGGCGCAGCTTATGACTTTACGTTGACTGCAGATAATGCTGATGCGGTATCAAAGCTTGGTCTGGATGCAACATCCGCGACTAAAGTAGATGCGGCAGATGCGATTGTAGTTTACAATGGAGCAACCTTCCAGCAGTCTTCCAATAATTTTAGCCTGAATGGTTTAAACTTCACAGTTAATGATGTGACAGTAACGAAGGATGACCAGGGAACTGTTATAAAAGACAATCCAATCCGGATGACGGTGTCAACGGATACGGATACCATCTATAAAGCGGTTAAGGACTTTGTGAAAGAGTATAATTCTCTGATCAAAGAGATGAGTACATTATATAATGCAGAAAGTGCGAAAGATTATAATCCGCTGACCAGTGATGAGAAGGAAAAAATGTCAGATACGGAAGTAGAGGAGTGGGAGAAGAAGATCAAGGATTCCCTACTTCGCCGGGATGATACGATCAGTTCATTACTGTCATCCATGAGAACCACATTAAATAAGTCAATAGAATATACAGGGACGGATGGCTCTACTAAGCGGTATTCATTGGCATCCTTTGGCATTAATACCGGTAAGTGGAATGAATACGGACAGCTGCATATCAATGGCGACTCTGAGGATGCAGAATATAAGGATTATGATGATAAATTAAGAACAGCGATCGAGAATGATCCGGATGCATTGATCCAGACCCTCAGCAGTCTGGGAGGCGAATTATATACCAACTTCCAGAAGGCTATGAAAGGCTCTGATCTGAGCAGTGCATTGACATTCTATAATGATAAGCAGATGGATAAAGAGATCAGCAGCTATGATGACAAGATCAAGAAGCTGCAGGAGAAGATGAATGATGTAGAGGATCGTTATTATAAGCAGTTCGCAGCAATGGAATCTGCATTGGCAGAACTGCAGTCCAGCCAGTCCAGCTTATCCAGTCTGTTTGGAACCGGTTCGAAATAAGGAAAAACGGAGCTGAAAAGAAGTTATAAGGTATTGAGGTGACGGTATGATTAATAATGCAGCACAGGCATATGGAGCCAGAAAAGTTGAAACAGCGACACCGGCAGAGCTTACTCTGATGTTGTATGAAGGAACAATTAAATTCTGCAATATTGCAATGGGTGCCATTGAGAAGAAGGATTATGAAAAAGCCAATATAAATATCCAGAAGGCACGTAAGATTATTGTGGAGTTGCAGACAACTCTGGATCATAAATATCCGGTGGCAGAAGATTTTGACCGTATTTATGATTATATTTTTCATAAATTAGTGCAGGCAAATATAAAAAAAGATCCGGAGATTCTGGAGGAAGCATTAGTGGAACTGCGGGATCTGCGGGATGCGTGGAAAGAGATCATGCGGACGGCTAAGCTGCCAAAGAAATAGGATGTGAGGATAATATATGGACTACACTTCAAGCTATATGACAATCCTGCAAGAAACCCTGGAAAAAAAACAGGCCGTGCTGCAGGCTATCCTGGAGGCTTGCAGGCGACAGGGTGAGCTGACAGAACAGGAGGAATTTGACCCGGATATATTCAGCTCAATCATGGATCAGAAGGATGCGCTTCTGACGCAGTTGACGCAGTTGGATGAAGGCTTTGAGAAGACTTATGAAGGCATCCGGAGTGAATTGGATCAGAACCGGTCTCGATATGCAGAACAGATCCGGGATATGCAGAATCTGATCCGGAAAGTGACAGATCTGGGAGTGGAGATCCGGGCCTTGGAGGAACGGAACCGTTCGAAACTGGAAGTGAGATTTACAGATCGGAAGAAAGAGATGCGGCAGGTGAAAACATCAAACAAAGCTGCATCTACCTACTATAAAGCAATGGCGAATCCACAGAATACGGACTCTTACTTCATGGATCAAAAAAAATAAAAAAATTCAAAAAAGGTATTAAGTATTGGACAGGTTGTCCGATATATATAATACAAGGGTTGATAAACATATCAACTAAAACTATTCACTGTGGCGAAGACCACTAGTACCTGTAGCAAGGATGCTACAGTAAATTCAAGGAGGAATTATTATGATAGTACAGCACAACCTTCAGGCAAACAACACAAACAGAATGTTAGGCGGCAATGTTAAGGTCGTTAAGAAGTCATCTGAGAAGTTAGCTTCCGGTTACAAAATCAACCGTGCTGCTGATGATGCAGCAGGTCTTAGCATTTCTGAGAAGATGAGAGCTCAGATCCGTGGTCTGAATCAGGCAGTTAACAACGCTGAGGACGGTATCTCATTAATCCAGACAGCAGAAGGTAACATGAATGAAATGCATTCTATCCTTCAGAGAATGGAAGAACTGTCAGTTAAGGCTGCCAATGATGTTAATGCAACCGAGGATCGTAATACTATTAAAGATGAAATGACACAGTTGAATGAAGAGTTAAGTGCAATTGCTTCACGTGCTAAGTTCAATGGAAAGTCATTAAAGAGCTTTAGTGGTTATCTTCAGATTGGTGCTAACAATGGCGATCATATGAAGATTACAGTTCAGGTAGCAGTAACCGTATCTACTATCGCTGTTGATAGCCATTCAGCAGCTGGCAAGACTATTTCAGCTGTTCAGGCTGCAATTAAGTCTGTATCTAAGCAGCGTTCTGCTTTAGGTGCTGTTCAGAATCGTCTGGAGTATACAGTTAACAACCTGCAGAACTACTCTGAGAACCTGACAGATGCAGAGTCTCGTATCCGTGATACAGATATGGCAGCTGAGATGGTTAACTACAGCAAGGCTAACATTGTACAGCAGGCTGCACAGTCTATGTTGGCTCAGGCTAACCAGTCTAATCAGGGTGTATTATCATTACTTCAGTAATCAAGTAAGGTTATTGCAAATAGGGCTGACACGTAAGTGTCAGCTTTATTTGTATCTATAGATATTATAAAGCGGAGGATGCCGGCTTGAGACTTAAAAAGATTGAAACGCAGAAAATTGAGACAATTGCAGATTTATTCTATCAGAATCAGTTAGAAGAGGGAATCGGGCAATTACCACAATTGATACAAGTTTTGAATGAAATTTTAGAGGAAAAACGCTATACGGATGAACAACAGTATTTCAATTTGCTGAAAAATATTACGGAGTCTATCGATGACAAAAATTATATTGTATTGGCGGATCTATTGGTGTTTGAATTAATGTCAGATATTGAGATAGTAGTATAAGTAAGAGACAGGAGATGCAGGGATGACAAATTACGAAAAGAATATTGCAGCGCTGAGCAGTGCACGTCCATTCATATATGATAAACTGAAAAATTATAAAAAAATAGAAGATAACATATTGTGTGGAGATGCACTGGATGGTGAAAAGTTTTTAGCAATGAATGAAAAAGAAAAAGTTATACCGTTAAATAGTATTTATCATCCAACTCATGAAGCAGAACGTTATGTTAAACAATTTGAAGAGCTATCAACAGAGACTATCCTGTTTTTATATGGGTTCAGCAATGGACTGGTATGCCGGAAGGTATTAGAAAATACATGTCCAATAAAGTTATGTATAGCTTATGAACCTTCAGTTGAAATATTTTTAAAAGTACTGGAAGTATATGATATTGCAGATCTGCTTCGGAACACAGATTTACTAATTTTTATAAAAGGCATTAATGATGAAGAGTTAGAAAAAACATTATATGATGTTATGGATTATCGTAATTGGAAATTATTCCGATTTTCTATAGCTTCGTGCTATGACAAGTTGTTTGAGGAGGATTGTCATAGAATTCTCAAAATGTATTCTAATGTAGTTGAAAATAAACATATGGAAATGAATACACTTGTTCAATATGCTCAATCGGGAATGCAGAATGAGATAAAAGCATTGAAGTGGCTTATGAATTGCCGGGTATTGGAGCAGTATAAGGGTAAGTTTCCTGCTGATA
>HF991343.1:55916-62858 GCA_000431515.1 Clostridium sp. CAG:632 | reverse complement strand
TGCTGATATGCCTTGTATCATTGTTGCAGCAGGCCCATCGTTAGAAAAAAATGCAGATGTGTTAAGACAGGCAAAAGGAAAGGCATTAATTATCTGTGTTGATACAGCATTGCCATTTTTATTGAATAAAGATATCATTCCGGATCTTGCATGTACAATTGATGCTCAAAAGGGTGAAAAATATTTTACAGATCCGCGGCTTCAAGATATTCCGATTTTGGTATCTACAGATTCGGATTATCATGCATTAGAAAGAATAGGTACTGTAAAACCAATTTATATTGCGGCTATGAATGATTTTTATCAAAGACTTTTTAAGGAAAAGGGCTGGGATGTAAATTACTTTGACGGAGGTGGATCTGTAGCAACAGTCAGCTTTCAGATAGGTATTGAACTGGGCTTTCAAACAGTAATTCTGATCGGGCAGGATCTTGCATTTTCAGATGACAAGGCACATGCGGGAATGGGAATAGTTAACAATGAAGATCTTGATTCGAAGTTATTGATGGTAGAAGGTTATTATGGTGGAAAGATTCTAAGCAGAGTAGATTTCAAACATTATATTGATTGGTATAATCTCCGTATTCCGGAGCTGACTGATCGAAAGATTATTAATGCGACAGAGGGCGGAGCGAAGTTGCATGGTGCAATTCAAATGACATTGCAGGAGGTAGTGGATCAGTATTGCAATAAGTCTTATCCGGTTACAAAGATGATTGAGGAAGAACCTTGTGTATGGGAGACTATTGAAGAAAAGGAAGCACTTTATAGAGAAATTGAAAAAATGTATTGCGAGTTTAAAAAAATGAAGAAAGCTGCAGAACAGGGGATTGCAGATACAGAAAGAGCGATTGTTTTATTAAAACGAAAGAATTATTTGAAAAAAGATCTTGAACGGATCGATAAAGATTTGGATCGAGTGATCGAAATGGTTAATGCAAAAGAGGGAGCTATTCTGATAGTGCGTCGAATGATTTATACAGAGGTAACACTTGCAGATGATTTACATAAAACTGAGTCTGACCTTGAATTGGAAAGTATAAGATTATATGGAAAGATGAAAAAGTATCTGACAGATATAAAAGAAGCACTTCAGGAGTTACTTCCATTTTGGAAGAATGTTCAAAATGAGATTAGTAATGCTTATGGATTTGAAACAAGAAAATAAGAATATGTAATAAAAAGAAATCAAAGGGGTGCACCGGTGATAAATTTGGAATCAGATTTGCGAGAGTTATATTGGAATAATGCAGAGATTATAGATGTGATAACAATATTGATTGAAACAATACGAATCCAGAATGGTCGGATCCAACGCCGGAAAATTATAGATCTGGCTCAAAAAATGCAGAAGATGCTTTCACAGTTATCACTTTGCTTCGAAGTATTACAGCAGAACGGTCTGTCATGGACAATGCTGGATTTACAGGATACACTTGAAAAAATAGAAGAAACGCAGAATGTGCAGGACGATATACTTATGGCAGATTATTATGAGATTCTTTTATTGCCGGCATTAGAGGAATTGCAATGTGTAATTATCGGAATGAATATTCATCTGAAAAAGGAAGAGTGGTTCGAAAATAATCTGAATGTATTGAAGGAACATGATCGGGAGTTATATCATGCGTTAGTAAATTTTACTGGGGAGAATTTTAGAAAGAACTGTGAATATCTGGTTGAGCCAAGTTCCGGTGGATATTATACATTGGCATTGCAGGAGAAGGGGAAGAAAAAGTATTTGCATAGTAATCGGAACCCGCTTAGTGAGGCACGGGCATTTGCCAGACGTGAATATAGGGTTGAACAAGATAATTATATATTAGTAGGTATGGGTATGGGATATATAATGCATGAGATGCTTGCATTATATCCAGAAATGAAACTGGTAGTAATAGAACCGGATTTGACAATTATATACATGGCACTCCAATATGCGGATTGGACAGCAGAGTTGGAACGGATAGAGTTATGCTGGGATCCTGATTGGGCACGGACTCGTGAATTGCTTATGGAAGATCTGCGCCTTGTCATTTTCAGACCGGAAATATCGCATATTGAAGAGATGGCAATTCAACAGCAGTTGATTACAATTGCTGCAAGACAGGATGGAATTGATGATCAGGTATGGGAATTTTATCATAATACAAAAGAAAATATTCGATTCTGCGATCACTATATAGACGAATTGGCTGAACAAATTATGGGGAAGGATGTTGTTATAGTTGCAGGTGGTCCGTCGTTGGATAGAAATGTTACGCTACTGAAAAACCGACCAAATGATGTGAAAGTGATCGCTGTTGGAACTGTGTACAAATTGTTATTGAAATTAGGCATAAAGATTGATTATGTGATAGTATCCGATTGTCAGATTTTCAGCCAAATAGAAGGAATTGAAAATGAGCAGGTGCCATTGTTGATTTTGGCAACGGCAGATCGACGGATAAGCAGGTGCTATAGGGGACCTAAATATCTGGTTTGTCAGGAAGGATATGCGATGGCGGCAGAGTATGCAAGAAGCAAAGGACATCAGTGTTATACCGGTGGTGGTTCGGTATCAACACTTGCTTTGGATGTAGCAATACGATTGAAAGCTGCCTCGATTGCTTTTATAGGACTGGATTTGGCATTTGATGGAGAACGGTCACATGCCACCGGAACAGGAAAAGAAGTTTATGGTGGATATGAATATCAGCGAACCAGAGGCGTTCATGGAGATATGGTAAATACTTGTCTGACATTTGTTAGTTACAGAAAGTGGATGGAACAGAGAATTTGTGAACAGGATGCTTGTATGCCAGTGATTGATGCAACGGAAGGCGGAGCTATGAAAAAGGGATTTCAAATCATGAAGTTGAAAGAATATTTAGAAATCTGCGGTTCAAAGGGTGATAGATAGTATCAAAAACATAAGTTGTCCCATATATGGAAAAATGTTAAACTGAGAAAAACAGATGGAAGATAGGGAGAAGCAAATGAAGAATAAGAAATTAGTTTTTCTGACAGGAACAAGAGCAGATTATGGTAAAATAAAATCTTTGATTCAGGAGGTAGAGGACTTAGATGGCTTTGAACCATATATATTTGCGACGGGTATGCATATGCTAGCTAAATACGGAAGTACCTATAAAGAGATACTGAAAGACGGATACCAGAATATATATACATATATTAATCAAAGTGGTAAAGAAAGTATGGATATTATTCTCAGCAATACAATTTTAGGCTTTGGAAATTATATTGCGGAAATTAAACCGGATGCGATAGTAGTACATGGTGACCGATTGGAGGCATTAGCCGGGGCAATTGTCGGAGCTTTTAACAATATCAAGGTGTTTCATATTGAAGGCGGGGAAGTATCGGGAACAATTGATGAGTCTATTCGCCATGCAATTACAAAATTTGCACATTACCATTTGGTATCCAATGAGAAAGCAAAACGACGAATTATGCAATTAGGAGAGGCTGAAGAAAATATTTATGTGTTTGGCTCACCGGATATAGATGTGATGTTATCGGATACGCTGCCGGGCATAGATGAGGTTCGGCGTTATTATGAGATCCCATATGAAGAATATGGTATTTTAATGTATCATCCGGTTACTACTGAGGTTGAATTGCTTCCTGCTCATATTCATTCCGTGATAGAGGCAATCTTGAAAAGTGAACAGAATTATGTTGTCATTTATCCTAATAATGATAGCGGAACAGACA
Source organism: Clostridium sp. CAG:632 (assembly GCA_000431515.1). Classification (GTDB taxonomy): domain Bacteria; phylum Bacillota; class Clostridia; order Lachnospirales; family Lachnospiraceae; genus CAG-632. The sequence goes on along the minus strand of HF991343.1, from coordinate 59,144 downwards.
TTATTCTGAATGAACTGAAACGATTAGAAGGGAATAAGAAATTCCGGATATTGCCTTCTATGCGTTTTGAATTTTTCTTGAGTTTGCTTAAAAATGCACAATTTATTATGGGAAATTCAAGTTCCGGAATTCGGGAAGCAGGAGTATATAGCATTCCGGCGATTGATATTGGCAATCGACAGGCCGGCCGCTATTTGCCGAATGAAAATAAACATATTATTCATGTGGATGAAAACATAAATGATATCCGTGAAGCGATCAAACAAGTCGGAAAGATGCATATAGAACCGAGTTTTGAATTTGGAATAGGAAATAGTACAGAGGTATTTCGGAAAATTATTACAGATGAATCTATATGGAAAAAGCAGATACAGAAGCGATTTGTTGATATCTTAAATGAGTAAGGGGTAGTAAAATGTATAAGAACAAAAGGATTATTGCTATAATTCCGGCACGGGCGGGGAGTAAAGGCATCAAGAAAAAAAATATTCGGCAATTGTGCGGAAAACCATTGATAGCATATTCTATTGAGGTGGCAAAGCAATGTGAATATATTGATACGGTATTTGTTTCCACAGATTCTCCTGAAATTCAAATGATAGCTGAACAGTATGGAGCAGAGGTTCCGTTTTTGCGTACGAAGGATCTGGCCTCGGATGAGTCAAAAATCATTGATGCACTGCTTTACAGTCTGCATGAATTGGAGAGGCTTGGGAAAAAATACGATTATATTATATTATTACAACCAACACAGCCAATTCGGACAGTATTATTGTTAAAGGATATTATAGAAAGAGTGATTGATCAGAAACTATCATCACTTGTGACAGTCTGTCCTGTAGAAGAACATCCGATTTTAATGAGAACGATGGATGCAGATGGAAATCTAAAGCCGTTATTGCATTGCTCCAGTACAGTACGGAGACAAGATTTTCCTGCGGTATATAAAGTTAACGGCTCCGTTTATATGAATCTTATAGATGCGAATTTTAATGAAAATACAAGTCTCAATGATAATCAGTATGGTTATAAAATGGAACAAAAAGATTCCATTGATATTGATACTATGGAAGATTGGAAACAAGCAGAACAAGCACTTGGGGTGAGGAGAATTCAGGATGAGAAGTGAGAGATTCGAACAAAACTTAAATGTATTATTATCAGAAAAACCGGAAGATGATTTGAATAGAGAATGGGAATTGATATTACAGGAGAACCCGGAGACTGGAGACTATGATATGTTGATCCTGCAAATCTGGGCTGCACTATTGAACCAGAATTGGGAAACAGGATATCAGTTGGCATCAATAGCAATGAAACGTAATCGGTTAAGTCTGCAGGCTAATTTTTTATTTGCGGAAACGGCATTTCAGTTAGGAAAATATGAAGAAAGTTATGATATTTATAGAAATCTGTTTCAATTACAGGAATTATATAAAGAAGAAGTTCTGGATATGGATGAACTGCAATCTAAGCTTAAAGAGATTGGACGATATATGCTTCAGGATTTGTCAAAAGATATTCCGGAGAAGTGGGCATGTATTTTCGGAGATGTTATTCAGGCGGCATTGGATGATAAAGATTTAAGAAATAATATATATAGCTGTGTGCATCATATTCCTAATTATTATGGTATCCATGTATATGATAGACAAGTGTATTATCTTGGCAGATATCATAACTGGTATCAAAGTAATTTTGCTAAGAAGGATAATTGGACATCAATGTTGGGAAAAGGTGAGATTTACGAAATCCTTTACAAAGGCAGAGATTTTTGCTTGGATGTAAAGGAACCGGTGATACTTCCGTATGTAACAAACCCAGATGATAGTGATACCAACTTTTTGCGGATCACAGGAGAAAAATCGGGTGCTCATGTATTAAGTGACCAAGGAAGTCGTAAATATAATTATATCCGCTTAGATGAGTCAATCTGCGTCCAGGCAGAAAAGGACTTTGTTCTTGCAAAGCCGATCCCATTGAAACACCATACAGGAAATAAACGATTGGTATTAAATATTTTTATAGATAGTCTGAATGAATCTTATTTAGAAGAATTTTCTCTGCAGGAATTAATGCCGTATACATATGAGTTTTTTAAAAAGGGTGTACGATGCACAAATTATTATACGGGCTCTGAGTTTACTTATCCAAGCATTGGTTCTTATCAGACGGGATTGCGTGCCCAGAATCATAAATTATTGAATTTGGGCGTGAAATATGGGCTGCAGAAGGACAAACTTACTTTAAATGAGATATTTCATGATCAGGGCTATGTAACAGCCATAATCGGTGGAAATGATGCGGTGATACCTAAATTTGGATATAACAGAGGAACAGATCGGTTTTTATATGGATATACAACACAAGAGTTTTGGGTAGAGGATGTTGTAAATGAGACAATAGAACATATAGAGGCGTTTGGCGATTCTGATTTGTATTTATGGGCCAATATAGTTGATTTACATGATGTAGTAGGGGGATGGAGCCGCTCTTTGGCAACACAGGTTCATTATCCTTGGACAGCCAATGAGACTGACTATAGTGGTGATACTACAGTTTATAGAAGCTATAGCAATCATTTGCGAATGATATATCGAGAGGAATTAAAGCGTATAGATTCTAAATTACAGGTGCTTTTTCAGTATATAACAGATCATTATAAGGATGAGGATATCATTGTTACACTGTTTTCGGATCATGGAACATCTATGAATGTTCCGGATGACCTTCCGATGATGTCTCCGAAGCGTGTCCAGATTCCGTTGCTAATAAGAAGTGACTGGCAAGGAGAGCATGAGTGTTGTGAAAAGATAGAAACGATTGATTTTGGACATATTTTATGTAAATTGGCTGGAATTAGAGAGGAAAGGCTGAATAAAAATGATGGACAACTGCCTGTTTTCTTTGGCGGAAAAGAAGAAAAGAAGATAATATTCAGTCAAAGTTTATTCCCGGATAGATATTATGAAGCATTCATGTATGTTGATAATTATTACTTCTATCTGAAAAATTCAACACTTGTTACAAATGAATGCAGAGTTGATTTACAGGATTGTCAAAGCTTTTTAACTGATGAAAAGGGAAATGAGTTTAAGGATGCAGAGAAAACAAAATTCTGTATGGATTTTATTAAGGCTCAGTTGAGAGATTATATAGTATAGAATATTTAAATATCGGAAGATTTTATTAGCGGAGGATATGTGTGGTATGCAGGCAATGATCTTG
>HF991343.1:29041-55873 GCA_000431515.1 Clostridium sp. CAG:632 | reverse complement strand
AAAAAGATTAAAACACTTAACAGAAAATAATACTAAATGTATGGTGAAAGTAAACGAAACATCGATTATAGAACGTGCATTGAGAATCCTGGATAGGAAAGGTCTGTCCAAGATCGTTCTGGTGGTGGGATATAAAGGGAAAAAATTAATTGAATTTGTTGAGCAATTAGACATTCATACACCGCTGGTATATGTATGGAATTATGATTATGAAAAAACCAATAATATATATTCTTTATCATTAGCGAAGGAATACCTTTGTCGAGAAGATACATTGCTGCTGGAATCGGATTTGGTATTTGAAGAAAGCATTATAGATATGTTGCTGGAGGATAAAAGAACATCGTTGGCTTTGGTAGATAAGTTTGAAAGCTGGATGGATGGAAGCTGCATGGTAATTGATGAAGCAGATCGTATTTTGGATTTTATTCCCGGAAAGTATTTTGATTTCCGAGAAAAGGAGAATTACTATAAAACCGTAAATATTTATAAGCTGAGCAGACAATTTTCAAAAAATATTTATGTCCCGTTTTTAGAGGCATATGAAAAAGCAATGGGAGAAAATGAGTATTATGAATCGGTTATAAAACTAATTGTGATGCTGGATACCAGTGAGATCCGCGTAAAACGCTTAAATGGTCAGAAATGGTATGAGATTGATGATGTACAGGATCTGGATATAGCTGAATCGTTATTTGAAGATGATATTGAGAAACGATATAATAATTTTATGAAACGCTATGGAGGATTTTGGCGTTATCCACATATGATCGATTATTGTTATCTGGTGAATCCATATTTTCCGAATCAACGATTGACAGAGGAGATGACGTGTAATTATTCTAGTTTACTTTCACAATACCCATCAGGAAGAGAAGTGGATTCCATTGTTACTTCAAACGTATTTGGTGTAAATAAGGACTATATTGTACTTAGTAATGGCGCAGCCGAACTTATTAAAATATTTATGGAAGAGCAATCCGGAACGGTGGGAATAATTTGCCCGTCATTTAACGAATATAAAGAGAGATGTGAAAGAGAGGTTTTGGTTTATCAACCCGAGGGAGCGGATTTACGATATACCGAGAATGATATTATTCAGTTTTTTGATGGAAAAATTCAATTGCTGGTACTTATAAATCCGGATAATCCATCCGGGAATTTTATCCCGATATCGGGCGTGATGAAGATTTTAGAGTGGGCAAAACAAGCCGGGATTAAGGTGCTGGTAGATGAGAGTTTTGTTGATTTTGCTGACTTGGCTGATGAAGAAAATATAGAGGACAATACTCTGATAAGAGAAGAGATACTGAAGGAATATAAAAATCTGTATGTTGTGAAAAGTATATCAAAGTCCTATGGAGTTCCGGGATTAAGACTGGGCGTTTTGGCATCTGCAGATGAAGAAAAAGTAAATCAAATTAAAAAGAATATGCCGATATGGAATATTAATTCATTTGCTGAATTTTTTATGCAAATTATACCGAAATATCGAAAGGACTATGCCGCTGCTTTGGTGGAGTTCCGAAAAACTCGGAAAGATTTTTTGGAAAAACTGGAGCAAATAGAGTATCTAAAAGCAGTACCAACGCAGGCTAATTATGTAATGTGCGAGGTGATAGGGAGAAGTGCCGGAGAAATATGTATTTGTTTGTTTGAAAAAGGAATATTGATCAAAAATCTGACCGAAAAGGTGAAAAATGATAGACAATATATTCGAATAGCAATCAGAACTCGGGAAGAGAACGATCAAGTGTTGAAAATATTGAATGAAATATAAATATATTAAAAAAGAGGAAAGGAGAGATTATAAGATGAAAGAATTTATGATCGATGATCGAAAAATAGGTCCGGGCTATCCGCCGCTTGTAATTGCAGAGATTGGAATTAATCATGAGGGAAGCTTGGAAGTTGCAAAGCAGATGGTGGATGCGGCGGCAAAGGCAGGAGCAGAGGTAATTAAGCATCAGACACATATTGTAGAGGATGAGATGGCAGATGCAGCAAAAAAGGTAATTCCGGGAAATGCAGATGTGTCTATCTATGAAATTATGAAACGGTGTGCGTTATCGGAAGAAGATGAAACAGAGTTGAAACGGTATGTGGAATCGAAGGGAATGATCTTTATCAGCACTCCGTTTTCAAGAGCGGCAGCAGACCGGCTGGAACGTATGGGAGTTGTGGCATATAAGATTGGTTCCGGTGAATGTAACAATTATCCGTTAATTAAGCATATTGCAGGTTTTGGTAAGCCAATGATCGTATCGACTGGTATGAATGATATTGCAAGTATTCAGAAGACTGTTGATATTATGGAGGCATATGGTGTGCCATATGCACTTTTACACTGCACGAATCTGTATCCGACCAAGCCGGAATGGATCCGGCTGGGGGCTATGACACAATTGCAACAGGCATTTCCAAACGCAGTCGTTGGTTTGTCTGACCATAGTTTGAATAATAATGCCTGCCTTGCAGCAACTGCGCTGGGTGCATGCATTCTGGAACGTCATTTTACAGACAGTAAATACCGCCCGGGTCCGGATATTATCTGTTCTATGGATGGAGCTGAGATGGCAGAGCTGATCCAGAGCAGTCGAGAAATCTTTCAGATGCGTGGCGGAGAGAAGGCTGCGTTAAAGGAAGAGCAGGTGACAATTGATTTTGCATTCGCAACCGTGGTGGCAATCGCAGATATTCATGCCGGTGAGCCGTTCACAATGGAAAATATATGGGTGAAGCGTCCGGGAACAGGGGAGATCAAGGCGGTTGATTTTGAGAGCTTATTGGGTAAAAAGGCAAACAAAAATATAAAAAATGGGGAACAGTTAAGTTGGAAGGATGTAGTAGTATAAAAATTGAAAAGGAAGCGACATACAGATAGGGAGCAGAATTATGGTGCGCAAATATATCATTGTAACAGGCAGAGTACAGGGAGTCGGATTCCGGTATCATGCAATGAATCTGGCAATGGAATATGATCTGACCGGCTGGGTACGGAATCTTTATAACGGTGGTGTTGAGATGGAAGTGCAGGGGAAACGGGAGAATGTAGAACTGTTCATCCGTAATCTGGATGCCGGTACGCACTGGATACGGATTGACAGTAAATCAGTAGCAGATCAGCCACAGCTGAAAGACGAAAGTGGATTTCAGATCCGTTACTGATGTAAAAGACAGAAAGAAAATATTGACAGATGGCAATGGACAGAGTATACTTACTATCAAGCAAGTATATTTTGTCTATTTTTTTCTATAATTCAAGGCTGAGATGGCTGATCTAACAGGTAGGATTCTTGCTGAATTTCAAACAGAAAACAGCAGAATTCCGGATGCGGAACGGATATCAGAATGGAGAACGATGAGGAGGTTGTAGATATGTGTAAGGCATGGAGTGATATGGCTGCGGAGGAAAGAGAAATCGGATATGCCAGTGGTAAGGAAGAAGGTAAGGTAGAAGGCCAAAGGGAGAAAAGACAACGGGTTATAGAGAATATGTTAAAAATGGGATATCCGGATGATGATATTCTGGAAATTGCAGAGTGTACAAGCCGGGAAATAAATGAAATAAGAGCGTGCATGGCAGACTGCTGAATTAATGCAGACTTGTCTGTGCTTCTGCAGGAATAGGCATTGCCAGCCACCGCATTTTTCAATGCGGCAGAGGACAATGGATTGCTTCAATTCTGAGATCGGCATCTGTGTTATCCTTCCGGACTTTGGGATCCCGTCTTTCCCGATACTTATGTTGATTGTCAATTCTTTCATGAAATATCGACCCCATGCTAGCATGGATTGAAAAAAGGTCAACAAGACAAAGGGTTTTATAATAATTTAACTTGTAATTCAACAGGCTTTCCATTATGATATATTTTGATTAAAAGTAATTAACCGTTACGGATTGGAGAAATGAAAAATGTCAAATTATGGTACTTTTGGGGAGAATAATCCTGTATGGAAAGCAATTAACCGATATGCGGATATGCTGTTGACAGGCGTGTTGTTTGTGATCACCTGCCTGCCAGTGGTGACGATCGGTGCGTCGCTCTGCGCATTTTATTATACGGCAATGGACTCTCTTCGAAAGGAAGACGGCTATATATTTAAAAGATACTTTAGCAGCTTTGGAAAGAATTTTAAAAAGGCAACGATTCTTTGGCTGATTATGCTGGCTATTGCAGCAGTACTTGGACTGGATGTATATTTCTGGCTTGTGAATTCACAGGTTCAGTTCTCGGGAGTCATGCTTGGGGTCAGTGGGATTCTTTGTTTTCTCTGGTTTATGACCTTTATGTTTGTATTTCCGTTACAGACGCGCTTTGAGAACTCAATCGGTAAGACATTGCAGAATGCATTTATGATCGGCTTGGGCAGGCTGCCGTTTACGGTCGGAGTCTTAGTGCTGCTCGGAATCATTGGATTTTTATGTGCATCTTCAATTGTCATAGGAGCCATTGTATTCTTCCTTGGAATCGGTGTAGTAGGATATCTTTTGGTCTATAATTATGAGCGATTTTTTAAGAAATGCGGTTATATTGCGGAAGATGACGGAAAGATTAAGAATGATGATTATGATTTTGAAGTGGAAGTAGATTATGATGAGCTGCACAGACAGGAAGCGGAGGCGCAACAGTCAGAGTCCGGAGCAGCAGGAGAGGCCGCAGAACAGCAGTCAGAGTCCGGAGCAGCAGGAGAGGCTGCAGAACAGCAGTCAGAGTCCGGAGAGAATGCGGAAACACAGGAGTGATTCCGGTCAGTGATCGAAGAAAAGCAGCAGGCACAGCATATATTGTGCATTGCGAAATATGACCAAATATAATATACTTGTCAAAGAAACTTATAGCAGGAGATGAAAGAGCATCATGAATAAAACACCCTTTGTTACCAAAGAACAACTAGACAAAATTGTAGAACAGTATCCGACTCCGTTTCATTTATATGATGAGAAGGGTATTCGGGAGAATGCCAGAAAGCTGAAACAGGCATTCGCATGGAATCCGGGATACAAGGAATATTTTGCAGTGAAAGCGACCCCAAATCCGACAATCCTGAAAATCCTGAAGGAGGAAGGCTGCGGAACCGACTGTTCTTCACTGACCGAGCTGATGATGTCGGAGAGAATGGGATTTCATGGAGATGATATTATGTTTTCATCCAATGATACACCGGCAGAAGAGTTTGTGAAGGCAAGACAACTGGATGCAACGATTAATCTGGATGATATTACACATATTGATTTTCTGGAACAGGCTGCAGGTATTCCTAAAAAGATCAGCTGCCGTTTCAACCCGGGTGGTGTATTTGAACTGGGAACGGATATTATGGACAATCCGGGAGATGCGAAGTACGGTATGACAAAGGATCAGATTCTGGAGGCATATTCCAGACTAAAAGCATTGGGTGTAGAGACCTTTGGTATGCATGCATTTTTGGCCAGCAACACCGTGACGAATGAGTATTATCCTGCATTGGCAAAGATTTTATTTGAACTGGCAGTTGAGATTAAGGAAAAGACCGGTGTGCAGTTAAGCTTTATTAATCTGTCAGGTGGTGTGGGTATTCCATATACACCGGATAAGGAACCGAACGATATTCTTGTGATTGGCGAGGGTGTTCATAAGGTATATGATGAGGTGCTGGTACCGGCCGGCATGGGTGATGTTAAGATTTATACTGAGCTCGGACGGTTCATGCTTGGACCTTATGGGCATCTGGTTGTAAAGGCAATCCATGAGAAACAGACCTATAAGGATTATATTGGTGTGGATGCCTGTGCAGTGAATCTGATGCGTCCGGCTATGTATGGTGCTTATCATCATATTACAGTGATGGGGAAGGAGCAGGAGCCATGTGATCATGTTTATGATGTGACCGGTTCCCTGTGTGAGAATAATGATAAATTCGCAGTAGACCGGAAGCTTCCGAAGATTGACATCGGAGATCTTTTGGTCATCCATGATACCGGTGCACATGGATTTGCCATGGGCTACAATTATAATGGTAAGTTAAAATCCGCTGAAGTATTGTTGTGTGAAGATGGCTCTACGAAGCTGATCCGCCGGGCAGAGACCCCGGAAGATTATTTTGCCACACTGGAAGGCTTCTGGGATATTGATGTTTAGAAATTAGGACAGAAAAAAGGAGGACAAGGATATGTCAAATCCGGTTGTAACATTTGAAATGGAAAATGGTGATATCATGAAGGCGGAGCTGTATCCGGAGATTGCACCGAATTCCGTAAATAACTTTATCTCACTTGTAAAGAAGGGATATTATGACGGTCTGATTTTCCACAGAGTCATCAGTGGATTTATGATTCAGGGTGGTGATCCGGACGGAACCGGAGCCGGCGGCCCAGGTTATAGTATCAAGGGTGAGTTTTCACAGAATGGTTTTAAAAATGATTTAAAGCATACAGAGGGTGTGCTGTCTATGGCACGGACTATGGCACCGGATTCCGCAGGGTCCCAGTTCTTTATTATGCATAAGAATTCACCACATCTGGATGGCGCATATGCTGCGTTTGGTAAGATCACAGAGGGAATGGATGTTGTAAATAAGATAGCATCTGTCCGTACAGATTATATGGATCGTCCTGTAGAGGATCAGAGAATGAAGACTGTAACTGTTGAGACCTTCGGAGTTGAGTATCCGGAGCCTGAAACCGTATAAAAGGGGATACAAATGAAGAATCCAAAACCATTGATCATTATATCGGTCATTCTGGTCGTTGTGCTGGTTTCCATGATATACGGCTACAGTCAGTATAAGATATATCAGGATGAATATCAGGGCACAGAGTCGACAGAGGGTGAGGATGTAATTGTAGTGATACCGGAAGGAGCAGCTACGAAGCAGATCGCAAAGATTTTAAAAGAAAAAGGATTGATACAGTTCCCGTCTGCATTTGTAAAGCGGGTGAAGGAGTCTGAATACCGTGGTTCTCTGCAACCGGGTGAGTTTACTCTGAATACCGGAATGAGCACACAGGAAATGATTGAAATCCTGGGACATGTAGAGAAGACCAAGGAGATTAAGGCAACACTGACGATACCGGAGGGATTCTCCATAGAACAGATTGCCAAACGAGTAGAATCGGAAGGCCTGTTTACGGAAGAGGAATTCCTGGATGCTGTTCAGGAGAATACGTATTCCTATGATTTCCTGGATAGTATTCCGGAAGGTGTGAACGTGACCTATCGTCTGCAGGGCTTTTTATTCCCGGCAACGTATGATATTTATGATGACACAACCGCGCATGACCTTGTGGATATGATGCTGAAGAAGTTTTCGGAGGTGTATGATGCAGATATGAGAAATCAGGCTGCTGCACTGAACTATACCGCATTTGAAATGGTAACCAGAGCGTCTATCGTAGAACGGGAAGCGAAGCTGGACGAGGAACGGCCGATCATAGCCGGTGTTATCAACAATCGTCTGGAGGAGGGCATGATGCTGCAGATGTGCCCGACTGTGTTGTATCCGATCACGAATGGACTGTATGATAAATCAGAGGTCACATATGATGATCTGGAAGTGGATTCCCTGTATAATACGTATAAGTATACAGGACTCCCGGTTGGTCCGATCTGTAATCCGGGTCAGGTATCGATGGAAGCAGTATTGAATCCGGCACAGCATAATTACCTGTATTATCATGTAGATAATGAGGAGACAGGAAGCCATATCTTTACAGAAACCTATCAGGAGCATGTAGAGACACAATAGAATCATGTATCCCAGAGTGAATCAGGGTTGAATTATTCGGACTGATTGTTGCGGATGGTGGAAGCACCATCATCCGCAATGATCAGTTCTTTTAGTTTCTGATAAGTATCCAGAGAGTAAGAACAGATACGGTTTCCGTTCACCAGATAAAGGACATTCCCGATATAGAGTCCGCGAATATTGTAAGAATCCATTTCATAAGTGTGGGATAAGACAGGATCCTGTGTAATATTGCAGCGGAAAACTTCCCGGAATCCGGTATCCGGCTCATAAGAGTAAATCGTGTAGATCTCATTATAATCATAGGTTTCAGAGTTATAATACTCAGCATAGAATCCAATCAGGTTTTTCTCCGGATCGATCAGCAATGATTTGTGGTCATATTGAGCGGTGGAGAAAAACAGGGCCGGCAATACAGTCTTAGCGGCTTCTGTCACATGATATGGATCGGAGGTATCAAACATGGATAGTTTTAATCCGAGAAACTCCCCGGTGTCCGGATTGGTTTCTTCGCCGAGTCCGAATAGTAAATGATCGGAATATGCATGAAGATAGTTTGAAAAGCCCGGGATTTTCAAAGCATCGGTGACTTCCGGATGCTCCGGATCCGATAAGTTTACAGCAAAGAGCGGGTCGGTATTCCGATAGGTAACGAAATAACCGGTATCTCCCATGAAACGAACCGAGTAGATCGTTTCATTTGGAGCCAGGTCCTGAATAGAACCGGTTATTTCCAGATTGTCATTGAAGATGTAGAGTGCATTGGATAAGGAATCCCATCCTTGCTCAATCGTAGCGACAACCCGCAGATATCCGTTATACTCATCCATGGAGAACTGATTCAGCAGGCGTCCGTGAAACGTAGTCTGGCCTTTTGCTTCAATCTGTCCGTTCGCATAGCTGAAACGAAGCAGTTCCGTTTCAGTGAAGTTATCTGTTTCCAAAGAAGAATATATCGGTTGAGCAAAGTAAATATAATCCGGACTGACATAATAGGTACCTTGATCCGAAAGAATTGCCTTAGAGGCGTCGAAGGTATCCGGCTGCTCTATAGACAGTCCGGTCATAATCTGAAAACAGCTGCTATCTGACGATGGCAGGCAGATATCATCATAATCAATGACAGAATCATTAACATGAGGGAAATAATCCATGCTATAGGCAGCACCTTCCGGAATCAAGGCCCATTTGTCGGTAAAAGTATAAAGATAGCCGTCTGTCATGCGTGAATCCGAATAAGAACCCTCCTGCATAAGGGCAGAAAGTAACTCCGGATGCTTGGCATCTGTGACATCATAAGTCAGAATATAGGTGGTGGCATTCGGATTTCGGCCATAGCAGATGATCGTATTAGACGCAGCATCCGAATCGTTTCCGGAAGAAGCGGAGGTGGATTTCTTTTCTGCAGAGCAGAGTAAAACGAGCCGATGGTCAGCCAGATAGAGTTCTTCAATCCGGAAGGAGTCAGTATGGATAGCATCCGAAATGGCATCAGAGGAAATCGTACCGCAGGCGGTCAGATCTCCCCGGTCGGCATGTGTGATGGCAACAGCGTTGAGCGTGTGACTTTCCTGTGAATAGCAGGAGTAGATATATGTGCCGTCTGTCTTTACGATATCTGCTTCGGAAACATCTGCAACCTGACTGTTTGTATCATAATAATCTGTATTTGACCTTACAGAGCTTGCAGAATCGGAAACAGACGCTATGGATTCTTCATCTTCTGCAATTTCTGCAATATCTGAAATCTGGTTATATCCCTGCGAGTTTTTCTGTAAAAGCCGGAACAGATTCTGATAATCCTGTACGGCATCCGCAGAGTTGGCAGAGGAATCGGAAAGCTTAGCTGATTCGTTGTCAATATGAGCGACGGCGCTGTCAGAGCTGGTGGATGGCATCAGGGAGTGATAACCGATAACTCCGGTCAGACAAAGCACCAGACAGGCGGCGGTATAACCAGACAGGCGGCGGTATAAATCCATGGATTGCGATACCATGGACGGGATGTTTTACGGTCGGCAGCCGAGGCGGTTGCGCCGGTAGTTTTGATGGTGGTTGTATCGGTGGTGGAAGTGCCGGTTGACAGCCGTTCACGAATATGCTCCGGCTCCAGAGATTCCGGAATCGGGGTAGCATCGGTTTCTTTCTTTATATAATCAATCCGTTCATGCTCATTCATTTGAGACACTCCTTTCATAATGCAATAGGGTTTCCAGTTTATCCAGAGACCGGCTCTTAATGGAACGCAGGGTTCCGGATTTCATATGAAGCAGTCGTGCGGATTCTTCATTCGAATAGCCGGCAAATATGGTTAAGGACAGGATCAGCCGCTCCTGTTCATCCAGTCTGGCAAAGGCATTCCGGACATCCTGGATCTCTGCATAGTTGCGATCCGGTGTCTGGATATCGGTTTCCAGTGGAAAAGTTCGGTTGACATAGCTTTTCAGGATCATGCGGCATTTGTTGGTCAGAATGCGGAAAATCCATGGACGGAATGCTTCCACAGAGCGCAGCTTATGAATGGCTGCATAAGCATCCGTTACGGTATCACTGACAACATCCTCCGCATCTTCGGGATTGCCCAGAGTATAAAGGGCAAACCGGTATAAATCCCGGTAGACGGAAGCATATAGTTCAGCAAATGCTTCTGCATCCTGCTGTCTGGCACGCGTGACCAGTTCCGCTTCTTTCAGTTTTTCAGTATCTGTCTGTGTGTGTTTGCGCATTTCCTCACCCCTCGGTTGCCGTATCTGTTATAGAAGTGTCACAGAATACTTTAAGTGTTGCATGAAAAAATAAAAAACGCAAGAAAAAGAAATTCGGTTCTATTTCGCAGGCTGGGACATATCCTGTACTATGGAAAGAAAGGTGGGGCGGAATATGTCGAAATCAATGAAAATACTGGAAGTAATCAAATCTCTGGTGGCGGCTTACATATTTACGGGAGCGGCACTGGCGGTCCTGGCATTTGTCATATATAAATGGGAGTTGAGCGAGACCGTAGTGAATCTTGTGATTCTGGCAATCTATGTTCTGGCGTCTCTTTTGGGAGGTTTTCTGACCGGAAAGAGGGTGAAAGAGCGGAAATTCATCTGGGGACTGATCATGGGAACGTTTTATATATTGATACTATATGGGGTATCTATGATTATGAAAAACAGCCTGAATATGATATCTACGGCCGGTGTATTGGCGGGAGTACTCTGTATCGGAGGTGGAATGCTTGGCGGAATGCTGAGTTAAGGTTGAGTTAATGTATAACTTTTCTTGCATGGCAGAAAAAAATATGGTATACTCATTTAAGCTATCGAATTGAAGGAGGATATTACAATGAAACACATAAAGACATTGACCAATAAGACATTAAAGAGCACAATGGCTCATGGTGGATGTGGCGAGTGCCAGACTTCTTGCCAGTCAGCTTGCAAGACTTCCTGCACCGTTGGAAATCAGACCTGTGAGAACAAGAGATAATCGTAAAACGAGATGATTGTAAGCAGAAGGAGAGGACTGCAGCGGGCTGTCCTCTTTTTGTGCTGATATGAATAGTGATTCAATTAGGAGTTTGGAAACGTGATTCATCAGTATAAAAATAACGGATATAACATCGTCATGGACGTATGCAGCGGAGCTGTTCATGTTGTAGATGATATAACCTATGATGTAATAGAATTATATGAAAAAAACAGAGAAAACGGAGTAGAGACCGACTTATCTCTTCTTGAAAAAGAGCTTCCGCAGTATTCATCCGGAGAGTTACAGGAGACACTGGAAGAGGTAGAGACACTGAAGGAATCCGGTGAGCTGTTTGCTGAGGATGAGTATCAGCAGTATGTGATCGATTTTAAGAAACGAAAGACGGTTGTAAAGGCATTGTGCCTGCATATTGCACATGATTGTAACCTTGGCTGCCGGTACTGCTTTGCAGAAGAAGGCGAATACCATGGACGGCGGGCACTGATGAGCCTGGAGGTCGGAAAACAGGCATTGGACTTTCTGGTGGCGAATTCCGGAAACCGCAGAAATCTGGAAGTGGATTTCTTTGGCGGTGAACCGGGGTTTTCTTTGGCGGTGAACCGACGATGAACTTCGATGTGGTAAAAGAGCTGGTTCGATACGGCAGAAGCCTGGAAGGACCGCATAACAAGAATTTCCGGTTTACTTTAACCACGAACGGAGTCCTTCTGGATGATGACATTATGGAGTTTGCCAATCGGGAGATGGCCAATGTTGTTTTAAGTATTGACGGACGAAAGGAAGTCAATGACTATATGCGCCCGACCCGGAACGGAAAAGGATCCTATGATTTGATCGTGCCGAAGTTCCGGAAGTTTGCAGAGCTGCGGAATCAGACGAATTATTATGTGCGTGGTACATTTACACATCATAATCTGGATTTTTCAGAGGATGTGCTTCATTTAGCAGATCTCGGATTTAAACAGATTTCGGTAGAACCGGTTGTGGCACCGCCGGAAGAACCATATGCGATCAGGGAAGAGGATCTTCCGAAGCTGCTGGAAGAATACGATAAGCTTGCAAAAGAGATGATTAAGCGCGAGAAGGAAGGCAGAGGCTTTAATTTCTTCCACTTTATGATAGATCTGACACAGGGACCATGTGTAGCGAAGCGATTGTCCGGATGTGGTTCCGGTACAGAATATCTGGCAGTTACTCCGTGGGGAGACCTGTATCCGTGTCACCAGTTTGTAGGAATGGATGAGTTTAAGCTGGGCGATGTATGGCATGGTGTTCAGGCAGAAGAAATCCGAGATGAGTTTAAGCTTTGCAATGTATATGCAAAGGAGAAGTGTCGGAATTGTTTTGCAAGATTCTATTGCAGCGGTGGCTGTGCGGCTAATTCATATAATTTCCATGGAAGTATTCTGGATGCATATGATATCGGCTGTGAATTGCAGAAGAAGCGAATCGAATGCGCGATTATGATAAAGGCTGCGTTAGCGGACCAATAAGAAAAGGAGAAAAGAAAGTATGAAAAATCAAAAGTTCAAAGCAATACTGGCGATCATACTCTTTCTGCTTGTGACCTTAGGAATGGCATATGTAGATGTGTTCGGACTGGCAGGCTCCGGCAAAGCAGAAGATATTAAGCTTGGCCTTGATCTGGCAGGTGGTGTCAGCATTACGTATGGTGTTGTAGGAGATGATATCTCGTCAGAGGACATGGCAGATACTGTATATCGATTACAGAAACGTGTGGATGGTTATAGCACAGAGGGTGAAGTGTACAAGCAGGGAGATAACCGTATCGCAATTGAGATTCCGGGTGTGACCAATGCAACCGAGATCCTGGAAGAATTAGGTCAGCCGGGAGCATTGGAGTTTATGGATGAGACCAACTATCAGCTCTTTGCAAACGGAAAAGATTATGAAACGGTTCTGACCGGTGCAGATATTAAAGAAGCACAGGCAGGAATCGATAATTCAAAGACAGTCACAGATTATGTGGTACAGCTGGAATTTACGGACTCCGGACGCGAGAAGTTCGCCACTGCCACTACAAATAATGTCGGCAAGCGGATCTACATTATATATAATGGAGATGTTGTCAGTGCACCACAGGTGCAGGAGGCAATTACGACCGGCAGCTGTGTGATTAATAAGATTGAAAGCTATGAAGAAGCGGATAGAATCGCAACCTCGATCCGTATCGGTGCACTTCCGTTAGAACTGACAGAGCTGCAGTCCAATGTCGTTGGAGCAAAGCTTGGTGAGGATGCTATCCATACCTCTCTGTTGGCCGGTGTGATCGGTTTGGCGCTCGTTGCTCTGATCATGATTCTGGTCTACAGATTCCCGGGTGTTGTTTCCGTATTGGCATTGTGCGCATACACGATTCTGATGGTGCTTTGCCTGAATCTGTTTGACGTAACCCTGACTCTGCCGGGTATCGCAGGTATCCTGCTTTCTATCGGTATGGCGGTGGATGCGAACGTCATTATATTTACACGTATTAAAGAAGAGATTACAACCGGAAAGACCGTTCCTGTGGCGGTTCAGGCCGGATTTAAGAAAGCACTTTCCGCAATTTTAGACGGAAACATTACAACGCTGATTGCAGCAGCTGTGCTGTGGTTCATGGCATCCGGTTCTGTCAAGGGATTTGCACAGACATTGGCATTAGGTATTTTATTGTCTATGTTCTCAGCACTGGTAATTACCAAGATGCTGCTCAATGCATTTATCCAGCTGGGCGTAACTAATCCGAAATTCTATGGTACGATTTCGGAGCGGAAGTCGCATGATTATGTAAAGAACAGTAAGTTCTGCTTTATATTCTCAGCACTTGTGATCATTGCCGGTCTTGTATTCCTGCCGATTAATAAGGCAAATACAAATATCGGTCACATACTGAATTTCAGTATGGAGTTCATGGGTGGTACATCCATGACAGTAGAATTTGATAAGCAGTATACATTGGCTGAGGCGGAGAAAGAGATTCTTCCAGTTGTTTCGGAGGCTATCGGTATTTCTGATGGTGATATCCAGCTTCAGAATGTGCAGGATTCCAATTCAATCATCATTAAAACGCCGCAGCTGAGCCTGGATCAGAGAAATGCAGCTGAAACAGCATTGAAAGATGCATTTACGATCAATGATTTCTCTACAGAGAACATCAGCTCAACGGTCAGCAATGAGATGCAGAGGGATGCGATCCTGTCAGTGATTGTAGCATCTATCCTGATGCTGATTTACATTGCGTTCCGGTTTAAGGATGTACGGTTCGGTGCCAGTGCCGTACTCGCACTGATCCATGATGTAATGTTTGTATTTACACTGTATGCAGTTGCACATCTGTCAGTCGGTAATACCTTTATTGCATGTATGCTGACGATAGTTGGTTACTCGATCAATGCAACAATCATCATCTTCGACCGTATCCGTGAGAACATGAAGGTTATGGATTCAAAGAAGACTCCGTTAAAGGATATTGTAAATACAAGTATTACACAGACCTTTACCAGAAGCATTTATACAAACCTGACTACATTTGTCATGGTACTGGTATTGTATATCGTTGGTGTATCTGCAATTAAGGAATTTGCATTAGCCCTGATGGTAGGTGTACTTGGTGGTACATATTCTTCTATCTGTATCACCGGACCATTATGGTATTACATGCGGACGAAGCTGACAAAGAAAGAAAAGACAAAAGCAGCCAAAGCTGCGAAATAATAAAGAACATTGAGGAACGAGGCTGTTCTGATAGGGGAGAAACTTATCTGAACAGCCTCTTCCGTTTCCCGGTGTTTATCAGAATCAGAAATATGGAGTAAGTTTATATGAATGAAACGTGGATAGCATTGAATAAAAAGGCTGACTTTTATGCGCTGGCAGAGAAATTTCATATTGATCCGGTAATAGCCAGAGTTATCCGGAACCGGGATGTGATCGGGGAAGAGGCAGTGGAACGTTATCTGAATTCAAATGCGAAGCTATATGATCCGCGGCGGATGAAGGACATGGAGCAGGGCGTTGCGATCATACGGGATGCGATTGTGAATCAGAAACCGATCCGGATTATTTCCGATTATGACGTAGATGGTGTGATGTCGAATTACATATTGTATCGGGCACTGCTTCGATGCAATGCCAAGGTAGATTACCGGATTCCGGACCGGATCGCAGATGGTTATGGTATGAATACCAATATGGTACAGGAGGCACAGGAGGCAGGAATCGAAGTGCTTCTGACCTGTGATAACGGTATTTCGGCATATGATGCAACCGCTTATGCCAAAAGTCTGGGAATGATGGTCGTGATCACGGACCATCATGATATTCCGTTTGAATATGATGAGGATGATGACCACAAAGAGTATATAATTCCTCCGGCAGATGCGGTCATAGACCCGAAACAGACGGATTGCGACTACCCATACAAGCAGCTTTGCGGAGCCGGAGTGGCATATAAGTTTATCCAGGTGCTTTATGAGACCTGCGGAATAGAGGTAGAAGCGGCAGAGGATTTTATTGAATTCGTGGCAATGGCAACCATCTGTGATGTCATGGAGCTGACGGACGAGAATCGTATATTGGTGAAACGGGGATTGGAAGAGATGAACCGTACCGGAAATATCGGACTACGTGCGTTGATCCGGGCCAATGATCTGGAGCAGAAGAAGCTGCAGGCATATCATGTGGGATTTGTACTTGGCCCATGCATTAATTCTACCGGACGGCTGCAGAATGCTAAGCTGAGTCTGGATCTTCTGATGACAGATGATTATGAAGAAGCAGAGAAGCAGGCACAGCATCTGAAGCAGCTGAATGATGAACGGAAAGAAATGACACTGAAAGGAACAGCGTTTGCGGTAGAACAGGTGGAGACAACCACTCTGGCAGATGACAGAGTACTGGTAATCTACCTTCCGGATACCCATGAGAGTCTGGCAGGCATCATCGCCGGCAGAATCCGGGAGAAATATTACCGGCCGACGATCGTGTTCACCGATTCGGAGCCGGGCCTGCTGAAAGGGTCTGCACGGTCCATTGACGGTTATAATATGTATGATGCGTTGACGGAATGCAGAGAACTGATGGTGAAATACGGCGGGCATCCGATGGCGGCAGGTATGACAATTCAGGCGAAGGACCTGGAATATCTGCGGCATAAATTAAATGTTCTCTGTGAGCTGACCGATGATGACCTGAAACCGAAGCTATACATTGATGTGCCGATGCCGATTGATTATATTTCATTTGATCTGATCGAGCAGTTGGAGCTTCTGGAGCCATTTGGAAAAGGTAATGAGAAGCCGGTATTTGCACAGAAAAATTTGAAAGTCCGTTCAGCGCGGGTGCTGGGGCGGAATGCCAATCTGTTAAAGCTGGAGTTTGAGAGCGAGAACGGAGCCAAAATGGAAGGGATTTATTTTGAAGTAGAGGAATTCCTGTCCAATATAAGAACCTGGTTCGGGGAAGCGGAATGTGATCAGATGTTAAAGGGATGGCTGAACAATGTGGTGCTGCATGTAGCATATTATCCGGCAATTAATGAGTTCAATGGTATGCGGGCAATGGAAATCGTTGTAAAAAGCTATTTGCCGGCTACCCTTGATTTTTCATAAGAATCCTTTTATACTGTAACAATAAAAGATAGAAGAATCCTTGGAAAGTGTGGTGACAGTTCAATGGAAAACAAAACAGAAGTCATGGATACAGAGCAGACGATTGAAAACAAAATGGAAGAGGTGTTGAAGAACAATCAGCATCTGGTAGGCGGTGCTAATGTGGGTAAGAAGAAAGAGAAAACCTTGAGCACCCCTGCTGATTTTACACCACCGGATGAGTTATATCATGATTTGATCGATCATATTCTGCAATATCATCCATCCACAGATATTTCCATGATTGAAAAGGCCTATCATATTGCCAGTGAGGCGCATAAGGATCAGAAGCGGAAGTCCGGTGAGCCATATATTATTCACCCGCTCTGCGTTGCGATCATCCTGGCGGAACTGGAGATGGATAAGGAGACGATCGTGGCCGGTATCCTTCATGATGTGGTAGAGGATACGGTTATGACTGCAGATGAGATCGCGAAGGAATTCTCGCCGGAAGTAGCCCTGCTCGTAGAAGGTGTTACCAAACTGACCAAGCTGAACTTTTCACAGGATAAGCTGGAGCTGCAGGCAGAGAATCTGCGGAAAATGTTTCTGGCTATGGCAAAGGATATCCGGGTTATTATTATCAAACTGGCCGATCGTCTGCATAATCTGAGAACGATGCAATATCAGTCACCGCAGAAACAGATTGAGAAGAGCCGCGAGACGATGGATATTTATGCGCCAATCGCACATCGTCTGGGTATTTCCAAAATAAAAGTAGAATTAGACGATCTGTCACTGAAATATTTGATGCCGGAGGTTTATGAGGACCTGACAAGACAGATCAATGAACGAATTACAGAGCGGGAAGCATTCATTGCCAGTATTGTTCAGGATGTTCAGAAACATATTGATAATGCAAATATTCCGGCAGAGATTGATGGCCGTGTAAAACATTTCTTCAGTATTTATAAGAAAATGGTGAATCAGCATAAGACGCTGGACCAGATTTATGATATATTTGCAGTCCGGATCAAGGTAGAGACTGTGCGGGACTGTTATGCGGCGCTGGGAGTCATTCATGAGATGTATACTCCGATTCCGGGGCGGTTTAAAGACTACATTGCAATGCCGAAATCCAATATGTATCAGTCTCTTCATACAACTCTGATCGGACCGTCCGGTCAGCCGTTTGAAATCCAGATCCGGACGTTTGATATGCACCGGACTGCGGAATACGGTATTGCAGCCCATTGGAAATATAAGGAGAATATGCAGGGCAGCACCGGAGAAGAGAAGGAAGAGGCGAAGCTGGCATGGCTGCGTCAGATTCTGGAGTGGCAGCAGGAGACGGGTGACAACAAGGAATTTATGAGTGCCATTAAGACGGACCTGGATCTGTTTGCAGAGCAGGTATACTGTTTCACACCGGCAGGGGATGTGAAGAATCTTCCGTCCGGTTCTACTCCGATCGACTTTGCATACAGCATTCATACGGCAGTCGGTAACCGGATGATTGGTGCCAGAGTGAACGGCAGGCAGGTAACGATTGATTATAAGCTGCAGAACGGTGACCGGGTAGAGATTCTGACTGCACAGAATGCGAAGGGACCGAGCCGTGACTGGTTAAATATTGTAAAGAGTACACAGGCTAAGACCAAGATCAATCAGTGGTTCCGCCAGGAATATAAAGAAGATAATATTACCCGTGGCAAGGAGCTTTTGAATTCCTATTGCAAGACAAAGGGAATTCAGTTAAGTGATTATACGAAGCCGGAATATATTGCTAAGGTGACAGAGAAGTATAACTTCCGGGATTGGGAGTCTGTCTGTGCGGCTATCGGACATGGCGGTCTGAAAGAAGGACAGGTCATGAACCGGCTGGTAGAGGAGTATGAACGTGACCATTGTAAACAGGTCAGTGATGAAGAAATCCTGTCACAGATGTCTCCGGAAGGAGGGGAGGTTGTCCATCGGCCGAGACATTCCAAGGGTGGTATTATCGTTAAGGGCATTGATGATGTAGCGGTTCATTTTTCAAAGTGCTGCAGTCCGGTTCCGGGAGACAAGATCGTCGGTTATGTAACCAGGGGTCGTGGCGTATCCATTCATCGGAGTGATTGTATCAATGTACTTGGTATGACAGAGGAAGAGAAGGAACGATTGATTGAGGCAGAGTGGCAGAAGCAGGATAATGATCAGGATGCTATGTATGTCACAGATATTAAAATATATGCAATCGATCGTCGGAATATTGTATTTGATGTGTCAAAGGTATTTACGGAAATGTTGATCAATGTGACCAGCATGACACTGCGGACGAATCGTCAGGGCAAGGCTACGATCAATGTAGCATTTGAGATTCGGGGCGTGGATCAGTTGAATAAGGTAATCGCCAAGATCCGGAATATCGATGATATTATTGATATTGAACGGACCATGGGCTGATATAGCGGAAACGGGAGAACAGAGAAACCGTTATAGAGAAGGAAAGAAAAGGAGTACAATATGCAGGAACTTATCGTCATTACCAATCAACTGGGCGATTTTATGACCAATTGCTATACTGTGTATAATGCAGTGACCAGAGACGCAGTTCTGATCGATCCGGCGTGCAATGCCAGATTTCTGAATAATATTCTGGTCAATGAGCAATTAAACTGTGTAGCAATTCTGTTGACGCATGGACATTACGATCATATTGGTGCCTTGCCGGAATTGATGGAGCTGGTTGGACATAAAGTACCGATTTATGCATCTGCAGAGGAAGAAGATGTTTTAAATGATCCACGGAAGAATCTGTCAACCATGCTGAGTGGTCAGATGGTGACGGTAAAACCGGATATTTTATTGCAGGATGATCAGGAGATAGAGCTGTTGGACACGAAGCTCCGGTGCTTTCTGGTACCGGGACATACCAAGGGCGGTATGTGTTATTATTTTGCGGAAAACGGAATACTTTTTTCCGGGGACACATTGTTCGCAAGGAGTATCGGAAGGTCAGATTTTCCGACCGGTGATGGAATAAAACTGGTAAAGAGCATCAAGGAGAAGCTCATGACATTGCCGGATGAGACCATAGTGTATCCGGGACATAATGAACGGACAACGATCGGAAAAGAGAGAAATGCGAATCCGTTTATTCAGTAAGTTGAGGCAATAAAATGATTTATCTGAAACAGAATGTAGATGATTATAATAATGATTTCCGAACTATGATACAGGCATTCCTTCCGGGAGAGAAGATCGTGCTTTATCCGGAGGGTACCCGGCTGACATTCCGGGCGGATCTGGATGAGCAGGCAGTCCGGCTAAGCCTGTGGGAACAGGATCGGAAGCTGGACGAAGAAATGGCAATCTGTCATTATCCGGATAAGAAGCAGGCGCGAAACCCAATTAAGGCGGCTGCTTATTACCTGTTAAGCAGGCATTGTAAGAAGACCCTTCCCTGGGGCAGTATGACAGGAGTGCGTCCCACAAAGTTCGCAACTGCCAGGCTGGAGGAAGGATGGCAGAAGGAGCCGATCATAAAGGAATATGAACAGATTTATCTGACAACCAGACAGAAGGGTGAAATCTGTTATGAGGTGGCAAAGAAGGAACAGGAGCTGTTCCGGGGCTTTCATTTCCGGGAGGAATATTGTCTGTATGTAGGCATACCGTTCTGTCTGTCCCGGTGCCTGTATTGTTCTTTCACAGCATATCCGATCGCACAGTATCAGAACCGGGTAGAGGAGTATCTGCAGGCATTGTTCCGGGAGATGGACTATGTGGCAGAGGCTTACCGGAATAAGAAACTGGTTTCGGTATATATTGGCGGCGGTACACCGACCTCGTTAACAGCAAAGCAGCTGGCAGCTGTGATCGACCGGATTTATCAGACATTTCCGACAGAACATCTGCGGGAGTTTACGGTAGAGGCCGGAAGACCGGACAGTTTAAACCGGGAGAAGTTTGAAATGCTGAGGGAACATAAGGCGACACGGATCAGTATTAATCCGCAGACCATGAACGATGAGACGCTTCGGTTTATCGGACGGGCACATACTGCGCAGATGACAGTCGATGCATTTCATCTGGCAAGGGAGTGCGGACTGGATAATATCAATATGGATATGATTATCGGACTACCCGGCGAGGATTTGGAGAAGATCCGTCATACGTTGGATGAAATCCGGAAGCTGCAGCCTGACAGCCTGACAGTCCATTCGCTGGCGATCAAGCGGGCGGCTGAGCTGAATATCCGGATGCAGGAATATCGGAACAGCATTACCGGAAGCACGAACGAGATGCTGATGCTTGCGGATGAATATGCAAGACAGATGGATATGCGGCCTTATTATTTGTATCGACAGAAAAATATTCCGGGAAATCTGGAAAATGTAGGATATACGGTTTCCGGAAAAGAATGTCTTTATAATATCTTGATTATGGAAGAAAAAATGGATATTATAGCACTAGGTGCAGGAACATCTACGAAATTGGTGTTTCCGGATGAAAACCGGATTGAACGGATCGAGAATGTAAAGAATGTAGATGAATATATTGTCCGGGTGGATGAAATGATGCAGAGAAAGGCTGCGGGCTTCAGACAAAAAGCAGCAGAGCTGCATCCGGAAAGCAGATAGGGTGATAAACATGGAAATGGAGCAGGATGTTTTTTCCGGCGAAACAATAAATGAATATTTGAGCGAGGATCTGAGCGCCGGTCTTCTGCATGCCATGTGTGTCAGTGATCTGGCAGCAAAGCTTGCACGGGAGCTTGGACTTACGGAAGATCAGATACAGGAGATTGCTCTGGCAGGCATGGTACATGATATCGGAAAGCTGAAGATCAGCCGATATATATATGGGCGGCAGGAGGACACTATGCGGATTGAGGAGACACAGTATATCAGGCGGCATGCCCAGCTGGGTGAGCAGATCCTGCGGAAACAGGGGTTTTCGGATAATATCTGCAATATGGTCTTATACCACCACGAGAACTATGACGGCTCCGGATATCCGTTTAACCTGCGTGGGGAGGAAATCCCGCTGGGAGCCAGAATCTTACGTGTATGTGATGTGTTTGCCGCGCTGATCGCAGACCGCCCGTATCGGAAGGCTTTTGATATAAATACGGCGATCCGGCTGCTGATAGATGAAGTAAAGAACTTTGATATGCGTATTTTTCTGGCATTTCAGAGTGTAGTCCATACGCAGAGTACATTAGAAGAGCTGGAGGAGATCGAAGGGATGGATGGGAAAACACATCTGCAGAAGATGCCTCTGACAGCAGAAATACAGAATATAAAATAATTACTTGGAGGAGAGATATATGGCAATGAAAAAAAAGCCGGTCACCGGTATGAAGGACATCTTACCAAAGGAGATGGCAATCCGCGATTACTGCATCGGATTGATCAAGGAGACATATAGAACATTTGGATTCTGTTCCGTAGAGACTCCATGTGTGGAGCATATTGAGAACCTGAACAGTAAGCAGGGCGGCGAGAATGAGAAGCTGATTTTCAAGATCTTAAAACGTGGCGAGAAGTTAAAGCTTGAGGAAGCGAAGGAAGAGCTGGATCTGGTGGACGGAGGTCTGCGTTATGATCTGACGGTTCCGCTTTCGAGATATTATTCCAATAATGCAAACGAATTGCCGAGTCCGTTTAAGGCACTTCAGATGGGAAATGTATGGCGGGCAGACCGTCCGCAGCGCGGAAGATACAGACAGTTTATGCAGTGTGATATCGATATTCTGGGTGAACCGACCATTCTGGCAGAAATCGAGCTGATCCTTGCAACAACTACACTGCTTGGCAGACTGGATTTTAAGAACTTTACGATCCGGATCAATGACAGACGGATTCTGAAGGCAATGGCTGCATACAGTGGATTTCCGGAGACGGACTACGATACGGTTTTCATTATTTTGGACAAAATGGATAAGATCGGACTGGACGGAGTCCGTGAAGAGCTGTTGAAGGAAGGGTATGCAGAGTCTTCCGTAGATAAATATCTGGAGCTGTTTGAGAAGGTAACTGCAGATACGACCGGTGTGCAGTACTTGCAGGAAACACTGGGTGATTTCCTTCCGGCTGAGGTCGCAGAGAACTTAAAGACGATCATTGCCAGTGTGGAAAGTACAAAGAGTGCAGAGTTTAAGATGGCATTCGATCCGACACTGGTACGTGGAATGTCTTATTATACAGGACCGATCTTTGAGATTTCCATGGATGAATTCGGTGGCTCTGTCGGTGGCGGCGGACGATATGATGAGATGATCGGTAAGTTTACCGGACAGGCAACACCGGCCTGTGGATTTTCGATTGGATTTGAGCGGATCGTTATGCTGCTGTTGGAACGTGGCTTCCAGATTCCGGGTGCCGGAAAGAAGACAGCATATCTGATCGAGAAGAATATGCCGGAGGACAAGCTGCTTCAGATCCTGGATGAGGCAAAGCAGGCAAGAGCGGATGGTTCCGTCGTAAATATTGCAATCATGAAGAAAAATAAAAAGTTCCAGAAGGAGCAGATGCAGGCAGAAGGCTATGAGGAGTTCCGTGAATTCTTTATAGATCGTATGTAAGCGGATGCGGACAGATAGAAGAGGATGACCGTCAGGTTAAGGAGGAAGAAAGATGGCAGAGTCAATGCAGGGACTTCACAGAAGTCACAGATGTACAGAAGTAAACAATACAATGATCGGCAATACCGTAACTGTTATGGGCTGGGTACAGAAGAGCCGGAATAAGGGAGGAATCATATTCGTAGACCTTCGTGACAGAAGTGGTATCTTACAGGTGATTTTTGAAGAGGCAAAATGCGGGGCAGAAAGCTTCGCCAAGGCAGAGAAGTTACGTTCCGAGTTCGTGGCAGCGATTACGGGAACCGTTGCAGCTAGAGGAGGAGCCGTGAATGAGAATCTGGCAACCGGTGATATTGAAGTGATCGCAACTGATATCCGGATTCTGGCAGAGGCAGAGACTCCTCCGTTCCCGATTGAAGAAAACAGTAAGACGAAGGAGGATCTTCGACTGAAGTACCGGTATCTGGATCTACGTCGCCCTGATCTGCAGCGCAACATTATGATGCGTAGTAAGGTAACGACCTTGACCAGAGCATTTCTGGCAGGTGAGGGATTTATTGAGATTGAGACTCCGACTCTGTGCAAGTCTACACCGGAGGGTGCCAGAGATTATCTGGTTCCGAGCCGGGTTCATCCGGGTGAATTCTATGCACTTCCACAGTCACCGCAGATTTATAAGCAGCTGCTGATGTGTTCCGGTTATGATCGCTATTTCCAGATCGCGAGATGCTATCGTGATGAGGATCTGCGTGCAGATAGACAGCCGGAATTCACACAGATCGATATGGAATTATCTTTCGTAGATGTGGATGACGTGATCGATGTCAATGAGAGATTTCTGGCTAAATTATTTAAGGAAGTCCTGAATGTGGATGTACAACTCCCGATTCAGCGGATGACATACAAAGAGGCTATGGAGCGCTTTGGCTCCGATAAACCGGATTTGCGGTTCGGCATGGAGCTGTGCGATGTTACCGATGTAGTAAAGGACTGCGAGTTCGTTGTATTTAAGAGTGCGATCGAAAATGGCGGAAGCGTACGTGGTATTAATGCAAACGGTCAGGGAGCAATGCCACGTAAGAAGATTGATGCACTGGTTGATTTTGCAAAGGGATACGGTGCTAAGGGTCTGGCTTATATCGCAATTCAGGAGGATGGAAGCTACAAGTCATCCTTTGCAAAGTTTATGAAGGAAGAAGAAATGGCAGCACTGGTTGAGCGGATGCAGGGAAAACCGGGCGATCTGCTTCTCTTTGCAGCTGATAAGAGCAAGCTGGTCTATGATGTATTAGGTGCACTTCGTCTGGAGATTGCGAATCAGCTGGGACTGCTTCATAAAGATGAGTATCGGTTCGTATGGATC
Organism: Clostridium sp. CAG:632; assembly: GCA_000431515.1. Classification (GTDB taxonomy): domain Bacteria; phylum Bacillota; class Clostridia; order Lachnospirales; family Lachnospiraceae; genus CAG-632. The sequence continues at coordinate 31,140 of HF991343.1, read as the reverse complement.
ACAGAGTTCCCACTTCTTGAGTGGAGCGAAGAGCTTGGAAGATATCAGGCTATGCATCATCCGTTTACGATGCCGATGGAAGAGGATTTACAGTATATTGAGTCTGATCCGGGACGGGTACGTGCCAAGGCATATGATATTGTATTAAACGGTACGGAAATCGGTGGCGGTTCTGTCCGTATCCATCAGGATGATATTCAGGAGCAGATGTTCAAGGCACTTGGCTTCACGATGGAGCGTGCATATGACCAGTTCGGCTTCCTGTTAAATGCATTTAAGTATGGTGTTCCGCCACACGCAGGTCTGGCTTATGGTCTGGATCGTCTGGTTATGCTGATGGCACAGCAGGATTCTATCCGGGATGTAATCGCATTCCCGAAGGTAAAGGATGCATCCTGTCTGATGAGCGAGGCACCGAATGCAGTAGATCCGAAACAGCTGGAAGAACTCGGAATCGAAGTGTCCGTACAGGAAGAAACCGAGTAACATGACAAGGGGGATTTCATGAGGAGAATAAAAGGTGTGCTTGCCCTGGGAGCCTGTATATTGCTTACAGGCTGCGGGCAGACAACACTGGAATCGGATATATCGGCAGGGGCGGATACCGGATCGGAGCAGATAACAGCTTCCGAAGAAATCCGGATACCCAATGGAACACCGGGATATCGGAAAATAGAAGAGAAGCTGCCGAAACCGGGAGAGGCAGTTGAGAATCCGGGTACAAGGGAACATTTTTCTTTTACATCCGGTGATAAGACCTATGTATTTACAGAGACGGAGAATCTGTGGCTATATAATCAGGCAAAGGTATACGATCTGCAGACCCAGTTTATGTTGAATGTAAAAGGACATAAGGTCGGGATCCTGATTCCGGAGACAGCGCCGGCGCTTGACAGTCTGGTAACGGCATATTCGGATGACAGCGTGACTATCTACCGGCAGCAGGACGGAGAAATCGCAGAGAATGAACAGATGTATCTGAAGGTATATGATCTGGTCTATCAGATTGAGAACTGGACAGAACTGGTGAATAAAAATGTGATCGGAATGGATGCATTATGTCAGGCACTGGCGCAGATGGGAACCGCCATTGTACCGGCAGATAAGGGAGAAACGCTTACGGATGTAATGACAGGACTTCGGATGAATCCGGTCATGGATCATTATACACTGGCGTATCGGGAAGGAGTCAATCAGTCAGGCTTTCTATGCTGTTCGCCGTCAACCGGAGATGCGGATCATGACAATGTAAGCATTTATATGTCTGTACAGGTGCCGAACTGGAATACCTATGCCGTACTTCATTTTGAAGCGGTACCGGATTATCGGGAACGGTTGGAGGATACCGGAGAGACCTATGACGGACACCCGATCTATGTGGATTATACCGGAGAACTGAAATATTTTCTGATCGGGGAAGGCGGCAGATGCGTATACCTCGATGGAGTTCCGGAAAGTAATGAAAAAAACGTACGCAGCTATACCGCAAAGGAAGCCGCATACGTCTTTGATTTAGTATTACTTGGAGAGTAATCGTGAATGCTTTATCAGGGAGAGAGTCCTTACAGACTCTCTCCTAATTTTATTGTATAATCGCTGGCATATAATGCTTTCAGGGAGGCATCATAGTTGTGCTCCTCTGTCAGACAGAATTCCTTTGACCAGGTCATGAAGTAAGACCATGGAACACGGCTTTCCCGGATCATGGTGATATCAGGAATCACACCGACCTCACTCAGTGCAGCTAGCTTCTCACGGCTGGTATTGGCCGTCAGTTCTTCGTACTGTTCCTTGTAGTCTGTAACGGTATGAGGAGCTACATAAATATCCAAGGAAACAATATCTACATAATCATCACCCGGATAGCCTTCTTTGGCTGGGCAGCTCCATACCCAGATCAGGTTGTTCAGGTGCTTCACGTCTGTAAAATAATGATACATCAGCTTATATAACTCACTGGCAATCTTAGGACCCTTGGATGCCCACCAGAACCAGGTGTCCTCTGATTCATGGAACGGACGCCAAAGTACCGGAATATGCTCAATCTGGAATCTTGCCAGCTGATCGGCGATCAGATCCAGATCACGGAAGAATGCAGC
>HF991343.1:27210-29015 GCA_000431515.1 Clostridium sp. CAG:632 | reverse complement strand
GCTCTTCCGTCCCCTCGATCAGTACCTGATAAGGACTGAAATCTGTGTTACGGGTATAAAAGGCTTTATCACGTCCACCAATCGGTGAGAACCAGTGGAAGCAGAAGCTTACGATGCCATTGCTTTCCTTTGCCCAGTTCAGAGCTGTTTCAACGGTGTTTTTGTTCTCCTCTATTTCGGTCCGACATGCATCATCCATATCTTCGTAGTTAATATTAGAAGAGTAGGAGAGCAGTTCGAAGCCCTGAAGCTTTGGATAGCATCCGGTTAATTCATGAATATGGGTGCGCTCTTCCATTGGAATGGCCTGGGTATGCTGGCCGGTGATCAGGCGCTTACCTGCATTTTTATAAAGGTTACGGAGCAATGTTCTTGCTTCCTTGGTTGCGTTCTTATTTACCGGATCCATAAAAGCGGTTCTGCGCATGATCTCCATACACATTCTGCCGTTATGATATGGGCACTTCCATGGCTCTACGATCGGAAGGCGGCTGGACGGAACACCGTCAGCGTCTACCTCGTAATACCATTCGGAGCCTTCACGCGGATCCAGAAGATGCTCTTCAATATAAGTCCAGATGTTCTCGGCAGCGTCCAGATAGCGCATATCGCGTGTCTTCTGATATGCATTATAGAAACCGATGATAGACTCGCACTGTACCCACCAGATACGGGTGGTTAATACTACCCCTTTCTCTGCCTCCGCCATAACGGAATGATCCTCATAGGCTACCTGGTAGATCTGCTCGGTCAGATCCAGGATCATCGGAGCCAGCTTGTCTGACAACTCACGGTCACCCAAAACATCCAGTGCACGGTCGAGCAGCCAGGTGGCTTCGATATCGTGACCATAAGAATGCAGATCCAGGATTGAATTCATATCGGAATCGAAGAATACTTCCAGGCGATGACGCTCCGGGCAGTAAACAGAGTTATAGAACTCGTCGACGGTCCAGTAGAGACGTTTCCACACCTCTTCATTCGGAGCTACCCGTTGCAGTTCGGTATAAGCCTCGCATACATGCAGCAGTGTATTCATGGTCTTGTCGGCGATCACATTATTCTCAGACAGCTTGTCATTCACATTTGGAACGAAATCCATGGTATAAGACTCACCGTAACCATCACCCAGACGACATTTGGTCTCGATCACATGGAACAGATCCATGGCGAGATCCAGTGCTTCCCGATGGCCGGTCGCATCATAATAAGAAGCTAATGCATAGATCGCAAACGCCTGATTGTAGGTGTGCTTGGTAGAATCATCGATTTTACCGTCATAGGTCATAGACCAGTAGATACCGCCGTTCTCGCGATCGATGCAATAGGTCTTTAAGAACTCAAAAGCATGATCTGCATAAGGAAGAACGGATGCATCTTTAGTTGTCAGATAAACATTGGAGAAGAACCACAGGATACGGCTGTTCAGGATACAGCCTTTGACTGCTTTCTTATCCAGCTTCAGGTCAAAATCCAGCATGCCGTAGAAGCCACCGAAATCAGGATCCATCATGCCCTCCCAGAAAGGCAGGATGCAGTTGCTTAAGTTGTTGATAACACTTTCACGTAACATTGTAATACCTCCATTGTAAATTATAATATAAATGTTTTGAATCCGGTTCAGATTTGAATGAGCAGTTGTAAAACCAATCTGTAAACTGCTTAACTTATGAATTTATTATAGAAATCATAATACACACAATCTAGAACATAAAAATTAAAAAATAGAACAAATCTCTTCAAAAATGAAAAACAAGGTGGTAAACTGGGAACAGGAACAGGAACAGGAACAGGAACAGGAACAG
>HF991343.1:0-27038 GCA_000431515.1 Clostridium sp. CAG:632 | reverse complement strand
CACCGTATCAGATTTATATGGAGGATGTACAGAATCTTACGTTTTATGTCCGTGGACATTGGCACTATTTTATGGAGATTTTATATGTCACGGAGGGGAGTATTCAGGTAGACTGCGGGAAATATCGATACACATTGACGCCGGGGATGATAATCGTACTTCCTCCGAAGATGCTTCACCGGATTCGGATGCAGGGGGAGCTTCCGATTCGATATGCGGTAGTGAAGTTTGATCTGAATGTGATCCGGATACCGGGTGTTTACATGCCGACGATCCGAAAAACGCTGGCAATGGTACAGGAACGGGATCCGATGATATTTGATAAAGAGCAGCAGGAAAACTACGGATTGGGAGCACTGATCCTGGATTGCTTAAAGGAGCAGGAGGGAAAACAGTTCGGATATGAATTGAATATTTATTCCAATCTGGCAACGATGCAGATTCGCATGATCCGGAACTGGATGCCGGAGCGAAAAGAACTTCAGAGAGCAGATAAGGCGGATACCGGGGAGCAGTTCTTTGATCATATTCTGGAATATATAGATGCACATTCCGGAGAAGTACTCCGGGTACAGAAGCTGGCCGAGCTGAGTGGAATGAGCTATTCGAATTTCGCGAAGATGTTTAAATTACAATATGGGCGTTCCTGCAAAGAATATATTGAATATATCCGGATATCCAAAGCAGAGGAACTGGTGCTTTACAGTGACTATGAGATCAGCTACATTGCTCAGGAAACCGGGTTTGCGGATGCAAGCCACTTTATCCGGATATATAAAAAGTTCAAAGAAGAAACACCAAAGCAGGCTAGGCTGCTTACAAAATCTCTAACAGAGTGTTGACCAGCCGGTCATCATCCTCCGGATTCAGGAAGCAGAACCGGATATACTCCGGACCGAGCCCCATGAAGTTGGAACAATCCCGGATCATAAGTCCTTTTCGGATACAGTGTTCAAATACATCTGCTGAAGTGATACCATCCTTCAGAATCTGAAGTAATACAAAGTTTGTAGCTGGCTGGAAGACTTTTATAGTACCTCTGGCACGGAGTGCAGAACAGATCAGGCTCTGCTCCTGTGCGATCAGATCACGCGTTTGCTCCATATACTCCCGGTCGGTAAACATAACGGTTCCGGCATAGGCGGCCAGAGAGCTGATGGACCATGGATTGCTGTGCTTCCATAGATAACGGAGCAGTTTTTCGTTTGATACACAGGCATAACCAAGGCGGAGACCCGGTGCGGCAAAAAACTTGGAAACGCCACGGAGTACGATTATATTGTTATATTTTTTGACTAAAGGGATGGCAGAAATCACAGATATATCTTTTACGAATTCCACGTAGGTCTCATCAATCATAAGAAATGCGGAATTCTCTTTGCATTTTCTGGCAATGGTTTCAATCTGGCTGATACTGATACAGGTAGAGGTTGGGTTGTTTGGATTGCACAGAACAACCAGGTCTACGGATTCATCGATCTGTTCACAGAGCATGGCCGGATCAAGCCTGAAATCATTTTCGGCTGATAATACATGATTGACGATTTCACTTTTGATCGCTTTCAAATCCCTTTTGTACTCGGAATAAGTAGGCTCTACAACCAGAGTCTTCTTTGGCCGGATTGCCTGAATGAATGTAACGATTAGCTCTGTCGTACCGCTTCCGGGCAGAATATGTCCCGCATCTGCACCGGTATACGCATGGATGGCTTCCCGTAGTTCTTTATATTCCCGATCCGGATAATCGGTGAGAACATCGATATGCTCCTGTAAAGAACTTCTTAATATCGGTGACAATCCGAGGGGATTTACGTTGGAAGCGAATGGTCGGATGTCTTCCCGTTTAATTCCGTATAACTGTTCTACTTTCTCTAAATCACTGCCGTGAAACTGATCTGCTGGCTGTAACATAAAAATATCCCTCTCCTTCTTTTCTATTTTGACAATCTTTGATATAATATAGCTAATTATGTTATGGATTATTATAGCCCATATCAGGAAGGATTGGCAAGGGTGTTGTAGATGAAAGAAAAAGTTGAACAGTATGCAAAGGGCGAGTTTGATGTCAGACGTCCGCAGGTGGAGATTTCTACCGATCATTTACAACTGAATATAGAAGCAGGTTCCCAGTACCAGGGGATACTGAATGTACAGTCTGTAAATGATCAGAGAATGAAGGCAATGGTATATGATAACCGATACCTGTTTAAGATCGAACCGCATAATTTTATCGGAAAGTCGCAGGACGTAGAGCTGATCTTTGATGCCGGAAAATGGGAAAAAGGCGAGAAGATCAACGGTGTGATCTATCTGGTAACGGACGGAGGCGAGTTCCGTATTCCATATGATATAGAAATCACAGCCCCGGCGGTGGAGAGCTCCATGGGTGAGCTGGGAGATATGTTCCAGTTTGCGAGTCTTGCAGAGAATAACTGGAATGAGGCAGTGCGGCTGTTTACATCTCCGGAGTTTTACAGGGCATTTCTGGAACGGGAGCCAATGTATGCAGAAGTATATAACAGCCTGACACAGAGCTTGTCTGCCAGTCAGGCAATGGAAGAATTCCTGACCTATACACATAAGAAACGCTCCATATCTCTGGAAGTGCCGGAACGCAGGAAGCAGATCGCTTATCGTGAAGAGGCGGAGAAACACAGCCTGCAGCTGGTAAGGAATACCTGGGGATATCTGAATGCGGAAGTGACTTCGGATGTACGGTTTATAAAACCGCTGAAGCATTATATCAGCATGGAAGATTTTATCGGCAATAAATATAATTTGGAATATATGGTGTTCCCGGAGTATATGGATCGTGATTCCAATCTGGGACATATTATGATTGAGACTGCATATCAGAAGATCGTGGTGGAGATCGTGATCCGGACGGAGGCTGTTAACAGACCGGAACCGCCACATCTGTTCCGGAACAGTCATATTATAAAAGTTCATCAATGTAATCTGATCACAGGGTATTTAGACTTTCGGACCGGAAAGCTGACATTGGACCAGTATGTAGAAAAAACATTGTATGCATTACGGAATCTGGTGCAATATTGCAAGGACGATCAGCTTTACCGGCTGGGTATTCTGCATATGAATATTCTGGCAGGCAATCAGGCCATGGTAGAAGAAGAATTCAAACGGATCGATGCGGATCAGGATCGGATGGTGGAGGGAGACCGGGCATCCAGTTATTATGCATATCTGAAAGCTCTGGCATTCAAGGATTCAGAGTCTGTAACGAGAGCCAGGACCATGATCCGTGACAGGTTTGAAACAGAAGGTGAGAAGCTGTTCTATTTCTGGCTGCTGACATTTCTGGATGAATCCCCGGATACAGAGAAGGGGCCTGTTTATGCACAGATCCGGAAGCTTTATGAACAGGGAATCCATAGCCCGATTCTTTATTATGAAATATGTGATATGTTTAACCGGGAGCCGTTAATGCTCCGGAAGCTGGATGGGCTGGAGGTGTCGGCAATCCGCTGGGGAATGCATCATGATTACATTTCTGATGATGTATTACATGGGTGTGTCGAGCTGGCAGAAAAAGAGCATGGGTTTCAGAAGAATCTGTTCCGCCTGCTGCAGGAGATCGATATACGGAAGCCGGAACTGAATGCACTGAATGTTATCTGCAGCATGCTGATTCGGGCTAATTGTTGTAAAGAAGAATACCATGATTACTTTGACCGGGGCATCCGGCAGGGACTGAAGCTGATCGGTATTTATGAATGCTATATCCGTAGTATGAGCCTGAAGGAATATCCGGTGCTGCCGGAAGCTGTATTGCGATATCTGATCTGCAGCCATACGTTAACAGAGTACGAGCAGGCATATTTATATGCGAATCTGATCCGGAATAAAAAGACCTATCCGCAATTATATGCGGAGATGGCATCCACAATTGAGAATTTCATGGAAGAACAGCTTGTAAAAGGCGTAATTCATGAATTCCTGCTGGTGATTTATAAGGAGTTTCTGAATCCGAAACAGATTAATCCGAAGTATGCGGCACGGCTGACAAATATTATTTTTAAGCGCAGACTGATCTGTACCAATCCAAAGATCAAGGCAGTTGTCGTGACGCATAAAGAATTAAAGGATGAGCAGCAGGTGCCGGTAGCAGACGGCAAGGCCTATGTGGATATTGTAACGGATTCTGCGGTCGTAACACTGATCGATACCAGAGGTAACCGCTATGTGAGTACGATGCCATATCGGCTGGAACGGCTGGTGAATACCGGTGTATTTTTAGATATCTGCCGGCATTATAATCCTTCGGATGCACGGCTTCTGGCATATACATACAGTGAGATGGAGCACCGGCATTTACGGGATGCCGGAGATGTCAACCAGGCAAGGGATATTCTGGAATGCCGGGAGCTAAGCTATCAGACAAGGCAGCAGGTACTCCTGCAGATCATAGAATATTATCTGGAAAACTATGATGGAGACATTCTGGAGAAATACTTACTTCAGGTAGACCTGGATTATCTGGATAAACTGCATAGTGCGGAGATCATTTCCGGCTATATTATGCGTGGCATGAACCGGAAAGCCTATGAGGCGATCCGGAAGTTTGGATATGGAGAAGTTGAGATTTCAAGACTTCTCCGCTTGGCATCATATATTGTTACAGATACGGATATCATGGGAGATGAGGCATTGACATCTCTTTGCGTTTATCTTTATCAGAAGGGACAATACAATGACCGGACGATACAGTATCTGATCTTTTATTATAAAGCGGATACAAAGGAGCTGGCAAAGCTCTGGGAAGTAGCCATGGTTGTGTTGGGAGAAGCCAGAGAGCTGGAGGAGAATATTCTTGCGCAACTGATATTTGCAGATGCGAGTCTTGATAATGCAATGGATATTTTCCGGTCTTATTATAAGGGCAGACACCGGGGAATGGTTACGAAGGCTTTCCTGAAACGGATGGCATATCTGTACTTTATCCGGGAGGAATGGGTGCCGGATTCGGTATTTGAATATCTGATGCTGGAGATCCATAAGGGAGAGATCGGCGATGATATCTGTCATGGGGCAATGCTCTGGCACCTGTCCAAATGCATCCGGCTGACACAGGACGAGACTTCTTATATTGCAGGAACCGTAGGAAAGTTCCTGAACCGGGGAATTCTGCTTCCGTTCTTTAAGTCTTTTGCGGACATTGTAGATCTTCCACAGGAGCTGTTCCTGAAAACCTATCTGGTTTATAAAGGGGAAGAGCGGCAGGAAGTAGTTGTGAACTACAGTGTGGGAACGAGTGAACTGCAGACATTGGACTTCCGCCCGTGCCGGATGGAGGAACGGATTCCGGGATATTATGTGCAGGAATTTGTTGTGTTCCATGGAGAACAGCTGTTATATCATTTCGCAGAGAAATATACCGGTAAGGTAACACTGATCGAGAGTGACAGTATCCGGAGTGATGCTTATTCGCAGGATGCACCGGAGAGCCGGTTTGAACGCCTGAATCAGATGCTGATCCATCAGGAAATGCGGGATGCGGAAGCATTGACCGCATCCATGGAAGAATATATGAAATACAGCCATGTATTTGAAGAGGTCATGAGGATCTTATAGAAAGGGGACAGCTTCATGCAGAAATTTTATTTGGGAATGGATGTATGTGCCGAATATACGCAGTTAAGCTTTTTTAATCAACAGACAAAAGAGCCGGAGTCTATCTGCCAGCTGAATACGGTTGATACCTATCTGCTGCCGAATGTGGCATTTTTCGGAAAAGAAAAAGGACAGTGGTATATCGGAAGTGATGCGCTGGAGCATCGATTCCATCAGAAAGGAACCATGCTGGAGCAGGTCGTGGAGAAGCTGGAATCTACGGAGCGGATGACGTTCCGGGAAGAAGATTATACCTACGAGGATGTGCTGCTGCTGATTCTGAAAGGGCATATCATGGATTTTATAAATCGATATGAGGATGCGCAGATCGAACGGCTGGTAGTGACCGTTTATAAATATTCGCATGCATTATTCCGGGTATTGCATATGTTGCAGGATGAGTTGGAACTATACGGAGATCGTTTCTTTATCATTGGGCACACCAGTGCATATCTGCATTTTATTTTCCAACAGCCGGAGAGCCTCCGGAACAACAGCGTCGGGCTGTTCGATTACGGACCGGAGGGAATGGATTTCTACCGGGTAGATATCGCCAGGAGGACGACACCGCAGGTAGTAACCGTGATTCACAGAGACTATCGGGAACAGATGGGGTATTATCGGCTCTATGATGATAAACGGGAGCTGGATCAGAGATTTCTGGAGATTGTCAATGAAGTACTGCGGGAGTCCTATATGTCATCGGTATACCTGACAGGAGTGGGATTCTCAGAAGTATGGGCGAACGCATCCCAGAACGCACTGTGTAATGGCAGAAGGGTATTTGTCGGACAGAATATTTATACCAAGGGTGCCTGCTATGCGGCATATATCGGTTCCAATGTTATTAATCCTGCCAAATATATTGTAAATGCCGAGGATATGGTACACAGTGATATCGGAATTTTAAGCGGAGACGGTGCAGGCACGTTCATTCCGATCGCCAGAGGCGGCAGGGAATGGTATAATGTGCATGGAAAAATATATGTCTGCCTGGACGATACCAACCGGGTAGAATTATTATATAAGAATCATTATACAAAGGAAGCAATGCGTGAAATCATAGAGATTCACGGATTGCCATCCAGACCGAACAAGACGACCAGACTTTCGCTGGAGGTTGAGATGTACAGCGGGTGCAGGGGCTCAGTTGTGATTCGGGATGAAGGCTTTGGAAAACTATATCCGACAACGAACAAGATTTATCGTAAGGATTTTGTGCTGGATAAAGATGAGTAGACAGGAAGGATCAGGATTATGGGAAGAATTATTCTATGTCAGCCCAGACAGGCGGTAATTCCATATCGATTTACAAATACAAAGGTAGAGGTATATTCCTATGAGGAGCTGTGCTTTTATATTTACAATAATGTAGCACTGTTAAATCCGGAACAGTTTCAGGGGAAATTAGTGCAATGGATCAAGACAGAACTGGAGATGGAGGAGCTGGCGGACCGGTTGCTGGAGAAGCTGGCAGCAGAGGCATCTCTGACAGAGCTTCTGGTGACCATTCTTTCCGCAGGCAGTTATTATGAAACGGCGGAGATTCAGCAGTTCCGGGATAAGCAGGAGCTTGTGGCATTACTGCCGGAGGAAGAAAAGCTGAAATTAAAGGCAGATAGCTTCCTGATGTATAAGAGACTGCTGAAGGCTATCTCGCTTTATAATACGATTCTTCGCAGGGAGGATCAGATCGAAGATCGGAGATTCCTCGGAGATGTGTATCATAATAAAGGGGTGGCACTGGCAAAAAATATGGAGGTTACGAATGCTAAGCTGGCATTTCTGGAGGCATTTGAACGGAATCAGAAGCCGGCATCTCTGGAAGCGTATATAGTACTTCGGTTACAGGAAGCGGAAGAAGCTGTGGTAGAGAAAGAAGCCAGAGCCTTTGGAATGGATGAGGCAGATTTCCAGCGCCTGATGGGTTTACTGGAAGATGCGACGGAGGATGCGGAAAGCACATCCGTCTACACCCGCTATCAGAAGGCACTGTACAATAAGGAGCGGGGAGATTATGAGGCATTTAATCAGCGGATCGATATGATGCTGAATCAGTGGAAAGAGGACTTTCGGGAGCAGATCGTATAAGCAGGAGATACTATGGGACTTTTTAAGAAGATAGCGCAGATTTTCGGACGGACAGAGGTGGAAGAACCGACAGCCCTGGAGTCCATGGATGCGGACGAACAGGGAAAAAGAGAAGAAGAGGCAGAGCTGAATCACCATCTGGGGCAGATTGTAGATATTACTTATGAGCTGGAAGACCAGAAACGGGAATATGAGCTGGTAACGATGTATTTCTCAGATATTCAGCGGATTGAGCAGATGGAGCCGGGCAGGCTGAAGAATCTGGAGGAGGATGCGAGGAGGATTCTGATGCTGGAGGAGAACCGGCGGGAATTACAGCATATGCCAAAGCGTTTATCGGGAGAACGTTATAAGCTTTTAATGCGTCTGGAGGGAGATATCCCGGAGGCATTAAAACGGTTGGAAGAGTTAGAGACAATGCGGGGGAAGATCAAGCGGGATCTGGAATACCTGGAGGGGGAGAAAGGTGCTCTGCGTTATGAAGAGGAGGAGCTCCAGAAAAAACAGAAAACACTCCGGAACAGTGCGATTGTAGTCGGGATACTTGCAGCGATCACGATTATCGGTTTCCTGGTACTGACAATGGAATATCAGATTGAACTGACGATTCCGGGAGCGGCAATTGCAATTGTGGCAATGATCGCCGAGTTTCTGATCTTTGCATCCTACAGCCGGGTGGAGACCGAGCGGAAGCTGTGCTATCGTAAGCATAACCGGGCAATCCTGCTGCAGAATAAGGTGAAGATCAAATGGTTGAATAATACGAACAGTCTGGATTATCTGTATGCCAAGTTCGAGGTGAATACGCAGAAAGAACTGGCATATGACTGGGAACAATATCAGGCAATGGTAGCGGAGGAGGAGCAGTATCAGCGCAATACAGGAGATCTCCGGGTATATCAGGAAGAATTGCTTGATATTCTGCAGGATGCCGGAGTGCGGGATGCGGATATCTGGCTGAAACAACTGGCAGCACTGGTAGACAAGCGTGAAATGGTAGAGGTGAAGCATTCTCTGAATGTACGCAGACAGAAGCTACGAGAGGGCATGAAGAGCAATGAAGAGCAGCGGCAGAACAGCTTCACCTGTGTGAAGGGAATCCTCACGGAATATCCGGAGCTGAAAGAGCAGGCGAAGGAAGTTCTGACCTCATATCATATTGCGGTATGAAAAGATAGTAGTTTGATACTTAAAAATTGGTAGTTCCAATTGACAAATGAACAAGACCACCTTATAATTGGTACGACCAATTATAAGAAGGGTGGTACATATGAAGTACATGAAACAATTTGGCATTATTCTTGCCATATCATTTGCAGGGGAAATATTAAATTATCTGGTTCCCCTTCCGATTCCGGCCAGTATCTATGGTCTGGTATTAATGTTCCTGGCGTTATGTTTTAAGCTAATCAAGGTGGAGGATGTAAAAACAACATCCTATTTTATGATAGAAATCATGCCTATGATGTTTATTCCGGCGGCGGTCGGACTCCTGACATCCTGGAATGTGATACAGTCTAACCTGATCGCATATGTCCTGATCACGGTTGTTTCTACATTTCTGGTTATGGTGATATCCGGTCATATCACACAGGTTATGATTCGTATGGAAGAAAAGAGGCATGGAAAGAAATGAGTTTTTTTGAAGATTCGGTATTTTTCGGAATGATCGTAAGCGTGGCTACTTATGGTCTGGGAAGCTTATTACATAAGAAATTTAAACTGGCGATTTTTAATCCGCTGTTGATCTCCGTGATTCTGGTGATCGTGATTCTGGCAGCTTCTCATATCGATTATGATGTTTATTATTCCGGAGCGAAATATTTAAGTTATCTCCTGACCCCGGCCACGGTCTGTCTGGCGGTTCCTCTTTATGAGAAGCTGGAGCTGTTGAAGAATAACTGGAAAGCAATCTTTGCGGGCATTACGGCAGGAGTTCTGGCTTCGCTGTGCTGCATTCTTGTCATGAGCCTTATCTGTGGATTATCCCATGAGGAATATGTCACATTCCTTCCGAAGTCTATTACGACAGCGATCGGTATGGGCATTTCGGAGGAGTTAGGCGGCTACGTTACACTGACTGTTGCAGTCATTATTATAACCGGTGTGCTGGGAAATATGTTTGCACCGGCAATCTGCCGGATCTTCCGGATACAGGAACCGATTGCTAAAGGAATTGCAATCGGTACGGCGTCTCATGCAGTGGGAACAGCAAAGGCAATCGAGATGGGTGAGGTAGAAGGCGCAATGAGCAGCCTGTCCATAGCAGTTGCCGGAGTATTAACGGTGGGTGGCTCGGTTCTGTTTTCTAATTTTCTGTGATACAGGTTCTATCATTGATGAAAGAAATAGGTGAACCGGAATATATGGATCAGAAAATAGTATAAAACAAGAGACGGCAGAAAACGGGTAATAATATAGATCAGGAGATGAAGGATGGAAGGGAACAGAGAATATCAAAAGGTGATTGATTATTTATGTGATGAGATCCGGGAAGGCAGGATCAGACAGGGGGATCGCCTGCCGACAGAACGGGTTCTCTCGGAACAACTGCAGATCAGCCGGAACTCTACAAGAGAAGCACTGCGTAGTATGGACTATATGGGAATTATTGAGAGTGTTCAGGGCTCCGGAAATTATTATACCGGAAATGTATCCAAACGATTATCGGAAATGCTGCGTATATTCCTGCGGATCAAGCTGGTGACACGGGAGGAAATCTGTGATTTCCGCAGGACGATGGAGAAGGCAATCTGTGCCTCTGTGATTGAGAATCCGGAAGCGAAGATGCAGGAGGTGGAAAGCTTGCTGGAACAGGGCAATACCGGAGAGCAGGAAGAGGATGCGGCAGAGCATGACCGGCAGTTTCATTATCTGCTGGCGACTGCTTCGGGAAATCATCTCTGGATGGAGCTGATGGATGCAGTCTCGGATGTTTACCGGGAATGGATCGATGAAATCCTGAGACAGAGTGATGAGCAGACCAAACAGGCACTCCACCGGGCACATCGCGAGATCTTCCGGGCACTGAAGGAGAAAGACCGGGAGGCATGCGAAGCTGCTATCGATGCACATTATGATCTGGTGGCAATAACACAAAATACTTGATTTTATCAGCACATAGCGGTAGTATTAAACAGATAAAGTTTAAATACTAATAAGACCTGTATAAGAGCTACAGGTTAAAAGAGGTTTATAAATCAGGAGGAGAATTATGCACAAGGAATTGGAAAAGACCTATAATCCGCAGGAGATTGAGGGACGCATTTACAGTAAATGGCTGGAAAAGAAGTATTTTCATGCGGAAGTGGATCGGAGTAAGAAACCTTTTACTATCGTGATGCCGCCACCGAATATCACGGGACAGCTTCATATGGGACATGCATTGGATAATACTATGCAGGATATCCTGATTCGGTTTAAACGTATGCAGGGATATAATGCATTATGGCAGCCGGGTACAGATCATGCCGCGATCGCAACAGAGGTTAAGGTTATTGAGGCTCTGAAAAAGGAAGGCATTGACAAGCATGATCTGGGCCGTGAGAAGTTCCTGGATCGTGTATGGGACTGGAGAAAAGAGTATGGTGGACGGATTGTAAATCAGTTAAAGAAGATGGGTTCTTCCGCAGACTGGGATCGTGAACGGTTCACCATGGATGAGGGAAATAATAAGGCAGTTACGGAAGTATTCTGTAATCTGTATGAGAAGGGTTATATTTATAAGGGTTCCCGGATCGTAAACTGGTGTCCGGTATGTCAGACAACCATTTCGGATGCAGAGGTAATTCATGAGGAGCAGGAGGGTCATTTCTGGCATATTAAGTATCCGGTAGTCGGTGAGGAAGGCAGATTTGTTGAGATCGCTACCACACGTCCGGAGACATTGCTGGGTGATACCGCAGTAGCGGTTAATCCGGAGGATGAACGTTATCAGGATATCATTGGCAAGACACTGAAACTGCCACTGACGGACCGTGAGATCCCGGTTATTGCAGATGCATATGTGGATAAAGAGTTCGGAACCGGCTGTGTGAAGATTACACCGGCACATGACCCGAACGACTTTGAGGTTGGCAAGCGTCATAATCTGGAAGAGATTAATATCATGAATGATGATGCAACCATTAATGAACTGGGCGGCAAGTATGCCGGCATGGATCGCTATGAGGCCAGAAAGGCAATGGTTGCGGATCTGGATGCATTGGGACTGCTTGTAAAGGTAGTGCCGCATACACATATGGTAGGTACGCATGACAGATGTAAGACAACCGTGGAGCCATTGGTAAAACCGCAGTGGTTTGTTAAGATGGAAGAGATGGCGAAGCCGGCAAAGCAGGCAGTTGTGGATGGTGAGTTAAAGCTTGTTCCGGAACGTATGGATAAGACATATTATAACTGGCTGGACAATATCCGTGACTGGTGTATTTCCAGACAGCTGTGGTGGGGACACCGGATCCCGGCATGGTACTGTCAGGATTGCGGAGAGACGATCGTAGCCAGACAGACACCTTGTACCTGTCCAAAGTGTCAGAGCAAGAACTTAAAACAGGATGAGGATACACTGGATACCTGGTTCTCATCAGCCCTGTGGCCATTCTCCACTCTTGGCTGGCCGGAGAAGACAGAGGATCTGGATTATTTCTATCCGACCAATGTACTGGTTACTGGATATGATATCATCTTCTTCTGGGTTATCCGTATGGTATTTTCCGGCATTGAACAGACCGGAAAACTGCCGTTTGACCATGTTTTATTCCATGGCCTAGTACGGGATGATCAGGGACGCAAGATGAGTAAATCACTCGGAAACGGTATTGATCCGTTAGAGGTTATTGATAAATACGGTGCAGATGCACTGCGTCTGACACTGATCACCGGTAATGCACCGGGTAATGATATGCGTTTCTACTGGGAGCGTGTAGAAGCAAGCCGAAACTTTGCAAATAAGATCTGGAATGCATCCCGATTCATTATGATGAATATGGAGAAGGCAGATACCGCAGAGGTTGATTTAAGCAAGCTTACACAGGCAGACCGCTGGATCTTGTCCAAGGTAAATACATTAGCAAAGGAAGCAACCGAGAATCTGGAGAAGTTTGAGATGGGTATTGCTGCAGATAAGGTCCATAGCTTTATCTGGGAAGAGTTCTGTGACTGGTATATCGAGATGGTAAAACCGCGTCTGTGGAATGATGAAGACGAGACCAAGGCAGCAGCTATCTGGACGTTAAAGACAGTTCTGATCCAGTCCTTAAAGCTTCTGCATCCGTATATGCCATTTATTACAGAGGAGATTTTCTGCAACCTGCAGGATGAGGAAGAATCCATTATGATTTCTAAGTGGCCGGAGTTCAGAGAAGAATGGAACTTTGCTGAGGATGAGGCCGCCGTTGACACGATCAAGGCAGCTGTTCGCGGTATCCGGAATATCCGGACTGAGATGAATGTAGCTCCAAGCAAGAAGGCAACCGTTTATGTTGTATCAGAGAAGGAGAGTGTACGGGATATTTTCGAGAACAGTAAGGTATTCTTTGCAACACTCGGATATGCCAGTGAGGTACATGTTCAGGCAGACAAGACCGGAATTGCAGAGGATGCAGTATCCGTTCTGATCCATGACGCAGCACTTTATATGCCATTTGCAGAGCTGGTTGACATCGAGAAAGAAATCGAGCGACTGACAAAGGAGCAGGGAAGACTCCAGGGTGAGATCAAGCGTGCACAGGGCATGCTGAATAATCCGAAGTTTGTGGAGAAGGCACCGGCAGCCAAGATTGAAGAAGAGAAGGGCAAGCTGGAGAAGTACACGCAGATGTTAGCTCAGGTAGAAGAACGTTTAGGACAGTTAAAATAGCATAGACATAGAAAATAACCGGCAGAATAAAATAAAAAGGCCGTATAAAAAATGTACAGTTTGTCAACAATGTAGATGTAACAAGTATTTATTACATTAAAGGAGGACATGAAGATGTCTGAGAACAACTACTCAAACGAGACAAACTGCACCGATTCTGCAAGTAATGCAAAGAACAGCTCTAAGAATAAGGCAAGCAATAAGGCTTCTGATTCTGCCAAGAGCAGTAATAAAGCTACAAACAGCAGCAAAGCATCCAAGGATTACGAGTAGGAATTACAACAGAAGAATAAAGGCCGGGATCTCAGAAAGGATTCCGGCTTTTTGCGTGCAGGTGCTGGTGACGAGGAAGGCATCATGTGTGACAAAGCGATCATAAGGCTTGCATAACCGGTATAAATTGTAGTATAATACATTCTGGTTTTAATAATTCTATGTCAGAAAATAGGATGAAGAAGGACATAGAGGAACATGAAGGAGGAGAAAAATGGATAATAACGTAAATAACACAGGAAATCAGACACCTGGAAAAGCAGTTGCCGCTTTGATCTTAGGTATTGCTTCTATCGTAACATCTTGTGGTGGTCTCGGTTTGATTTGTGCAATCATTGACCTTGTATTATGTGGCCAGTTAGGTAATGAGTACCCGGAGCTTCCACAGCAGGCTAAGGTTGGTAAGATTCTTGGTATCATTGGTCTGGTTCTTAGCATCATTGCATTGATCGTATGGATTATCGTTGGTGTAACAACAGGCGTTGCACTTTCTGATGCATTTAATTCTTCTTATTACTAAGATATAGTGCTTGTATAAAGAGCGCTAAAGAACGCTAAAGAGCGGCAGATTTAATCTGCCGCTCTTTGCAGTTATATACCTTGTCTGTAAATAGTATGTATCAGATTATATTTGATTCTGTCCGGTAGCTTATGTTAGAATAGAACAAATATTGATAAGGGGGGAACGGAATGCACCTGAATCAGTTTCAGAAACAGATAGTGCAAATGCTATTTGCAATGATAATTCTGGTGATTGCGTCATTAATTCGTATAATTCGACCGGAGAATTTATATTGGAATGTAGTGCTGTTCTTGTTGGTTTATATTATATATATCAGTATGGCGGTTGTCTGGCTTTTGAGTCTGCATCACAGGATCATGCAGAAAAATTTGCGTAGACATTTGATCGGAACTGCAGTTCTGATCTGTTTTTGGATTTTGCTTCGGTCTATCAGGCATCGGTTGTTATGGGATGGAGTTGTCAGCCGATATGCATGGTACGGATATTATATCCCAATGATTTTAATTCCGTTGTTGAGCTTCTATGCGGCATTATGTATGGGAAAGCGGGAGGATTATAATATTCCTGCCCGTTGGAAACTGCTTTGGATACCGGCGGTCGTTTTGATTCTGGGAATTCTGACAAATGAGTTTCATCATTTAGCGTTTCGGATTGTGGCGGAAAATCCGGAACAATATAGCAGAGGAGTTTTATATCTTTGCGCTGCTATATGGATTGCAATATTGGAAAGCAGTACAATTGTATTGCTTTTAAGAAAAAGCCTGATTTTGAATATCGGAAAGGAGAAGCTGCTTCCCTTTGCCGTATTGGGTCTGGCCGGTTTTTACTGTTTATTGTATGCGATAAATATGAAAACTTTTGGATTTATAGAAATGACAGCCGCATTGGCACTGTTTCATGCATGTATTTGGGAAAGCTGTATTGCGATCGGAACAGTTCCGGTGAATACAAATTATGAAGAGTTTTTCTATCATTCAGGATTGAAAATGCAGATTGTCGATTGGATGGGAAAAGTCTGTTATCGCTCCGGGCATCAGACGCTGGATATATCCGGATATCTGGAGGATATCAGGCAGGGACATGTAATATTATCGGATGAAGATACAGAATTACACAGTGCACCTGTACAGGGAGGATATATTGTCTGGCAGGAGGATATTTCGCAGCTGAATGAACTGATTCGAGAAAAGCAACAGACAGAGCAGGTACTGCGTGAACAGACAGAGCTTATGCAGCGGGAATATGAAATAGAGTCCAGACGTATGCAGATACAGAAGATGAACGGAATCTATCAACTGGTGGCAGAGGAAACCAGAGAAAAATGCGGACGGATTCTGCTCGAGGTCGAAAAGCTAAAGAAAATCAATGAAATCGAGGCACAGAGAAGGCAGCTGATCCGAATCCATATGGAAGGTGTATATATTAAGCGGCGTTGCAATCTGTTAATGATCCGAGAGAGTATGGGGCGGATTCCGGTCGAGGAATTGCATTTTTGCTTTGAAGAAAGCCTTAATAATCTGGAGATTTGTGGTGTTAAGGCATCTTTACTAATGCAGTTAAAGGGGAGCCTGCATGAAAAAACTGCAGTTCTTCTATATGACATACTGGAAGAGGTTATGGAACAGATTTTGTTTACAGCCTCCCGGGTATACGTTGTACTTGCTGAAGATAATCACCGGATCATGAAGCTGTCTATATTTATCTACAGTCTTGGGAAGATTACGGATATACGGATGCCGGCGGTATTGAATCAACCGTTACAGGAACACAGGGTAGCATATTTCTTTAAAAAAGAGGAGGATGCAGAATATTTGTTTTCTGTCAGATTTCCGGGGAGGTGAAGGGAATGGATACATTTCAGATGATTTCGGAGATACATAGGGTTGGTCTGTTATCTTGTATGCTTGGAATTTATACAGTTGCAGT
This sequence comes from Clostridium sp. CAG:632, assembly GCA_000431515.1. Taxonomy (GTDB): domain Bacteria; phylum Bacillota; class Clostridia; order Lachnospirales; family Lachnospiraceae; genus CAG-632. The sequence continues at coordinate 10,737 of HF991343.1, read as the reverse complement.
GTTTCTGTTTATACAGCAGATTTATAATCGGAATACCGGGATCGGCAGTGTCTTACTGCTGGTCTGGCTCGCTGTATGGACGACAGAATTGATTCTATTATTTGCAGAAAATGTCATGCTTCAACGACAGGAACTGGGGAACCCGGCGGTGGGTGGAATGCCGGTTTGGATTATATGGGCAATAGTAATAGTTTCTACACTTTGGATTTTTAATATGATCTGGCATTCACGGCGCAGAGAACAGTTACAGGTCAGCGTCAGATCTATACGGGAAGGGATTGACAATCTGCCGGTTGCATTAGCATTTTTTCGGGAAAATGGCCAGGTCGCATTAGCAAACCGCAGGATGTATCAGATATCGAATGAATTGACAGGCAGTACGGTGATATCAGAACAAGAGCTATATCGGATATTGGAGGGAAAACTGTCACAGATACAGGGGATAGAACTCACGGAGCTGGATCGTCCGACACTGGAGCTCGCGGATGGCTCGATCTGGGGAGTGACCGGTGAGAAGATCCGACTTCAGAATGAGAGCTATGACCAGGTGAATTTGTTAGATATTACAAAGTTTTGTCAGCTATATAGACAGCTGGAGGCAGGGCAACAGGAGCTTTTGAAGAGGAAGGACCAGATAGAAGAATTGTCAGAGATGATAGAAGAAATGAAGCATGAGGAGGCAGTCCTGAATTCAAAAATCCGTATACATAATGATATGGGTAAAGCGGCATTAAGCACCAGACTTCTTTTGCAGAAAAGGAGCCTTACAAAAAAAGAAATCCTGAACGGTGCAGAAGTATGGGAGGAGGTAATCGGCTGCCTGGGTGAGAATGACCGGTTGCAATGGCTGACAGGGCAGAATGCAAACGACCGGCAGATGCTGGATGAAATCATAGAATCTGCGAGAAAACTGGGGTGCAGGGTTGTACTTAAAGAAGATGGGGAAATGAGCCGTAAGCAGGCGGGAATACTACGGATGGTATTGAGGGAAGCAATCATAAATGCGATCAGACATGCGGGTGCCAGTGAAGTTTATGTTGATATTATAAATGAGAAAAAACAATGGATACTCCAAATAACAGATAATGGAAAAAGCACCCCATCAGAATTAAAAGAGGGTGGTGGATTAACTGGGATCAGGCAGCGTGTAGAAGCTTCAGGCGGAGAGGTGGAGATTCGTTTGGAGCCTCAATTCAAGCTGGTGGTATGGCTGTCTAATATAGATATCGATCAGGAAGAGATTTCTGCTGAAAAGGATGGAGGGAAGAGAAAGGAGGAACAGGATGTTTCGGATTTTGTTGGTAGATGACTCAAGACAGTCCAGATATTATATCCAGGGATTGATCGCAGAAGAATCGGAATATGAGATAATTGCTTCAATCGAGAGCGCTGCAAATGCAGAATTGTATTGCGTAAAGCATAGTGTTGATATGATATTGATGGATGTGTGTACAGCGGATAATGCAAGCGGTCTGATGGCAGCAAAGCAATTAAAGAAAAAATATCCCGGAATTCAGATAATTATTATTACATCATTGCCGGAATATAGTTTTATGAAAAAAGCAATGGAAGCCGGATGCGAAGGCTTCTGGTATAAGGAGTATGGAGATGCAGAGCTGTTAGATGTAATGAAAAGGGTCAGAAGCGGTGAACGGGTGTATCCGGAGCGGGCACCGGTTGTACCGATTGGCGATGCATACAGCCCGGATTTTTCGGAACGTGAGCTTGAAATTATACGATTGTTGTCTGAAGGGTATTCCAGACAGGAAATTGCAGACCGGTTATTTATATCGCCTCGGACAGTTCGGTTTCATATTGATAGTATGAAGGAAAAGACAGGGTATGAAGATACTATGCAGCTGGTGTCAGAGATGCTGCTGCGAAAGCTGGTAGCAGAAGACTTATAATTCGGGGAATAACTGCCATTTTAGGCAGTTATTTTTTTGCGGCGAAATAAGTAGAATATAAATAGAATATTAGCGAAAAAGACAAAATGTCAGATTTTATGGGAAAAGTAATTGCAGTAAGGCGGGATTTGAGCAGAAAATAAGAGGAGGTATGGAATATGGGATTAATAAGAGCACTTGCAGGTGCAACCGGAGGCGTGCTGGCAGATCAGTGGAAGGAGTTTTTTTATTGCGAAGCACTCCCTGCGGATGTACTCGTAACAAAGGGAGAAAAAAAACTTGGAAGTCGTTCTTCTAATACAAAAGGAGAAGATAATATTATCACAAATGGTTCAACCATAGCAGTGGCAGACGGTCAGTGTATGATCATTGTTGAACAGGGAAAAGTTGTAGATATTTGTGCAGAACCGGGAGAGTTTACATATGACAGCTCTACAGAACCCTCTGTATTTTGCGGAGACCTCAGTCATAATATTCCGGCAGTTCTTAAAAACATTGGAAAACGGTTTACTTTTGGCGGAGAGGCACCCAAGGATCAGAGAGTTTATTATTTTAATACAAAGGAATTGCTGGGGAATAAATACGGCACGCCGACTCCGGTTCCATTCCGGGTAGTGGATACAAACATTGGTCTGGATGTGGATATCAGTATCCGATGCTTTGGAGAATACAGCTACCGGATCACGAATCCGATTTTGTTTTATACCAATGTATGCGGAAATATTTCGGGGGCATATAACCGCGCAGAAATCGATGGACAGTTGAAGACAGAGCTGCTGACCGCACTTCAGCCGGCATTTGCAAAGATTAGTGATATGGGCATTCGATACTCAGCGCTGCCGGGGCATACAGTTGAATTGGCAGAGGCATTGAATGAGGTGCTTTCCAGAAAGTGGGGAGAACTAAGAGGTATTGAAATAGTATCCTTTGGTTTATCATCGGTGAAGGCAAGTGATGAAGATGAGCAGATGATCAAAGAACTTCAGAAAAATGCAACCTTCCGGAATCCTAACATGGCAGCGGCACATATGGTAGGTGCACAGGCAGCGGCAATGCAGGCGGCAGCCCGGAATGAAAGTGCCGGACCGGCAATGGCATTCATGGGAATGAACATGGCCGGGCAGATGGGAGGAGCAAATGCGGCGACTTTATTTCAGATGGGACAGCAGGGAGGCTATCAGCAGGCAAGGGAGGCTATCAGCAGGCACCGCAGATGGGACAGCAGGGAGGTTATCAGCAGGCACCGCAGATGGGGCAACAGGCACCGCAGATGGGACAGCAGGGAGACTATCAGCAGGCACCGCAAGGGGTTAATGGCTGGGTCTGCACGTGCGGAGCGGTAAATAAGGGTAAGTTTTGTTCTGAATGCGGAACTCCCAAGCCGGCAGGTATGCCATTGTACCGATGTGATAAATGCGGATGGGAGCCGGAGGATCCGGCACATCCACCAAAGTTCTGTCCGGAGTGTGGGGATCCGTTTAACGACAGTGACAGACTATAGATCGGAAAGGAGGATACTTATATGGGTTTATTTGGAAAGATGTTTGAAAAGAAAACATGCGCATTGTGTGGTGGCGACATAGGGTTATTTGGAAATCGGAAACTGGAAGATGGTAATATGTGCAAGGACTGTGCAGCGTTACTATCGCCATGGTTCAGTGATCGGAAAAACAGTACGGTTGCCGAAATACAGGAACAATTAACATATAGAGAAGAAAACCGGGCGAAACTGGAAACTTTTCATACTACCCGTTCGCTTGGAAGAAATAATAAGGTCCTAATTGATGAAGAGCAGAGTCTTTTTATGGTTTCCAGAACGAAAAATATAAAGGATGAGAATCCGGATATATTGGCGTTTTCACAGGTGACAGGATGTGATCTGGATATTGAAGAAGAAAAAAATGAGATTACATATGAAGATAAGGATGGAAACGAAGTCAGCTATAATCCGAAACGGTATGAATATGAATATAATTTTTATATAATTATTCGAGTGAATCATCCGTATTTTGATGAGATAAAGTTTCTGTTGAATTCATCAAGCATCAATGGAAAAGGAACAGAATATAATCAATATAAAGAAATGGGAAGAGAAATCTGCGATCTGTTATCGGATGCACGACAGAGTATCCGGAATCAGATTGCTGAGGCGAAGGCACCAAAAGCAGCTATGACTTGTCCGTTTTGTGGAGCGACTACAGTTCCGGATGCGAATGGTTGTTGCGAATATTGCGGTGGAGCCATGAATGTCTAGACAGATATTTTGCCCATATTATATGGTAAAATATAAATTAAAGAAGAGGAGGAACGTATTATGGAAAAAGCACCTGGAAAAGCAATAGCAGCATTGATCCTGGGAATTGCATCGCTTCTGACCGGTTGTGGAGGTGTCGGATTGATTTGTGCAATCGTAGACCTGGTATTATGCAGTCAGCTGAGCAAGGAGTATCCGGAATTGCCGAAGCAGGCAAAGGTCGGTAAAGTATTGGGAATCATAGGTTTGATTCTGGGTATTATCGGCTTGATAGTAATTATAGCTATGGCGGCAACCGGGGCAATCGCAGGATTGTCATCAAACTACTAATACAGAATAATAGGTGGCGGCAGAGGTATCTCTGCCGCTGCCGGCATATGAGCGGTAAGGCACATCGTGCCGGATGGACGAATATGATAAGATATAAAGTAAAATGGTGGTGAGCATTATGGTACCGACCATCGAAAATATCAATATTCGTCATATTATCCGGAAGGCAGTGGAAGAAAATGCGATTATCATAGATGTGAGAAGCCGACAGGCTTTTAATAACGGGCATATACCGATGGCGATGAGTCTTCCGTTTGAAGAAATCCAGAGTGGAAGAGTATGGATTCCGAAGAATCGAACACTGATCGTATATTGTGAGCATGGTGTCAACAGTATGAATGCAGCACGGATTCTGGCAGAGAGGGGATATCGGGTGATCAATACAGTGGGAGGAATAAAACAATACAATAAAGATTTAACCGTAAGCCGGCAGTAATGCCGGCTTTTTCTTGACAGTTGACGGGTAGAAACGTACAATAAACTAGAAGTAATAGACATTAATAGAAAGTGTAGAAATGAATGATGAATAAGGTAGAGTTGATAGCACCCTGTCATTTTGGACTGGAATCAGTGCTGAAGAGAGAAATACAGGATTTGGGATATGAAATTGTACAGGTGGAAGATGGCAGAATTACCTTTTGCGGTGATATGGAAGCTCTTGCACGTGCAAATGTTTTTATAAGAACGGCAGAACGTATTATGGTGAAGGTTGGTGGATTCCCGGCGAAAACCTTCGATGAATTATTTGAGGCCACCAAGGCTTTACACTGGGAGGATTATCTTCCGAAGGATGCAAAGTTCTGGGTGTCAAAGGCATCTACAAAGAATAGTGCATTGTTCAGTGCATCTGACATTCAATCAATTGTGAAAAAGGCAATCGTGGAGCGGTTAAAGACCGTGTATCATGTAAATTGGTTTGATGAGGATGGGGCAGAATATCCGATCCGGGTATTTATTAATAAAGATATGGTAAGTATTGCATTAGATGCGTCCGGTATTTCACTGCATAAGCGGGGATACCGGCAGCTGGTCGGTAAGGCACCGATTTCTGAAACACTGGCTTCCGCACTGATCATGCTGACACCTTGGAACAAGGACCGGATTCTGGTGGATCCGTTCTGCGGCAGTGGTACGTTTCCAATTGAGGCGGCCATGATCGGAGCGAAGATCGCACCGGGAATGAAGCGGACATTTACCGGACAGAAATGGACAAACATCACACCGGAGTCTGCATGGAAGGCTGCGGTTACAGAGGCAGAGGATCGGATACTCCGGGATGTTAAGATGAACATTCAGGGATATGATATTGATAGCAGCATTGTGAAATGCGCAATGGAAAATGCGAGGGCTGCCGGAGTCGGTGATCAGATTCATTTCCAGCAGAGAAGTGTGGCGGAGTTAAGTAATCCGAAAAAATATGGGTTTATCATTACCAATCCGCCATATGGAGAACGACTCGAGGAACAGGATGAGCTTCCGGATCTGTACCGGATGATAGGAAAGAGCTTTGATAGACTGGATACTTGGTCAAAATATATTATCACTTCTTATGCGGAGGCCGAGAAGTATCTGGGGAAGAAGGCAACGAAAAACCGGAAGATTTATAATGGTATGATTAAGGCATATTATTATCAATATTTGGGACCAAAGCCTCCGAGACAGCCACGGCCGGAGCAGGGAGAGAGAAGTATTTAGCAGAAAGGGATTGTACACTTGAAGAAATTAATTGGTGCGATATTCGTACTGGTATTTGCAATCATGATCATATTTTCACTGACCGGACATTCGGAGGTTCAGGTGAAGCGCACGACGGCCAGAAATTTTTCAAGCGAATTTTTAAGTGATCTGGCAGAGATGGATAATCAGAAAGGCGTGTCAGTTGTTGTCGGGCAGGAGACATTATCCTTTGTGGAGGAGAAACCATATGTGAGTGCGAAGGGATGCCTGATGTTTCCGGTTGATCAGTTAACGGATGCATTTAATTGTTCCACACAGGTATATGAGAATGGAAATATTCTGATCGAGAAGGGCTCAAATTCTATCAGTCTGTACACAAACAGTGCGGCAGCAAACATTAATGGGCAGCTTGTAGAACTGAAGGATAAGGTGCAGATCGTTTCGGATAAGTTATATGTGCCGATTGGAGATATCGCACAGTATATTAATTATGATTTTGTAATGAATTATAAAACTGCGTCAGCGTCTATGGCACGAATCGCAGCAGAAGTAGAGCTGCCAAAGCATTATGACATGAGAGAGCTGGAAAGAGTGACGCCGGTACGGGATCAGGGACTCTATGGTACCTGTTGGGCGTTTGCTTCATTGGCTGCTCTGGAAACGACTCTGACACCGCAGGAGAATCTGATGTTTTCTCCGGATCATATGAGCCTGTGTAATAGCTTTAGCCTGGGTCAGAACGAGGGTGGAGAGTATACGATGGCAATTGCCTATATGGCCAGCTGGCAGGGACCGGTGTACGAGTCGGACGATCCGTACGGAGATGGTAAAACGAACCCGGATCTGAAAGCAAGAAAGCATCTGGAGGAAGCACAGATTCTGGCACCGAAGGATTATGTGGCAATCAAGGAAGCCATTTATAAATACGGAGCGGTCGAGACCTCTATTTATACGCAGATGAAGACGGCAAACAGCTGGTCCGGCTACTATAACCGGGAGCGTGCGACATATTACTACAATCAGGAGGCCACCTGTAATCATGACATTATCATTGTAGGTTGGGATGATGATTTTCCCAAGGAGTATTTCACGATCACACCGGAAAATGACGGAGCCTTTATCTGTAAGAACAGTTGGGGCACGGAGTTTGGCGAGGACGGTTACTTCTATGTTTCCTATGAGGATGCCAATATAGGAACTACCAATGTGGTATATACAAAGCTCGGAGATGCAAACAATTTTGATAACATCTATCAGTCCGATCTTCTGGGATGGCGTGGGCAGCTCGGCTATGAGAAAGATCAGGCTTATTTTGCTAATGTATATCGGGCAGGAGAGGATGAAGAGCTGGCAGCAGTCTCGTTCTATGCGACAGATGTGGACACCACCTACCAGGTATATGTGGTGCCGGAATTCGAGGATGAAGACAGCCTGAATGACCGGAAGCTGGTAGCGGAGGGCAGCTTTGAACAGGCCGGTTATTATACGGTCCGGTTGGATGAGGCGGTAAAGCTGAAAGACAATCAGAAGTTTGCGGTGGTTGTGCATATACAGACGCCGGGTGCCATACATCCGGTAGCCATTGAGTATGATGCGGATTCCAGAACCAGAGAGTTCGATATTACGGACGGAGAGGGTTATATCAGTCTGTACGGAAATAAGTGGATGAGTGCGGAGAAGAATAAGGACTGCAATCTGTGTCTGAAGGCATTTACGAACGATAGAAGTAAGAAATAAAATACAAATTGCAAAAAACAGCAATATAAGAAAATAGAAAAAATAAGGAAGGGTACAAGATGAAACGATTAATATTTGCAACGGGAAATAAGGATAAAATGCGGGAAATCCGGGAGATTATGGCAGGACTGGACTATGAGATTTTATCAATGAAGGAAGCCGGAATCGATGTGGATATCGTAGAGGATGGAAGTACGTTTCAGGAAAATGCACTGATCAAGGCACGAGCAATCCATGCACTCTGCCATGAGCTGGTTCTGGCAGACGATTCGGGTCTGGAGGTAGACTATATGGATAAGCAGCCGGGAGTATTCTCTCATCGGTTTGGCGGCGAGGATACCCCATATTCGATCAAGAATCAGATGATCATCGACCGGCTGGAGGGAGTACCGGATGATAAGAGAACAGCACGGTTTATGTGTGCAATCGCAGCTGTTTTTCCGGATGGTAGAGAGGTCGTAAAAGAGGCTGCAATGGAGGGCATTATCGGTTATCATGAGGCAGGAGCAAACGGCTTTGGCTATGATCCGATCTTTTTCCTGCCGGAATACGGCTGCACCAGTGCAGAACTGACACCGGAGCAGAAAAATGCGATCAGCCACAGAGGGAAGGCACTTCGACTCATGCGGGAAGAGCTGGAGAAGGCCGAGTAAGAGATATGCTTGACGGTTCAGTGGAGGGACAAGGAACAGTGAAAGCCGACAGTAGGAGGATTGAAATGCGGATTTTGGTAGTGAGTGATTCTCACGGAAGAAATGACTATGTAGTGCAGGCGGTAGAGCAGGCAGAACGGACCGGCTATATTGATGTGCTGATTCATCTGGGCGATGTAGAGGATGATGTGGAGGAGCTGGAGTCTCTGATCGATGGTGACACTTATATTGTTGCAGGGAATAACGACGGAGGTCTGGCACTTCCGGATCACATGACGATTGAGTTGTGTGGCAAGCGGATATTTCTGACACATGGACACCGCTATATGGTGAACTATGATCTGAACCGGCTGGGGATGTTTGGAACAATGAACCGGATGGATATCGTGATGTTTGGACATACTCATTATCCATATCTGGATCGGGGTGAGGATATCACGCTGCTGAATCCGGGGAGTCTCGCGTATCCGCGGCAGGAGGGTAGAGCCAGAACATTTATGCTCATGGAAATGGATGAGCAGGGCAATGTGGAGTATCACTGGCAGGAATTGGAAGAAGAGGATAAGAAAGCGTCCCAAAAGGGATGGCTTGGCCGGTTGTTTGGTGATTGAGGATGAACGGAATCGGCGGGAAGAATTAAGGAAAACAGGCAGGAGAGAATGCATGAAAAAGGGCAGTGAACATGAAGTAATTATTCAGGAATACGAGTTTCCCAATAAGGGAATTGCATATATAGAAGATCGGAAGGTGACCATAAAGGGAGCATTTGCCGGGCAGAAGGTGCGCATCCGGATCACTAAGGCGAAAAACGGAAAGGCAGAAGGCCGTCTGCTGGAGGTGCTGGAGAAATCCCCACAGGAAACAGCAGAGCCGGTATGTAAGCATTTCGGACAGTGTGGCGGCTGCACATATCAGACATTGCCATATGAAACGCAGCTGCAGATCAAAGCAGATCAGGTACGGAGACTGATTGATCAGGTGTGTCCGGAATATACATGGGAAGGAATCATTGGAAGTCCGGTAGTAGAAGGATACCGGAATAAAATGGAGTTCTCATTCGGAGATGAATATAAGGATGGTCCGTTAGCACTCGGACTGCATAAAAAGGGGAGCTTCTATGATCTGGTTACAGTAACGGATTGCAAGATCGTGGATTCGGATTATAATCAGGTACTGGCATGTACGCTGGAGCATTTTGCGGAACGAGGCATCCCTTATTTTAAGAAGATGAGTCATGAGGGAAGTCTGCGTCATCTGGTGGTGCGTCAGACGGCGAGATCCAAGGATATGCTGATCAATCTGGTAGTCAGCAGCCAGATTGCAGGAAAGACAGTGGGAGAAGCAGGCACAGAGGATGTGGATGCCTCAAGATCCGCACAGCAGCCGGAAAGCTGCATGGCAGTGACCTGTGAGCAGATAGAGGAGTATCTGGATACGGCAGGTTGGTTGAAGAAGCTACAGGCGTTAACCCTTCATGGAAGAATCGCCGGAGTGCTTCTGACGGTAAATGATGGACTGGCCGATGTGGTACAAAGTGATGCCACATATCTGTTATATGGTCAGGACTATATTTATGAGGAGATCCTGGGATTGAAGTTCCGTATCACACCGTTTTCCTTCTTTCAGACGAACTCGCTGGGTGCAGAGGTGCTATATGAGAAGGCAAGGGAGTATGTAGGAAATATTGACAATCAGGTGGTGTTCGACCTTTACAGCGGAACCGGAACCATTGCACAGATGCTGGCACCGGTGGCAAAGAAGGTCGTCGGTGTGGAAATCATAGAAGAGGCAGTGGAATCTGCCCGTGACAATGCGGTGCTGAATCATTTGGATAACTGTGAATTCATAGCCGGAGATGTAATGAAGGTGCTGGATGGTCTGACCGAGCTGCCGGATATGATCGTACTGGATCCGCCACGCGATGGGATTCATCCAAAGGCATTGAATAAGATCATTCGCTACGGGGTAAAGCGGATGGTATATATATCCTGCAAGCCAACCAGTCTGGCACGGGATCTGGTGACATTGCAGGCGGAGGGCTACCGGGTGGAGAAGGTATGCTGCGTGGATATGTTCCCGGGGACTGCGAATGTGGAGACAGTTGTTCTTTTGTCCCAACAAAAACCAGATGACACGATAGAGATCGACTTAGACCTGGATGAGCTGGATGCCACCAGTG
>HF991342.1:28948-33250 GCA_000431515.1 Clostridium sp. CAG:632 | reverse complement strand
GCATATGGCAGACATAACCCTGAATTACAGATCGGCGTCGATCTCTGAAATATGTACTTCGGATAAAGTCCGGGTTCTGCCGACACAGAGCCAGAAGTACCTGATAGTCATTGGAGAAATTCTGGTTTTGCTCTAAATAATGAAGAAACACATCATCTTCCTGCTTTAATTGGTTGACATAATTAACGGACTCTTTTGTGACCGCTTCCATAGAGGACAGGTCTAATGAGTTGACCATCTGATAGCTCATGCGTTGGACGTTGCCGAGCTTGCTCTCATGTGCTGTCTTTACGATGCCGAACTGACAGCCGTTAGCATGAACTTTCTGACACCAATCCTGATAGGATACGTTGAATTTCAGCCATTTCATTGCATTGTCTGTGGCAATGATCTCAATATCACGGACGGCGTGTGGAATACCGAACATATCAGTTACCGTAGCAGTCGCATAGGTATCTCCGAAATAATTACGGAAAAATTCCTGTATCCTGGTTCGGAAGGCGGCCATCTTACAGAAATGGTGTCGGAGCAGGATATAGCCATCTGCCCATTGCGGAAATAATCCGTCATCGATGAGTGCCTGGCCGTCAAAAAGCGTGTTTTGCACCATGTAATCGGTGAGGTGTTTTGCTATGCAATGGTTGGTTTCATCGGTTTCAACAGAAATTACATTCGTCTGAAAGGTGCGTGTTACATCTTTCAGTATCAGGATATTTTCCGGATGAATACGGATACGATCCGTAATGGAACTGGAAACCAGTGGTGCATAGGCACTGATTTCGACTAAGGGTGCATCTGTAGCCGGAAGCTGAATTCCCATATATAGAAAGTCATGGGCTGTCTGGTACAGGCGGTCACAGATGAACAGGCAAGAGCCGCGCTTGGCTTTTCCGGTACTTCGATATAGCATCTGATAGTGAATCGATTCGGTTGTAATCTCACCGTTCCGGCGGTGTGTCTGATAGTCTATCGTTATGCCATTCTGATAGAAACGTTCACGGATAGCCAGTCGGTTACAGGTCTCAGTGCTATATTGGAATGTAAAACAGAGAAGGTCTCTGGTCGCTCCGTTTTTCTGTACAGTGATGCCTTGTGATAACAGGAAATCAAGGAAGAGACTGTTAGGAAACAGGGATTCCTTGTAGTTATAAAAGGCACGTCGGCCTTCCTGATATTCTAACAGGGTAGATGCCTCGATGGTTTTAATTCTCAGTCCGCATGGATTCATAGTAAGCCCTCCTTTGCATATTAGAATAATTCTGTGCACAGAGCCGGTTGAAGCTCTCATCCTGTGCAATGCGTTCGGCGATATGCCGACTCTCGTTACAGGATGTATTGAAGTCTGATGGATAGATCAGACCGTGATAAATACGAGGATTTGATATGGAATCATTGGTGAAATACATAGTGTGTCATCCTTTCTTTTATGGTTTTATTCATTGGTTGACCGGTGATGTCGATGGAACCGGTCTCATATAGTTCATTCACTCTTTGCGGGTCCGATCTACTGAAAATGAAAAATGCGAAGATAAAATGGTTTAAATGAGAATTGCAAAAAGCAAAATAAGAAAATTTAGAAAAGTAGTTGACAAGCAAGAACACTTGTTCTATTATTTGAATAAATCATACGCGGTCGGACAGGGAATGAAAATAAAAAAGGAGACAGATACATATGAATAAAACGGAAAAAGAACAGATTTTAGAAATTTATTGTGAAAATGAAATGCGGCGGTTAAAGCAGATGTGCTATCCGAAAATACAGAAGATAGGTGGTATTTCTCAGATGGATTATGATGATCTCTATAGCATTGCTTTGGAAGCATTGCGAGATAGTGTGGAACGCTATGACGAGGGGCAGGATTGTCAGTTTGAACAGTATCTAAGCGGGAATATTAATCGACGATTCGTTAATTATATCAGGAATCGTAATCGTAAGAAGTACACTATGTGGGGATACCGGGAGGAGGATATGGAAGCAGTAGAACAGCTGGCATCGGATTTCAACATGGAAGAGGTTGTGATAGAGCGAGTAGACGCTTTGGCGGATGAGAGAATCTTATTATATATGAAGAGGTTGTCCCGGAAGCAGCGGCAGGTGGTTACATTGATGATGGATGGTTATGGCGAGAAGGAGATCCGAGAGCAGCTGCATATGACGAAGCAGGATTACACCGATCAGATCCTTGGAATCCGGGCATATGAGAATGTCAGGATATTGTATTGATAGAATCTTGTTAGGGGATAGCAAATAGGAAACAGACGAACGGAAGAACGGAAGGAGAATAGGTATTATGGCAAGAAAAGCAAAGAAAGTGATGTCACAGACATTTACATTAGAACGATTTCTAACAAAGATTAATAAGGAGGAGATTCGCTCCGATCAGGATGTACAGCGGTTATCCGGTCAGTTCAATGCCGCAATGATCAACGAACTGATCGTAACGGTACTGACTGATGATTATATTCCGGAAATCATATTGGGGGAGGAGGCAGGAACGCATCAGGCGTGGATTATTGACGGATTGCAGAGAAGTTCCTCGCTGGCGAATTTCCGATTTGGTAACTATAAGATTACATCGGCAATCGAAGATTCCGAGATAGAGTATGAGCGTCAGTGCCGGGATGCTTCCGGTAAGGTGTGTCGGGATGCAGATGGGAATATCCTATGGGAATCGGCATCATTTGACATCCGGGATAAGACATACAGTGAGCTGCCGGATGAGTTGAAGGATCAGTTTAATGATTATCAGTTAAAGACTGTGATTCATCAGGACTGTACGATGAAACAGATATCGAAGCTGGTTCGCAGATATAATAATCATACCGGCATGAATGCGATGCAGAAGGCATTTACATATATAGATAATTATGCAAGAGATATCCGTACGTTAAGTGAACATCGGTTTTTTAAGGACTGTGGTACATTCACGGAGCGGGAACATACCAGAGGACTATATAATCGGGTGGTATGTGAGTCGGTCATGGCAATGTTTCATATGGAGCAGTGGAAGAGCTCGCCGAAGGCACTCTGCTCGTATCTGAACCAATATGGAACAGCAGAGGAGTTCCGGGTCTTTGAGGAATGTCTGGATCATCTGGAAGCGTTGCTGGAAGATTGTGATGGGGGATGCTATGAATTGTTTACGTCCAAGAATGCATTTATTTGGATTACGTTATATTATCGTTCCAAGCAGCACGGATTGGAGGACCGGCAGTTTGCCGAGTTCCTGGATGAGTATCAGAGGCACTATCGTACACAGAGACTGGAGAAGCTGGATGGGCTCTGCTTTGACGAGTACGATCGCAATAAGGGAACGAAGGATAAGAAGGTAGTAAGCAGGAAGCTGGAAGCATTGGAGGGATTGATGCAGGGGCGATTCAAAAAAGTTGTTAAAAATGAAATTTTTGATTGACATATTGATGGGAAGTGGGTAATATAATATTAAAGACAGGCAACATGAGTGTCTGCCAAGCGCAGAAGTAAGGTGTTGTGCCAGAAAGCAGTGCCTTATGAGCTTTATACGGGTTTGACATTTACCACAATCTGGCTAGAACGGTTAGACGTTTGAAAGAAAATGTCAAAGGCTCTGCTATTATTAGCAGAGCCTTTATTATGTTATTGTGGTTGAGAAGGGATGGGGTTATGCGAAACATACGAGATTGTATAGATGCATTCCTTCCACTTTTACATACTGAATACGAGATTATATTAGGGAGAAAAGGGAAAACTGTAACTATTAGAATAGCCTTTGATAAAAGAGATTGTTTTCATTTAATGGGATTACAGTATTTGATTGATCGTCCTGAATTGAATCAGGACAGAGGAAAAGTATTCGATAAGATAGTGGAGGGGACGATTACTACAAACCAGATTGAGTCATCAGATTTTTATAAAAAAATTGAATCAAGAGTGAATTTTTTGCCGTTGTTAGAGCAGCTGTTTGACAGTAACGAAACAGTATTTAAGTATAATCGGAAAGCCAATATGTATTCGTTAATAGATGCTGATTATCTGATGAAAAATAATATTGAAGAAAGGAATTTGTATCTGTTTTTGGCATGTGGCGCAGATAAGAAATATTTCTGTAAATCATTTTTTCCTGAAGAGAAGACCGACTATACAAGGAATCAGGCATCTTGGACAATGCTATATAAAAAGAAATATGATATGAATACGGGGACTGAACTTGTCCTATATGATAGGTTAGTAAAAAAAATATAGGATTTTTAATTGTTTTTAGACAATAAAAAATGCGGAAGATGGGACTTGAACCCACACGATCGCAATGATCACAAGATCCT
>HF991342.1:23842-28912 GCA_000431515.1 Clostridium sp. CAG:632 | reverse complement strand
TCTTGCTCGTCTGCCAGTTCCGACACTTCCGCATATGCCTGATCAAGAATTACTCTCGTCACACAACTCACTCATTATAACGAAAAATAAATCGGTTGTCAATAAGAAAAAATGGATTTACAGTGTATTTCTGAGATGTTACAATATTTTCAAATGCAGGATTTACAATGCAGAGTAGAAACGAGGAAGTACAATGGATTGGAGAAAACTGGTTGATTTACTGAAGAACCATAAGGTTTATATACAGACACATAATTTTCCGGATCCGGATGCATTGGCGAGTGCCCTTGGATTACAGGTGTTCTTAAAGGCACATGGAGTACCGACAACGCTTTGTTATGCCGGGACGATTGAGAAACTGAGCACCAAGCGGATGATGGAGATATTCGATTTTAAGCTGTACAATATTACAGAGATTCCGGATATGCGGGCAGAAGATTATATTGTGACGGTAGATTCACAGAAATATAATGCCAATATTACAGATTTTGTCGGAAACGAGGTGGCATGCATTGATCATCATCCGACCTTTGTACAGTATGCATATAAATATAAGGATGTTCGAATCGTGGGTGCCTGTGCGACATTGATCGCGCAGTATTTCAAGGAGAGTCGGACTCAGATTGACTCCAATACTGCGACCGCACTTCTTTATGGTATGCGGGTGGATACGAATAACCTGTCCAGAGGTGTGACAGAGCTGGATATCGAGATGTATGCGTACCTGTATCATTATGTGGATGAAGAGAAGTTGACAGAGATGAATCGGAGTACGATGGAGTTAAAAGATCTACAGGCATATGGTGCGGCAATTGAGAATATTAAGATATACAGTAATCTGGGATTTGCGGAGATTCCGTTTGACTGTCCGGATGGACTGATCGCAATGGTAGCGGATTTTATATTGAATCTGGATGTTGTGGAGTTTGCAGTGGTCTATGCAGTGCGGGAGGATGGACTGAAGTTCTCTGTGCGCAGTGAGATTAAGGAGCTGAATGCGGGAGTGATCGTGCAGGAGGCATTACAGGATATCGGCAGCGGTGGCGGACACGCCTGTATGGCAGGCGGATTTATTCCGGCAGATCAGGAGGAGAAGCTGGGTCATATGAAGCGGTATGCGATTGAGCAGAGGTTTATTCGGGTATGTGATCGATATGAGAATATAGTAGCAGAAGAGACCATTGGAGAAAGAATAGAAAGTGTACATCAATGAAGAGAGCAAGAGTAATGAAATGGTTGACGGCAGTTCTGCTTATGCTGGTAGCGACAGCGGGGACAGTTCTGATTCTGGTTCCGAATCAGAGCTGGTATCATTATCTGTATGAGAGACAGGGCATGAGCGAGACGACCGGAGTATCCGTCTTTGAAGCGGAGTTTAATTATGATTACATGGTAGATCAGGTTATGGGGCATCAGGCGGTGACCGGGATGGCGAGCTTTGCATCCGGTGAGCATCTGCAGAAGCGTCTGTCACAGCTGGCGATGGTATATCAGATCAGTGAGTGGGTCTGCGGAATCGGGATTGTCCTGATTGTAGGATGTCTGATTTTGTTGCGAAATCAGAAGTGGTATGAATGTTTTCGTTATGGAAGTGTGGTGACCGGGATCGGTACAGGACTGTTATGTCTGGGTACGGTACTCTGGAGACCGTTGCGGCTTTTTGTATTTAAGAACCGGTACGGAGAATTATTTGGCATGGATCCGGGATTTACAGGATTATTACCGGAGAAATGGGCATGCTATATGTGGCTGACCGGAGTCGGACTATTACTTGTGATGGCACTTGTATTTCTACTGATCTATGCAGGCAGTAGCAGGAGCTACCGGCCGCACAGGTTTTAATGCAGGCGGATGGATGAAGAATGGCAGCAGATGGTTAAGGTTAAGATCCATGAGACTGGAAAGATTGAAAGGAGTAAGCAGGATATGGAAGATGCGATGGCAGGACATACTGTAGAATTTTCCAGAACGGAGCAGGTTCATGTTGTCAGTCCCGGAGAGCTGAATGGCTCATACCGGCTGTTTGGCGGAGCACTGTTACAGCGGATTGATGAGGTGGCAGCGGTTGTAGCACAGAGACACTGTCAGTCGTATTCGGTAACAACGGCCGCAATCGATAATCTGAATTTTAAATCCGGTGCCTATGCGGGAGATCTGCTGGTGTTGATCGGATATGTGACATATACAGGCAATACATCCTTAGAGGTTCGGATCGATACCTATGTGGAGAACCGGCAACGGGTACGCAGGCCGATCAACCGTGCTTTTTTTGTGATGGTTGCAATGGATGAGAATGATAAGCCGACGAGGGTGCCGCCTTTGATCGTAGAGACCATCAGTCAGCAGGCAGAATGGGAAGCCGCCCTCCTGCGTAAGAAGAATCGTCAGGAACGACGAAAAGAGGGATATTAGTAGGAGGGCGGTTTCATCATAGATTAGTGGTGGAACAGACGGATTCCGGTGAATGCCATAACCATATTGTATTTATCACAGCATTCGATAACCAGATCATCACGGACAGAACCACCCGGCTGAGCAATATATTTCACACCGCTCTTATGTGCACGCTCGATATTATCGGAGAATGGGAAGAATGCATCGGAGCCAAGAGTAACGTCCTGATTGCCATCCAACCATGCACGTTTCTCTTCTCTGGTGAAGACCGGTGGCTTTACCTTGAAGCGTTTCTGCCATTCGCCCTCACGGAGAACATCTTCATACTCATCACCCATGTATACATCAATCGTATTATCACGATCTGCACGACCCAGACCGTCTACAAACTGCAGATTCATAACCTGTGGAGACTGTCTCAGATACCAGTTGTCAGCCTTCTGACCGGCCAGTCTGGTACAGTGGATTCTGGACTGCTGACCGGCACCGATACCGATTGCCTGACCGCCCTTTACATAGCATACAGAGTTAGACTGTGTATATTTCAGAGTGATTAATGCAATCTTGATATCGATCAGAGCAGACTCCGGAATGTCCTTATTCTTGGTAACAATATTGGATAACAGGTCTGCATCGATGTTCAGCTCATTTCTTCCCTGTTCAAATGTGATACCATATACCTGCTTGCGTTCCAGCTCTGCCGGTACGTAGGAAGGGTCGATCTGAATTACATTGTAATTTCCCTTTTTCTTCTGTTTTAAAAGCTCCAGAGCCTCATCGGTATATCCGGGAGCAATCACACCATCGGATACCTCACGCTTGATCAGGCGGGCAGTGTCAGCATCGCAGACATCGGAAAGTGCGATAAAATCTCCGAAGGATGACATACGGTCTGCACCTCTGGCACGTGCATACGCACAGGCAAGCGGTGATAATTCTCCGAGATCGTCTACCCAGTAAATCTTTGCCAGAGTATCATCCAGAGGAAGACCAACAGCAGCACCGGCAGGTGATACATGCTTGAAAGAGGTTGCGGCCGGAAGGCCGGTTGCCTGCTTCAGCTCTTTTACTAACTGCCAGCCGTTGAATGCATCCAGAAAGTTGATATATCCAGGCTTGCCGTTCAGAACGGTAACAGGGAGATCACTTCCATCCTCCATAAAGATGCGGGAAGGCTTCTGATTTGGGTTACATCCGTATTTTAATTGAATTTCGTTCATGACATACTCCTTATCTGATTGTTTTAGAATAAATTACCGGTTCTTATTTACGATTCGTGTCTCGCAGGTTCCGTCGGTAATGTTGATGAAACGGACAAAAAGTGATACCTTATTATCCTCATTTAAGCTGTTCCATACCAGATCTGTGAAAGCGTTGATATCGTTCGGGATATCCACTAATTTCGGTTCACCCTCAAAGCTTGGAAGCGGCTCTTCATTTCTTGCATAGGTGTGAATGAAATGCCCCTCACCGGCAAGTGGATTCTCGTAAGTAAAGGTATAACGGTTGCAGGCAGCCGGATTACCGTTATGGCTCTTTAAGATCGACATTGCGTAGTGATAGGTACCGTTCTCAACCTGCATAACGCCGGAGATACGAGGGGTGTAGTTCGGGCCGTCCGGCTCAAACTCTCTGGAGCGCAGGGACTGTTCAAAGGTCAGTCCGTTCTGAAAACCATCGTAAATCGTATCGGTCTGGTCTCCGTTTGTGACAATGGTACGATTACCGAATACGCGAACCGGTGCATAGATGATCAGGCTCGGATCCTCCATCTTGGATGGGTCAAAGGCCTCGGTGCGGATGCCGTCTCCCTCTGTAACAAATACACGATTCCGGCTGTTGGCACTGCGGCCCATGATGAAATAGGCGGTGACTGCTTTCGTACCATCGGATGATCTGCCGATTACAATTCCCCGTCCCGGATAAGGATTGTTCTTTAATTCCTGTTCCAATGATTGCATGTTCATCTGAATGTCCTCCTTGTGAATAATAAGCTGGAGCAAGGCTCCTGATGTATGACATATTAATGTTCCCGTATAATAAAAAAAGGGCAAACATTAAAATGCTGCCCAGGCGGTCGGCTCAATGTCCATTGCAGAAAATCCTGCCGGTACACTCCCTGTAGTGATCTCTACCTGAATATACTCAGTTCCGCCAGTCATGTACCTATGTCTTATCTTATCGGAAAGAGACCGGAAATGCAAGAGGAAAAAGGGAACTTTGAAAAAAACAGACGAGCTGAAAAAAAGGGGGAGAAAAAGTAAAAAATCACTTGAAAATCGAAATGAGATTTTCTATAATAGCATCAGTTAGACAAGGGCGTACAACAGAGGTGGTTGTATGCCCTTGTCTCATTAGTTTAACCGGAGGACGAATGACATACGAGCGAAGTGTCAGGAAGGACTTCGGCAGTGAAGTGGAGGTAGTATCATGAAAACAGGAACAGTAAAATGGTTCAATGCAAAGAAGGGCTATGGATTTATCAGTGATGAGGAAGGCAAGGATATCTTTGTACATTTCTCCGCACTTGAGATGCCGGGATTCAAGGTTCTCGAAGAAGGCGAAAAGGTAGAGTTTGAAGTCGTTGAAGGAGAAAAAGGACCACAGGCAGCAAAGGTCGTTAAGATCTCATAGAGCAGGAACAGAAGGAAAGGGGTTGCCATCCGGCAACCCCTT
>HF991342.1:0-23831 GCA_000431515.1 Clostridium sp. CAG:632 | reverse complement strand
TTGCCATCCGGCAACCCCTTTCCTTTATTTCTCGCTTCTTTATTTTATCCTCTGGAGCAGTTGTACTGCAGGTCTTCCCAGCGACGGTCAACCTCTTCCTGGAACTGTTCGATCAGATGCTCATTTCCCGGCTTGAACAGATGCTTGAAACGTCCCTGTGCTCTCAGGAAATCTTCGATCGGAAGCTTTTTCTTTGGCTCATAGTTTAAGATCCATTTGCCTTCAATCACTTCAAACAGTGGCCAGTAGCAGGTCTCAACAGCCAGCTTACAGATGGTCATAATATCACTGGCATCATAGCGCCAGCCGCGAGGACATGGAGCCATAATATTTAAGAATGCAGGACCCGGAGTATAAATTGCAGATTCTGCCTTGGTATGGATGTCCTTGAAATTGCCAAGGAAGGTGGTCTGACCTACATAGGCAACATTATGTGCTGCAATGATGGCCGCCAGATCCTTCCGCCCCTGCAGCTTACCGTTGGACTGGGATCCGACAGGGGTGGTAGTGGTGTCCGCAAATCTCGGAGTTGCGGATGAACGCTGGATACCGGTATTCATATAGGCACCGTTATCGTAGCAGACATAGACCAGATCATGGCCACGCTCCATAGCACCGGACAGAGACTGGAAGCCGATGTCATAGGTACCACCGTCACCACCAAAGGTGATAAACTTATAGGTGTCATCGATTTTACCTTTTTTCTTTAATACATTGTATGCGGTTTCTACACCGGAAAGAGTAGCACCTGCATTTTCAAATGCATTGTGGATATAACTGTCTTCCCATGCTGTATATGGATACATGAAGGAAGATACCTCCAGGCAGCCGGTCGCATTACCGATAACTGCCTTGTCACCCTCATGCAGAGCACGAAGGACTGCACGGACTGCAATCGTTCCGCCACAGCCTGCGCACATTCTATGTCCCGGAGCCAGACGCTCCGGCTTGTTCATTTCTTCTTTGAAATTATATTTCGTAGCCATTATACGTCCCTCCTTATTTTCTCAGACCAATGTAATCGAACTGGTCAGTAATCTGTCCGGTAGCAGCAATGGTCTCCAGACGGGAATAGATATCCTCAAAGTCCTCCACACGGATATCACGACCACCCAGACCGTAGATATAGTTAACGGCCAGAACGGAGGAACGGGCATTGTATAATGCCTGGGAAACTTCGGCACCCAGAGGTCCGCCGTTGCCATTGAAGCTGTCGCTGCGATCCATGATTGCCAGAGATTTGCAATGAGCAAGAGCAGCTGCAATCTCTTCTGCCGGGAATGGACGGAAGACACGGAGCTTTAACAGACCGACCTTCTTACCCTGTGCCCGGAGGGCATCCACAGCATCCTTACAGGTACCGGCAGCAGAACCGATGATCAGAATCGCATACTCGGCATCCTCCAGACGGTACTCTTCAAAGAATCCGTAATGACGACCGGAAATCGCTTCAAATTCCTTCGCAACATCTAAGATGACCTGCTTTGCATTGTGCATAGCTGTACGCTGGCCCATCTTTGTCTCCATATAATAATTGGATACGGCATATGGACCAACAGCCATAGGCTGCTCAGCATTTAACAGGTAATTCTCCGGCTCATATTCTCCGACGAAATTCTTAACAACATCATCCTCCAGCAGCTCGATATTCTCGACTGCGTGGCTGGTGATGAAACCATCCTGACAGATCATAATTGGCAGGAGTACATCCTTATGCTCTGAAATGCGATATGCCTGTACCATGTTGTCATATACTTCCTGATTGTTTTCAGCATAGATCTGCAGCCATCCGGTATCTCTGGCACCCATACTGTCGGAATGATCGCAGTTGATATTGATCGGACCGGACAGGGCACGGTTTACCAGTGCCAGTGCGAGCGGCAGGCGGTTAGAAGCTGCCACATAAAGCTCTTCCCACATCAGGGCCATACCACAGGAAGAAGTAGCGGTAAGGGCTCTGGCACCTGCTGCACAGGCACCGATGGTAGCACTCATGGAGCTATGCTCACTCTCAACAGGAATGAATTCGGTATCCATTTTGCCATTGGCGATATAGTTTGCAACAAACTGCGGAATCTCCGTGGATGGAGTGATAGGGAATGCAGGCATAACATCCGGGTTGATCTGTTTGATTGCATAGGAGATAGCCTCATTTCCGGATAAACGTTCACGAATAGACATCTTACTGACCCTCCTTCATAGTGATGGCATCGAATGGGCATACCTTGGCACAGATGCCGCAGCCCTTACAATGATCATAGTCGAATTCCTGACGCTCACAGTTCTTTACAGGAATCGAACTATCCGGACAGACCGGTACGCAGAGCAGACACTGCTTACATTTCTCGGGAATCCATACAGGGGTCTGAGTTCTCCATTCTCCGGTATGAAATTCACGGGAAGTACCGGCACCGTATACCTGATTGCCGGGAGTGATATCCTGCCATTTGCTTTTTTCTGTAATCTTTGAAATATCAGTTGCTGACATCTTACTGCACCTCCTTAAAGGTCATCCTGAGGGCTTCCATATTACCCGCGATCACCTCTGGTTTCTTGGCAAACTTATGCTGGAAGGATAATTCCATCTCACGCAGGAATGCTTCCGGCTCCATAACCTTTGTGATAGCTACGACAGCAGCTAACATTGGGGAGTTTGGATAATATTTTCCAAGGGTAGCCATAGAAATCTTGTGTGCATCAACGGTATAAACACTACCTTTATATCCTTTTAAATGAGGAAGAATCTCGGATTTCGGACGAGAGGTATTTACAATGATGGCACCATCTTCCCGAAGTCCGGCTGTAACATCTACAGACTCCAGAAGTGTCTCATCTACAACGGCAACATACTGTGGGGTATAGATATTGGAATGAACGCGGATCGGTGCATCGCTGATTCGATTATACGCCGTGATCGGTGCTCCCATACGTTCCGGACCATATTCCGGAAACCCCTGAACATGCATTCCGGTCTTAAAGGCAACGTCCGCGAGTAGAAGTGCAGCTGTTTTTGCACCCTGACCGCCCCGGCCATGCCACCGGATTTCAATCGTGTGACTCATGGTAATGACTCCTTTGTAATATTCTTATGACAGTGGTTGTATTCTCTGGAAACACTGTCAGATTATGTAAAAAACCATATCTAATTAATTATAACAGACTTTGCGGAGATGTAAAGAGATTATGTAATTCAAGTTCTGTTCTAACTTTTTAAAAAGTTATTTACAAATCATAGAGAATGGTCTATTATAGAAACAAATAGAGGGTAAGTACATGGGGAAAAAGTATGTTAAGAATTGCAATATGCGATGATGAGTCGTATTTCCGGAAACAAATAAAAGAGTGGACAGAAAAGGCGCTGGAGGAACAGAAAGTATCACGATATCAGGTGGATACTTACAGTTCGGGCAGGGAATTGCTGGAGAACGAAGAAGGAATCAGCTGTTATCATGCAATTCTGCTTGATATTGAAATGCAAGAGGAGAGTGGTATGCAGGTAGCAGCACGGATTCGGAAGACCGACAGGGAGATTCCGTTGATCTTTGCGACTTCACATGTAGAGTTTATGCAGGAGGGCTACCATGTGAGGGCACTTCGTTATGTATTAAAGAATGATCAGGATCAGCTGCGAGAGGCAGTGGAGGCAATCATACAACTGGTAGCTATGCAGGAAGTGACACGATCTTTTGAGTTTCGGGAAGGGTTTCGCGAGATCAGGCTCAACCGGATTCTGTATATAGAGAGTGTTCGTCATACACTGTATTTTTATTTGACACAGGGGGAGGTCTGGACTATGACCGGAAAGCTGGATCGGATAGAAGAGGACTTAAATAATGAAGAGTTTATCCGAATCCATAAAAGCTATCTGGTGAATTACTGTCATATGCAGGGATTATCTAATTATCAGGTGGTTTTGGATAATATGCAGATATTACCGGTGCCGAGAGACAAATATAGAAAGATACGCGAGATCTACTACCACCTGAAGGGAGGGAGAAGATGATTTATGCTATTTGGAAGAATGCTGTAAGACGCAAGAAACGATTTAGTATCATGAAACGACAGCTAAAGTTTTATCAGACAATGGAATCGGATGTTCGAGAACAACAAAAAATGATACATGATTTTCAAAATCATCTGCTTTGCATACAGGGATTACTGGAGGATGGACAGATTACAGAGGCTGAGAAGTATATAAAACAAATCTATGGTAAGTGCCGGTCGACACAGGGAACCTACTATACGAATCATCCAATTGTGAACAGCATTCTCAGACAGAAAAATCGTCAGGCAGAAGAGAAGGGGATTACAATGATTCTGAATATAGGAGATTTGGCAGGAGTAATTGTAAAAGACATGGATCTGGTAACGGTACTTACAAATCTTCTGGATAATGCAATAGAGGCTTGTGAGCGGTTGAGTAAGAAGGAGAAGCGAATCTATCTCTGTTGTTTGATAGAAGGGCAGGAACTTCGGGTGTCAGTTGAAAATCCGGTTGAGCAGGAACCAAAACGGTTGGGAAAGCCATTTCGGACTTCAAAGAAAAATCAACGCAAACATGGAATTGGTATGGAGAATATTCACAGAGTAGTGGAAAAATATCAAGGAGATGATTTTGTAGCATGTGAAAAGGGAAGGTTTTTGCATACAGTAATTTTAAAAAATAAGTATAAAAGGAATACATAGTGGAAGGATAAAGGATTAAATGTATAAGTGAATGCAGATTTACCGCCGATTTATGCATAAAACCGCCGAATTATGCATAGAGGATTGTTTTTTAAGGCGAAAATTGTAGGATGAGTACAAGGAGAGGACAGATTCTGGGTTCTCCTTGTACTGGTAATCATCTGATTTGAAATAAGACAGGGAAAGGGGGGAGAGATATGATGAAATTGAGTGATGTCGGAATGGTACCGGTACGATTATGTCAGAGAAGAAAAGAACGTTTTTTATCAACCGAAACGGCCGGTGGAAGACAAAGAAAAATAGTGAGCGGAGGAAGAAAGCATGAATAGAGTAAAAAGATTTTTAAGCACAGCATTATGTGCGTTAACCATTTTAGGAAGTGTAGTTGGAGTGACTGGTCTGGTGTATGCAGGAAACTCTAAGCTAGATGTAACTGCATCGAATATGACAGGAGTGACATCCAAAGATCCTTATTCATTACTTACGCAAAAAGATGATAATGATCAGAATTTTTATGTGAAGTTAACATCTTTAAGTAACGGAAATGCAATGTCGTTTATATCATATTCCAGTGCACATGTAAGAGTTTCATCCAGATTGAGGATAGAAAATAGTCAGGTAGGAACAACCCGATCTCATAAATATGATGTTCAGAACGGAGTACAGGGAGGAAAGTATTATTTATATGCGGAACCTGATTTGTATTATACAGATGTAAGGGCAATCGGTACATATTGTCCATAGGATAAGTATGAGGTGGTGTTCCTTGTGATAAGTATGGGGTGGTTTTCTTTGTTAAAAAAAGAACCACTGCCTTGATCATAAAGTTGAAATAGAGAAAGGAGAAGGACATGATGGTAAAAAGAAATACAAGTATTCTTGGTATTGGGTTGGTATTGTCATTAGTATTATGTTCATGTAGTGGTAATGCAGTGAATGAGACGCAGCAAACAGAAGCAGATAGTATGAGCCATATGCAGACATATTCATTTCCGAAAGAATACTCAGCGGAGGGGGAAAATGTGGAGTTGAATATGGTGGTGGAAGCACCGGATTCATCTTATTTTATAAAAGGTAAAGCGACACCTCAGAAATTGGATTATGAGGAGATTGGAAGAAAATTGATTCCGAAAGAGGAAGCCGGAGAATTGGATCCCGGCACACAGGCAATTGTTACAAAAGAGACGGTAGGAGACAAGGGATTTTATAAGAAACTTTTTATGTGGGGAGGAGAAGGAGGTACATATCAGACATATCAGTATAGTGAGATATATGGGAGTTTAAGAGAGGATGAAAGAGATTCTGCTTATAATTTATATAAATACGCAGAGGAAAGGGAGTTTTCCTTCGGAACAGCGAGTGAAGGTTTGGATATCGTAATGGAGGAACTGAAAAACCTGGGGATTACATTGGAAGATCCGGAGGTAGATACCTATTATCTGGATTTTGAAACAATGAAGGAAGAGGAGGAGCATTATGATATTGATGGAAATAAAGAAGTAGACAAATATAAGCAGGATTGGACAGAACAAGATAATTATTATTTATATTATATTCACCAGACTTACAGTGGAATGCGGGACTATCACAAAGGGGATTATGGACCAAGTAACGCGCAGAAAAGTAATGCCCAGATTGCTGTGATATATGGAGAACCGGGAATTATATATCTTAATATAGCAGACTTATATAGTTATGAATCTGATGGGCAAGAGGAAAGTTTATTAGAATTTAACGAGATTGCGGATCTGTTGCTGAAGCATTATGATAATCTGCTGGATGACAGTGAATATCAGGTGGTATCTGCTCGGCTTTGTTGCGATTTTCAACGGAATGAAGGAATTACGGTGGAGAGGGAAATCCGACCGGTATGGGCATTTTCTATTGTTGAGACACAAGCGGATGGATACATAACAAAATATGAAATAAGGATAGATGCTGCAAATGGGAAAATGAGATGAGGAATATAATATTGAAAGCAAAATTGATAGATTATATAAAAATGGATTGTAGGAGAGCGTTTTTTACGTGGAAGTGGCCAGTTGCCGTATTAGGTATTGTTGTTGCTCTGTTTTGTACGAGAGATACACTGGTTACAGACGTGATATTATGGATAACAGAATTGCCAAGCGATTCCTATTTTATAGAAATTGCGCTGGTACTGGCGTCTATTCCGTATGCAACGTCTTTTTGCGAAGATATGGAATATAAATATGACATGCAGCTTACATTGCGGGGGACGGGGAATGCTTATTGGATTTCTAAAGTAATTACAACCTTTTTCTCGTCAGGGATAACAATGTTTATAGCGTTTGTATTGGATGCAGTATTTTATTGGATTAAATATGGAAATCCAAGTGAAGAAAACCTGAATTACATATTAAATCTTAGTATTCCTTATAGAAGTGTATTGGAGCAGAAAGAGTATGGCATATTTATTTGCTTGATTGGAATTCAACTGGCATGTCTGGCGAGTGCAATGGGAGTGATTGGCTTGAGTCTTTCTTTGTTCGTTCGAAATCGTATGATAGTTTATGCATTGCCGGTAGCAATTCTTTTTGTCTGGGATAATGTAGCTGTTCGCTTTTTGGGATTAGAAGTGGGCTCTAAGGTTGGGCTTTATAGCATGGGTGTAACTAGCATTGCATATCCAATGCAAGAACAGATGAGATGGTTATATTATATGGAGATTTTAATTGTTTTACTTTGCTGCAGCATGATCATATGGGTAAGGCGAAAGGCTGGGTGATGAATGGATGAATAGCAGAAGATTGTTAAGTGGATGCTGGATAGAAGTCCGGCAGAGAATTAGCTCTATGCGCTTTATTGGTACAGTTATATTGATGATTGCCTTGGTAGCAGCGACGGCAACCGGCATTGATCGTCTGATGATTGACACACAGGAGTGGATTACACCATGGATGGCACCCAATATCATAGATAATGCACATTTTGTTATGACCTATGGATTTGCCATGTGTTATATGTATTCAGATGTACCGTTTATGCAAAAAACAGAGTTGTATAAGATAGTGAGAAAAGGGAAGAAACGTTGGTGTGCAGAGAAAATCCTGGCAATTTCACTGCAGGGATTGATTATGGCAATATTGACAATAGGAATGACAATATTAATATTTTTGCCAAGAGTGCAGTTTGATTGGGACTGGGGAAAGGTGATTTATACACTTGCATATTCAAATAGTATATATAAATACAATATTGTGGCAAGGGGCTCACAGGCAGTTATTGATAAATATCAGCCCATACAGGCTATGCTGATCTGTTTTTTAATGCTTTGGCTGGAAATAACGCTTCTTGGTATTTTTATGTTTACATTAAGTCTTTACATAAACAGGACATTGGCAGTAGCGGTTTCAATAGCAATCATTGCAATGCAGATGACAGTGTATTTGGCTCCCCTGATGCGCGTATTAGTCTATGTACTTCCATTTTACTGGTGTAGGATGTCAATATATGGTCAGCAGGCATTCCTTGACATCTATTACCCCTCCTTTGCCTATTGTTTGATTGCCAGTATCCTTGGTCTGGTGATATGTGTTACAGCAGCAATGCTGCGAATCAGGAAGAAAGAATTTATATGGAATAATGAAGAATAGGAGGAGAGGGAAAGAATGGAGAATGAGAACAAACAGGAAGTGCAGGTAGGGAAGATGCCGGTTATATCGGTGCAGCATGCATGCAAGTCCTTTGGAAAACAGCAGGTGTTAAAAGATGTTTCCGTCGATTGCATGGAAGGGAGTATTACCGGAATTGTTGGGCATAATGGTTCCGGAAAGACAGTACTGTTTAAGAGTATATGTGGATTATTATATCTGGATAGCGGACATATCTACATCCGGGGCAGAGAGATGCATAAGGATCTGGATATGCTGAATGAGGCAGGTGTGATCATTGAAGAGCCTGCATTTCTTGGCAACTACAGCGGATATAAGAATCTGGATTATCTGTACCGTCTTCGGAATCCGAAGAATCCGGAGCATATAGAAGCGGTTCTTGAAAAAGTAGGTCTGGATCCGAAGAGCCGGAAACATGTGAAGAATTATTCCATGGGTATGAGACAGCGGCTTGCAATTGCGCAGGCAATCATGGAAGATCAGAAGATATTGATTCTGGATGAACCGATGAATGGGCTGGACAAACACGGAGTTGCGGATATGCGAAAGCTCTTTATGGAATTAAAGGAGCAGGGCAGAACTGCCGTGATGGCCAGCCATAACAAAGAAGATATTGATATTCTCTGTGATCATGTCTATGAGATGGAGATGGGAGTGTTACAGCAGGTGCGGTAAACACCGTACCTTACTGTACGGTGTTTACGGTTCCCAGAAAGATCGGCAGACCGGTATTGGTATCAATGATCGCATAGACGAATGGACGGTCCAGAATGACTTGGGGCGGTGTTTCCTCCTCCATCACACAGGATTCGGCCGTCATCTCAATGGCAGTGACTGCGGCAGCCTTGGTCCCGGTACGGTCTACTTCGATGTGGGTCTTGTGCAGAACCCGGTTGATATACAGATATCCGGTGTTGGTGGTTCCCATATTAGAGAAATCTGCATGCTTCTGAAATGCTTCCGGCATACCCATCTCAGACAGGACATCCTTTAATTCCGTGGTATAATCATAGGTGAATTCCGGCATCTGTACAATGACATCCCGGGTCTCACGGTTCCGGAACATGGTAAGGTAATCTTTGCCGGTCAGGGTGGCTGCATAGTCCTCCGGTGTCATTCCTTCTTCCGGTAGCAGAGCAAGGAATGCGAAGCCACCACCTTTATAATTTTTAAGGAAGCCGGTGGCATGTTCATCGTGGATATAGTAGTCCTCCGTGCTGTGTAACATGGCAACGGTCTCCGGTTCACCGGCATAATTGGTGAAAGAAGCATCTTCTGTAATCTGTGAATCCTCATACGGAGTATCCCAGGTACCCTCAAAGGCAAGGGCATTGATCAGATACAGGACAATGTCATCTGCAATCGGGCCATCTAATAAAGAAGGAATCATACCGTTGGTATTCTTATTTATCCATTGATTGATTTCCTTTGTGGTCCGGTCATCAAAGGCTGCATAGTAAGCATCTGCCTGATAATAATTCTTATCGGTCTGCAAGAAGTCTTCATTCATCTGAATCGCGTTCTCCTGATTACGGATCCAGATAGAATTGGCCTGATGAAAACTCACATCTTCACTTGTAGTCAGGCGATTCTGAAAGCTATACATATATGGATTAAAGTCCTCCATAGATATGCCGCCGCAAAGAACCTGTTCCATTTCGGCGCGGGTTGTGCTTCCGGCTCCGTTGGCAGTCATAGCCAGTGCGGACAGAACGGATTCCGGCGAGAGCAGGACATTTTCACCGGTGCTGCTTCCGGACAGAGCCGTCTGGAAAAGCCGGATGGAAAAGTCAGCGGTAGAGCTGCAGAAGGTGCCATCCGGATCTTTGCCGGTAACGGATTCATCCGGCAGTTGGCTGGTCAGCTCCTGACTCTTTAATGTCACCATGGATGGTGAAGCGTTGCAGGCACACAGAGATAGTGCCAGAGAACCGAGTAATGTAAAAGATAAAGCTTTCTTAAAAAAATTAGTTCCTGATTTCATATTCATAACCCCCTTTATAAAGTCTGTGAATCGTTATTTTTCAGTGTTATATTAATCAGTGTAAAATAGGATGTATGGTGTTGCAAGAAATTTCAAATAATATTTTTCAGAAAGAGGTAATCGGTTTGCCAATCATGGGAAAACATGGTAGGATATATCTTGTGATATTGGCATGATGTGTAACGGATTCATAATATAGAAGAAAGTGAAACAAGGAGGAACAGCGATGAAACGCATGGGCGCATATGATTTATTAGAGCAGGAAGCTATTCCGGAGCTGTCGGCAACCGGATATATTTTCAGACATAGAAAGACAAAGGCAAGAGTGGTCGTGATCAGTAATGAGGATACCAATAAGGTATTTACCATCGGCTTCCGCACACCGCCGCATGATGATACCGGAGTCCCGCATATCATGGAGCATTCTGTACTCTGCGGTTCCCGGAAGTTCCCGGCAAAGGATCCGTTCGTGGAGCTGGCGAAGGGTTCATTAAATACATTCTTAAATGCTATGACATATTCGGACAAGACGGTATATCCGATCGCCAGCTATAATGATAAGGATTTTCAGAATCTGATGGACGTTTATCTGGATGCGGTGTTCCATCCGAATATTTATATTCATCCGGAGATTATGAAGCAGGAGGGCTGGCATTATGAGCTGGAGACTCCGGATGGTGAGCTGACCTATAATGGTGTGGTTTACAACGAGATGAAGGGTGTCTATTCCGATCCGAATCAGGAGCTTGCAAGGCTGATTCAGATGTCATTGCTGCCGGATACGACCTATGCCTGTGAGTCGGGTGGAGAGCCGGCAACGATTCCGACTCTCACACAGGAAGCATTTCTTGATTTCCATCGGAAATATTATCATCCGTCCAATAGTTACATTTATCTCTATGGAAATATGGATGTGGAGGAGAAACTTCGGTTTCTGGACGAGGAGTATCTGTGCCACTATGATTATCAGAAGGTGGATTCCAGAATCCATATGCAGATCGAGTATCCGGGACCGGTGAAGAAGACATATTCTTACTCTCTGGCAGAGTCGGAGGACATGAAGGATAATACGTTCCTTTCTTATAATGCAGTGATCGGGACCAGTCTGCAGCCGGAGCTTTATATGGCATTGCAGCTGCTGCAGTCTGTATTGCTTGATATGCCGGGAGCACCGTTAAAGCAGGCACTGATCCAGGCCGGGATCGGTAAGGATATTGAGTCGTCTTATGACAGTACCATCCAGCAGCCGATCTTTTCGATCATTGCGCACAATGCGAACGAGGAGGATCAGGAGCGTTTTGAGCAGGTGATCCGCGATACCCTGCAGAAAATCTGCGAAGAAGGAGTACCGAAGAAGGCGATGCAGGCGGCAATCAATTCGCTGGAGTTCCAGCTTCGGGAGTCTGATTTCGGCCGGTATCCGAAGGGACTTATGTACGGACTGAAGGTATTTGATAGCTGGTTATATGATGACCGGGCACCGTTTATTCATATTAAGATGGATGAGACACTTGGATTCATGAAGCGTGGACTGGAGAATGGATTCTTTGAACGTACGATCCGGACCTATCTTCTGGACAATACACACCGGAGTCTGGTGGTGCTGAAGCCGGAGCAGGGCTTAAACGAGAAGAAAGAGCAGGCAGTGAAGGCTTCTCTTGCAGAGTACAAGGCATCCCTGGATCCGGGACAGATCGAGCAGCTGATTGCAGATACGAAGGCATTAAAGAAGTATCAGGAGGATCCGTCTCCGGAAGAGGATATCCGGAAGATTCCGTTGCTTGAGATCGCGGATATTGAGCCAAAGATTCAGCCACAGCAGAATGTGGTGAAGGATATGCTGGGGATCCCGGTGGTGGTACATCCGATCTTTACGAACGGAATTGCTTATGTACATCTGTGCTTTAAGCTGGATAAGCTTCCGGTCGAGATGCTGCCGTATGCGAATCTGCTGGCCGCTGTTATGGGTATGATCGACACAGAGCATTACAGTTATAATGAGCTGGCGAGCGAGATCCGGCTGAAATCCGGAAGCATCCAGACCTCCTTTGATGTACGGGGCAGTCTGAATGCAGATGAGTATCTGCCGACCTTTGATGTGAAGGCGAAGATGTTATATGAGCAGATTGAGGATACATTTAAGCTGATCGAAGAACTGCTGCTGCACAGCCGGCTGGATGATACGAAACGGCTGGCAGAGATTCTGGCAGAGATCAAGGCATCCATGAAGCCGGATCTGCTGAGCCGCGGACATTCCACGGCAGCAGCCCGTGCCATGTCTTATATCTCGGTTGGACAATATGTGAAAGAACGTGCCAAGGGCATTGATTACTATGAGTTTATTGATGATCTGAATCAGAACTTTGAGGCGAAGAAAGAGGATCTGGTAAAGCAGCTGCAGGCAGTGCTTGAGGAGTTACTGCATAAGGAGAATCTGGTGATTTCTTATACCGGAGATAATGATGTGGAAGAAGCGATCGGTATGAATGTGACGCTGTTTTCTGTCTATCTGTCCAACCGGAGTGTGGCACATCCGGTAGAACAGCTGAAGCCGGAGCTCCGCAATGAGGCATTTAAGACAGCCAGTCAGGTACAGTACGTGGCAACTGCCGGAAACTATAAGAAGGCGGGCTTTGAGACCACCGGAGCACTGCGGGTGCTGGAGACGATTTTCTCCTATGATTATCTGTGGATCAATGTGCGTGTACAGGGCGGTGCATATGGATGCATGTGCGGCTTCGGGGATAACGGTACCAGCTATCTGACCTCATACCGGGATCCGAAGCTGATGGAGACCTACGAGGTTTATCAGAAGGCAGCAGAGTATGTGGCAGGCTTCCGGGCCGAAGACAGAGACATGACCAAATATATTATCGGGACGATCGGCGCAGCGGATATTCCGCTAAATGCATATGACCGCGGCGAGCGGGACTTCAGTCTGTATCTGACCGGTATTAGCGATGAATATCGGCAGAAGAGGAGAGATGAACTGCTTTCTACGAATCAGGCAACGATTCGCGGACTGGCACAGCTGGTTCAGTCTGTCGTTTCATCCGGCGCCATCTGTGTGATCGGTAATGAGAAGAAGATCGAGCAGGAAGCAGAGCATTTCAAGAATATCAGAACGGTATTTTAGAGGAGATAGCATGAAACAGACATATAAATCCGGATTTGTTACGATCATTGGCAGACCCAATGTAGGAAAATCCACATTGATGAATCATCTGGTAGGGCAGAAGATCGCCATTACCAGTAATAAAGCACAGACCACGAGAAATCGGATCCAGACGGTATATACCTGTGAGGATGGGCAGATTGTCTTTCTTGATACACCGGGTATTAACCGGGCGAAAAACAAGCTGGGTGAATATATGATGAGCGCTGTGAATTCGGCACTGAGCGAGATGGACGTTGTACTATGGCTGGTAGAACCGACCACCTATATCGGTAAGGGAGAACGGGCAATCATTGAACGGCTGAAGACGGTGCATACACCGATCATTCTTGTGATCAATAAGATTGATACCGTAGAGAAACAGGCAGTCGAGGCGGCAATGGAGGCATACCGGAAGGAGTATTCCTTTGATGCAGTCATTCCGGTGTCCGCATTGCGTGACCGGAATACGAAGGATGTGATCCGGGCAATTTTAAAATATCTGCCGGAAGGACCTCAGTATTATGATGAGGATACGATCACGGATCAGCCGGAGCGGCAGATCGTGGCAGAGATTATCCGGGAGAAAGCATTGCGTTGTCTGGATCATGAGATCCCGCACGGGATCGCAGTGGTAATCGATGCCATGAAGGATCGTCCGGGAAAGAATATCGTGGATATTGATGCTACGATCATCTGTGAGCGGGATTCGCATAAGGGAATTATTATTGGAAAGCAGGGCGCTATGCTGAAAAAGATCGGAACGCAGGCCCGGCTGGATATGGAGAAGCTGCTGGATACCAAGGTAAACCTGAAGCTGTGGGTAAAGGTGAAAAAAGACTGGCGGGACAGTGACTATCTGTTGAAGAACTTTGGGTTCGAGCAGAGGGAGTGATGAAGTATGCAGACGGAAGTGACCGGAATGGTGTTAAAGGCGACACAGGTAGGTGACTATGACAGGCGGCTGGTGATCCTGACGAAGGAACGCGGAAAGATTTCTGCTTTTGTCCGGGGTGTCCGACGTGCCGGAAATCCTTTGACAGCGGCCAGCCAGCCGTTTGCCTATGGAAGATTCACACTGTTTTCCGGACGGGATGCGTATCGGGTGCAGAGTATTGAGGTGCAGAATTATTTCGATGAGATAAAGACAGATCTGGACGGAATTACATACGGTACGTATTTCTGCGAACTGGCGGAGCATCTGACACATGAGAATCTGGATGACAGAGAACAGCTGAAGCTTCTGTATGTGACACTTCGCGCAATTGCGAAGAAGCAGGTTCCGGCGGAACTGATCCGGCGAATCTATGAGATCCGGGCGATGGCACTGGACGGAGAGGAAATGCAGGTGTTTTCCTGCGTGCGTTGCGGCAACCAGGGAACCGGATATGTATTCCGGGCGAGACAGGGCGGACTGGTCTGCGTCGATCATTGCATGGTGGATTATGATATCAGTGAGCTGTTGAATCCGTCTACGGTATATACGCTGCAGTTTATCCTGAGTACAACGTTGGAAAAGCTGTATTCCTTTCAGGTGTCGGCGGAGGTACAGCAGGAGCTGAACCGGATCTGCACGGATTTTCTGGCGGAATATACGGACCGGAGCTTTAAATCCGCAGAATTTCTTGATTCTCTC
This sequence comes from Clostridium sp. CAG:632, assembly GCA_000431515.1. Classification (GTDB taxonomy): domain Bacteria; phylum Bacillota; class Clostridia; order Lachnospirales; family Lachnospiraceae; genus CAG-632. The sequence goes on along the minus strand of HF991342.1, from coordinate 8,736 downwards.
TCTTGCAATCCGTGGGATTAAACGTTACAATGATAAAGCCATTATAGAATGGATATCGTATATCAAGCAGGAGGATTTCGGAATGAAACAGGGGCTTTTGATAGTTGGAATCATGCTGAGTGCAGTGCTTTTGGTCGGATGCACCGGGGGCATGGATTCGATTATGACGAACACCATGACGGTTCATAAGGACGGAAAGATCGCAGATGTTTCGGTTGAGGATTTTTCGGACGGAGATTACAGTATGACCGACCTGGAACAGTTTGTAACGGATGAGGTGAACGCATATAATACCGCCAATGGTGAGGGTAGTATTGAGATTAAGGAGATACAGACAGAGAACAGTCTGGCGAAGCTTAAGTTGACATATCAGGATATGACAACGTATAATGCATTCAATCATACGGAGTATGTGCTGGCGGATGCCGCACAGGCGGAACTGACCGGTGATCTGATTGTGAAGTCGGATGGAACAACGGTGAAAGCTACTGATATTGATACAGACGGACTGAAGGTATTGGAGGTCAGTGATGCAATGGACATTGTCTGTAAAGGCAAGGTGCAGTATTATAATTCGTATGTAACAGAAGTGAACGGTACGTATACGGCGAACGGTGAAGGTGTTGCTGTAATCGTATTTAAATAATTGCCGCAGGCAATGAATGAGACTAAAATGAGTGAGGTTGGAAAAATGGAAAAAACTATGGATAAGATCGTTGCATTAGCAAAAGCGAGAGGGTTTGTATACCCGGGTTCAGAGATTTACGGCGGACTGGCAAATACCTGGGATTACGGTAATCTGGGTGTTGAGCTGAAGAACAACGTAAAGCGTGCTTGGTGGAAGAAGTTTATTCAGGAGAATCCATATAATGTAGGTGTTGACTGTGCGATTCTGATGAATCCGCAGACATGGGTAGCTTCCGGACATCTTGCCGGATTCGCAGATCCGTTGATGGATTGTAAGGAGTGTCATGAGCGGTTTCGTGCGGATAAGCTGATCGAGGACTATGCAGAAGAGCATGGCATTGATCTGGGTGGTTCTGTAGACGGTTGGAGTCAGGATCAGATGATGGACTTTATCGAGAATAATCAGGTTCCATGTCCGACCTGCGGAAAGCATAATTTTACAGATATCCGTCAGTTTAATCTGATGTTCAAGACCTTCCAGGGTGTTACGGAGGATGCTAAGAATACTGTATATCTGAGACCGGAGACCGCGCAGGGTATTTTCGTAAACTTCAAGAATGTACAGAGAACCTCCCGTAAGAAGATTCCGTTTGGTATCGGTCAGATCGGTAAATCATTCCGAAATGAGATCACACCGGGTAACTTTACCTTCCGTACCAGAGAGTTCGAGCAGATGGAGCTGGAGTTCTTCTGTGAGCCGGGAACGGATCTGGAATGGTTCACCTATTGGAGACAGTTCTGTATCGACTGGCTGAAGAATCTTGGCATGAAGGAAGAAGAGATGCGAGCAAGAGATCATTCTCCGGAAGAGCTTTGCTTCTATAGTAAAGGTACTACAGATATTGAGTTCCTGTTCCCATTCGGCTGGGGCGAGCTGTGGGGTATTGCAGACCGTACCGATTATGATCTGACGCAGCATCAGAAAACATCCGGTGAGCCGATGGATTACTTCGATGATGAGAAGAAGGAGAAGTACATCCCATATGTAATCGAGCCTTCGTTAGGTGCAGACCGTGTTACTCTGGCATTCTTATGCAGTGCTTATGATGAAGAAGAGTTAGAGGGCGGTGATGTCCGGACAGTATTACATTTCCATCCGGCACTGGCACCGGTTAAGATCGGCGTGCTTCCGTTATCTAAGAAACTGAATGAAGGTGCAGAGAAGATCTATGCAGAGCTTTCTAAATATTATAACTGTGAGTATGATGACAGAGGAAATATCGGTAAGCGGTATCGTCGTCAGGATGAGATCGGTACTCCGTTCTGTATCACATATGATTTTGAATCAGAAGAGGATGGTGCTGTAACGGTGCGTGATCGTGACACAATGGCACAGGAGCGTGTTAAGATCGAAGACCTGAAGGCTTATTTTGAAGAGAAGATGGCATTCTAGCTTGATGATAAAGAATGTTACGGATCATCTGATAAGGAACATAAAAAGAACTCCGGATCCGGAGTTCTTTTTATGTTCCTTTTTTAGAATTCTTTATGCCCGAATTCTTTATATTCTGCTTCTTATTTAGACTGTTCTTCCAGCTCATTGATCACACTGGTCAAGGATTTCAAGGAAGTCTTGATAGACTTATTGATCTCGCCGGAGTTAACAGCCAGCTTGCCGAACTCGGAAGCAACGACTGCGAAGCCACGGCCGAACTCACCGGCTCTGGCAGCTTCGATCGAAGCATTCAGGGATAAGATCTTCTGCTTGCTCTCAATCTTGTCCAGTGCTAACGACTCTCCATTGATCTCGTCGATCAGATCGGCAGCTTTTGAAATATTCTCCTCCAGAGCGCTTACCAGAGAACTGTTAGTGGACTGGTTATATTCGAGATTCGCCAGATTGTTTACCAGAGTCTGAAGAAGTCTGGCAGCAGCCTGAACTGTAGCTTCTTCCTTGACCGGTACCTGATGCAGGGCTTCCAGATAGGCATCCGGATTGATCCCCTGTTCAGAAGCTTCTGCGGAAAATACATCATCATCCGGCTCTTCTGCCAGGAACTGACCGGCAATGATCTTGCCGACACAGCTGCCGGCCACCTGAATCGGTGCGGTGAAGTAGGTCAGACCACTGTGGATAAACCAGCTGATATCACTGTCATTACGACCGATATGACGACGCAGGTCATCAGCAGCACTGCGATGATACTTCTCATAGAAATCTGTATAACCGAATTCTTTTGTGATATAATTCTCGTCCTTGTCAATTGCTACGGCTGACATACCGGTGGATATTGTCCAATCTTCCAAAACCTGTTCTAATAATGAAAGATCCATGAAATCTGTTATTGCCATAATTAAAACCCCCGTGTTTCATAGATTCCTGCCATATAAGATGGCGAATAGTATAACTTATTTATAATTATAGCTAAAATGTATATTTTTGCAACAATTTAACTCGAAAAAATAAAAAAATGACGATTTTTTGTTGACATAGGAGGTATGGTTTGCTAGAATACAAACGTAACAAGTTGTAACAAATTTGTAATAATTGCGAAATGATGGAGTAATAAATAAATGAAAAAGACATTAATCAGTGCCGCAGTTATGCTGGCCATGGGCGCCGGTGTAGCATTCGGTACGAGCACAATAACAGAACATCAGCAGCCGGAGACGGTAGCAGTTGTACAGGATGAAGCAATGGAAAGCGGAATTTCAGCCAGAGAGGTTGCAGTTCTTAAGAGCAATGATGAAGCGGAAGCTGCTGAGGCTACAGAAGTGACCGAGGCAGAAGAAGTGACAGAGGAGACTACCGAGGCAGCACCGGAGTGTGAATATCCGGAGTGGCAGGAATATGCGGTAGCCAATATCGAAGGAAGTCTTCGGGTACGTGCAGAAGCAAGTACAGATGCAGAGATCGTTGGTAAGTTATATCCGTATGCAGTCGCTCATGTAGTAGAGCGGGGCGAGGAATGGTCTAAGGTCGAGTCCGGTTCGGTTTCCGGTTATGTAGCAAACGAGTTCCTGATGTTTGGTGATGAGGCAGGTGCTTATATTACAGAGAATTATAAGTATTGTGCATCCGTTGAGGTTCCTGCACTGAATGTTCGTCAGGATCAGAGCACGGAGAGCGAGTGCATCGGTTCTGTCACAGGTGGACAGGAGCTGGATGTGTTAGGTGAGACCGATGAATGGGTAGAGATTCAGTATAATGATGATACAGTTGGTTATGTGGCAAAGGAGTTTGTCGAGGTTGGCTGGAATTATCCGACAGCTATGACACTGGAAGAAGAACAGGCTATGATCGAGGCAGCATTAGCTGAGAAAGCGGCAAAGGCAGCCCAGACGACAACCAGATCTTCTGAGATCGCAGTACTTCCTCCGGTTAATACATCGGCAGAAGGACTTGCACTCGGACAGCAGATTGCCAGCTATGCATGCCAGTTTGTCGGTAATCCGTATGTATATGGCGGAAGCAGCCTGACAAACGGTACGGACTGCAGTGGCTTCACAATGGCTGTTTATGCACAGTTCGGTTATTCCTTAAGTCATTCATCCGCAGTTCAGATGAGCCAGGGTACAGCAGTATCCTTAGATGCAGTACAGCCGGGTGATATCATCTGTTATTCCGGTCATGTAGGCCTGTATATTGGTGGTGGACAGATCGTTCATGCCAGCACAGAGTCAACCGGTATTATTATTTCAAATATGTATTACACTTCTCCGATCGGAGCAAGAAGAATCGTTCAGTAGTAATTGTGTGTGTGGCAACACTTTAACGGAACCGGTGCCCATTGCGGCATCGGTTTTTTTGCGTTATGGCGGAGAGGAAAAACAGTGAAAAAGGGCAACTGGCAATCTTTCACTAGAAACATGAAAAATATGGGTAAAATTTAAAATATTTCACAAAAATGACTTCAAAAAAGAAGAAAATATGATATAATAGCTTACAGTGGCTGTATCTATAGGTGCAGGCAAGAATATTCAACACTTAGGAGGTAAGTAACAAATGGCAAACAAGTGGGTTTATATGTTTAGCGAAGGCGACATGACCATGCGTAATCTTCTTGGCGGTAAGGGTGCCAACCTTGCAGAGATGACTACCATCGGCCTTCCGGTTCCACAGGGTTTCACTATTACAACAGAGGCATGTACACAGTACTATGAGGACGGACGTAAGATTAACGACGAGATCATGGCTCAGGCTATGGAAGGCGTTAAGAAGATGGAAGAGATCAACGGTAAGAAGTTCGGCGATCTTAAGAATCCATTGTTAGTATCTGTACGTTCAGGTGCAAGAGCATCTATGCCGGGTATGATGGATACAATCCTGAATCTTGGTCTGAATGATGAAGTTGTAGCAGCTATGATCGCCGGTAATCCGGATCCTGCATTCGAGCGTTTCGTATATGACTCTTATAGACGTTTCATCCAGATGTTCTCAGACGTTGTTATGGAAGTTGGTAAGAAGTACTTCGAGCAGCTGATTGACAAGATGAAGGAAGAGAAGGGTGTTAAGTATGATGTTGAGCTGACAGCAGCTGACTTAAAGACTCTGGCAGAACAGTTCAAGGCTGAGTACAAGAACCAGTTAGGCTCAGATTTCCCTTCAGATCCTGTAGAACAGTTGAAGCTGGCTATTGAAGCCGTATTCAGATCATGGGATAACCCAAGAGCTAACGTATACAGAAGAGATAATGATATCCCTTACTCATGGGGTACCGCAGTTAACGTAATGCCTATGGTATTCGGTAACTTAAATAACGAGTCTGGTACAGGTGTTGCATTTACACGTGACCCTGCAACAGGTGAGAAGAAGTTAATGGGTGAGTTCTTAAAGAACGCACAGGGCGAGGACGTAGTTGCCGGTGTTCGTACACCAATGCCGATCGCTCAGATGGAACAGGAATTCCCAGAAGCATATGCAGAGTTCATCAAGGTATGTGAGACTCTTGAGAATCACTACCATGACATGCAGGATATGGAATTCACAGTAGAGAACAAGAAGTTATACATGTTACAGTGCCGTAATGGTAAGAGAACCGCTCAGGCAGCTCTGCAGATCGCTTGTGACCTGGTAGATGAGGGACATAAGACAGAAGAAGAAGCAGTTGCTATGATCGATCCTCGTAACCTGGATACATTACTTCATCCACAGTTCGATGCAGCAGCATTAAAGAAGGCTACTCCAATGGGCAAGGGCTTAGGTGCTTCTCCTGGAGCTGCTTGTGGTAAGATCGTATTTACCGCTGCTGATGCTGAAGAGTGGAATGCAAGAGGTGAGAAGGTAGTTCTGGTAAGACTGGAAACCTCCCCAGAAGATATTACCGGTATGAAGGCTTCTCAGGGTATCTTAACCGTTCGTGGTGGTATGACCTCTCATGCAGCCGTAGTTGCACGTGGTATGGGTACCTGCTGTGTATCCGGTTGTGGCGATATCGCTATGGACGAAGAAAACAAGAAGTTTACATTAGCTGGCAAGGAGTTCCACGAGGGAGACTTCATCTCTATCGATGGTACAACTGGTAACATCTATGATGGCATTATCCCAACAGTAGATGCTACGATCGCTGGTACATTTGGACGTGTTATGGCTTGGGCTGATAAGTACAGAACATTAAAGGTTCGTACAAATGCAGATACTCCTGCAGATGCTAAGAAGGCTCGTGAGCTTGGTGCAGAAGGTATCGGTCTTTGTCGTACAGAGCATATGTTCTTCGAGGAAGACAGAATTGCTGCTTTCCGTGAGATGATCTGCTCAGATACAGTAGAAGAAAGAGAAGCTGCTCTGGAGAAGATTCTTCCATATCAGCAGGGCGACTTCAAGGCATTATATGAAGCTCTGGAAGGTAATCCGGTTACTATCCGTTTCCTGGATCCACCTCTTCATGAGTTCGTTCCTACAGAGGAAGCTGATATTGAGAAGCTTGCAAATGCTCAGGGCAAGTCAGTAGAGCAGATTAAGACAATCATCGCTAGCTTGCATGAGTTTAACCCTATGATGGGTCACAGAGGATGCCGTCTGGCTGTAACTTATCCGGAAATCGCTAAGATGCAGACTAAGGCAGTTATCCGTGCAGCTATCGAGGTTCAGAAGGAGCATCCGGATTGGAATGTTGAGCCTGAGATCATGATCCCATTGGTTTGCGAAGTTAAGGAATTAAAGTACGTTAAGAAGATAGTAGTTGAGACTGCTGATGCTGAGATCGCTGCTGCAGGCGTTGATCTGAAGTACGAAGTAGGTACTATGATCGAGATTCCTCGTGCAGCTTTAACTGCTGATGAGATTGCTAAGGAAGCTGACTTCTTCTGCTTCGGTACGAACGACTTAACTCAGATGACATTTGGTTTCTCTCGTGATGATGCCGGTAAGTTCTTAAATGCTTACTATGACACAAAGATCTTCGAGAACGATCCATTCGCTAAGCTGGATCAGACCGGTGTTGGTAAGTTAATGGATATGGCTATCAAGTTAGGTAAGCCGGTTAATCCTAAGTTACATGTAGGTATCTGTGGTGAGCACGGTGGAGATCCTTCATCTGTAGAGTTCTGCCACAAGATTGGTCTGGATTATGTTTCATGTTCTCCATTCCGTGTACCGATTGCAAGATTAGCTGCTGCTCAGGCTGCTATTGCTAATAAATAGTACACCGTATATGTTGGTGAATAGAACTTAATTAGTTTTATAGAAAAGAAGCTTCTGTTACTGTTCCATAACAGTAACAGGGGCTTCTTTATTTTTTAGGAATTGTGCATAATGTAAGAGAAAAAGAAGATGAATTTGGCTATAGTGAAGAACCAAAAGAATACTTTTTAGATATTATTAAAACGACCGCAAATCTAATCATTCATAATGATTTGCTCCAGAGTCAGGCTCTTCTCATGCCTGATCGGTTTCCATTCTACTTTGGAAAACAGGGATACGATATAGATCGGTATGTAGGTCAGCATGAAGATCGGGAAGGTGAATGTGTACAGGATTTTCTTTCCGGTGCTGCAATGAATCTGCTTCCATTCACTGATGGTGGTAATGACACCGAGAATGAAGACAGTCATGCATAGACTTATAAACATCTGTAACAGGGAGCGGCCGAGGATTGCAAGGGAAGCATTCGCGGCAAATGCGTAAAAGGCAGCACCTAGATTTACCGGAATACTGATCGCAGTCAGAATTGCGGCAGGCAGGATATTCATCAGCATATCATAGCAGGAGAAGCTTCCGTGAAAAATCCCCTTCGTAAGTGTCAGACCGTATTTCTTAAATACCTGAAGGTAACCCTTGGCCCAGCGCAGACGCTGATTCCAGGATTGACGGAAGCTGGTCGGCTGTTCGTCATAAAGGATCGCTTTTGCGGCATAGCCGATCTTTTCACCCTGTGATACATTGCAGATTGTAAATTCAATATCTTCTGTCAGCGTAAAGAAGTTCCAACCGCCGAATTTCTGCAGGATGCTGTCAGAAAACAGGAATCCGGTACCGGATACTGCACTGCTGCTTCCAATTGCCATCCGGGCGGCATTCAGGTATTTCGCTTCACGCAGGAACCAGAGCGCATAACCGGCAGAGACCCAGTTACTTCCGTAGTTTTTGGAATTACGGTAGCATGTGACGATGTTGTATCCATCCGTATAGGTCCGGTTGATTTCACGGAGAAAATTCGGATCCAATACGTTATCGGCATCTAATACAATATAGGCATCATAGCTTTTTGCAGAGCTGCGTTTGATCTTATTTAACAGGAAATTCAAAACATAGCCTTTGCCGATGTTCTTTGTGTCGGTCCGCTCATAAACGATAGCGCCATGTTCTCTTGCAATCTCTGCAGTATTATCGGTACAGTTATCGGCACCGACATAAATATCCACACAATTTTTCGGATAGTCGGAGGCATGGATGCTGTCGATCAGATTGCCAATGACTGCCTGCTCATTTCTGGCAGCGATCAATATCGCCAGCCGGTGGATCACTTCCTCCTTCTTATGCGGCTTTTCTCTGTGAAAAAGGGAAATTGCTACATATAAGAACTGATACAAGTAACAGATGAAAAATAAGTACATGATAATTTTGTTAATGATTTCTACAACTTCCATAATCTGACACCCCAATATAAT
>HF991341.1:15109-19129 GCA_000431515.1 Clostridium sp. CAG:632 | reverse complement strand
AATACTGAATCCGCTTACAGCCGGAGCGACGGCGGACGGAGTTGTCTACACAAACCACAACTTGTCAAAGTAATAAGCTGTGCGAGCTTTCAGCTGTTGCCATACAATAAAAATTAATTTTTTAGAAGAACGTAGTTGACAAATATTTTAATAGCTTTTATTATAGGAATATAAGCAAGTGATTAACTACATACTCCTATTTACGGGGTGTAACATTGAGTTGGCATAACCCGGACATGTGAAGATCTATAAAGATTTTTTCGTGTCCGGGTTTTTTAAACTCTATGAATAAAAATCACGGCATCGTCAAAAACAATAATAGAAAAAGAAGGGAGAAATGAACTATGGTATCATTCAAGTACACAATCACAGACGAGGTAGGAATCCACGCAAGACCGGCAGGAATCTTAGTAAAAGAGGCTAAGAAATATCCTGCAACCATTACATTAAAGACAGCAAAGGGCAGCGCTGACGCAAGAAAGCTGATGGCGATCATGGCTCTTGGCGTAAAGCAGAATGATGAAGTGACAGTTGAAGTAGAAGGCGAGAATGAGGAGCAGGCAGCAAAAGAAATTCAGGCATTTTTTGAAGCAAATTTATAAGTCGGAGAAAGAAGGAGCTTATGGAAAAGTATACGGGAAAAAAGGTTTTTAATGGGGTTGCAATCGGACCGATTTTCTTCTACTCTAAGGATTTGGGTCAGATTGTGCGAAGACATGTGGAGGATGTTCAGGCAGAACTGGCACGCTATGAGGCGGCCAAGGAGACTGCAATCGAACAGCTTCAGGAATTATATGAGAAGGCAGTTCAGGAAGTCGGTGAGGTGAACGCACAGGTATTTGAGGTTCACAGTATGCTGCTGGAGGATGATGATTATAATGATTCGATTACCAATATGATCACATCACAGGAAGTAAATGCAGAGTATGCAGTTGCCATGACCGGAGATCATTTTGCTGAAATGTTTGCGAATATGGATGATGAATATTTCCAGGCACGTTCGGCAGATATTAAGGACATTTCCGACCGGGTGGTATCCGTGCTGACCGGAAAGGGCAGTACCGGAGAACTGGGAGCCGAGCCGGTGATCGTGGTTGCCGATGATCTGGCACCAAGTGAAACGGTAAAAATGGATAAGAGCAAGCTTCTGGCATTTGTAACAGAGCATGGTTCTACGAATTCTCACACTGCGATTCTTGCAAGAACCATGGGGATTCCGGCGCTGATCGGAATTCAGATCCGGAAGGAGTGGGACGGAAAGCTTGCAATTGTAGACGGTAAAGAGGGAATCCTGTATGTGGATCCGGATGAGACAACGATTCTTGAATATCGGAAACGCAAGGAAGAAGAGGAAGAACGGAATCGTCTTTACCAGACCATGAAGGGAAAAGAGACTGTTACACAGTCCGGACAGAAGGTACATTTATATGCCAATATCGGGAATGTATCGGATCTGGCAACCGTTCTGATGAATGATGCGGAAGGAATCGGTCTGTTCCGGAGCGAGTTTATTTATCTGGAGTCCAAGGATTATCCGACAGAGGAAGAGCAGTTTCAGATTTATAAGCGTGTGGCAGAGACCATGGCCGGCAAGAAGGTAATTATCCGTACACTGGATATCGGGGCCGATAAGCAGGTGGATTATTTTGATCTGGATAAGGAGGATAACCCGGCACTTGGCTTCCGGGCAATCAGAATCTGTCTGTCCAGACCGGAAATATTTAAGACACAGCTCCGTGCATTGTTCCGTGCCAGCGCATTCGGAAATATTGCCATTATGTATCCGATGATCACTTCGGTAGAAGAAGTAGAGCAGATTAAGGAGATTTCTGCACAGGTGAAGGAAGAGCTGCGGGCAGCAGGCATTCCGATCGGAGAAGTAGAGGAAGGAATCATGATCGAGACACCGGCAGCGGCGATCATCAGCGATCAGCTTGCAAAGCATGTGGATTTCTTCAGTATCGGAACGAATGACCTGACCCAGTACACACTGGCCATCGACCGTCAGAATCCGAAGCTGGATGCCTTCTATAATCCGCATCATGAAGCAATTCTCCGACTGATCCGTATGGTTGCAAAGAATGCGCATGAGGCAGGCATCTGGGCCGGTATCTGCGGAGAGCTGGGTGCTGATATGGAATTGACTGAGACATTCCTGGAAATGGGAATTGATGAATTATCGGTATCTCCCGGATGTGTACTCCCAATCCGCCAGATTATCCGGGACGCAAAATAAAATAATAGAGGATAAATGATATGAGTAAATTGGTATTTTTTGACATTGACGGAACTTTACTGGACTCTGAAATGCAGGTGCCGGAAAGCACAATGCAGGCTCTGCATCGTTTAAAGGAGAATGGACATAAAATCGCGATTTGCAGTGGCAGACCGTACTCGATCATTTATCCTTTTTTATTGGAGCTGGGGTTTGATGGCGTTGTGGCATCTGCCGGTGCTTATATCCGGAAAGAAAATGACGTGATCTATCATAGTACACTGGAGCAGTCAAAGCTGCAGGAGCTGGTGGATCTGTTTGATCGCCATGGGGCGGCTTATTTTCTGCAGGGATATCCGGGACGTTTCCTGACCGCTGCAAGTAATGCGGTTATGGCACAGGCATTGTCAGGCGGAAAGACGGCTGACAGTATCCGAAAGGATATGGTAGTGTGTGAGAATCCAGCTGTGATAAAGGATCTGGAATGTGGTGTATATTTCCATGCAGATGCGACTGTGGATGAGTTACAGAAGGAGCTGGATGCGAGGACCGATGGATATTTTAAGCTGACAGGCTGCAGCTTCGGTGACGATATTATTTATTCCGGTGAGATGACGAAGCGGGGAGTGAATAAGGCTACCGGAATGCAGCGGCTGCTTGATTCCATGGGACTGAGCCGGGAAGACTCGGTGGCATTCGGCGATGGGTCCAATGATTATGAGATGATTGAATATGCAGAGACCGGAGTTGTAATGGGCAACGGTTTGCCCGGCTTAAAAGCACAGGCAGATTATGTTACCACGGATATTCATGCGGATGGTATCTGGAACGGACTGAAACATCTGGATTTGATCTAGTATTATTTCTTATTTTCCATATTTTTCCATATAATGAGTGAAAGGATGGCGGTCAGAAGCTCTGTGACAGGGAAGGACCACCAGACTCCGGTTGCTCCGGCAAGCCGGCTTAAAAGAAAGGCTGCGGGCAGCATAATAATGATATAACGGGACAGGGAGATCAACAGGGATGGAAGCCCCTTTCCCAGTCCTTCCAGGGCACCGGAGCAGGTGACAGAGATGCCCGATATAATGAATCCGAAGCTGATGATCCGGAGGGCTTTTGCCCCGGTGGAAACAACGTCCGGATTCTGGGCGAACAGGCCGAAGATCTGCTGAGGCAGGATCAGGGACAGGGCGGTTCCGACTGCCATAATACCCATGATCAGGATCAGAGAGGTCCGGAAAATCTGCTGCACCCGCTTCGTCTCACCGGCACCGGAATTATAACCGACCAGTGGACGGATGCCCTGTACCATGCCGTTTGCGGTCAGGTAGATAAAGGTCTGTAACTTATAATAAATACCGAGAATCAGTACATATTGTCCGGAAAATGCGGTCAGAATCTGATTTAATACGGAAACCTGAACGGAAGGCAGAGCGGTATTCAGGGTGGCCGGGATTCCGACCTGATATAAACGGCCGATCAGAGACGGTCTCCATTTCAGATATTTTGGATGTGCATGAACCGGGATCGGGCGCAATGCCAGGATAATAAGATAGATTAAAAGGGTCAGACACTGGCCAATGCCTGTGGCATAAGCGGCACCCCGGATACCCATGGCCGGAAAAGGACCGATTCCGAAGATCATAAGCGGATCCAGGATAATATTGGCAACACAGCCACAGATCATACTGAACATAGAAACCTTCATTTTTCCCACTGCCTGAAAAAGCTTTTCGTAACAGATTCCGACATTTACAAATACTGAAAAAAGAAAGACGCGTCTGGAATAGGTCAGTGCCAGA
>HF991341.1:12188-15039 GCA_000431515.1 Clostridium sp. CAG:632 | reverse complement strand
TGATCAGGATACAGATAATGGTTAACAATATGCCGTGAATGAGGCTGAGCAGAACACCGAAGCTGGCGGAGGTATCTGCGTCCTTCTGTTTCTCGGCACCCAGGAAATAAGCAATACTGGCATTAACACCGACACCGAAGCCGATGGCAATGGCATTGATCATATTCTGAATCGGAAAGACAAGGGATAGTGCGGTCATGGCTTCATCACTGATCTTGGCAACGAAATAACTGTCAACGATATTATAAAGCGAATTCACTGCCATGGAGATCACCATAGGAAGCGCCATGGATAGGATCAGCGGCAGGATCTTGCGTTCTTTCATAAATGTCTGGTTCATAAAAACTCCTTTCTGTTGGGCATAAAAAAACACATAACAGTTTGACTGTTATGTGGCGAAAAGATGGCACAATGCCCGGAAAAATCCACAAATAGTTTTAACAATAGTCAGACTAGCAGAGAAAGTGCTATTTGTCAACACAATTCATAGTAAGAACCAATGCGGATCGCACGGGCATCGGAGCCGTGACCGATTTCTGCGGTTTTAGCAATCGGCACTTGTGGACCGGCGAAGTTACGGACCAGAGTCGGCATGTCCGGGACATAGCCATGACGTTCCATGGTTGTGAAAGTGCCGAGCAGGATTCCGTTCACAGCCCGGAAGACACCCAGTTGCTCCAGCTGACTTAAATAAGTGATCATCTGTGGGATTCTGCCACCCAGAGCCTCCAGCAGTAGGATTTTACCATTCAGATCCGGAAAATAAGGAGTCCCTGCGAGCTTCAGAAAACAGCGGATATTTCCGCCGACAACAGTGCCGGACATAGAAGTACCCTGCAGAAAGTCATAGGAAAAATGGAATAGCTCCTCTTCATTCCGGAAACGAGCCTGTTGTAAGGAAGCATTTTCTCCAATCAGATTCCGGATCTGGTAAAGGACGGAAGGTTTCCCTGCCCGGGTATAAATCGCATTGATAACGGTTGTCAGGTCGCTATAGCCCCAGAAGGTGGCGGAACTTTTCCGAATCTCGTTATAATTCAGGTGGATGAGAACCTCATTTGCCATATCTCCACCGGAAATATCATAGATATTCCGCATTTCCGGATCATTGAAAAGCTGCATGAGGGCATCGCCGCGTTCTGTTCCACTGCCGGACAGACCACATTCATCTGAGAAAAGATATGGACTGCAGACAGACTCCTGCCCCAGATTACGGAGGGTCTGCTGTAGAGCAGCAAGCTCCGGAAGGAAGCTTACCGGGTGTGGGTTGGAGCAGGCGGTAATACCGACCTTAATGGGAGAAACAGTCTGTAAAATCAAAATCCGGCACCTCATTTCTATCATAGTAAACATAATAATCGGAGAAATAAATCTTTGTCTGTAAACAAGCGTAGCATAGATGTACTATAAATTCAATCCAAACAAAAATGAAGAAAAACTGACAGATCGGAGAATGAATTGACACAAGGATGGAATATGCTATATTGGAATTATGAGAATGTGTAGATTAGGAGTGTTAATATTCTGACAAGAGAAAGGGAGGATTTCGTATGGGGAGAATTAAACTTTTTAAGAAGACAGTGATAGCCGGAATGCTGATGGCCGGTATGGGAATATTGGGTGCCTGCGGTCTTAGATCGGTGCCGTCTGATTGCCGGAAATATAAAATGCAATGCATGGTTTGGTTATAGCAGCCTGCCGACAGATCCATCGGCAGATTTATCACAGAGCGGAAGGCAGATAGATACGAACTATTTTGCGGATTATGCATCTTTTGAGGAGTATATCCGTTCTATTTATTGTAAACAGGAAGCAGACCGTCTGTTATACAACTTTCCGGAGGAAGGAGTACAGAAATATTATGATCAGGATGGCATGCTGTATCTGGATATAAATTATGATGGTGCGAAGGGATATTATGTAGACTGGAGTGATTATGCATTAACGATTGACTCCGTAGAGGGCAACCTGTGTACCTTTACGGCAACGGCTACGGTGGAATGGCCGGCAGATGAACCGCAGAAAGAACCATATCCCGTAACACAAACGGCAATATTCGAGGATGGACGATGGGTGTTGACAGAGTTATTTGAATAAGAAATCAGATGAGGAATCAGACCCGTACTTTACAAGCATGCTAAAAAAGGGTAAGATAGAACTTAATCAATTAAAAAATCAGGGAGGGTTATTTTATGGAAGACCAGGTAATGAAAGTATATTCGCAATATAGCAACTTATTGTCAGTAAAGATTATGCCGGGACATTTTGCAACGAATCATTCCCATATTAACTACTATATGGATATGACAACGTTGAAGACCAGACAGAAGGAAGCGCAGGCAGCGGCGAAAGCAATCGTACATGAATATGTAACAAGTACAGTCGTAGATACGATCGTATGTATGGATGGTACAGAGGTTGTCGGAGCGTATCTGGCAGAGGAGCTGACGGCAGCCGGATTCATGTCAATGAATGCGCATCAGACGATTTATGTAGTATCACCGGAGCTGAACTCCATGGGTCAGTTGGTATTCCGTGATAATCTGCAGCCGATGATCCGTGGTAAGCATGTACTGCTTCTTCTGGCAACGGCAACTACCGGACGTACCATTGAGCGGGCACTGGAATGTATAGAATACTATGGCGGAAGCGTGGCAGGTGTATCTGCATTGTTCTCCGCAACCGAAGAAATCGACGGAAAGGAAATCCACTCCATCTTCAAGATGTCCGACTTCCCGGAATACAAAACCTATCAGCATAACGAATGCCCATACTGCAAAGCAGGCCAGAAAATAGACGCCATCGTCAACAGCTATGGATACATGAAACTATGAGCCTTGCAAGGATAAAA
>HF991341.1:854-11979 GCA_000431515.1 Clostridium sp. CAG:632 | reverse complement strand
AAGCGAGGTGGCAAGGCTCATTACAAGCCATTATAATCCATATTCCTTCGCCAGTGTCTCAAATACCGGAATTGACCGCTCTACCTTCTCGGTCGGAATGCAGTAGCAGATTCTGAAGTGTCCCGGACAACCGAAGGAATCACTTGGTACCAGAAGCAGGTCGTGTTTCTTTGCACGTTCACAGAACGCACCGGCATCTGCTTCCAGAGCCTTCGGGAACAGGTAGAAGGTTCCGCCCGGTTCTACAATATCGAATCCGATTCGGGTTAATTCGGTATATAAAATATTCTTATTTGTCTCATAAACAGACAGATCCGAGGTCATATCAAGCACCCGTGCAACCGCCAGCTGAATCAGAGAAGGCGGACAGTTGTGACCGATACCTCTTGAAATCTGACCGCACATATCTACGATCAGTGCAGCATCCTCACAGGCCGGATTGACAGCTACGTAACCGATACGTTCGCCCGGCAGAGACAGGGACTTACTGAATGAATAGCAGATAATGGTATTGTCATAATGCTTTGCAACAAACGGAGCATCCGCACCGGCAAATACGATCTCACGATATGGTTCATCGGAGATAATATAAATAACATGTCCGTATTCTTTTGATTTTGCTTCCAGGATAGAAGCCAGCCGCTTGATCGTAGCAGTAGAGTAAACGATACCGGACGGGTTATTCGGGGTGTTGATCAGGACTGCCATGGTCTTAGGAGTGATCATTTCCTCAAACGCGTCGAAGTTGATCTGGAAGCTGGTGATATCCGCAGGTACGACCTTTAAAACGGCACCGGTTGCATTTACATAATGATAATATTCCGGGAAGAACGGAGCAAATGTAATCACTTCATCACCCGGTACGGTAACGGCACGGACCGCATGTGCGATCGCACCGGCAGCGCCGACTGCCATAAATATGTCTTCCATCTTGAAATTCATATCAAACCGGCGATTCAGGGAATCAGCGATCGCCTGACGAACAGAAGGGATACCAAGGCTTGGGCTGTATCCGTGCAGAGCAACCGGATCGGTATTCCGGATCAGGTCTAATAATGCATCTGTAAATTCCTGTGGAGCAGGTACGCTTGGATTACCAAGGCTATAATCAAATACATTTTCATAGCCGATTTCTTTTGCACGCTTGGAACCATAATCAAACAGTTCACGAATCGCAGATTTCTGCGAAGTCATATCAATATAATGTTGAGATAACATAAGAACACTCCTTTTCTAACGCAATTTCTTTCCACATTATAGCATAATTATTATGGATGTGATATAACTATTTCAGAATCAGAAGAACCGATCGGAGAGAACAATTATGCAGGAGCTGAAATCAAGACAGATCATACTGGCATCCCAGTCACCGCGGAGGAGGGAACTGTTAGCACAGATGGGCTTGCAGTTTGAAATCCATCCGGCATGCGGAGAGGAAATCATTACGTCTACGATTCCGTGGCAGGTAGTAGAAGAGCTATCCATGCGGAAGGCGGAGGAAATCTACCGGAAGGATCGGGAAGATCGGCCGGCGGAATCCATCCTGGTGATCGGTGCAGATACAATCGTGGTATTAAACGGAAGGATTCTCGGAAAGCCACAGAGTCAGGCGGAAGCCTGTGAAATGCTACGGAGCCTGCAGGGACAGAAACATCAGGTATATACAGGTGTGACCCTGATCTGGAATGAGCAGGAGGATGGCGTAGGCTGTGTGAAGAAGCAGCATACCTTTCATGAAGAAACGGAAGTGGAATTCTATCCGATGACGGAGCGGGAGATAGAGGAATATGTTGCTACCGGTGACTGCATGGACAAGGCGGGAGCTTATGGGATCCAGACGCAATCCGGTGTGTATATCCGGGGAATTTGTGGAGATTATAATAATGTGGTCGGGCTGCCGATTGCCAGACTTTATCATGAATTGAGAAAAATATTCGCACGCCGGTAATTAGAAAGAAATCCGGTTGACGGAGTGTATAAATTGTAGTACATTATCAATGTATCAACTGAAAAGACTTCTCTTATTCAGAACAGTGGAGGCAGAAGGGCCTTTGAAGCTGTGGCAACCCCGCAAGGCGGAAGGTGCCAACCTGAGCGAGTCAGTGAGAAGCCGGAGAAACCGGTTTTAGAACGATGAATCGAGCAATAAGAGGATTTGAATAGACTCAAGTCCGATTCACGGGCTTGTTTTTTTGTTAAAATGATGGAAAACAGAAGGAGGAAACAATGGAAAAACATTTATTTACGTCAGAATCAGTAACCGAAGGACATCCGGATAAAATCTGCGATCAGATTTCAGATGCTATCCTGGATGAATTATTAAAGCAGGATCCGATGAGCCGGGTGGCCTGTGAGACAGCAACGACAACCGGTCTGGTACTGGTTATGGGTGAGATTACAACTAAGGGCTATGTTGACATTCAGAAGACGGTACGGGATACCATCCGGGAGATTGGATATGACCGTGCTAAGTTCGGATTTGACTGTGATACCTGCGGTGTGATCGTTGCATTGGATGAGCAGTCCGGAGATATTGCAATGGGTGTTGATAAGGCGTTGGAAGCCAGAGAGTCTGAGATGACAGAGGAACAGCTGGAGGCAATCGGAGCCGGAGATCAGGGCATGATGTTCGGATATGCAGTGAACGAGACAGAGGAATTAATGCCATATCCGATCTCACTGGCACATAAGCTGGCAAAGCGTCTGACGGATGTTCGTAAGGATGGAACACTTCCATATCTGAGACCGGATGGAAAGACACAGGTTACCGTGGAGTATGATGAGAACGGCAAGCCATTCCGTCTGGACGCAGTCGTATTATCTACCCAGCATGACGAGAAGGTAACACAGGAACAGATCCATGAGGATATCAAGACCTATGTATTTGATCCGATCCTTCCAAAGGAAATGGTAGATGATGAGACCAAGTTCTTTATTAATCCGACCGGACGATTTGTGATCGGTGGACCGCATGGTGATAGCGGACTGACCGGCCGGAAGATCATTGTAGATACCTATGGCGGTTATGGCAGACATGGCGGTGGTGCTTTCTCCGGTAAGGATTGCACAAAGGTAGACCGTTCCGCAGCGTATGCAGCCCGTTATGTAGCGAAGAATATCGTGGCGGCCGGTCTGGCAGACAAATGCGAGATCCAGTTATCCTATGCCATCGGTGTGGCAAGCCCGACTTCCGTTATGGTAGATACGTTTGGTACCGGTAAGCTTTCCGATGAACAGCTGGTAGAGATCATTCGTGAGAACTTCGACCTTCGTCCGGCAGGAATCATTAAGATGTTAGATCTACGCCGTCCGATCTACAAGCAGACAGCCGCTTACGGACATTTCGGAAGAACCGATATTGATCTGCCATGGGAAAAGACAGACAAGGTAGAATTGCTGAAGAAATATTTATAGAATCCGGTGGACCGGGAGAATAAAGAAACCGGGATCCGGCAGAAAATTAAAAAGATAAAAGAACAAGATCAGATAGAAGGAATGGATATGGAGTCAATAACCTTACAGGCATATGCCAAAATAAATCTGGGACTGGATGTGATCCGGAAACGGAGAGATGGATATCACGAAGTTAAGATGATTATGCAGAATATTTCATTATCCGATACGTTGGACATTAGGAAAGCAACCGGATCGGAGATTGAGCTGTGTTCGGCAACCGGAGAGGATGTACCGGAGGTGCCGATGAATGCAGACAATCTGATTTATAAAGCAATTCAGATGTTGAAGGATGAATTTCAGATTAAGGAAGGCGTGCATGCAATCCTGACCAAGCGGATCCCGGTTGCGGCCGGAATGGCGGGTGGAAGTACAGATGCTGCCGCCGCCCTGAAGGGCATGAATCAGTTATTTGAGCTGGGGCTCTCTGAGCAGGAGCTATGTGAGAGGGGAGTTAAGCTGGGCGCGGATATTCCATATTGCATTATGGGCGGAACTGCCTTATCAGAAGGCATCGGTGAAAAACTGACCGCATTACCGGAGATTCCGGACTGTTGGATTTTGATTGCGAAGCCGCCGATTGCAGTATCTACCGGATTCGTATACGGGAATCTGAAAGTCAAAGAGCTAGCTGAGCATCCGGACATTGACGGTATGGTGGAAGCAATTAAGAGGCGGGATCTGGGTGGTATTGTGGACCGGATGGGAAATGTACTGGAGACGGTTACGATTCCTGCATATCCTGTAATTGAGACGATTAAGGATCAGATGCTGGAGCATGGTGCGGAGAATGCATTGATGAGCGGAAGCGGTCCTACCGTGTTTGGAATCTTTAAGGACGAGCAGGCGGCCCGCGAGGCAGGAACTGAGATTGGTGAGGCAGAGCTGTCAAAGCAGATTTATCTGACACGGCCCCAGTATTAGGAACAGGAAAAATCAGCAGGCGACAGGAACATAAGGTGAGGATACAGAATGGAATTGAAACTCGATATAAATGAATATCTGCCACTTCGGGATGTGGTTTTTCAGACATTACGACAGGCTATCATAAGTGGAGAGATCGCACCCGGTGAACACCTGCTGGAGATTCCGCTGGCAAAGAAAATGGGCGTCAGCCGGACTCCGGTGCGGGAGGCCATCCGGATGCTGGAGCTGGAGGGACTGGTAGTTATGATTCCGCGACGCGGTGCGGAAGTAGCGAAGATAACCGAGAAGGATCTGCGGGATGCGCTGGAGGTTCGATGTGCATTAGAGGAGTTGGCGGTACAACTGGCATGTGAAAGGATTACAGAAGCGGGAAAAGAGAAACTGCAGGCGGCCTGTGAAGCGTTTCGGGAGGCCATCCGGACGAAACAGGTTCCGGCAATCGTGGAGGGTGATATTGTATTCCATGATGCGATTTTTGAAGCGACACAGAATCAGCGGATCATTACCATGACACATAATCTGTGGGAGCAGGTGTCCAGATACCGGGTAGAATATGTAAAAGATTTCAGCTATCATAATGTTCTGGTGGAAGAGCATGATGCTATTACAGCGGCGATTCTCCGCGGAGACGCAGAGGAGGCACGGATCGTTATGCGAAAGCATATCTATAATCAGGAAACGATCGTTATCAATAACGTGCATAAAATGAATCATGCATAAAGCAGACTTTGCAAAAACAGATTATGTATAACAAATGAAGCCTTCACACATACTATACGAAAGTGTAGATGTGTGGGGGCTTTTTCTATGAATCAATTATATAATTCAGAAAATAAAATAGCGGCAGAGTTAAATACATCGCTGGTAAAAAATATCGAAGTGCTGGAAGAAATGTTCCGGGACTGCGATGATGTTGTAAAAAAGGAGTTTCTGTTCCGGCGGAAGGATGGGGCGGTTTCCGGATATATGATTTATATTGATGGATTGACGGATGGAGATATGGTGCAGCAGCATGTGATCCATCCATTACAGCTGAGGTATCGGATGGCTGTGGAAACAGACATCTGGTCGGCATTTTTTTACAGCGAGATTGACATGGCAGATCTGAGGGAAGAACCGTCCTTTGATAAAATGGTACTGGCAGTGATGCGTGGTGATACAGCTCTGATGTTGGATGGTTATGACCGGGCAATTGTTATTTCCAGTAAGAAGCTTCCGGTCCGGAGTATTGAGGAGTCTGAAACAGAAGCGGTGATGCGCGGACCGCGGGACAGTTTTAATGAGAGCCTGCGGATGGGAACTGCGCTGATAAGACGACGGATCAAGGATCCGAAATGTAAGATTGTGCAGCATCAGTTCGGAGAACGTTCCCGGACAGATTATGCAGTGGTGTATATGGAGGATCTGGTGCCGGATGGGCTGGTTGATCAGATTGAAGAGCAGCTGGGCCGGTACCGAACAGATGCGATCTATGACAGTGGAATGCTGGCACATTATATGAATCAGAAGTGGTATTCTCCATTTCCTGTGATACAGAGTACAGAGCGGCCGGATAAGGTGGCGGCATCTATTCTGGAGGGCAGAGTGGCGGTGATCGTGGATAATTCACCGGAGGTGCTTCTTCTGCCGGCAACCTTTAACACGTATTTCCAGGCAGCGGATGATTATTATAATCAGTGGTCTGTGGCAACCTTTGCGCGGATCCTGCGGTATATTGCATCTATTCTGGCAATCGGACTGCCCGGGTTCTATATCGCGATCACCTGCTTTCAGGTGGAGATGCTGCCGACGAAGCTGCTGATGGCAATCGCACAGGCAAGAAGTAATGTGACATTTCCCATCGTACTGGAGGTACTGTTGATGGAGCTGGAGTTTGAGCTGTTGCGGGAAGCGGGAATCCGGCTGCCGGGGCCAATGGGAAACACGATAGGTATCGTTGGTGGTCTGATCGTAGGACAGGCAGCCGTTGAAGCGGGTCTGGTCAGTACGATTGTGGTGATCATAGTGGCATTAACGGCATTGGCGTCCTTCACGATTCCTAATGAAAGCTTTGCATCAGCATATCGGCTTTTGAAATTCTTTCTGATCATTGTCAGTGCTATATGGGGATTATACGGATTTATACTGGGGATAGTGGTGATCGGGATTCATCTGTCCGGTCTGACCAGTTATGGCATTCCATATATGGCCTTCCATATATGACGCCGGCGGTTTCCATGCCGGACGGACGAAAGGAGAGCTGTAAGGATTTCGTATTACGATTGCCGATTTATCTGATGCGGAAACGCCCGGTGTTTACCAAAGAAAAGGAACGGACACGTATGCAAAACAGAAAGAAATCATAAGAGGTGGGAAAAGAAAGAATTCTTAGGAGGTGGGACAATAGAGTATGGACGAGCGTCAATATTGTATATCTGCCAGACAGCTGCAGCGGATGATCATTCTGGAAGCCGGATCTGTGGGCTGTCTGTTTGTAACCTTCTGGAGCGGGGGCAATAACGGACTGCCGATTGTGATGCTGAGTGTGATCGGAAGCCTTTTTTATGGTGGACTTCTGATGGCGATCGGAAAGGCGGGCGGAGGCTTCCCGGAAATGACGGAGCAAAATATGTCCGGGTTCTTATGGCGGACAGTCTGGTGTATTTATATCGTGCGGTTTGTAATACGAGGGGCATGGATTCTGGCATACATGGAAGAACTGATTCATGAAACTCTGTATCCGGGGAACCGGTATATGATTCTGATTCCGCTCCTGCTTGTATGTGGATATGCGAGTGTGCGAAGCCTGTTGGGGCGGGCGAGATTTGTTGAATTATTATTCTGGTGGGTAATAGTACCATTGGTTCTTTTGTTCCTGACAGGAATATGGAAGCTGGATCTAAGGGAGCTGGCACCTACGGAGCCTATCAACAGCCGGGAAATATTTCGCGGAGAATATCGGTTAATGGTACTGTTTCTTCCACTGGAATTCCTGTTGTTCCGGATAACAGCTATGGGAGAGAACCGGAAACAGGCATGGATTGCCGGATTTCGTGGGATTCTGTTAGCAGGCGCATGGATGCTTCTGGTATATACGGTAACGGTCGGGATTATCGGAAAGGTCTGGAGCGGGCAGGCAATTCTCGGAGTCACCGATGCGATGGAGCTGATTTCGGTGCGGAGCGGAGGTCTCGAACGCCTGGATGTTCTGATGATCCTCTTCTGGCTGGTCGGAGGAATGATAACCTTAAGTGCATATATTTTTCAGGGGCAGCAACTGATCCGGCGGATTTTCTGGACCCAGTGCAAACGAAGTACATCGGTATTGCTCATGCTTGGATTTATCTTTGCGGTTTATTACTGCCTGAACGGAGCGGAAGCCTGGAGTGCCTGGTACTGGAATTATGCCTGCTATATTGATTTCCCGGTTTCGATTATACTGCCGGTTCTGATCTGGATCAATTATAAGATCAGACAACGGGGAAAGGATTCAAAGATATGGAAGCACACGGGGGTATTTAGCCTGCTGATTCTTTGCTGGATTTGCCTTGGCGGGTGCATGAAGCGGGATGCAATCGAGGACCGGGTGTATGTCATGGAGCTTCATGTAACGGAAACGGAAATCTCGAATGAGTATGAGTACCGATGCATGATTTCTTACACGGGTGAAGAAGGGTCGGATAAGGATCAGAAGAATGAAGAGGGAATAGTTGTGTATAGAAGCGGAGAGGGGATAAAGGCTGTGAATGACCGGTTTGAGCAGGAGACGGATACATGCCTGGATTATTCCCATCTGCAGGGAATTTATCTGCAGGATACCATATATCATCTGCAGACGGCAGATAAAATTCTCAATAATATCTGGCAGGAGACGCAGGTAGTATTATCAACACCCGTATATCAGGAAGAGCTGGATGCCGGTGTACAGGCGGACAGAAATCTGGGAGGCTGGTTAAAAGAAGCATGGGAAGAATAAAATAATTACAAATGGAAATAATCCCCAATAGATTCAGATGTTTATATCTGATGAGATTGGAGGTTGTTCTATGAATATTTATAAGACGGCATTATCAGCACTGATTCTGGCACCGGTCGTAGGTGGAATCAGTGTGCATATGATTCAGAATTATATGGAGATGAAGGAAAAAGCAGAGACCTTAAGTGCGTATTCTGCAGAACAGGTGAACCGGCTGGAAGCAATGCTGGCAGATGAAACTATATTGAATGAGGCTGTGCCGGATGCCGCAGAATCCGATGCCCTGACAGAAGGGATTGCAGGAGCAGTGCTTCGGTTCCATGTGCGGGCCAATTCGGATTCAGAGGAAGACCAGGCATTGAAATTTCTGGTGCGGGATGGAATTCTAAAGGAGATGGCGCCGTTGTTAGAGGAGACAGCATCCAAAGCAGAGGCAGAACAGATCATTGGCGATCATTTGCAGGATATTGAACGGATAGCAGAGGCAATCATTCAGGAGGCCGGATATGATTACCCGGTAAGGGCATACCTGACGGAGGAGGAGTTCCCGATTAAGGAATACGGTGATATGCGTTTCCCGAGCGGTACGTATCAGGCATTACGGGTGGATATCGGAGAGCATGAGGGAGCAAACTGGTGGTGTGTTATGTATCCGGGATTATGTTTCGTGGAGACTGCCGGTGGAGTGGTTGCTACTGAGGGCAAGGAGGAGCTGAAACAGATTCTGACTCCGGAGGAGTACGCACAGATCCTGGTGTCACCACCGGAAAATGCAGAAATAGAATATAAGAGCCTTTTGTGGGAAAAATGGCAGCAATTAACAGGAGATTAAGAATATAAATTTAATCTTAATTTTGACCGAAAAACTATATATTCCGGAAACGCTGTGATAAAATAAAATATATTAAAAAGGAAAATCGGGCAGGTGAAAAAATTGAAGTTTATGCATATAGCGGATGTGCATCTGGGGGTGATTCCGGATAAGGGAAAGACTTGGTCAGAGCAGCGGTCCAGAGAGATTTATCATACGTTTGAACGGATACTGGAGATTGCCGGTGAGGAGAAGGTTGATCTGTTACTGATAGCCGGTGATCTGTTCCATTATCCTCCAAGAATCGCAATGCTTAAGGAGCTGGATGCACAGTTGGCAGCAGTTCCGGATATGACTACGATTTTGATCGCCGGGAATCATGATTACCGGGCAGCAGGCTCTCCATTAGACCGATATGAGTTTCAGTCGGATACGATATGTCTGAAAGCCGGTGAGGCGGAACGGGTGGTACTGGATGATCTGCGGACCTGTGTGACCGGTATCAGTTATGACAGACAGGAGATAACGGAAGGAATCTATGATGCACTGGAGCCGGAGGAGACCGCGGCGACAGCAGGTTACTGCCAGATTCTGTTGGCGCATGGCGGAGATGCCAGACATTGCCCATTAGACCGGGAGAGACTGCTGGCATCTGATTTTGATTATATTGCACTTGGCCATATCCATAAACCGGAGATTATTGCACAGGATCGTATGGCATTTGCGGGTTCACCGGAGCCGATTGATTATACGGACACCGGAGAACGAGGATATATTATTGGCGAAACAATAAAAGAAGCCGATGGATGGAAGATCCATACGAAATGGATTCCTGTCTGCAACAGACAGTATGTTGATCTGATCGTACAGATGGAGCCGGACATGACGAACTTCCAACTGTTGCAGCTGGTACAGGACAGGATTGGAGAAATCGGAACGCAGCATATATACCGGATTATTCTGGAAGGATGCCACGATGGGGTTTTTCGACCGGATTTTAACAGCTTGATGAATCTGTACCATATTTACGAGGTTGTCGATTATACACACGGAGTCTATGATCTGGAGCGTCTGGCAGAGGAGAATGCAGATAACCTGCTTGGAAGGTATATCAGAAACTTTGAGAACCAGGAGGATGAATTACATCAGAGGGCACTGGATTATGGAGTCCGGGCACTGATGCGATGCCGTGAGTGGTCATTGGAGAATAAATAGTTGACGGAGAAACAGAATGTATATTAAGCAACTGCTGTTACAGCATTTTGGAAAATACAATAACAGGGAAATAGATCTGCAGCCGGGGCTGAATCTTATCTATGGGCCGAATGAAGCAGGAAAGACTACACTGAAGGATTTTATTATCGGTATGTTTTATGGAATCGAGCGACAGCGTGGAATTGCTTCCCGGACGGATGAATATATGCGGCATGAACCACTGGATGGCAGTGGCTATGCGGGCAGTATGGAATTACAGACAGAGGATGGTACGTATCTGATTGAACGGAACTTCCGGAAAGATCAGAAGGCATTGCATATTTATCAGGATAAGACCGGCCGAGAAGTGCAGACGGATAATGGACAGTCCTTATATGGAACGTTGGTAGATCTGGATAAGAACGGATATACCAATACCCTCTGTATTTCCAGTAATGGTGCGGCCTATAAGTCAGAATTACAGGAACAGCTGAAGCAGTATCTGATGAATGTAAGCACAACACATACCGGTAATCTGAATCTGAAGGATGCCAATGCGTACTTAAGCAACCGTAAAAAGGAATTGAATCAAAAGGGACTGGAGAATGAATTACAGGCACTGGGAAAACGCCTGGTGGATGTGCGGCTGGAGGAAACCCTGGAGGAATTAAGCCGGGAACGACAGGAGCTTGAAGAGAAGCTGGTATCAGTCACTAAGCCGGTGACAGAGAAGCCGGAATCTGAAAAGTCTGAGATCGAGAATCAGAAACCGGAACGCGAAGAGA
>HF991341.1:0-763 GCA_000431515.1 Clostridium sp. CAG:632 | reverse complement strand
CCGCAGCTGAAACAGATCCTTACAAC
Organism: Clostridium sp. CAG:632; assembly: GCA_000431515.1. Classification (GTDB taxonomy): domain Bacteria; phylum Bacillota; class Clostridia; order Lachnospirales; family Lachnospiraceae; genus CAG-632. The sequence continues at coordinate 737 of HF991341.1, read as the reverse complement.
CATTAAGGTACTACTGGGATTTGGTGTGGCGGCACTGATATTTGTACTTATTTTTATTCTGCCGATTTCCTTACATTATAAGGGCTGGCTGTGTGTGATCGTTGTAACGGTTGCGGCTGCAATCTGGATCATGGGAAAACACAGGAGTAAAAGAAAGGTGGAATCCGATAAAGAGAAACAGGAACCACGATCCGACGATAAGCAGGAGAAAGGTGCACCGGTACAGGAAACAGAGACCGGCAGCACACAGATCCTTACGTACAGTAATCAGCTGACAGATATTCAGGTGCGGGAGAATGATATCCTGCGGGAGTATGCAAAGCAGCAGGAGTTACAGAAGCGGTATGATGATCTGAAGGCAGCAAAAGAACGGGCAGAGTTTGAGGCGAGAGCAATCGATCTGGCAGCTGCAACGATTCAGGAATTATCAGAGAATATCTTTGATCAGTATGGTAGTGATATGAATGAACAGGTCTCAGAAATGGTAAGCAAGATTACCAATGGGGCTTATACGGATGTAAAGCTGGATGAACAGTTGAGAATCAAGGTACGCAAGCAGGGAAGATATATAGGAGCAGAACATTTAAGCACCGGAACACTGGAGCAGATCTATCTGGCAGTGCGGCTGGCAGCGGCAGATGAAATGAGTACTTCAGGTATGCCGATTATTTTAGATGACATCTTTGGATCCTATGATGATGCCAGACTGGAAGCGGCGTTGCAATGCATTGCTGACT
>HF991340.1:22567-25004 GCA_000431515.1 Clostridium sp. CAG:632 | reverse complement strand
CGGTTCTTCCGATCCAGTAACCATTGCCGTATTTTTGCTTCATCATTCCACCGAATGTATTCCGTACATGCTGATATGATAGAATCTCCGGATCATAGCAGAACCGGTATCCGGCCTGCCGCATCCGGTAATGCAGCTCATTATCCTCGGTTCGTCCAAGCCTCTCATTAAAACCGCCAACCTCATCGAAGATCTCTCTACGATATGCCGCATGAAACATGGAATCCACATACCGTCTTCCCTGTTCCCGCCGATAGGGTGCGATACTGCTACCGAACATAGAACTTTCTGCCAGATACAGGGTCTCTTTCCAGGGAGTCGGATCATCTACGATATTGGGTCGCGGGCCACCGGTAATCTTCTCGCCTGCCTCCTGAAGCCGGACATTTTTACTGACAAAATCTGCCGGAATTGATGCATGTGCATCAATCCGGATCAGAATATCCTCCTTCGCTGCCTGAATCACAACATTCCATCCTGCTGCCTGCTTCCGTTTCGGATTATCTAATACCTGAATCCGCTTAAAACCAAGCTCCGCCTGTCTGGCCGCAAATGCCTCCAACTGCTTTCCGGTATCATCTGTCGAGGCGGAATCCACCAGAAGAAGCTCAATCTTCTCATGCGGATAATCCTGCTTCGCCAGATCCTCTAATATTCCGTTTATAACATTGCTCTCATTATATGCAACCACTCCTACACTGACTGTCATGATAATTTCTCCATCTCCAGCTCACGGTAAGCCTTATGAAAGACCTCGATCACATACGCAATCTGCTCATCTGTCAGACAGGTATGCAATGGCAGGGAAATTTCCTTTGCAAACTGTGCATAGGCATGCGGATAATCCTCAATCTGAAACCCCAGTGCCTTATAAGCCGTATGCAGCGGCAATGGCTTGTAATGTACATTGGTTGCCACATCCATTTCTGCCATCCGGGTAATCAGTGCATTCCGAAACTCCATACTTTTGCCATCCAGAAAGATCAGACATAGATGCCCGCTGGAGCAATGATCTGCTCCCACATGAGCCAGTCCGTGTACCGGAAGGTCCTGAAGACCGGTCTCATATTTCTTAAGGATTTCCTGTCTGCGTTCCAGTAACGATGCATATCGTTTCAGCTGAACCTGTCCGATTGCCGCCTGAATATCGGTCATATTACATTTATAATAAGTGCCGACGATATCATACTCCCAGGCACCTAATCTCGTCTTTGCCAGAGCATCCTTAGACTGTCCATGCAGAGACAAGAGCATATACTGATGATAGATCTCATCGGAATCCATTCCCTCGATTTCTCTCCATGTAACAGCTCCGCCTTCTGCAGTTGTCAGATTCTTCACTGCATGAAAGGAGAAGGATGAAAAATCTGCAATACTTCCGCTTCGTTTTCCATGCCACATTGCACCAAGCGAATGGGATGCATCTGCCAGCACGATCACCCTGCCATAAAGCTTCTGTAACTCATTGGACGGATGGAACAGTGCCTTCTTCCGCTCCACAATCTCATATATCCGGTCATAATCGCAGACAATTCCTGCCAGATCGACCGGTATGATCACCTTTGTCTTCTCTGTGATCGCTGCTTCCAGCTGATCATAGTCCATTTCCAGTGAGTCTTCCTGTATATCGACCAGCTTCAGCTGTGCACCTACATGGCAGACAACACTGGCTGATGCTGTATATGTGTAAGCGCTGGTAATAACCTCATCACCGGGACCCACACCCAGCAGTCGTAATGTCATCTCCATGCAGGAGGTCGATGAGTTTAAACACACCGCATGTCCGGTTCCGCAATACTGTGCGATCTGCTTCTCAAACTCCTTGGTCCTAGGCCCGGTCGTGATCCAGCCGGAACGCATGGCCTCTGCAACTGCCTCTATCTCTTCTTCTGTAATATCCGGAGGTGAAAATGGTACTTTCATCCTATGATCCGCTCCTTTCTTATAAATTCACCTGAATCTTTATATCTCAATCGTTTACAATTCGCAAACTCTATTGTAATTCACTGCATTACTTCAATACTGCGATTACTGTTTCAATCATGATTACAAAATCCCGCAATACCTGGAACCGCTCCAGATATCGGAGATTGTACTTCATCTTTTCCGGCAATACTTCTTCCATATATACCCGGTCAACATCCTCGGCGCCTTCTAGCAGTCGGTCTTCATCCTTATACTCGATACTCGCCTCCGAAGTGATCCCTGCCGGCAGCAAAAGTGTGGCCCACATTTCCGGTGTATATTGTTCTACATAATGCGGTACCTCCGGTCTTGTTCCCACGAAGCTCATATCCCCTGCCAGTACATTAAACAACTGCGGAAGTTCATCCAGTCTCAGCTTCCGTAAAAATCTGCCGGATCTGGTGATCCGCGGATCCTGTCCGACCGTTACCTGTGTTCCCAGCTTCTCCGCATCGACCACCATGGTCCGGAA
>HF991340.1:8727-22529 GCA_000431515.1 Clostridium sp. CAG:632 | reverse complement strand
TCCTTGCCTGCCGTAGTGATCCGTACCTGCCGGAACATCACCGGTCCTTTGGAATCGCACTTGATCCAGATTGTAATAAACAACATCAATGGTGACAACAGTACAATCAATATCAGAGAAAATAGAATATCAAACAGCCGCTTAAGGAATAAACTAAGCGGCTTCTTTTTCAGAATTCTATAATATTTTGCCACTTCCGGAGTCCTCATAATATCCGGAAGTTTTTCCCATTGTTTCAGCATACAGATCATTCTCCTTTTGGATTATAGGTCGGCACGATCTGCTTGATCAGCGGTCGGATATCCTCTTCTTCCTTATCCGTTGCGTGCTTCAGTGCCTCTAACTCCTTCTCAAACCGTTCTTCATCAATCTCGATCGGTCTTCCGATATGAATCATCTTATTCTGTGTATCTTTTAAGCCTTCCTCATCCATCAGAAGCTCCTCATACAGCTTCTCACCCGGACGAAGTCCTGTAAATACAATCGGAATATCATCATATGGAGTATACCCGGATAAACGGATTAAATTCTCCGCCAGATCCAGAATCTTCACCGGCTCTCCCATATCCAAAACAAAAATCTCTCCGCCTTTGGCATACAGTCCGGCCTCAATAACCAGAGAAACAGCCTCCGGAATCGTCATAAAGTACCGGATAATATCCGGATGCGTGACTGTGACCGGTCCTCCATGTGCAATCTGCTTCTTAAATAACGGAATAACACTGCCGTTGCTTCCCAGCACATTACCAAACCGAACCGCTACAAACTCTGTCTTGGAACGGGTATTATACATCTGAACAATCATCTCGCACATACGCTTGGATGCGCCCATGATATTGGTCGGATTTACAGCCTTATCCGTAGAAATCAGTACAAACCGCTGCGTGCCATACTTGTCCGCAGCCCTTACAGTCTTCAAGGTACCGAATACATTATTCTTAATCGCCTCATTCGGACTGTCCTCCATCAGCGGCACATGTTTATGGGCTGCTGCATGGTATACAATGTCCGGATGATATTTTTCAAAAATGTAATTTACACGACTGGTATTCCGCACGGAACCGATCAGAACCGCCAGGTTCAGTCTCGGATATTTCCGTTCCAACTCCTGCTTGATGTCGTAGGCATTATTCTCGTAAATATCCAGAATGATCAGCTGCTTCGGAATATGTCTGGCAATCTGACGACATAACTCACTACCGATAGAACCGCCACCGCCGGTTACCAAAACGACTTTTCCACGGACATACTCTGCTATCGAATCCACATTAACGGTAATCGGCTCCCGTCCCAGCAGATCCTCGACCTCTACATGCCGCAGATTACTGATACCGACTTCTCCGTTTACCAGCTGATACATACCCGGAAGGATCTTCAGCTCACAATCGGATTCTTTACAGATGTTTGTGATCTCTTTAATATTTTTCTTAGATGCAGAAGGCAGTGCAATGATGATCTCATCAATCTCATATTTTCTTGCATTATGAAGAATGGTATCCCGGTTACCAACAACCTTGATTCCCTGTACATACTTACCGATCTTCGCCGGATCATCATCGATCAGGCACTTCACCTGCCCATTGATATAACTGCTGTTCGTGATCTCCTTGATCAGCATATTGCAGGACTCTCCGGCACCGATGATCATGATCCGGTTTCCGGTCTTATGCGTCAGCCGGTTATTCTTGACCATCCGCAGAAACCGGTATGCAAATCTGGATGCCAGGATCAAGAACATAAAAACAATTACATATATAAAATAATAGCTTCTGAACATCGGCATACCAAGCAGATTATAGCCTATAAACTGTGCTATTGTCGATGCCGCACTTGCCATTAATACATTGCCTGCCTCTAACGGGCCTGCATACTGCCACATACTGCTATATAGCTTAAACGCTGCGAAAATAAGCAGCGTACAGACAATGTTGATCGGAAGATACTTCCACATCATCTGGATATACTGTAACTCAATCGCCGCATAGTTTAAATTAAACCGGAGCAGAATCGTCAATGCTCCTGCCGCAAAAATAGCTACCACATCATACATGATCAAAAGAACCCGCCGCAAAAACAACTGCTGGTCAAACGGTTCACTCTTCTTTTTCTGAATAAATCCTTTTAAACTCATTTCTTCTCCTAACAGACCGGAATCTTATTATCGAACGCTATGTCCCTTTGCTTTAAGCAGATCTACTACCTGATATGCATACTGATTACACAGTTCATCTGTCTTAGCTTCCACCATTACACGAATTACAGGTTCTGTTCCGCTCTCCCGGAGCAGAATCCGTCCTTCATCTCCCAGTTCTTCCTCAATCTTCTTCACGAGTGCACACACATCCTGATCCGCCCTTGCCTCCGGCTTACTCTTAACCTTTACATTAACAAGTAATTGTGGATAAATTGTTAAATCATGGAATAAATCTGAAATTTTCTGTTTGCTTTCCAGCATAACCTCCATAATCTTTAAAGATGTCAGCACACCGTCACCGGTTGTCGCAAATTTGCTGAAAATAATATGTCCGGATTGCTCTCCTCCCAGAGAATAGCCATTCTCCATCATATTCTCGTATACATATTTATCTCCAACCGCAGTCTTTTCATACCGGATACCACAACGGTCAAATGCCTTATAGAGTCCTAGATTCGACATGACAGTGGTTACAACTGTATCATGATTCAGTTCTCCGCGCTCTTTTAAGTATTTACCACAAATGTAAAGAATCTTATCTCCATCTATGATCTCACCCTTATCATCTACAGCCATACAGCGATCTGCATCTCCATCATAAGCAAATCCGATGTCCAGTCCCTTCTCCCGTACAAACTGCTGCAATACTTCAATATGCGTGGAACCACAGTGATCGTTGATATTCGTACCATCCGGCTCTGCATTGATCACATACACCTTGGCCCCCAATGCCTCAAACACATACCGGGCCACCGTCGAAGATGCACCGTTTGCACAGTCCAGCCCAACCCGGACATTCTTAAAGGAACGGGTAGCAAGTGTCATCAGGTATCCGATATACCGGTTCCGCCCACTGGAATAATCTGTTGTCCGTCCGATATTCTCTCTGGTTGCCAGCGGAACCTCATCGGTCAGTCCGTCAATATATGCCTCGATCTGATTCTCAACCGATGCATCCATCTTGGAACCATTGGCACTGATGATCTTAATACCATTATCATAGAATGGATTATGGCTTGCTGAAATCATAATTCCGCAGTCAAACTCATCTACACGAGTAATATATGATACACTTGGTGTTGGAGTCACATGCATCAGGCACACATCCGCACCGCTTGCCGTCAATCCGGCAACTAAAGCATATTCAAACATATAACTGGAGCGGCGGGTATCCTTACCGATCACCACTCTGGCTCTTCCGTTTTTCGTTCTCTCGCCAAAATAATAACCGAGAAACCTTCCTACCTTATATGCATGCTCTACTGTTAAATCTATATTGGCTTCTCCACGAAAGCCATCTGTTCCAAAATATTTTCCCATTTTGTTATTCCTTTCCATGCTATTCTATTATGGCATATCATCTTATTATAGGATATTTTATCCGGGATGGCAAGTTGTGTTCATAATTGAACAGCTTTTTCTTCACAATTTGTTTATTTTTCTTTCAAAGCAATTTTAGATTATCCGTATTGTGGAATACTATCAAATAGTTTATACTGAGTATACATATTTACAGGAGGGATTTCTATGAAAAAAAATATGTTGTTCGTCTTGAATCCAACGGCCGGCAAAACACATATTAAGGGAGAACTGTTCGAAGTCATTAACGCTTTTTCAGATGCCGGCTACCGGGTAACCGTATATCCGACCAGACAGCCGTTTGACGGCAAAAATATCGTCATATCCGAAGGGGCTGATTACGATCTGATCGTATGTGCCGGCGGCGATGGAACCCTGGATGATGTTGTCAGCGGATTCATGGTCAGCAATTGTGATATTCCTTTGGGATATATTCCGGCCGGATCCACCAATGACTTTGCCCGGAGTCTGGGAATCCCTTTAGAGCCAATGGCCGCCGTTACCAATATCATCAGCGGACATCCGTTTCCGGTTGATATCGGCTGTTTTAACGAGAATGACTACTTTGTTTATATTGCCGCTTTCGGTGCTTTTACCGAAGTATCCTATTCTACCAATCAGCAGGTCAAGAATGTATTCGGCCACGCTGCCTATATCATGAACAGTATCCGCAACCTGAATAATGTCACTACCTATACGGCGACTGTCCGTTATGATGACCACGTGATCACAGACACCTTTATCTATGCCATGATCACCAATTCTCTTTCTGTCGGCGGCATGCGTAATATCGTTGTTTCCGATGATGTTGAGTTTGATGACGGTGTATTTGAATGCCTTCTGATCAAGGCACCGACTAAGCCGATTGAATTGCAGGCGATCATTAATTCCCTGCTTATCAGTGAAGTCAATGAGAAGTATATGTACTGTTTTAAAGCATCTAAAGTAGAGATTACCTCTGAAGAAGAGATTCCATGGGTACGGGATGGAGAGTTTGGCGGTGATCATACGAAGGTTGTCATCGAAAACAAACAGCAGGCATTAAAGATCATCCGTTAACAAAACTATGGAACCGATTTATCCTTCGACTATACATGAATTTATAAAAAAGCAGCCGGTATCTGCATTTTCAGATGCCGACTGTTTTCTTAATTACTTCTGCTTCTTATTTTTATGCTCCATATAAAGATCATAGCCCTTTTTCCGCAGTTTGCAGGACGGACAGTTTCCACAGCCATCCCCGATAATTCCATTATAGCAGGTCAATGTTTTATCATGGATCACATCCAGAACACCAAGCTCATCTGCCAGAGCCCAGGTTTCTTCCTTATCGATCCACATAAGCGGTGTCTGAATATCAAACTCATAATCCATAGCAAGGTTCAGGGTTGTATTTAAGGATTTAATAAAAATGTCCCGGCAGTCCGGATATCCGCTGAAATCACTCTGGGATACACCGGTGATCAGATCTGTGATACCTCTCTGCTTGGCAAAGATTGCCGCATAGGTCAGGAATACCATATTTCTTCCGTCAACAAAGCTGTTCGGTGTTCCACTTTCCGGTGCATCGGTATCCACCTTGATATCTGAACGCGTCAGAGAATTCGGAGCCAGCTGATTCAGCAGACTCATATCAAAAATATGATGTTCTACTCCATATTCCTGTGCAATTGCTTTCGCACATTCCAGTTCTTTCTTATGCTTCTGCCCATAATCGAATGAAATCGCAATGACTTCCTCATATCGTGCCTTTGCCCAGAACAGACAGGTTGTACTGTCCTGTCCACCACTGAAAATCACAACTGCCTGCTTCTTGTTTTTTAAGTTTTGCATATTCATATCCTCCTTTTATCGTTTATGCTCCCTGATTTAACATACAGAAAAACCGGTTCTGGAGCTCTGTTTCTTTTTCAAATCTTCCACGGAATGTAGTTGTTACGGTCTTTGCCGATGGCTTCTTAATCCCTCTTGCTGTCATGCAGCTGTGATTCGCTGAGATCAGAACCGCCACATCATCGGAATCGGTTGCCATCTGAATGATTTCTGCAATATCCGTTCCGATCCGTTCCTGAAGCTGAAGCCGTTTAGCCGCCATATCTGCGATCCTTGCTATCTTACTAAGGCCGATCACCCGCTCCTTCGGAAGATACGCAACGCTGACCTTCATATCATACATCAATGCCATATGATGCTCACAATAGCTGAATACCTCAATATCCTTTACAACTACCATGTCTTCATGCTCAGTCGGCACGCGGAATGTCTTACCATACATTTCTGCCAGTTCCCGATTGGTATAATTCATTCCGGCAAATACTTCCTCATACATTCTGGCAACACGCTGCGGAGTTTCCACCAGTCCTTCCCGGTCCGGATTCTCCCCAAGTGCTTCCAATATGCCCCGAATATGTTCCTCGATTGCCTTTGTATCAATTGCCATTTCTATTCCTCCTATACACCACGCTGCTCCGGATCCCAGATGAATTTATGCATCTGGAGCTGCATGTGAACACCGTTTAACCGATGTTCTATCATATCATCTACGATTTCTGCCGGCCGGATCCGTCCGAATACCGGGCTGTAATAGATACCACACCGGCCTTCTAACTGATATTGCTCTATGATCTCTCTTGCCCGCGTCAGGTCCGCTTTATCCGATATTACAAATTTAACCGTATCCTCTTTGGTCAGATATCGGTAATTCTCCGTATTCATCCCGGCTTCCATACCGCTGCCTGGGAGTTTATAATCCAACGTAAATGCCGGCCGGCGGATCAATGTCATATATGGTCCGATGTCCACGCTTCCATTGGTCTCAATCTCGATCCTAATATCCGGCAGACTTCCCATCGTCTCTAACAGCTGATACATTCCCGGCTGAAGTAACGGTTCACCTCCGGTCAGTGTCACATTCCGTACTCCGGAATCTGTCACTAACGCTTTGATCTCTGTTTCTGTCATTTCCTGATAGACGACATCCGGCTGATTTGCCCACCGGGTATCACAGTAATTGCAATTTAAGTTACAGCCGGCAAATCGTATGAACAATGCCAGCTCCCCTGCATGCTGTCCTTCTCCGTTGATGCTGATAAACGTTTCTACTACCTTATAAATCATAGCTGTAACTCCTAATCTCTTCTATACGTTGCGCAGTTATTCGGAGTCTCATATACAACAACCGACTGAAGCGGATATCCTTTTGCATCCAGCCGGTCATAAAACCATTTGGCGAAATTCTCTGCCGTCGGCCGGAACGGAACCTCTACGATTCGGAACCCATCCCGCTCCAGACACTGCATCGTATCTGCTGCCAGAGTTCCCCGCTCTACAATAAATACATGATCCAGAGCATCTCCCAGCTCCCTGAGTGCTGCCTTCAGGCTGGAAAAATCCATCAGCATTCCTCTTGTCTGCATCTGTTCCTGCTCCAACTGTTCTCCCATGGCAATCACTTTAACTGTCCAGCGATGTCCATGAATATTACCACATTTTCCCTGGTAGCCGGCCAGAAAATGAGCACTGTCAAAGCTCACCTGCGTTTCAATCGTGTACATATCTTTCTTTTTCTCCTTTTCTTTCTTCGTTCCCTGTTGCTGCATTTGATAACTATCATGCAGGCATGCCGCATTTTCCTCGTCGCCATAATAAAAAGGCACGTGAGCAGAACCCATGTGCCTTGAATCTCAAAGTATGCGGTCCTGGTTTTACTTATAGACAGGAAGGTACGAATGAACTGTCTGCTATGCTTTATCAAACTATTGTAACACTTAATCTAATTTCCTGATTTCTGATCTTCTATTTCAGATTAAGGATCTTCTTAACGGTCGCTTCCATCTCGGTCTTGTCACATACGGTATCATGAAGCACCGGAGCTGTCCGGATGTCCTCAATCGCCTGCGGAACCTTTACACCGGAAAGCTTATTTAACTCATCTACCAACTCAAAATCGCTCTTGGCATCATAGGAATGATCTATGGCATTCATAACGCTTCTGGTAAACTTATATGGGCTGGCTGTTGATGCGATCACAGTCGGAGTTTCATCGCCGGTCTCTGCGCGATACTTATCATAAACAGTAGCTGCAACAGCTGTATGTGTATCAATAATATACCGGTCTTCTTCATAAATCTTCTTAATCGTAGCTGCTGTCTCTTCTTCGGTTGCATAACCACCGTAGAACTCTGAAAGCTTTTCCTTCATGTCCGGCGTGATCGTATACGTACCGTCGGTTGATAATTCTTTCATAAGCTCTGCATCCTTTGCGGCATCATTGCCTGCGATCTTATAGATCAGACGCTCCAGATTGCTGGAAATCAGAATATCCATAGACGGAGAGGTTGTCAGGATAAACTCACGGTTCTTGTTATACTCTCCGGTCCGGAAGAAGTCAAACAATACTTTATTCTCATTAGAAGCACAGATGAACTTCGCAATCGGAAGCCCCATCTCTTTTGCATAATATGCTGCCAGAATATTACCGAAGTTACCGGTCGGCACAACAACATTGATTTTCTCGCCTGCCTTGATCGTACCATCTGCCACCAGTCTGGAATATGCATATACATAATATACCATCTGTGGTACCAGACGTCCGATGTTGATAGAGTTTGCGGATGAGAACTGCATATTTGCAGCATCCATCTCCTCTGCCAGAGTCTTATCGTTAAACATATTCTTAACACCGGTCTGTGCATCATCGAAGTTACCGATGATTCCTACAACGGCTGTATTGGCACCCTTCTGGGTTACCATCTGCTTCTCCTGGATCGGGCTGACACCGTTCTTCGGATAGAATACAATGATCTTTGTGCCCGGCACATCCGCAAAGCCTGCCAATGCTGCCTTACCGGTATCACCGGAGGTAGCTGTCAGGATCACAATATCGTTCTTTACATGATTCTTCTTTGCTGAGGTTGTCAGCAGATACGGAAGAATCGACAGTGCCATATCTTTAAATGCAATGGTAGATCCATGGAACAGTTCCAGATAATTCGCACCATGTGCCTTGCGCAGCGGTGCAATCTCAGTCGTATCAAACTTGGAATCATAAGCACTGTTAATACAATGCTTCAACTCTTCCTCTGTAAAGTCGGTCAGCATACGGCTCATTACTTCATATGCAACCTCCTGATAAGACATCTTTGACAGTGCTTCCAGCGATACATCCAGTGCCGGAATCGTATTCGGTACAAATAATCCTCCGTTTTCTGCCAGTCCTTTTAATATTGCCTGAGATGCGGTTGCAGTCTCTGCTGCATTTCTGGTACTTGAATAGATCACTTCCATTTTATCACCATTTCCTTTCGTTTTTTCCAATGCCTTATTATACTTGTTCTCTGTAATGGTTGCAACTTCTTTTTTTACCTGTACGGCAGTTTCCACTACATCATCCTTCACCTTCACAACTGCGGATTTCATTTCCTGTGTTACAGCCTGCGCACCGTGGATCCGCATCGTCTGCCATAAGGTCGTGATCACATCAATGCCGCCACTTAAGAACATCGATGCTCCGATCACCCGCAGCTGACTGCTGGTCTTCTGGAACGGATAATATAAGATCACCGCTCCTAATGCTATGCTCGCCAACGAGATCAGAAATACCGGTGCCCAGAATACCTGCTTTAACCTACGCATATCCAGTGCATTCTGGAAAGTGATCACTCCGCTTACGATGACCAGGATTCCCATCACTGCCGGAATCCACGGTGTCAGCAGCTTTGCATAGATCAGCAGATAGATTCCCGCAACAGTTGCCAGAATACCGGCTGCCAGATCATAGCTTTCCTGATCCGGCTGTGCTTCCCGTCCGATGTAGTACATCACCAGAATAATACCGGATACGATCAACAGCACCGAAAAGATATAGCTCACTGCCAGCATCGGTGCATCAGATACGATCAGCAGAATAATGCCGATCAAAACATATATCATGGAGAACAGAAAAATACTGCCTCGCATTCCCCGAAAAATCTTCATTGTCTCCTCCTCATTGAGTTTTCCCCGCATATGGCTTCAGCAGTATACTTTCGCCTATATGTGCCTTTCTTATTCATCCGGTGGCTTCCTAATGGGACAATATCTCTGCACCGTTTTCTGTTACCAGAATCGTGTATTCCCACTGTGCGGATGGCTTTCCGTCCTCTGTCCGGACCGTCCAGCCGTCATCTTCATCTTCCCATACATCCGGTTTCCCCATGTTTACCATCGGCTCGATCGTAAAGATCATACCCGGCACCATCAGGTAATCGCCACCCGGTGTACCGATATGACTGACCCACGGATCCTCATGGAACTGTACGCCGACTCCGTGGCCACCGATCTCACGAACCACACTATAACCGTTCTCCATCGCATGATGATTAACCGCTACACCCATATCACCCAGGAAAGCCCATGGCTTTACCATCTGAAATCCTATATCCAGACATTCCTTGGTCACTTCAACCAGTTTCCGTTTCTCCGGACTGACATCTCCAATGCAGTACATTCTGGACGCATCACCAAAATATCCGTTATAAATCGTTGTACAATCCACATTGATGATCTCTCCGGATTTTAAGATCCGGTTATCATCCGGGATGCCGTGGCAAACCACATCATCGATAGAAGTACATACACTCTTTGGATATCCCTTGTAATTCAGGCATGCCGGAGTTCCTCCGATCTTTAATGTATAATCGTAGATCAGCCGATCCAGCTCTCCGGTTGAAATTCCTTCCTTTACATATGGTTCAATATAATCCAGAACCATTGTATTTGCTTCACCGGCTTTTCGGATGCCTTCAATCTGCTCCGGTGTTTTGATCATCTTATGTGTCGGTATCTTTGCCCCTTTCAGATGATAAGCATTCAGCTTTTCATCCAACTGCATATGACACACCTTATATTTCTTTCCACTTCCACACCAGCAAGGATCATTTCTTCCAATTTTCATTTCTGCCACTTCTTTCTTTGATTCACTTATTTTCCTCTGTGCATAAACACAGATTAATTTTCATCATTTTCTGTCCTGTTCTGTGCCTGGCTTTTCCGGATTGCCTGCATACGAAGAGACCCGTTAAAATGAACTCTTCCCGGTTCATCTTCATCACCCGCCACGAATCCATCCTTCACCCCCCGCCACGAATCCATCGCTGCCACTGATCTTAAATCCGCCGGTTGTACTCGGCGGACCATCCACCCGTCCAAAGCTGCCAAATCCACCGGATCGTTCCATTCTGCCGGAAGAACTATAGGAACCGGAAGCTTCTCCTCCGATTGAGAAACCAAAGGAGCTTCCCTTTTTGGCCTCCCGCTTTTTCTTCCGTTCTTCTTTTTCTTTTTCCTTGGCAACGATCTGTTTTGCATGCTCCGCCTGTTCCTTCAGGATCTGCGCTACCAGATCATCTTCCATCTCTTCTGCTGTTGATACGGCATCCGACAGAGCCGCTTCCATCGGATCTACTGCCAAAATCTCATCATCCTGATCAACATCTGCCAGTAATGGGCTTTCACATTTTTTACACTCTTCAGCATCATATGCATTTAAGGTGCCACAAGCCAGGCACTTCTTAATTATCTTACCCATTTTAAACCTCCCCTTACGTTTTGCCGCTATCCTTTATCATGCACCCGGAAACTTCAATGTACGTTTCAGTTCAAAACTCTCCATATCATCCGGCACACACAGATTTCCATGATAAAACTGTCTGCCTTCTTCTGTATATAGCTCTTTGCGTTCCGCCAGATGCGTTTCCTCCGTATGGTATAAAATCAGATTCGGGACCGCCAGTTCCTCTGCAGTCATACATGCTTCCCGCACAGTACTGTGATGCTTCTCATAAGGATGGAATCTATCCGCTTCTCCATACAGACAGAACGCCTCATGCATCAGCCAGTCACTATCTCTTACAAAAACTTCATTTGACGGATTATACGGCTCATCCCCAAGACATGCCAGTTTTAATCCGTCCTTGGTCACCAGCGTGAATCCAAACTGTCTCGCCTTGGTTGACTCAATATCAAAAAACGTCACATCACTGTCCAGAATCTTCATCTGCTCACCTGTATCAATCGCTACAAACAATATATCCTTTCCAATATGTCTGCATACTTTTTCCTGAATTGTCATCTCTGCCATTATACAGATTTTTTCAACCAGTTCTATATGACAATAAATGCTTAACGTTCCTTCATACGTTCCCTGATTCATTTTCGTACCGATCATCCGGATCAGCCACAAGATTCCAAGTATATGATCCAGATGTTCATGTGTGATAAAAATATCATGAATCTGATTCAGCGAAATATGGGCATCCTTCAATACTTTCAATATTCGGTTTCCGCCGCCTGTGTCTACCAGAAAACAGGAATCCTCTTCGTTGGTCAATGCAAAACATGTATTAAAGCATTCCGTTACGGTAGCATTGCCGGTTCCTAACATAGTCAGTTTCATTCTCTGATCACTACCTTATCTAAATCTAATCTTCCTTTAATATATCTGCTGCCGCTTCCGGAGTAATTGCCTGTACGGCTCCTTCCGGATGTTCCGGCTTTCTGTTTTTCATAATATCCGCAATTGCCGCACTCTGGAATGCCAGACTGGTTGTCTTTGGATTCAGCACAAATCCTGCCGACTTATCGCCTGCGCGTAATACAAGATCCGCAATATCCTCAAAACGCATCACCATACCATTCTGGTTCGGATTATCCTGCCATTTTTTCAGGGAATCCATATCCGTAAATGCCAGGAAATACATCTGACCATCTGTGGTTTTCAGCATATTAAAGTTTACAACCGTATTTGTAGTATCCCGCTTTGTCTCCGTCTCGGTTCCCGGCTTCATCTGAATCAGGCAAGGCACAAGAAACTTGGCCTCTAACATAGCCTTCAACATTTTTTCCCGTGTTTCCGGTGTATCATTCTCTCTCATTCTGCTGATTGCAAGCATCAGCACCGGATTGATCACCATTTCTTCATCCATTCGTATCATAGCTGTCCTATCTCCTTTAGAAATCAAATATATATTTTTCAAATCCATTAATGATCCTGGTATCATGATACACGCTTTCCCGCTTATGAGAACGCGAATATGTCATATGCACATGACCATGGATGAAGCATTTCGGCTTGTAGGTATCCAGTATCTGGACAAATGCTTCAAATCCCTCATGTGGTCCGTCTTCACCGTCATTGATATGATATGCCGGAGAGTGAGTCAGCAAAATATCGATTCCTTTGCTTTTCTTCAGTTTCCACCACAAGTGGCGGACTCTGCCTCTCATCTCTGCCTGAGTATACTGATTCTTACCCTGCTTATAACGGATGGAACCACCCAGTCCGAGAATCCTGACACCCCGGTAAGTATAAATCGTATCCTCAATGCATATACATCCATCCGGCGGATGGGTCTCATATATGTCATCATGATTTCCTCTGACATAAAGGATCGGTACTTTGGCAAACGTTGCCAGAAAAGATAAATATTCCGGTTTCAGATCTCCGCATGAAAGAATCAGATCAATTCCATCTAATTTACTTTTATCAAAATAATCCCAGTAATATTTTGACTCTATGTCTGCCAGTACCAAAATTCGCATGTTATTCTTCCTTCTTACTCGTAGCAACACCCTGCATCATAACCACCGGCTGGGCCTGTTCATTGAGTTCATCTACAGTTGGTATAATGCCGATCACATTGTCTACCAACCAGTCCATAGTTACTATCTCTTCCGGACTCATCCGTTCTCCGGACTTGCTCTTCACGATTCCGTCCTGTGCTATAATCTCACCATCAAACGGTGTCAGCTCACCCTTGCAGATCAGCTGTTTCAGCAGTCCTACCAGCTGTCTGGTCGATGCCGGCAGGTTCTGAGAACAAATAATATCAATGACTCCGGCAGACATTCCCCACCAGTAGTTCAACGCTTTTGCTCCTTCTTTTGCGTCCTCCTTTTTCCAGGAACCACTCATGATGCTCTGCAAAAGCTTCTCATAAAATACACCCCAGTTCCAAACCGGCATGACCAGATTCGTGATCACATCATTGTCAATATGATACAGTCCGAACTGACGGGATGCATTCTGCGGTGTGATCATGTCCTGATTGGACACATAAGACACCTGCTGCTCCCAGAACGTCTTATAAATATCGTGGTCCTTCATCGTAGACCACTCCAGATATACCTTTGCACGCGGATTTACGAATTTTGCTCCCAGTGCAAATGCATTAATATTGGCTGTAATTCCATATATCGGATAATCTGCCAC
>HF991340.1:2539-8554 GCA_000431515.1 Clostridium sp. CAG:632 | reverse complement strand
CCAGCCGCTACCAGACTCGGCTGGATCAGCTGAGAGGTTGTTGTGAAAATAATGTCACTGCCGAAATCGATCAGGTCTTCCAGCACAGTAGCCGCATTCTCATCCGGTGAGACATTTTCGATCGCTTCCGTTTCGATTTCGTTCGGAAAACGATCCTGAATGTATTTTCTTCCCAGCTCATGTCCGTAATTCCAATCGGAATTACTCGGTGATTTATCATAAACAAATGACACCTTCAGTTTCTTCGCATTCGTCGGGATCAGATAACTCAGTACATTTTTCTTTCCAAGATCCGTCGGATCCATCCGGAGATCCACTACCTCATCATTGTTACAAAGAATCAGAAATTCTTTCCATATTTTATCAATATTGTCTCCCAGTTCCACGGATGTCATTTCTTTCGTCTCTTCATACCCGTAAATAGTCAGAAATGTCAGAAACGCATCTCCGGTCGTTATCGGCAGCTTTTTCCCGCCCTTTTGTCCATATGTGGTTGAAAATGCCAGATATGCAGAGGCGAAATCCCGTTTCTCATCATCCGTCCACATATGATCCGGCTCGTATCCAAGCACTTCCAGCAGTTTAGGGAAATTTCCCTCCTTGGAAAACCAGATATTATTTACACCGGAAACCCGGTTGAAATCCATAAATTCATAATATATTTTATTTTCAAGATCCTCGGTACGCTTCGGTACCTTTCTGGTAACCATTGCCGGAATCGTAACCGCATCAAAATACTTCAGAACACTGACCCGCTTATTTCCCTCTACTACATAGTAGCGGTTCATGTATTCATACACCTTGATCGGTTCCCGGATGCCTTCCTCCATCTGACTGTCGCTCAAAGCCGCCCACTTCGCAGCGAACTCGGACCCCCAGTCTAAGATTGGCATAAAATTACCGGCAAATGCATTCGTTCTGGCACGCGTACTGGTTCCGATCACCAGCTTTAACGGAACCTGAACCAGACCAAGATTTACTTCTTTCTCTATCTCTACATGTGACAAGATCTCATCTAACACCGGAAGGTACGGATACAACCCCTTATTAATGCGGTTCCGATACTCTTTCCGTCCGAGTTTCATTGCCTCCAAATAATCCTGAACTGCCATATAACTCCTCCATAAAGTCTATTATTCAAATCAGACATATACGCATATAATTGTATACTATTAGTTACGAATTTGCAAGCAATTCATACTTCCGGCACGTGAATGAGCCGGGCAGAAATATGAGCATTTCTGTCCGGCTCTGACATTAGATGATAAAATCTCCTAACAGGACTAAGGGTGTCCTGTTTTGAAGAGGGAGGGCTATGTAATTTGCTCTATCCAACGTGCTTCCGATTATCTCTTGACATTGAATGCCTTCATGCCCGGATATACAGCAGCACTTCCCAGTTCTTCTTCAATTCTTAAAAGCTGGTTGTACTTCGCTACACGTTCGGTTCTGCTTGGTGCGCCTGTCTTGATCTGACATGTATTCAATGCTACGGCCAGATCGGCAATCGTTGTATCCTCCGTCTCTCCGGAACGATGAGACGAAATTGCCGTATAGCCTGCCTTATGCGCCATCTTAATTGCTTCCAGCGTCTCAGATACTGAGCCGATCTGGTTTAACTTGATCAGGATGGAATTACCGCAGCCCAACTGAATACCCTTGCTCAGTCGTTCTGTATTGGTTACAAACAAGTCATCGCCTACCAGCTGGATCTTGTTACCAAGCTCCTTTGTAAGCAGCTGCCATCCTTCCCAATCTTCTTCATCCAGTGCATCTTCAATGGAGATGATCGGATACTTATCTACTAACTTCTTCCAATGTTCAATCAGTTCAGCTGATGTGAACTTGGTACCGGCCTTTGGAAGTACATATTCGCCCTTCTTCTCACCCTTCCATTCGGAAGATGCCGCATCCATGGCAATCATGAAGTCCTTACCCGGTTCATAGCCTGCATTCTTAACCGCTTCCAATATGTACTGAATTGCTTCCTCATCACTGGCAAGATCCGGTGCAAAACCACCTTCATCCCCAACTGAAGTTGCAAGCCCTTTTGATTTTAATAATGCTGCTAATGCATGAAATACTTCCGCACACCAGCGAAGTGCTTCCTTGAAGCTTGGTGCTCCGACCGGCATGATCATGAATTCCTGCACATCTACGGTGTTTGCCGCATGGGCACCACCATTTAAGATATTCATCATTGGAACCGGAAGCCGGTTACCTGAAATACCGCCCAAGAAACGATAAAGCGGAATATCTAAAGAAGCCGCTGCCGCTCTGGCGGTTGCAATTGAAACTGCCAGGATCGCATTTGCGCCTAACTTTGACTTGTCCTTGGTGCCGTCTGCATCGATCATAGCCTTGTCGATTGCATAGATATCGGATGCATCCATACCGGTCACCACATCATTGATGATAGTGTTAATATTCTCAACCGCCTTGGTAACACCTTTGCCAAGGTATCTGCCTTTATCTCCATCTCTTAATTCCAGAGCTTCAAACTCACCGGTTGATGCACCGCTTGGTGCCATGCCGCGTCCGATCGTACCGTCTGCCAGATAAACTTCTGCTTCTACTGTCGGGTTTCCTCTGGAATCCAGAATCTCTCTACCTATTACTTTTTCAATTTCCAAATAACTTGTCACAGCTATTATCTCCTTTCGGTCCATCCGCAGACATTCCTCGCCGGAAGTGGAGTCGTCTTCCAGCCAGAATGCCTTCCAGACAGCATTCTGAAATGAGGAGTCTACATGATTTATTCAGTATGTAGTTAGCTTTTACTAACTATGGTTAATATAGCATAACTTTTAATTTAAAGCAAGTACTATTTGTATTTTTATAAAACATTTTTTTCCGGTTTCATCACCAGAATTTTATTAGAAATATTCCGAATGACCGGAATCTTATTTAGCAGCTTATAAACCGGTATGAATTCCGCCATTCCCTCCGTCAAACTATGCTCTTCCAGACAGTCATAGTCCGGCAGAAGTGCTTCCATCTCTTTTCCACCGGCAATTCCCCAGGTAAACTTTGCCTTACTACCCTCGATGGATTTCTC
The DNA here is from genome assembly GCA_000431515.1 of Clostridium sp. CAG:632. Taxonomy (GTDB): domain Bacteria; phylum Bacillota; class Clostridia; order Lachnospirales; family Lachnospiraceae; genus CAG-632. The sequence goes on along the minus strand of HF991340.1, from coordinate 5,496 downwards.
CTTAAAATGCTTTGCCATCTTCGGCGACATGATTTCTACCAATACCGTTGCCTGCGGAAAACGTTCGGAAATGATCCGGAAGATTGTTTTTACATCCTTCTCTGACAGATACATGGTAAGACCTTCTATAATGATCAACACCGGTTCATCTGTCTGTTCGATCTGCGTTGTCCAGGCAGCATCCATAGCCGAGGTCGCGATCTGGGAGATTACCCCGTCCTCCTTCAGAAACCGCTGCCGTACCTCTATGGTTTCCGGCAGATCCAGATTATACCAGCGCTTGTAATGCCCCTCATTTCGATAGCATCTGGTATCCATGCCGCAGGCAATATTTACTACAACCGCATTGGAATGCTCATTTAAATAGCCTCCTACCAGCTTATCCAGGACGATGGTTCTGGCGATTACGCCGCTACCCATCGCTGCATCCTTTTTTGCTAATGAGAAATCATAATCCAGCTGTTTTACAATCTCCACTGCCTTTTCATCCCGGATTGCCGGCTTCTCCTTCTCCGTCTCCGCAGCTCTGGCATACAGAGTCTGAAGCATGGTCTCCGGCACTCCTTCCATACTTACCTTTGTCTTTTCTTCCAATTCTTCCTTCTGATTCATTGCTGTTTTCTTCTGTTCCATTGTTTTATCTCCTTCGTTTTTTATTGTGATCACTTAACATAACGCTTGTGTTTTTTTGTTATGTGAATAAGAAAAGATGCATTCCACATTCAGTGAAATGCATCTTCTCTTAAATTCTCTATTAATCGTTCTGTCCCGCCATTGGCGTGGATTCCTATCTTCTCAGATAGATACCTGCTATATTCCATATCGTAATTTCCCTTTATGATTTCCATAATACCTGCCACACGATTTCTCGCCAGAATCCGCATCAGTCCTTCATCCGGCGGAGTCCCCAGCTGACTCGTATAGTATGTCCGAAACGTGCGAACCATTGCCTCCTCTACCTGACAATGATAGTTCTCGTAACAGCTGCCTGCCGCCTTCTCCATAACAATAATGGCTTCTTCCCGGTATTGCAGGATAAATTCCATCATGATCCGATCCGGATCCACCGCCTGCAATTTCTGTTGCAGTTCCTGTTTCGCTGCACATTTCCCGCCTGTTGCCCGCTGCGATTGCTGCTCCATCTCCTGCTGCAGCAATTGTATCTGCATTGCCTCGTATTTTTGCACCAGTGGTTCTAAGATTGCCTTCAGGATAGCTTCCTTTCCATCGAAATAGAAATAGAATGCTCCAGTTGTCACGCCCGCCCGCTCGCAGATCTGCCGAAGTCCGGCTCTCTGAAAGCCATACTTCAAGAACTCCTGTCTGGCACTGCGCTTCAGCTTTTCAATCGTTTCTGTTTTTTCTTTTTCATCGATTACTTTTCTCATAACATCTGTTATGTTAGCATATTCTAACCCACATTGTCAAGCAATCAACAGATTAGCAGCAATTTATAATTTTCCTTCACAAAAGATTCCGAAGTAACACAATTGCCGCCAGCGCAAGTCCGGTCAGAACAGCTCCCGCAATCATCAGATTTCTATGAAATATTCCCGTGCTCCTCGCATAGAATTCCTCCGGTTCCTCCGGATTAATATGCAGTAGTACCCGGTCGCCTGCCTTCACGATATTTCCGGACGTATAGATCTCATCGCAGACCTCATACACCCCGCCTTCAAATTCATATTGAAATACCGGCGCCGTCACGATCCGCTCATTCGGATGGCTGGCAGCCCGATTCCACATACTTTTCAACTCGGTACAGGTACCTGTTACCGCAACCGTACAATGCTTTTTCCGCAGACTTCTCCATATAACATTTTCCAAAAATAAAACAAAGGATGCGATCAGGAACAGCCCTAAAAATAAAATTCCATAATATATGCCACTATTCTCAACCGGTCGTCCAGCGATTATCTCCGGCAGCTCAGAAAGCAAATATTCAATCTTCCCTCCCGCCTGGAGACATCCTGCTGCAATCAGACCAACGGATAGCAGCATTAACATCACAAGCCCCGTAGGGAAAAAGCAGTAGGACTTATGTTGGCGAATCTTCTTTATAAGCGAGACTCCGATCACACCTGTGATTCCCAGAAAAAACTGTCCTGCCCCGACCAGTAGCATAAATACCGACAGATACCCGCCTGCCGCCAGTGCCATAACCACTACAGAACCGATAAACCATACCAGAAAAATAATCCCCACAACCGGATTGTTCCTTGCAATTCCTATTTCTTCATTATTATTTTGCATAATACTCCCCCCTCTTTCATGCACATGACAGTCTTTCATTCGAAAGTGCCATAATAATATTTTCTAATAGGAATATTATACCTTATCAAAATAGCGAACACAACGATTTAAAAATGCCCGGAGTCACCTCCGGGCACTGATAAACTATACGTTTTTAACTTTTTACAGAACTTACCTGCTCCGTCTATCAGTTTCGACAGACCTAATCCGACACCTGCTCCTCATGGTCTTCCAGCAGGTTCTTCATACTGCTCAGACTGATAGCAATCGTTGATGTATTATGAAGCAATGCCGATACCGTAGGTGGCAGCACTCCGAATACACCAAGCAATATTAAGGATGTGTTGATGCCGACGATCATCCGGTAATTCTTATGAATCCGCTTCATCAATGCATTACTGATTTCCTTTAAGATGATCAGTTCATGCAGGCTGTCCGCACCAACCGTAATATCTGCAATCTCCCGTGCGATTTCCGCACCGTCACTGATCGCAATTCCCACATCTGCTGCCGAGAGTGCCGGCGAATCATTAATACCATCACCGATCATAATGACTTTACGTCCTTCACTCTTCTCCTGCTCTACATAGTGGGCCTTATCCTCCGGCAGCACCTCGGAATAATACTCATCCACGCCGACCTTTGCTGCGATTGCATGTGCTGTCCGTTCACTATCGCCGGTCATCATAACTATCTTCCGGATG
>HF991340.1:0-2497 GCA_000431515.1 Clostridium sp. CAG:632 | reverse complement strand
ATTCCCTCCGGTGCTTCCTGCCGCAAAGGATCTTCAATACAGATCACGGCTGCCAGTTTCCCTTCGATTGCCATATACAGATGTGAATATTCTGTCGGCAGGCTCCGGAATGTCTCTTCCATTCCTTCCGGAACTGCACAGCCCTCATCTTCAAATATGAAATGATAACTGCCTATGATCGCACGCTTGTCTTCTATCGTTGTTGCAATGCCATGTGCCACAATATACTCTACCTTTGAATGTACTTCCTCATGGACAAGTCCTTTCTTCGCTGCTGCCTCCACCACTGCCTTCGCCATGGAATGCGGAAAATGCTCTTCCAGACAGGCTGCGATCCGAAGCAATTCGTCCGGATCTTCTCCATTAAAGGAAATCACATCTACAACTACCGGCTGTGCCTTCGTCAGGGTTCCTGTCTTATCAAAGACGACTGTATCTGCCTCTGAAATAGCTTCCAAAAACTTACCGCCCTTTACCGTAATGCTGTAATTACCTGCTTCGCGGATTGCAGACAACACTGTAATCGGCATTGCCAGCTTTAATGCACATGAAAAATCTACCATCAGCACAGCGACTGCCTTGGTAACATTTCTGGTAAACAGATACGTAAGTCCCGAGCCAAGCAAGGTATATGGCACCAACTGATCTGCCAGATGCTCTGCCTTACCCTCTACGGATGATTTCAGTTTCTCCGACTCCTCGATCATAGTAACAATGCTCTCATATTTGCTTGACCCTGTTATCTCTTTAACCAGAAGCGTGATCTCTCCTTCTTCAATAACAGTTCCCGCATATACATAGCCTTCAACCGTTTTATGCACCGGCATAGACTCTCCGGTCAATGATGCCTGATTCACCATGGCATCTCCATCTACCACCATGCCGTCAAATGGGATAACATTTCCCATATGAACAACCACCCGGTCACCGGATTGCACCTCGGATGCCGGTACCAATATCTCCTGACCATCCCGTTTCAGCCATACATTGCCTACATTTAACGCCATACTGCGTGCCAGATCATCCACAGACTTCTTATGGGTCCATTCTTCCAGAATCTCTCCGATTCCAAGCAGGAACATAACCGAGCCCGCTGTATTGCAATCATTTCGAAGTAATGATACCAGAATTGCCGTTGCATCCAGTACAGGCACCTCAATCTTCCTTGAAAACAGACATTTCAGTCCCAGCCAGATATATTTCAGAGCCTTCGTCCAAGTGATCACCATACGGATCGGCTGTGGTATCAGAAACTTGCATCCATAATGCAGGACAATCTTATCTACCAATTGTTCAAAATATGTTTCATTTAATTCTCTGCTTGATTTCTGTAAACAGGTATCCGGAACCTTGACCGCATCATAATGAAACCGTCTTAAAACATCAATCATGGCGTTCCTGTCACCTGTATAACAGACTACCGCATCCTGAATCCGTTCTCTTACCCGGACAGATACTACACACCCCTGTTGATTCAGGTAATATTCCAATGTATCCGCCTGCTCGTAAGACATCCGATTCTGCAATACATGAATATGGATACGACCTTTGATCTCATGCTTTATTACGAATCTCATTCTGCAGTCGCCTCCGGAGTCTCACCATCCGGAGCCTGAAGCATATTGGTCTCCTCTACCTCTGATTCTTCCTCCGGCATATCATCAAACACTGCTTCTTTGGCTGCCCGATTCTCATTGATCTGCTTTGCCTCTGCATAAATATCAGAGCAATTCTCCTGAAGAGTCGTTGCTGTTTTCATCACAAAATCCTTAGCCCGAAGGACAGCTGCTGTTCCATGCGTATAAGCCTTCTTTGCATCCTTGCTGGTTAATAACTTTAATCCGATGGTACCTACCGCAAATCCTGCTGCAAAAATACCAACCGCTGCTTTATTGATCTTTGACATAATCAATTCCTCCTTTTTTCATTTACCTTTACAGGTTTAACCCTTATTATAGTTTTTGATTTTCTGAATTTCTACCGGTTTTTTATTAATGATAAATATTATCAAAATGCGGCAGACTGTGGTTTTCACAATCTGCCGCATTCTTACTTTATTCCATTACCGGTTTGGCTGTCACGTTTCGGATTTCCCTGTTTTCTGCGTAACCGCAGGCCTCAAGTCCGGATTGAATGATCTGATTCCATTTCTTTGCGGAGAGCTTAAGACTGGTATTATCATCAAACTCAATCATATATGAGGCCGGTTCCTCTGCGGATTCCTCTCTGGTAATCCTGTACATATTTCCTCGATTGATTACCCCGATTTCTTCCAAGGTATTGATCATACGATAGACAGTCGCCGGTCCGATACTCGGATCCCGTTCTGCTGCTTTATAATAGATCTCCTTGCAGCTGCTGCACTGATCACTCAGTATAATCCTCAGAAGCATCTTGCGTTGCTTGGTAATCCGATATCCATGTTCTTTTAATTTTCGGATGATTATTTCTTCTTCATTCACTGTCCGCAATGACCTCCACAGTGGCTGCAATCACC
>HF991339.1:72821-75987 GCA_000431515.1 Clostridium sp. CAG:632 | reverse complement strand
CCGCCAGCCGGATCAGCTGTCCTTCTACCGGTATCTGATTCTCTATGATCCGGTGTACCGGCTTGATCCGGTCTACATCATAGTTCGGCTCGTCACTGATCCCTATCACATATCCGGTCCGCATATGATTGCCTCTTCCGAATGGAATCTCTACCTGCATACCGACTGCGATTTTATCACACAAAGAAAAGGGCACTTCATATTGAAATGCCCGATCGATGGCTTCATGAGAAATATCGATTATTATATCCACATATTTTGCTGACATCCTCTTCCTCCAACACTTCCCGTATCAGCTCACGTTCATCCATGTGATACTTTACACCCTTTATCTCCTGATAATCTTCATGTCCCTTACCGGCCAGAACGATAATATCGCCCGGCTGTGCATGCATGATTGCATACCGGAATGCTTCCTTCCGGTCTATAATCTCTATATATTTACCATCGGTTTTTGAAATACCGGTAATAATATCATTGATAATATCCTGCGGCTCCTCAAATCGTGGATTATCCGAAGTAATGATCGTAAAATCCGCAAGCTTACCGGATACTTCACCCATCTCGTATCTGCGCACCTTGGACCGATTGCCTCCACAACCAAATACAGAGATCAGCCGGTTCGGATGATACTCCTTCAAGGTCTCCAGAATGCTCTCCAGACTGACCGCATTATGTGCATAATCGATCAGGATGGTAAACTGATCCGAAATCGGCACCAGTTCCACACGTCCTCTGACACGGATGGTCTCTAAAACCTCCTGAATATTCTTCTCCGGAACTCCCAGCTCATTTGCAATCGCAATAGCTGCCAGCGAGTTATAAATACTGAATTTTCCCGGAATATTTACCTTCATCTCGCCCTGGATCCGTCCGGTCAGCTGATACCGGATACCCAGATGCCCGTTCTCATGATACAGATGCCAGTCCCTTGCCTGATAATCGGCTGTGTCATGGACACCGTATGTAATCACCCGGCAGGTATGTCCCTTTAAGATTTCCCTGTAATTATCATCGTCCTCGTTAAAAATACCGACCTTACACATCTGGAACAGCTTACTCTTCCACATCCGGTATTCCTCAAAGCTTGCATGTTCATTCGGTCCGATGTGATCCTCGGAAAGATTTGTGAAAATACCGTAATCAAAGTCTACGCCCGCTACCCTGTCAAGCATTAATGCCTGAGAGGATACCTCCATTACCACACTGTCCAGCCCGTTTTCCACCATTTCTTTCAGATATCTCTGCAATGCCAGGGATTCCGGTGTTGTCTGTGCTGAAGTGATGGTTCTGCTTCCTGTCTGTACCTCGATCGTACCGACCAGTCCGGTTTTATGACCGGTCTTTTCCAGCATGGACTGTATCATATAGGTCGTAGTGGTCTTACCCTTGGTTCCGGTAATACCGATCACCTTTAACTGCTTTGACGGCTCTCCGTAGAAATAAGAAGACATGACTCCCATCGCATACCGGGAGCTCGGCACCTGAATCACAGTCACCGTCTCCGGCACCTCAACCGGCTTCTCTACCACCAGGACAGAGGCACCCTTTTCTACCACCTCTCCGGCAAAGGAATGTCCGTCCCGGACGCTGCCGCTGATACAGAAAAACAGATATCCTTCCTGTACCTTTCTGGAATCATTCTCTACTTCTGTTACTTCTGTATCCAGACTTCCCTGAAGCAACTGATAATCCAGGGAAGAAACCAACTCCGCTAACTTCATATGTCTGACCCTCCTTACAAACGATAAGGAAAAGGAAAGGAGCTCTTAACAGCTCCTCTCATTCATTCCTTAATTCTCATCTTCTTCATCGCCGACAATCTTAACCTTGCCACTGTAAAGCTCTTCTACAGCCAGAGATAACGGCTTCTTACCCTTGGATTCTACCAAAGGCTCAGACCCTGCAATAATCTGACGTGCCCGCTTTGCACATGCTAATACGATGGAATAACGGCTCTGAACAACCGGCTGCTCGCCCGGCTCTACCTCACTGTTAACAACTGCCATTAAGTCAGTATAGGATGGATGTATCATAATAAACTCCTTTCTTACAGAGCCTTAAGCTCTGCCTTCATCTGTTTCATAAACTCTTTATTTTCTTCAATCATGCAGCCTCGTGCCACAATGACAGAATTTACATCTTTTACACACTGATCCAGATCATCATTTACAACTATATACTCATATGATTCCATATTGGCGGACTCTTCTACGGCTCTCTGCATCCGTTTCTCGATCACAGCCGCTTCTTCCGTACCGCGTCCGACCAGACGGTTCCGAAGCTCCGCCGCACTCGGTGCTGTCAGGAAGATCAGAATCGCATCCGGATACTGCTCCTTGATATTCATGGCACCCTGTACCTCGATCTCAAGGATTACATTATGTCCTGCTGCCAGCTCCTTTTCCACAAAGGCACGCGGCGTACCATAATAATTCTCCACATAAACCGCCCATTCAATGAATCCGTTATAATCGATCAGATTCATGAAATCTTCCTTGGTCTTAAAATAATATTCTCTGCCGTCTACTTCCCCTTCCCGCGGTGCTCTGGTCGTTGCCGAAATAGACAGACTGTATCCGTAATCCTGAACCAGCCGTTTAACTACGGTTCCTTTTCCTACACCGGAAAATCCGGATATTACGATTAAAAATCCTTTTTTGTCCATATGCTCACCTGGCCTTATTCAATATTCTGAATCTGTTCCCGGACCTTCTCAATCTCGGTCTTTAAATCTATTGCTGTATTGGAAATATCCAGGGAATTTGCCTTCGACAGAATCGTATTCGCCTCCCGGTTCATCTCCTGCGCTATGAAATCCAGCTTCCGTCCGACACTTCCGCCACCGGATAGAATCTCTTTCGTGCTGTTGATATGACTTCTCAACCGAACAGTCTCTTCATCCACGCAGATCTTATCTGCATAAATCACCACTTCAGCCGCTATTCTGGATTCATCTATATTACTGCCGTCTAACAGCTCCTGCACCTTCGCTTCCAGCTTCTCACGATACTGCTGCACCAGCTTCGGCGACTCCTGCTCAATATGATCTACCATATCCAGCATACCGTTTAACTTGCCGATCAGGTCTTCCCTCAGATGTTCTCCTTCGACCTGTCTGGTCTGGACAAATTTCTCTGCTGCCTTCCGGATCCCGGCCTCCAGG
>HF991339.1:61750-72744 GCA_000431515.1 Clostridium sp. CAG:632 | reverse complement strand
CATTCCTGCCAATCTCGTAACCGTAATATCATCCCGTACTCCGAATTCAGACTCTATCTGTCTCAAATAATCCAGATATGTCTTTGCTATCTCCGGATTATATTTAATGCACACATCCGATTCCCGGTAATCCTCATATGTGATAAAGATATCAACCTTTCCCCGGTTAATATACTCTTTCAGTAAGGTTCGGATTCCTGCCTCAAAAAAATTCAGCTTCTTCGGCATCTTAATACTGAACTCACTGTATCTGTGATTAACAGCCTTCATCTCGACTATTAACTTATATCCTTCTGTCACCGTTTCGCTTCTTCCGAAGCCGGTCATGCTGCGAATCATAACTCTCACCTTTTCTTATGTTTCTTACAATCCAATCTATTATAAAGTAATCTACCTGCAAAAGTCAATGGTCAACCTCTTTTATTCCGCGGATATCCGGAGAAATACTCATGGAGTAATTTGTATGATAGATTACAAATCCAGGTGCCCCGCCCGGTGTCTTCTTCAGATTGGAACGTCTGGTATAATCAATCTCCACCTTAGAACCGCTCCTTGCCGATGAATAATAAGCGGCCAGCCTTGCGGCTTCTTCATAGGTACGATCCGGAAGTTCCTGCTGCCCTTCCGTCTTTACGATCACATGGGAGCCCGGTGCCTGCTTGGCATGGAACCAGAGATCATTGCCATTTGCGACCTTAAAGGTCAGTTCCTCATTCTGATAGTTATTCTTGCCCACATACATATGGAATCCATCGGAGGATATATAATGCAGCGGTTTACTCTTCTCCTGTTTCTCTTTTTTCCGTCCGCCGCCCTTTTGCTTGATATAGCCGTAATCTGTCAGTTCCCGCTTAATATCAGCCAGATCCGATTCCTCCTGTGCCAGATCCAGTGCTGTCTGGATGGATCTTAAATGTTCTAACTCCCGGCCGGTCTCCTTTACCTGCTCTGTCAGTGCCTCATAGGTACGCTTCAGTTTATTATATCTGGCAAAGTAACGCTTGGAATTCTCTCCCGGTGTCAGCAGTGGATCTAACGGTATCGTAATCTCCTCATTGGTATAATAATTCAATGCCCGGAATTCTTTCGCCTCCGGCTCGATTCCATAGCCATAGGTGTTGATCAATTCTCCATAGACACGGTACTTATCCCGTTTCTCCGTGCTCTTTAACTGACTGCACTGCAGATCGTATTTCTTTGCGGTCCGTTCGATCGCGTTACTTACGATTTTTCTTAAATCGGAAGACTTCTGTCGGATCCGACTGTAGCTGTTTCTTGCCGCATAGTAAGTCTGCAGAACAGTTGATATGGAAGCTTCCTTTTCACATACATAGTCCGCATACATCGTCAGCGGAATGCTGCAAAACTCGACCGGAACTCCCTGCTTGTCATAATAGATTGCCGGATCAAATATCTCTTTCTGCAGTTGATCCCTGAATTTCTCCAGCTCCTGCCAGAGTCCATCCGCATTCTCCTCTGTCAGACTGGCAGTGCTCTGATTTCCATCCAGATCTGCCCGGTAGCAGAGCTCATTGGCAACCACCGGACTTACTCCGGTTAATGATGTGTAAATCATCTTCGTAAGATTTAACGGCTTCGTCAGCATCTGACCCCGGTAATAAGCTTCCGTCAGTTCCAGTGGACTGATTTTCTCCTGATTCGGCGGATACTCATAGCTTCTTCCCGGAAGCACCTCACGCACGGAGCTCATCTGTGCTCCTACCCGCTTAATACTGTCAATGATCGTACCCTGATCATCACAGAAAATGATGTTACTGTGCTTTCCCATGATCTCTATGATCAGTTTCTTGGTACAAAGGTCTCCCAGCTCATCCAGATGCTCAATGGAAAATTCCACAATCCGTTCATAACCGGGCTGTCTGATATCCATGATCCTTCCGTTTCCGATATGCTTTCGTAACAGCATACAGAAATTCGGCGCCGTCATTGGATTATTCCTGCTCTCGGTTGTCAGATATACAAGCGGAAGTGCCGCACTGGCCGATAACAGCAGCCGGTAATTTCCCTGCGGGGTCTTTAGCACCAGATTCAGTTCATCCGGCTCCGGCTGATAGATCTTATAAATTCTGCCGTTCAGTATGTGCTCCTTCAATTCCTTTATTATATTTGCAATTACAATTCCATCGAATGCCATTCTTTCTCACCTTATCTACCGTCATTTCCTTCAAGCGAAAAAACGGTGCAGGCCCTGAAACTACCTGATAGTATCGCCGCCCGCACCGCACTATTCTTATGATTCCCGCTGCCTATACGCTGCTATTGCATCTATACGCAGTTATATAACTCCTGATATTTTTCTGCGGACTTCTGCCATGAATAATCTGCCTGCATTGCCCGTTCCATAATACCATACCAGCTCTGCTTATCGTTATAATAAACCTCCTTGGCATAATTGATCGTATTCAGCATCTCGTGTGCATTATAATTCCGGAAGCTGAATCCGTTACCGGTCTTCTCATACTCATTGTATGGCTGTACCGTATCCTTCAGACCACCTGTCTCACGAACAAGCGGAACCGTACCGTAGCGCAATGCCATCAGCTGTGTCAGACCACATGGTTCAAATCTGGATGGTACCAGCATCACATCACAGCCGGCATACATCTTATGAGACCGCTCATCGGAATAGTAAATATTCGCAGATACCTTATATGGATGAATACCCTGATAATACCGGAACATATCCTCATATCTCTGCTCACCGGTTCCCAGTACAACAAACTGTACACCGTCCTGGCAGATCTCATTCATCACACAATCAACCAGATCCAGACCCTTCTGATCGGTCAGTCGGGAAATAATACCGATCACAAACTGCTTATCATCAACCGGAAGACCAAACTCTTCCTGCATCTTACGCTTGTTCTCTGCCTTTGCCTTCTTATATGCTTTCAGAGAGTAGTTCTTATAAATCATCGGATCCCGTTCCGGATTATATACATCATAATCAATTCCGTTTACAATGCCCCATAAATCATTGTGTCTTGCGGAAAGCAGTCCTTCCAGGCCTTCTCCATATTCCTGTGTCTGGATCTCTCCGGCATACGTATTGCTGACGGTTGTGATCTTATCTGCATAGACTAATCCGCCCTTTAGCATACTGGCATCTTTCTTAAACTCCAACTTATCCGGCGTAAAAACATAGGACGGAAGCCCAGAAATTGCCTGAATCGTCTTGATATCCCAGTTTCCCTGGAACTTCAGGTTATGGATCGTCATGATAGACTTAATGCCCTGATAGAACGGATTACTTGCAAACAGTGTCTTTAAATATACCGGCACCAGTCCTGACTGCCAGTCATGACAATGAATGATGTCCGGACGGAAGCCGATCACCGGCAGAATCGATAATGCTGCTTTGGAAAAAAATGTAAACTTCTCAATATCCCATTTCACATCACCATATGGTGTAAATCCATTAAAATAATACTCATTATCAATAAAATATACCGGTACGCCTTCATATTCCAGATACATAACACCCACATATTGCTGTCTCCAGCCGATATCCATCTGAAAATGAGTCAGATATCTCATCTTCTCACGATATTTCGGTGGAATACACAAATAATTCGGAATAATAATACGTACATCATACTCATTCCGGTCGAACATCTTCGGTAATGTTCCAACTACATCCGCCAGTCCGCCGGTTTTAATAAACGGCACACACTCTGACGCAATATAAGCAACTTTTTTCATGCCAATAACCCTCCCGTATTCCTTATTCGGAAATAATAAATGAATAAGAAAATTATAGCATACTTCCCCCGTAAATGGAACTACATTTTTTGCTTCTACAACTCATACTCCAGACGCAGTTTATCGGCAATCAGTGCAATAAATTCTGAATTCGTCGGTTTTCCCTTTCCGGCATGGATCGTATATCCGAACAGTTCCTGTATGATATCCATTTTCCCCCGGCTCCATGCCACCTCGATGGCATGCCGGATTGCCCGTTCCACACTAGATGATGTCGTTTTATATTTCTTGGCAATGGTCGGATATAACAGCTTAGTAATATAATTTAACATATTCGGATCTTCCACTGCCATCATAATTCCCTCCCGGATATATTGATATCCTTTAATATGTGCCGGGATTCCGATCTCTCTTATGATTTCCGTCACTTCCCCCTCCAGATTCCGTTCTTCCAACAGCGGAGCCAGTTCTTCTCCCAGTACTACCCCCCGCTCTTCCCTTGTTTCCTCCTCTGCTTTCAAAACCTGTTTCATTCTCCGTTTCAGAATCTGATTATCAAACGGCTTTAACATATAATAGGAAGCTCCCATCATAAATGCTGTTTCGATCACACTCTCGCTTCCGATCGTCGTCAGCAGAATATATCGGGTCTGCACTTCCGGATGCTCCTCCCGCATTCTCCGCATCAACTCAATTCCATCTATGTGACTCAGAAGGGCATCCATCACAACCAAATCCGGTCTCTGTCTGATAATGGCTGTCATAAGTTCATCCCCATCCAGATACTTCCCGACAATCTCCATGCTTCCATCCCTGGAAATAAAATCATATCTGCCTAATTCCCGGATCAAATCCTGGTCTGCTGCCATAACTGTCATTTTCTTTTCCTGTTCCATACTTCTCCCCATCTTTCCTGTCTTTTCATATTCTATCTGTAACGATCTGCTTTTTATGCACTCTTCATCTTCTGATCCAGACGGATTTTATCCGCAATCAATGCAATAAATTCCGAATTGGTCGGTTTCCCCTTCCCGGCATGGATCGTATATCCGAATAATTCATCGATCGTATCCATATGCCCGCGTCCCCATGCCACCTCAATGGCATGCCGGATTGCCCGTTCTACCCGACTCGGTGTCGTTTCATATTGCCGGGCTATCTCCGGATACAGCTGCTTTGTTATGGAATTCAATATATCCATATCGGCAACCGCCATCAGGATAGCACTGCGCAGATACTGATATCCCTTAATATGTGCAGGGACTCCGATATCATGAATAATATCTGTCACCACCAGTTCCAGCTTGTCCTCTGCCGGTGCAACTGTAATCGCCGCACTCTGGATTGCCCCCCATTTGGCTGATTTTTTTCCATTATTCAGCATTTGGATCGCATGCTTTAATTCCGCCTGTGCATAATTCTGCCCGACACCTACCACAGTCTGTTTTTCCGCCGCCAACCGAAACATGCATTCCTGCCCCCGCATCATGCCAATGATATATTTCGGACATTCCTCTCTCCCGGACTGATATTCTACCTGCTCCATGATTCCCATTCCATCCAGATGCGGCATGATCAGATCCAGCACAACAACCTCCGGCTTCCGCTCCCGAATCATTGTTACAGCTTCCTTCCCATCCTGCGCCGTTCCAACGATCTGCACTCGTTCTTCCTCGTTTAAGGATTGCTGAATATTATAAAGTGCCGTCTTATCATGATTTACAATTGCTATTTTTATGTCGTTCATGGCTCGCCTCCTGTACTTTTTACTCCCTATTTGTTGTTTCCTTTGAAATTATAGTAGAATTAAAAATAAGTGAAAAGGGGGTATTCTCCGCAATTATTGACAGGATAAAAACAAAGCGGCAGAAGTTCGTATAATTCACATGTATTTCGAGGTTTTTTCCGTTTGATTTTATCGAAGCACACTCCTTTGCAGTCGAAAAAACACACGTTCTTTCAAACGTGTGTTCGCGTAAATATCTTTTACTTTTTCAAATATACGGCTTTTTTCCGGAGCAAACTCTGATCCTAAACAGCCTGTAACTGCTCTCTGATCCTATGCAATGCCTCCTCCAGAATCTGTCTCGGACATGCCACATTGATCCGCTGGAAGCCTTCTCCGCTCTTGCCGAAAATCTTACCGCTGTCAAGCCAGAGCTTTGCCCGGTTTACGATCAGATCCTCCAGCTCCTCCACACTGAGTCCGGTCTTTCTAAAATCCAGCCACACCAGATACGTGCCCTCATGCTCAACCATTTCCACACCCGGAAGATGTTTCTCCACATATTCCTTCGTAAATGCAATATTTTCTGCAACATATACAAGCATTGCCTGATACCATTCTTCGCCCTGCGTATATGCAGTCTCGCATGCCACCAGTCCAAACGGACTGAGCTGACTGATACCGGCTGCGTTTACCTGCTGCCGGAACTTATGCCGCAGCTCCCGGTTCGAAATAAAGATATTGGAAAGCAGTAAGCCTGCCAGATTGAAGGTCTTGCTCGGTGCCGTACAAGTGACCGTAATATCTGCATACTCCCTCTTTAAATCTGCGAATACCTGATGTCTCCCCCGGAAGATAAAATCCGAATGGATCTCATCACTCACTACCGTAACCTGATATTTCAGGCAAATGTCTCCAAGCCTTGTCAGCTCCTCTGTGGTCCAGACTCTTCCGACCGGATTATGCGGATTGCAAAGGAAAAACAGCTTAATCTGATTCTCTTTTATCTGACGTTCAAAATCCTCAAAATCAATATGATATTTATGATCCTCGCCGAGCACCAGTGTATTGCTGACGATTCTTCTTCCGTTGTCCTCAATCACCTCAGAAAACGGATAGTAAACCGGCGACTGGATCAGCACTCCGTCTCCCGGCTCCGTATATGCCTTCACTGCCATTGCCAGAGCAAATACCACACCCGGTGTCTTGATCAGCCATGGCTCCTTTACCTCCCAGTCATGGTGACGCTTCATCCAGTCCCGAACAATCTCAAAATACGGTGTCTGCGATTCACTGTATCCGAAGATTCCATGTCTTGCACGTTCAGCCAGTGCGTCCTCCACATACGAGGAGGTCTTAAAATCCATATCGGCCACCCAGAGTGGAAGCACATCCTCCGGCATCCCGCGCCGCTTTGCAAAATCATATTTCAGACAATCGGTGTTCTTACGATCTATAATTGTATCAAAGTCAAGATTTCGTTCTGCCATTTCTTTCTCCTTCTATTCCCTGAAATACCTGTTCCAGCTCTCCGATCAGATCCTCGGCATTCTCAATCCCGACAGATAACCGGAGCGTACATTCCGTAATTCCGTTTTTCTCCCGGATTTCCTTCGGTACATCCGCATGAGTCTGTGTCACCGGATATGTGATCAAGGTTTCCACACCGCCAAGACTCTCTGCAAACTTGATCATGCGCACCCGGTTTAATATCTCCCTTGCATCCTCTGCTTCCTTCATCTGGAAAGTCAGCATTGCACCGAATCCACGTGCCTGCTTTTTCATGATTTCATGTCCCGGGTGTTCCTCAAGACCCGGATAAATCACCTCTGCTACAAGCGGCTGTTCCTTTAACCATCCGGCGATCCGGATGGCATTCTCCTGTGCCCGCTCCATACGGATACCGAGCGTTTTAATCCCGCGCAGGATCAGCCAGCTGTCAAACGGAGCCAGTCCCGTTCCATTGGTTTTAATGATAAATCTCAGTCTTTCATCCAGATCCTCCCGGTTCGTGACCAGAAAACCTGCCAGCGTATCATTATGGCCTCCGAGATATTTGGTTCCGCTATGTACGACAATGTCCGCACCTAGGTTTAACGGATTCTGCAGATACGGCGAAAGAAATGTATTATCCACGATCAGAAGCAGATTATGCTTCTTTGCCTTCTCTGCCAGTGCTACAAGATCTGTCACACGCATCATCGGATTCGTTGGTGTTTCCACGTAGATTGCCTTTGTTTTCTCATTTATACAGTCTTCCACATCTCCCTGACTGCAGTCAAGACCGGAAAATGTAATTCCGTTCTTTGCGGATATATGCTGAAACAGACGGATACTTCCGCCATACAGATCGGAGTCCATTACAATATGATCGCCGGGTTGAAAGAGTTCCATTAAGGTTGTGATCGCCGCCATACCGGTTGAAAATGCCAGTGCTGAGATTCCGTTTTCCAGAGAAGCTACCATTTTCTCCAGATGCTCTCTGGTCGGATTCTGAAGTCTGCTATAATCAAAGCCTGTGCTCTGATTTACACCCGGATGTGCATAGGTGGCTGTCTGATAGATTGGATAACTGATTGCTCCATAATGATTTACATTTCCTTCGTCTTCTTCTAAGTGAAGACACTTGGTATCAAGACCTCTTTCCATTGAAATTCCTCCATTCGTCTGTCTCTCGTCTTTTGTTTATTCCTATCATTTTAGTATGATTTATATGCTTTATTATACAGGATATCCCGCATATTGCGTAATTCTTTCTTCCTTATGTCCGCTATAGTTTTTTCCAATACCTGCCATTTTAGACAGAAAAGATTGTTTTTCATTTCAGCTTCTGCTACACTTGGAGCTATATATAATGAGTAGAGGGTTCTGTCATGAATGAAAAAATAATGATCGTAGACGATGAAGCGGCAATTGCCGACTTAGTAGAGGTCTACTTATCCAATGAGAATTTTCAGGTATTCAAATATTATAATGCAACTGATGCCTTAAACTGCGTAGAGCGGGAGAATCTGGATCTGGCGATCCTGGATGTCATGCTGCCGGATATGGACGGCTTTACACTCTGCCAGCGCATCCGCCAATCGCACCTGTATCCGATCATCATGCTGACCGCCAAGGTAGAGGATATGGATAAGATCACCGGTCTGACCCTTGGGGCGGATGATTATATCACGAAACCGTTTAATCCACTGGAGCTGGTTGCCAGAGTTAAGACCCAGCTGCGGCGCTATACCCGATACAATCCAAAATCCGGATCCGATGATTCCGCTTCTGCCACCGATGACAGCATTGATATCCGTGGATTACATATCTCGCAATCCAGCCATAAATGCACATTAAACGGAAAGGATCTGGCACTCACTCCGTTAGAATTCTCTATCGTCTGGTACCTGTGCCAGAGAAAGGGAACCGTTGTCTCCTCCGAGGAGCTTTTTGAAGCGCTCTGGGGCGAGCACTATTATGAGAACAGCAACAATACCGTCATGGCCCACATTGCGCATCTGCGCGAAAAGATGCATGAGCCTGCACGGAATCCGAAATATATCAAAACAGTATGGGGGGTTGGCTATACCATTGAATAAGAAAGCACAGAAAAAACGAAGAGGACGGATTTCCAGAGAGATCCTCATGCAGTATTTCGGAACTCTGATTGGGTTCGTGATTTTATTCTTTCTGTTTATCGTCACCTGCTGGACCCTCTGCCATGCCGTCTACTGGCAGGCCGATAATCCGATTTACTGGATTCTGTCCTATATCCGGGACTACATTATCGTTTTCGCCGGGATTCCGCTTCTGATCGGATTTTTATTGATCACATATTATTATATGACCAAGCAGCTCCGCTATATGGATTCCATCGTGGAAGCTGCCGGCAGAATGATCACAGACAAGGAGACTCCGATTCATCTTCCGATTGCCATTCAGGATATCGAGGATGAGCTGAACCTGTTCCGGGAGCAGGGCATCCGGAATGAAATGCTGGCCAAAGAGGCCGAGCAGCGGAAGAATGATCTGATCGTATATCTCGCACATGATTTAAAGACGCCGTTAACCAGTGTTATCGGTTATCTCACCCTTCTTCAGGATGAACCGCAGATCTCACCGGAGCTGCGTGCCAGATATACCGGAATTGCACTGGAAAAGGCGGAACGTCTGGAGACATTGATCAACGATTTCTTTGATATTACCAGATTCAACCTTACTACTCTGACGCTGGAACCGGAGCTTACGAATCTGACCCGGATGTTGGAGCAGACTGCCTATGAGTTTAAACCGTTACTTCTGGATAAGGATCTGACCATCGTAACCGAGCTGGCTCCGGGGATTGAGATTTCCTGCGACCGTGATAAGTTGGAGCGTGTTTTCGATAATCTGATCCGGAATGCCATTAATTACAGCTTCCCGGAAACAGAGATTATGCTCACATTGCAAAAACAGGACCGGAATGTACAGATCATCGTTCAGAATCAGGGAAAAACCATCCCTCCGGAGAAATTAAACCGGATATTTGAACAGTTCTTCCGGCTGGATTCCTCCCGCTCCACGGCAACCGGCGGCTCCGGTCTCGGTCTTGCGATTTCCAAGGAAATCGTAGAACTCCACGGCGGTACGATCACGGCAGCTAGCGAGCAGGATACCATTACCTTTACGATTCTTCTGCCGATCAACCTTACCGCCCTGTAATATTTCTTCACCTTTTTGTAAGAAAGTATCCAGCAATTCTCAATATTTCTATAGGTTTTCCTTCAAACACTGACTGACCGGTTCTGATAGACTTCTATCAGAATCAGTTAGAAAAGTAAGAAAGGAAACCCGATCATGAATACTCTATGTGTTTCACCTGCAGATACATCTGCAGTCTCAGATAATTATTTAGTCCTTGTTAATTCCGACCACGCGATACCACGCACCTTTACACCGGTTCTGGTCCCTGTATGTGGTCAGAAATCCATTCTGATGGAAGTCACTGCTGCCAGAGCCTTAGAAGCCCTTATTCGTAAAATCAATGGTTGGGATTCTATCGTACCTGTCAGCGGATGGCGTTCCAGAAAGGAACAACAGCAGATCTGGGATGATTCTATGGCAGAGAACGGACTGCTCTTTACCCAGACCTATGTTGCATATCCGGATCACAGTGAACACCAGACCGGCCTTGCGATCGATCTCGGACTGAAACAGGATCATATTGATTTTATCCGTCCGGACTTCCCATATAACGGCATCTGCCAGACCTTCCGTGATCTGGCTGCCGATTATGGTTTCATTGAACGTTATCCGGCGGGCAAAGAATCCGTTACCGGCATCGGGCATGAGCCATGGCATTTCCGGTATGTCGGTCTGCCCCATGCCGAAATCATCAAAGAGCAGGAACTTACTCTGGAAGAATATCTGCAAGGAGGGGATTTTTCATGAACATCACTTCTCCTTCTACCTCCCGTGCCTGGATCGAGCTTGATCCGGAAGCCCTGAAACAGAACGTAGAATTTCTACAATCCCGCCTCCCAAAAGGCTGCCGTCTCATGCCGGCAGTCAAGGCAGAAGC
>HF991339.1:36706-61736 GCA_000431515.1 Clostridium sp. CAG:632 | reverse complement strand
GCAGAAGCCTATGGCCATGGTGCCAATCTGATTGCCGAACAGTTGACCCAAATGGGCATCGATGCTTTCTGTGTTGCCTGTGTGGATGAGGCCGTCAGTCTGCGTCTTCATGGTATTGAAAGCGAAATTCTGGTCCTCGGTTATACCCATCCGGCACAGTTTCCGCTTCTGCAGCAATACCATTTAAGTCAGACGATCGTTGATGCATCTTATGCTGCTCTTCTTGATCAATATGGAAAAGAATGCACTTATACTTTCCCGGTTCATCTTGCGATTGATACCGGAATGCACCGTCTGGGTGAGCCTTTTGACCGAACAGATACCATCTGCCAGCTATTCCGGTTAAAGCATCTTAACATAGACGGTATCTTTACCCATCTATCCGCAGATGATTCTCTCGCTCCGGAAGCATGTGCCTTTACCCGGATGCAGGTTGAACATTTTGAACAGGTTTTAACTGCAATCAAAAAGCAGGGATTCCCCCTGCCGAAAGTTCATATGCTCGCCAGCTATGGCATCTTAAATTATCCGGAGCTTGGTGGCGATTATGCCCGTCCCGGCATTGCCTTATACGGTGTTGTCAGCACTGCCGAAGATTCCTTAATCTGGAGCCGGTACTTATCTCCTGTCCTGTCCCTGAAATGCCGGATTGCATCTGTCCGGGATCTGAAGGCCGGAGACTGTGCCGGTTACGGAGTTGATTATCATGCCCCGAAGGATATGCGGATTGCGACCCTGACCATCGGTTATGCAGACGGTCTGCCACGCAATCTTTCCAACGGAACCGGCTCCGTTCTGATTCACGGACACCGGGCTCCTATCGTAGGACGGATCTGTATGGATCAGACACTGGTTGATATTTCCGGTATTCCGGAAGAGGTATCTGCCGGAGAGATTGCGGTCCTCATCGGAACCTCCGGAGCTCTGCAGATCCGTGCAGAGGAGGTCGCCGAGCAATCCGGAAGCATTACCAATGAGGTGTTAAGCCGACTGGGTGTCAGACTGCCACGGCTGGTCACTTCGTCTGTGTGATCCAAAACTGCCGAATTCTGTCCATTTACTCATAACCCGTGTTCTCCTTATTGCCGCAATGTTATGGAATGCTTTTCCAGATCATACTCCCTGGTATAACCATCATCATCATACAACTGATAGCTGCTATTCTTATATCCGATCAGTTGCAACGTATTCATATCAATATCCGCAACACTTTCCGCAACATCCGCAAGCGGAATACATTTATCTTTCCGGATAAATAAAATGACCTCATTCAACGGCACTTCTATGAAATGATGTCCTTTTGGCATCTCTGTCTGTTCCAGACCGCTATCTGCTTTAAAACGGACAAGCATCATATCCTCCGGCAGATATACATATCTTCCGATTGCATTCTGTGTATATACCGGTGCGATCATGATTTCATTTCCAAGCATGAGCTGATCCTCTACATTTCTTGCAATTCTGTCATCCGGATAATCAAATGCCAGCGGCCGGAACATCATATCATCGGTTAAGGCTGCCTTCATATACTCACTGTAAATATAAGGAATCAGCCGGTACCGGATCTCAATGATATGTCGAAAGTCCTCTATATGTTCAAACCGATAGCATTCCTGGTACCTCGTATCCTGACAGGAATGATTCCGCATAAGTGGCGTAAAGATACCAAGTGCAAGCCACCGGAGTAACAGATCTCTGGTTGTATTGCATCCAAATCCGCCAAGGTCTGCGCCAATATATAAGAATCCGCACATATTTAATGACGGAAGCATCTTCAGATTCAATAACATATGTGACCACCAAGACTTATTATCCCCCGTCCAGATGCCACCATAACGATGCATGCCGATATACGAAGAACGTGAGAACAGAAGGCAGCGTTTATCCGGTGATAGCTCCCGGAGTGCCTCCCCTGCAGCCCGCGTCATATTATATCCAAAGATATTATGTACTTTGTCATGCCGTATCATCGTTCCATTTACATTATGATACATAGATGCATAATCCTTTGCGTTATTTGCAAGGTCTGCCATCTGCCCGCCAATTGCCCAGACTTCATCCACCGTTTCCTCTTTATCCAGAAATTCCCGCATAGCCTCTTTTGCATCACGGACTCCTTCCGGTGTGTAGAAGATTGCCGGTTCATTCATATCATTCCAGAAGCCTTCAATCCCTGCATCCGTCAGGATTTTATATTTTCCACCGAACCATTTCCTTGCATCCGGATTCAACACATCCGGGAAATGCGTATATCCCGGCCATACGGCTGCAACATAATCACTTCCGTCCTGTCTCTTGCAGAAATAATTGTCTGCCACACCTTCCTCATATATCTCATAGCCTTCTTCAATCTTTACACCTGCATCAATAATCGTGATCAGATGAATCTGTTCCTCTTTCATGTCAGCTACATACCGTGAGAAATCTCCGAATGCTTCATTTATGGTAAAATCCTTATAATTGTCCATGTAATCAATGTCCATATATACCGTATCGATCGGAATATGGTTTTCCCTGTATTTCTTTACTACCGTTATAAAGTCTTCCGGTGTTTTATATCCCCAGCGACTCTGTCCAAACCCAAAAGCAAACTTCGGTGCAATATAACTTCTTCCGATCACCTTACGGAACTGTTTCGTAATATCATAAGGCGTATCTCCGGTAATTACATACAGATCAAGGTCTGCTCTTTCGCAGAAAATATGAAGTCTGTCAGACCTTGTATAACCGATGTCAAAGGTAAGTGTCGACGGATAGTCAATATATAATCCAAAGGTTTCCTCACCGGCCACAATGATAAAGTTATGCGCCGCATATAACGAATATGTATCCTCATGATGGTGCGGAATATCAGTATTATTGCTTATATAGCGATACCCACGCTTATTGATTCCGCGATTGGCCTCCCCCAGTCCATACACAATGGTCTCCACTTCCAGATCACAGCTAAAAGAAAAACCTTTCTCCTGATTGATTTCGACCCTTCCATACTCCGGCATGCCCTCTTCTGACTCAAAGGGTACAACGACCGATTCCGTCGGAAATGGTCTTCCATATGTATATTTTTTTATCATCTCTGTTTTCTCCTTCCGTATGCATTCCATTTTATATAGTTCTATTATAATCTCCCCTCCGGCGGTTATTCTTGCATTATATCCGCTATTTTATATAATATTACCGTATTTTCGATTTCTGTTTCCACGGCAACAAAAAAGGATTTGAAAAAGGGCGGATTCTACCCTGTTTCAAATCCCGGTTTTCTGCCTTCTATATTTTATCTCCTCTGCTACAACATGTTCTCAATAAAGATCCCATAGCCTCTGGTCGGATCATTGACAAATACATGTGTCACCGCTCCGACAAACTTCCCATCCTGCAGAATCGGACTGCCGCTCATTCCCTGAATAATACCGCCTGTCAGATTTAAAAGCTCCGGATCCGTCACCCGGATTTCCAGCCCTTTCGTCATGTTGGTTCCGCTCATGTTGACCTTTGTGATCTCTATTTCATAATCCTTCATCTCACCGGATATATCCGAATGCAGCCAAGCCGTTCCCGGCCGGATTTCCTGCTTCAATGCGATCGGTATGGCATTTCCACCGGTAAATGCCGGGAGATGCTCCGGTTCTGTAATGATCCCTGTAATACCACTTTCCGAGTTTCCCTGAATCTCTCCGAGATACCCCTGTTCCGAATAATCCACACATCCGGTTACGGAACCGGGCGTACCGCTGCTTCCCTTTACAATTCCAAGCACACCGGCTCTTCGCAGCTCTCCATGCTCCAGCCGGATCAATTCTCCGGTATCCACATCATTGACTCCATGTCCCAATGCCCCGAACCGGGTACCCATAATATATGTCAGGGTTCCGATTCCCTGTAGATCATCCCGCACCCAGATGCCTGCTTTATAGCTCCCATCTGCGGATAATACCGGTTTTACCTTTACTTCTATCTCTGCATCCCTTCTCTGTACATCCATACATAGATCCTCGCCTGCCGACTCCTTGATCACCTCGATCAATGCTTCCTTATCTGACACGATTTCTCCGTTCACGGACTTAATATAATCACCCGGCTGTAAGATACTCTCTGCCGGCTCCGTTTCCACTCCGTCTGCTCCCGGAATTTTTCCGGTATCAATTACCATAACACCATCGGTATTCATATAAATACCGGCAGAGCATCCGCACGGTATTGCATAGGCCTCTTCTATTGCCTCCACCTGAACCGTCTTTAACGGAATCCAGCCAAACAGCCGCACCTGCATTTCATAGGATCCGGTATTCCAGGCTGTCAGTGTGAAGGGATCCTGCAGGTTCCATCTGGCATCTGCGGTTTTCACCTCTGCATTTGCCGGAATCGAGAAGTCAAACTCTTCCTTATCCCCCGCGATAATCTGTATATGACTGGGAATACAGGTCTTGTAATACTCTATCCATCCAAGGCCCGACAGCGGCAGTAATGCCGCAAATACGAATGCCCAGACTATATTACGTTTCATGCTATCCTGACTCCTTTCCTGTTTTTTAATTACGATAAAAAAGAACAGATGCCTTTTTCAGGTTCCATCTGTTCTTAGTGTCTTCGATTCTGTTGAAAATCAATCAGTATATTTTTGTACGTTTTGCCAGTTCTTTCATTTCAGCTGCGCTTTCCAGCACAGAATCCGTGATTTCCACACCGCCTAACATTCTGGCAATTTCTGTAATGGATGCTTCTTCCTGCAGTCGTTCAATTCCGGTGATCGTCTTCTGTCCAACCACCTGTTTTTCGATCTTAAAATGAGCATCTGCCATGGCTGCGATCTGTGGTAAATGGCTGATACAGATTACCTGATGCCTCATTGCGATTGCCGATAATTTCTCGGATACCTTCTGTGCGGTTCTTCCGCTGATTCCTACATCAATTTCATCAAAAATCAATGTATCGATATCATCCTCTTCCGCCAGACAGGATTTCACCGCCAGCATGATTCTGGATAATTCACCACCGGAGGCAACCTCCCATAGCGGCTTCACCGGTTCTCCCACATTTGTGGAGATCATAAAATATCCTTCCTCCATACCATTCCGCGCCGGATGCTCCAATGGCAGAAACTCCATCTGAAAATCTACATTCTGAAAATTCAGATCCTGTAACGCTTCCGTGATCATTTCCGTCAAAGCATCTGCTGCGGCTCTTCTCGCATCGGATACTTCTTTCGCATAATGCATATAATCCTGCAATGCTTTTTCGCAATTAGCATTCAATGTCTCCCGATAGGTTTCATAATCAACAAACTTCTCGTATTCTGCCTGCTTTCTCTCCAGATAATCCAGGACATCCGGAATCGTCCGACCGTATTTCGCTTCCAGATTATGGATCAGATCCAGTCTGGTCTCTACTGTCTGAAACTGCTCTGCATCAAAGGTCATCTCTGTCATATAATCCGCCAGTTCCCGGTTAAAATCGTTTAACAGACTGTCTATCGTAGCAAGCTGCTCCTGCAGGCCAAGCAGCTCCGGATCATACTCAGCCGCCTTATTCAGCTCACCACAGGCACGACCGATCTGATTGCCGCTGCTCTCCGGCTGCTCATATCCGGTAATCCCATAAACCTGACTGATCCGCTCCATGATCTGCCTGCCATTGACCATTCTCCGGTAATCTGCTTCCAGCTGCTCCTCTTCCTCCGGCTGAAGATCTGCCGCTTCAATCTCTCGAATCTCAAACAACGCAAAATCCATCTGCCGTTTTCTGGTTTCTTCATCCAATTCACTACTCTTCAGCTCATCCCGTAATGCAGCATATACAGTATAGCTCTGCTCCATATTCTTTTTACATTCATCAATCTTATCATGACCGAACCGGTCCAAAATATTCAGATGGTTTGATTTTTTCAGCAATGACTGATGCTCATGCTGCGAATGGATATCAATCAGAAGTCCTGCAATCTCTTTTAATTTTCCAACCGTTACCATTTCATCATTTACTTTATTGACTGTACGATTCGGATAAATCCTCCGGCTGATGATCAGGACATTTTCCTCCGGCATTGGAATCTCCATTGACTCTAACGCCATTCTTGTCTGTGGTTTTGTAATTTCAAATAACAGCTCCACGAGTCCGTATTCTGCACCCTCTCGCAGCATTTCCTTTCCGGTTCTGCCACCTAATGCCGTTGTGACTGCCCCCAGAATAATGGACTTTCCTGCGCCGGTCTCACCGGTCAGAATATTCAATCCTTCTTCAAAATTCACCTCTAGTTCATCGATCAGTGCCATATTTTTAATATGTAGATTCTGTAGCATATATTTTCCTCCAGTTCCTATAGGTCACTGTATGCAGTTTTCTCTATATTGGCAATGACATTGGCAGACATTTCTTTTGACCTTGCAACTGCAATGATCGTATCGTCACCTGCAATGCATCCCATTAGGCCGTTTATATCTAAATTATCCAGTGCCGCTGCGACTGCCATCGCTACACCGGATACCGTTTTAATCACAATTAAATTTTCAGAGGACTCCATAGTCAGGATACCGGCTGCCAGTACCTGCCGATATTTCTTCCAGATATCGATGTCCTGCGGTTGCTGCAACGCATATTTCGGTTTCCCGGAGTCTGTGGTGATCTTCGTCAGCTTCAGTTCCCGGATATCTCTGGATATCGTTGCCTGCGTATTCCGGAATCCTGCCTGCGTTAAAAGCTCAGACAGCTCCTCCTGTGTCATAATATCATATTGTTCGATTAGCTCAATAATCTTTGATTGTCTTGCTGATTTCATCTAACGCTCCCGTTCCCCCATTTTACTGCGAAGTATCTCGTAGAAACTGGTGTCATATATTTTTACCAATCGTGTTGTTTCTTCTGATTTCCGGATCACGATCCGGTCACCCGGTTGTAATTCTTCATAACCTCTGCCATCAAAGGTCGCTATTGCTTCCTCTTTCTGGCTCTTACGCTTCGGTACGATCTCCACCTCAATCACATCCTCTGCCGAAAAAACCACACTCTTGCTGGTCAGCGAATGCGGTGAAACCGGTGTTACCAGAATCAGGCTGGCTCTCGGACTGACAATCGGTCCGCCGGCTGACATATTATATGCTGTGGAGCCTGTCGGTGTCGAAATGATCACGCCATCTGCTTCATATACGTCCAGAAGTTCTCCGTTCACATAGATCCGCAGACAGATGATTCTTGAAAATCCGGATCTGGCAATTACAATATCGTTCAGGGCAGTTGCTGCTGCCATTTCTCTGGAACCTCTGTATATCTTACCCTGAATCTTCATCCGTTCCTCGATCCGGTACCGATCCTTCAATAATGCATCCAGAGCTTCTTCCATATTGCATGGATCCACATCTGCCATAAAACCCATCGTACCGAGATTGATCCCTATCATCGGAATGCCGTGGTTGCTTAAATGACTGGCTGCCAGAAGCATCGTGCCATCACCACCCAGAACGATCGCTATATCCACCTTACAATCCACCGGAATATTATCACCATCTACGCAGATCTGTGCATTTCCGCCATGCATCTCAATATAGTCCCGAACTCTTCCGGCCAGTATTAAATTCTCGTCTTTTGTGGAATTTGCCACAATCAAAAACGTCTTCATCGAACATTCCTTTCCGGTCGATCATGCAAGGTCGCGATGTGATTCCTCTACTACCTCAGCTGCATTCAGTGCTGCTACCTCTACCGCTTCATTCTTTGTCATATGAAGCAGATATTCAATATTGCCCTCCGGACCTTTAATCGGTGAATAGTCCAGATGCAAAAGCTTAAACCCGATTGATTCTGCATAGCTCATAACCATCTCGATCACTTCCAGATGCACGCTCTTGTCACGGACTACACCTTTTTTACCAACCTTTTCTCTTCCGGCCTCGAACTGTGGCTTGATCAGACAGACCAGCTCTCCATCCTCTGTCATCAGTTCCTTTACCGGACCTAACACCTTGGTCAGGGAGATAAATGACACATCAATGGATACAAATGCCGGCTTCTCCGCAATATCTTCCGGAGTTACATAACGGATATTGGTTTTCTCCATACATACCACCCGTTCATCATTGCGCAGCTTCCAATCCAGCTGTCCATGACCAACATCTACAGAATATACCTTTACTGCTCCGTTCTGAAGCATACAATCCGTAAAACCTCCGGTCGATGCACCGACATCCATACAGACCTTTCCCTCCAGCTGCACTCCAAAGCGGTCCATGGCCTTCTCCAGCTTCAACCCGCCCCGGCTCACATATTTTAAGGTATGTCCCTTTACCTCCAGCTTCACCTTCTCGGAATCAAAGGTTGTCCCTGCTTTATCCTCACGCTGCCCGTCTACAAACACAATTCCGGACATAATGATCGCTTTTGCTTTTTCACGGGATGTGGCAAATCCCTGTTCTACTAACATGACATCTAGTCGTTGTTTCATTTTTCCAGTCTCTCCTGAATCTCTTTTGCTACATGTTCACCATTCATTCCAAGCATTGCTCTTAGCTGCGGAATACTTCCCTGTTCCACAAACTGATCCGGTATCGCAACTCCGTATATCTGAACCTTCGCCTGTTTCTTAGATAAATAAGCCGCAACTGCCTCTCCGTATCCTCCGGAGTATACATTCTCTTCCATCGTACAGATCAGGGAATGTGTCTCCGCCAGTGCATCCAACAGCTGCTTGTCTAACGGCTTTACAAATCTTGCATTGATCAATGACGGATGAATGCCTGCCTGTTCCAGACATTCACAGGTCTTTTCTGCCTCCTCCAGCATATTCCCGACTGCCAGGATTGCTACCTGCTCACCTTTTTTCAGCCATTCACTTCTGCCATAAATGATCGGCTCTCTGTTTTCTGCCCAATGATCATTTGCTGTTCCCCTTGGATACCGGATCGCAATCGGTCCGGAATAACTAACTGCAAAATCCAGAGCATCTTCCAGTTCATACCGATTCTTAGGGGAAAGAATTGTCATATTCGGGATCCCGGACAGATACGTAATATCAAAGATTCCCTGATGCGTAGAGCCATCCGCCCCTACCAGACCGGACCGGTCAATCGCAAAGACCACATGCAGATTCTGAATACACACATCATGCAGAATCTGATCATAAGCACGTTGTAAAAAGGATGAATAAACGGCCACAACCGGAAGCATTCCGGCTGCGGCAAGTCCTGCCGCAAAAGTAACAGCATGCTGCTCCGCAATTCCTACATCAAAAAACCGCTCCGGATACTGGCTCCGGAACCTTTTTAATCCGGTGCCCTCTGCCATAGCCGCCGTAATTGCTATCAACCGCGGATTCTGCTCTGCCAGAGTCAGGATTTTTCTTGCAAAAATATCCGTATAATCCGGTTTTTCCTTCTTTTTCAGGACCTTTCCGGTCTCCAGATCAAACGGTGCCACACCATGGAAATAGCATGGATATTTCTCGGCATACCGATATCCTTTTCCCTTTTTCGTCTTCACATGAACCACTACCGGCCGCTGAAGCTCAATCGCCGATACCAGAGAATCTACCATCTCACTGATATTATGTCCGTCAATCGGACCAATATAAGTAATTCCCATATCCTCAAAGAACATCCCCGGAACCAGCAGATGCTTGATGCTATCCTTGGAGCGTTTCACAGACTTCGCCAGGTCATATCCACCGATCGGGAAATTCAGGATCGTATTTTCCACACCTGCTTTAAACTCATTATATGCCTGCCCTGCGCGGATTTTATTCAGATAACGGCTCATACCTCCTACATTTTTAGAAATCGACATCTCATTATCATTCAAAACGATCACCAGACTGGATTTAAGATTGGCAACATTGTTCAATGCTTCATAAGCCAGCCCTCCGGATAATGCGCCATCCCCGATCACGGCTATAATTGACTCATCGGTTCCCATGATCTCCTTCGCTTCCGCAAATCCCAGTGCTGCAGAAATAGACGTCGAGCTATGTCCTGTATTAAAGCTGTCACACGAGCTCTCTCCCCGCTTCGGAAATCCACTCATGCCGCCGAATTCCCGCAGATGCTCAAACTCATCCTTTCTGCCTGTCAGGATCTTATGCGTATAAGACTGATGCCCAACATCCCAGATCAGCTTATCCTCCGGGAAATCAAGAACCAGATGCAAAGCCATTGTCAGCTCTACGGTGCCCAGATTGGATGCCAGATGCCCTCCGGTCTGACTGATATGAGTTAATAAGAAATCCCGGATTTCCTGCGCCAGGATCGGATATTCACTTTTATCCAAACGCTTAATATCATTCGGTTTTTTGATCTTATCTAATGTACTCATTCTAATAGCCTCTCTTATTTTCTACGATTTACCAGAGATAAAATCAGTTCATGTAAAAATGTATTCTGCTGCGGAAATGCATCCAGAATCGCAACTGCTTCTTCTGATAATACCTTTGCATCTTCCTTCGCCTGCAACAGACCGTGAAGAGTCACATAGGTGACCTTACCATTCTCTTCGTCGCTGTGCAGCGGTTTACCGAGCTCTGCCTCATTTCCTTCAATATCCAGAATATCATCCTGGATCTGGAATGCCTTTCCTACAAGTCCCGCCAACCGTTCGATTTTCGCGACTTCTGCATCTGCCGCTCCACCCATAATTGCTCCGATCATCATGGATGCTTCGATCAAAGCTCCGGTCTTATTCTCATAAATATATTCTAATTCATCATTTGTCAATGCTTTACCTGTCAGCTCCACATCCGCAGTCTGTCCGCCGACCATTCCGTAGATACCCGGTTTCCGGGTCAATACCTTATATGCCTCTGTCGCCTTCTTCAGATCCTCTGTCAGATCAAACGCTTTTGCTGCTGTCTCATATGCATAATTTAATAATGCATCTCCGGCTAAAATGGCCATTGACTCTCCATATACAATATGTGCCGTCTTTCTTCCGCGCCGGTAATCATCATTATCCAGTGCCGGCAGATCATCATGTACCAGAGAATAGGTATGTATCATTTCGATTGCAGCCATAAACGGTTCGATCTCTTCTCCGTTGCCGCCAAACATCTTATATACCTCCTGCATCAGAAGCGGACGCAGACGCTTACCGCCGGCATCCATCGTATAATTCATGGCCGCCAGTACCGTCTTTGCATATCCCTCCGGCTTCGGCATATATTTATGGATAACTGCCTCAACAGCAGTTACTTTCTCATTCAAGCGTTCCATTTTTAATTTCTCCTTCCTCTGTCAGAACTATCATCTCTTTTTCGATCCGATCTAATGATTTTCCACACTCTGTCAGAAGCTCTACTCCCTGACGATATAATTTCATCGATTCCTCCAAGGTTATCTCCGGAGCCTCTAACTGCTCCACAATGGATGTTATCTTTGAAAATGCTTCTTCTATATTAAGCGGTTGGCTGTTTTCCTTCTGCTCTTCCAAACCTGCGTTCCTCCTTATTCTATTCCGGATCTCCGGCCGGCCGTATCTCCGTTACCATCGTCTGCACCTGACCGTCATGAATCGTAATGACCAGCTCGTCCCCGGCCGCTATCTGTCCGATACTGCAAAGAGGCCGTTCTCTTGTCTCAATATATCCATATCCATGAATCAGCTTCGCAGTCGGTGAGCATCTATGCAGCTGCTCCGCCAGCAGTGCATACCGATGCTGATACTGCTCCAGTCTATGCTGCATAGCTCTCCGCATCCGGTCTGACAGTTCATC
Organism: Clostridium sp. CAG:632; assembly: GCA_000431515.1. Classification (GTDB taxonomy): domain Bacteria; phylum Bacillota; class Clostridia; order Lachnospirales; family Lachnospiraceae; genus CAG-632. The sequence continues at coordinate 50,053 of HF991339.1, read as the reverse complement.
CAGATACATCTGATTCTCACCCAGCTTTGTCTGTGGATTCAGATGTTCCAATCTAAGATTCATCTGCTGCCACCGGCTCTTTGCCAGTGCAATCCTCTGCTGCATCCGGTTCTTCATCCGGCCGGCCATTCCCTCAAGCTCCCGGCACATGCTCATATAGTCCGGGATTGCAAGTTCACAGGCCGCAGATGGGGTCGGTGCCCTTAGGTCCGCCGCATAATCGGCAATCGTTGTATCCACCTCATGTCCGGTTCCTGAAATGATCGGTGTTTTCGCTGCATAAATAGCCCGTGCCACACATTCTTCATTAAATGCCCATAGATCCTCAATCGAACCGCCGCCACGACCGATAATGATCGTATCCAGGTTCATAGCATCCAGCACCCGGATTCCCTTTACGATCGTTGCCGCCGCACCATCTCCCTGCACCTTCGCCGGATACAGAATCAGCTGTACATAAGGATTCCTGCGCCTTGCTATATTCCGTATATCCTGAATTGCAGCTCCGGTAGACGCTGTCACAATCCCTACCCGTTTCGGATACTTCGGAATCGGTTTCTTGATTTCGAACTCAAACAGACCTTCCTCATATAACCGGTTCTTCAGCCGCTCATACTCTTCATATAAGGTTCCGGTTCCGTCCAGCTGAATCTCCTTCGCATAGATCTGATACTTTCCGTCCCGTTCATAGACAGAAATACTCCCGGTTACGACCACGCTCTGTCCGTCCCGCAGCTGAAAAGCCAGTCCGCTCCGGTTTCCACGGAACATAACACAGTTGATCGCGCCTTTTTCATCCTTCAGGCTGAAATAAATATGCCCGGAAGCATGATACTTGCAATTCGACACTTCGCCTTTAATACATAGATTGGACAACAGATAATCTCCGTCAAACAGGTTTCGAATATATACATTGATTTGTCCTACTGAATAAATCCGCTTCTGCACAGTCTGCCCCCGATGTTATGCCATCAATCCTGTCCGGAAGCCATTTTACCGAGGATTGCATTTACAAAGCCCTTTGCTTCTTCCGAACAATAGGTCTTCGCCAGCTCTACCGCTTCATTGATCGCTACCTTTTCCGGAATGGTATCATCCCATTTCATCTCATATACTGCCAGCCGCAGGATCGATAATTCCGCCTTGCCGATCCGGTTCAGATTCCAGCCCTCGGAATGCGCTGCGATAATAGTATCTATTTCATCCAGATGTGAGAATATGTCCTCCAGTCTCTCCTGCATCTGTGCAGCCTCTTTCTCGTTTGCTTCCGGCAGCATGTCTTCCTCTTCCCGGTTCATCTGTGTCAGCTCTTCCAACTGAATCTCCTGCTGCTCCATACATTCTTCACGGCTCACAAACTCAATTCGAAATAATAATTTAAAGATGCTTTCCCGTAACTGTCGTCTTGTCATAATGTTCCTCCATCTGTATCTTTCCTTTTTCATGGAATGAGGACAAATCCACCCAAGCAGATCTGTCCTCATCCATGGAATTTCATACTGATTACTTTCTTACTATCCGGACTGCCTTCTGTGTTTTCTGCGGTTTCTGCGGTTTGTCAACTGCAACGCCGACAATTCTCACATCTACACGTTCCACTGTTAATCCTGTCATGCTCTCAATCGCATTCTTAACACGCTCCTGAACCTGCTCAGAAACCTTCGGAATACTGTATCCGTATTTCATCTCAAGTGCCAGATCAATGGCAACACTTTCCGGTGTTACTTCTACCTTAACACCCTTTGACAAATTATTCATGCCAAGCATGCTGATCAATTCATTAGATACATTGCCGCTCATCTTCGCTACACCTTCTACTTCAACAGCGGCAAGCCCTGAAATAATTGCTATGACTTCATCTGCAATCTGTACTTCACCAAATGCACCGGCTTCTCTTAAGCTATATCCATCCTGTCGTTCCATATTGATTGCCATACTCCATCCTCCTAACGTACTTTACCTATAACATTTCCTTTATTATATCAAATTTATACGCATTTGCAACAAGGTTTTCCGTCAGAATCCCGGAATCCTCTGCTAATCTACTGTATTTATGATAATTTCCGACACATCACACCCGGCTTTTCTGGTAATAATATCTTCAATCTGTGCTTTTTCAATCTCCGTCAGCTCAGAACGATTTACCGTAACATCCACGCAGCCGTCACTGATCAGGACTACGGTTTCCTCAAACCCCTTTGCCAGAAGCTGCTGCTCACAGATGGATTCCTTTTCCATAACAGCGGTCATAGCTACCAGCTCATCCACTGCCTTCTGCTTCGTTTCAGCATCCAGAGACTCATTATTTACCAGTTCCATCAGCATGGCCTGTGATTTTGAACGGGTCTGTTCCCGGTTCAGCTTAGCATTCACGATAGCATCCGATGTCACCGACACCGCTCCTGCATTCGTAAGTACTGCCTCACCGATCGTATCATCCACCGGAGCACTCACTTCCGCATCATCCTGATTTCCCGCCGCTCCTTCATTTGCTGCGATTGTTTCTCCTTCTGTCTCTGTTGCCGTCTGCATGGTCTCCTGCGCCTCTTCGGTCTTATTTTGGGAGAGTTCTACGGTATTACCGTCTTCATCAATAATGCTGACTTCTTTACTTGTAAAGCTGAAATATCCCGCAATGGCAACCATCACCGCCAATGCCGTAATAATGATCTGATTCTTTTTCACCATCTTTTTCATTTCTAACCTCCGGACTTTCATTCTGTCATTTTACATACTTTGATTTTATGTGCTGCAATAGGAAATAATGCCTGTGCTGCTTCTATGATGTCCTGCTCCACCTGGGGGGATCCGGCCCCCTGTGCAACCACCACAACGCCTTCTATGGCATTCGTATCTGTAGTCACGGTAATCATGACCTGTACCTTCCCGACTCCCTGAATCTGCTCCAGCGTACTCTGCAGCCGTTGCTCCAGCGTCCCTGTCTCAGTCCCCGCCTCTGCCATCGTTTCATTCTTCCTATCCGCATTTCCCCCTGCCCCGGTGGGAATACAGATTACCAGCAAAAATATACCGGCCAGCAGAAAAATCAGCAGCTTATCCATCCCAAGCGTTTTCAGTTTTTTCAGTGAAAACCATTCCTTCATTCTTTCACCTGCCTTATTCATGTATATTATCCGGTTGCCGTTGCTAGAATCTAAAAATGAATTTCGGACACGGTTTTTCCCATAATCTCTCCCATTACCGATAAAATCATACAAATATAAACCAGTCCGATTACAAATCTGGCATATTTCTGATACTTTTTATCCGGAAGTAAATGCATACAAAATGCCGATACTACGGCAAAAATAATAAATTCCTGCATAAATGCCCGGATTTTTTCGATCTGCCACATATAATCTTCTCCTGACTCCTTCTCCCGATTCATCCGTCATGCCGCTATCCGATCCACACTTTTACCCTGCATAATACATCACATTGGTTGATACTGCGATGATTGCGATCGACAGAAGGAATAAAGCGATCACGGTCAGAACCGTTGAGATCAATATCCTGCCGCCTTCACTGACACTTTCAATCCCCCGCAGCATCCGCTTATCGGCGATCGGTTGCAACAATGCTCCTGTCAGTTTATACCCAAGGACAAATACACTCATCTTCAGGATCGGCATACTGACTGCCATGATCAAAACCAGCATACCGCCAACACCAATCGCATTCTTGATCAGAATACCGGAACCGATCATAACACCGGACACCGTATTTACAGCCTGCCCTCCGGGAATAATTGCCAGTCCGCGTTGTAAAGCGGTTGCCGTTACCGAATCTGCTGCCGGTGCCAGCATACCTTTTACTGTATTCACACCGACCACTGCTGCCAAAATCCCCTTTAGCATCCATCGGATCCAGGTTTTGATCAGATCACCGAACCGGGAGAAATAATCCTCTTCCATCAGATTATTCACCAATCCTAATACAACAAACAGTTCCGCAAACGGAAAAATGATCCTTTGAATTCCATAGGATACTGCCGTCAGTCCCAGTACCATTCCCTCCTGTAATACTACCGAAGAAGTAATGCCGGATGTAATACTCACTGCCATAATATAGACCGGTATCAGAGTTTCCATAATCTTGCGTAATTCTTCCACTGTATCCTGCGCCAGTTGAAATACAATCGAAAAAGAATAAAGCAACAATGCGGTCATTAACAGATAGGTTACATAAAACCCATTTTCTCCAATCATACTTTTTCCGAAAGCGCCGCCCAGATTCGTAAAAAAAGCTGTGATCATTGCCAATAGCAGCAGTTTTAGCATAATTGCCTTATTCGCATCTATCTCCTGCAAAAACAACTCATAAAAAGCCTCCTGCCACCCGGTTTCCTCTGATATATCTCCTGTGAGCAGTCCCTGTACAATGGTTTTAAAATCATACCCGGAAACATTCCAGTCCTGCGTTAAGAGCCGATCCAGCTCTCCGAAATCATAGGACTGCAGCAATTCCTCCTGAATTGCCTGCGGTGTCTGCTCCCCGTTCGATTCTGACTGATCCGAGCCTTGCTGTGCTGTATTCTGTCCGGCTTCTCCCGGTTGCACTGTCCCCCGTTGGACTGTTTCCTGCTGTTTCGTTCCCCGCCGGACTGTTTCCGGTTGCTCCATCACCGGTTGTTGACCGGCATCCTGCCGGATGACCTGTCCATATTCCGGAACCGCATTTCCACTTAGACCGGTCAGAAATAACCAGATTCCGATTCCCGCTCCAATTATGCCATGCATTCTGTCCACCCTCTTTTCTTCCGGAATTGCTAACTTAACAGCGCCTGTATCGTCTGAATGATTGCTGCCATTACCGGAATGCTGACGATCATCATAGCCACCCGTCCGGCCATCTCAACCTGTGCGGATACTGCCTGATACCCCGCATCCTTGCAAAGCCCCGATGCGAACTCACACACGTAGGCAATCCCGATCAGCTTTAACAGAACTCCTATATATGTCAGATTCAGGTTTCCGGTCAGCTGTCTCAGAAAATCGGCCAGCTGTTCAAAGCCCTTTAATATAAACCCTATGATCAGAAGACAGATGGCAATACTGATCAGAATTCCAAACTCTGTATTTCGGCTCCGGCAAAGAAGTGCTGCCAGAATCCCGATCACTGCCAGTACTGCCAGACGAACAATCGAAATTTCCATATGACTCCCTTCATATCTGGAACAGCTTTTGGATTGTCACAAACAGATCATAAATATACGGAACCACCCAGGTCAGAACCAGAATCAGCCCTGCCAGACTTACCAGATACGCCTGTTCTTCACGCCCGGAATGTTTTAATATCTGATTCAGCAATGCGACTAAGATTCCCACTGCCGCGATTTTAAAAATCAATCCTATTGTCAATAACGGCTCCTCCTATCTCTATTCTGTCAAATCAGTAATATCACCAGGAAGCATCCCGCAAGAAGCATCAGCCCGGTTCCCATTTTTAATTTCCGGGGCAGTTCCTGCGTCAGTCTGCTTTCCTCTTCCTCCAGCCGCATTGCACACAGCCGGATTCCCCGAAGCTGTGTATCCCTGTCCACAAATGCAAACTGACTGCCCAGCTGCTTCAGATTCATCAGACATTCCTCCGATAATACCGTATTTCCGTAAAATCGTTCCAGCTCCTGCTCCCAGATCTCCTGAAATCCAAGTCCCTCATATTCCTCCAGACGTTGTCCCATCCTCTGCATCCATATCGCACATTCTCCCTGCAGATGCGCCGCGCAGCGTCTGAATGCCTCCGGCAGTGCTGCACATTGATATTCCAGTTCCCCCTGCAAAAGCTGTAACAACTGCTGCAGCTGTCGGATCTCTCTGACCTGTCTGTGCAGTCTCCGGTTATTCCCGGCACTCAGTCCTGCAGCGGCAATCAGGATACAGAGAATACCGGCCATTTTACAAAACATTTCCCTGTGCATCAAAAATCCGTTCAATATGTCCGATTCCTCCCCGGTTATTTAATAAAACATATCGTTCAAAAATCCGTTCCTCCACCAGTCTTCGTAATACCGGCTTATTCCGGATATCTTCGATAGACTGTCCATGAACCGTTGCCAGAATTGAACACCCGGCATTGATCACATATTCAATCGCTTCAATATCTTCCCGGCTGCCAATCTCATCCACGGCTACTACCACCGGAGACATGGAACGAATCAGCATCAGCATTCCGTACGCTTTCGGACAACAATCCAGAATATCCGTCCGCTTTCCCAGATCATTCTGCGGAACTCCCTGATAGCAGGCTCCTATCTCCGATCGTTCATCCACAACTCCAACCGTTACTCCCGGTCTTCCCGGGCTGCCATCCGAGATCAGCCGGATCAGATCCCGAAGCAGCGTTGTCTTACCACAGCGCGGCGGTGAAATGATCAAGGTATGCCGGATTCCGTCCGCTCCCTCGATCCGTGGCAGCAGAGCTTCTCCGCAGCCCTTTACCTGATGAGATAATCGGATATTTAAAAAAGAAATATGACGGATCGTCTTTATTTTTCCGTTTTCCATCACTACCTTACCTGCAATTCCGACCCGGTGTCCTCCCTGAATCGTAATAAACCCCTGACGGATCTCATCCTCATATGCATACAGGGAATACTGGCTGATGGAATCCAACGTACTTTGAATATCCTCCGCAGTCACTATGTATATATGGCTCATACAGGTAGTCAGCTTTCCGTTTTCATCCACAAAAAACTCCCGGTTATCATATATGATCAACAGTGGTTCCCACACCCGGAGCCGGATTTCCTGTAATTGCTCAAACTCAATATTCATCGAACCCAGAACCTTGCGCAGCCGTAAGGAAAACACCTTCCACAGCTCTTTGTTTTTGTCCATGCTCCCCCCTCCTTTCTTCTAAATATATGAGATTCCTTTCAAAATAGAACAGTCAAAAAAAGCACTGTACATGACTGAATATCCTCAATCAAATACAGTGCTTCGATTCTTTCTTCTATTCCGTTATGAACGGAATCAATATACGTTCCGACTTATACTCTTGATAAATACTCACCGGTTCTGGTATCAATCTTGATCACATCACCCTGGTTTACAAACAACGGAACCATCAGAGTTGCTCCGGTCTCAACGGTACAAGGCTTGGTAGCACCTGTCGCTGTATCACCCTTCACACCCGGCTCACACTCGGTAATCTCTAACTCAACAAACATCGGAGGCTCTACTGCGAAGATATCTCCCTTGTGAGACTTCATCTTAACGTTCTCGTTCTCCTTTACAAACTTCAGAGAATCGCCAACCTGATCTGCACTCAGTGCAATCTGATCATAGGTCTCCATATCCATGAAGTTATATAAATCGCCATCCTGATACAGATACTGCATATCCTTGGTATCAATCTGTGCATTCTCAAACTTCTCTGTCGGGCGGAAAGTCTTCTCAACTACACCACCGGTCTTGATATTCTTAATCTTTGTACGAACAAATGCAGCACCCTTACCTGGCTTTACATGCTGAAACTCGATAATCTGATAAATATTATTCTCAAACTCAATTGTAAGACCATTCTTGAAATCGCCTGCTGTAACCATTATAAATAATCCTCCTTAAATCATGTGAAATCTCTCATTTTGTTATTTTATAATAGAACGGAAGATTTTTCAACTATTTTCCTGTCTATCCTTCAATTTCTTTTATGCACGGGTCAATGCTTCCATTGCCAGCTCATATCCCGCAAGCCCGAGACCTACGATCTGTCCGCTACATACCGGAGCCGTTACCGATGTATGGCGGAACTCCTCTCGCTGATGTACATTGGATATATGTACCTCGATCTTCGGTATCTGAACCGATGCCAGTGCATCCCGCAATGCATAGCTGTAATGCGTATAAGCCCCCGGATTGATAATGATCGCATCCGTACCGTCTCCGTAAGCTTCCTGAATCCGGTCGATCAATGCACCCTCGGAATTACTCTGAAAGATTGCAACCTCTACCTCCAGCTCCTCTGCTTTTCTGCGGATTCGTTCACACAAGCTGTCATAATTCTCTTCTCCGTAGATTCCTTTTTCACGAATACCCAGAAAATTAATATTCGGTCCATTCATTACTAATATCTTCATTGCACCTGTCTCTCCTTCTCCGTCATCCGATGGATCTCTTCCGCAATATCCTCCGGTGCCTTTCCATCGGTGTTGATCACGCTATGTGCAGTTCCCATATACCGGGAATTCCGTTCCTCCAATAATGTGTGGATTCTCCCTTTGGGATCATCGCAGTTTAACAACGGGCGGTCTGTACAACCCTTTAATCGATCCCAGATCTCCTCCTCTCCGGTCTTCAGATACACTACCTGTCCCAGCTTCCGGAGCAGTCTGGCATTTTCTCTCCGCAACGGCATGCCACCGCCTGTAGAGATCACGGTATGTGTCATTGTCCGGATCAGCTCATTTAAAACCTCTGTCTCCAGTTTTCTGAAATAAGCTTCTCCGTACTTTTCAAATATATCGGATATACTGCATCCTTCCCGTTTCTCAATATATACATCCGTATCCAGAAATGAATATCCGTATCCTCTCTCCAACTCATGCCCGATTGTCGTCTTTCCGGAACCCATGAATCCGATCAGAACAATATTATCACCGCTCGGATGAATCGCCTCATATAGTCGGTCGTATACAATCTCTGCCTGTTCATCGGTAACTGCCAGATTATTCCATAGTTCATATGCAATGATTCCCTGATATAACAGCATCTTCAAGCCGTTAAAAGCTCTGCCACCGGCCTCATATACCAGTCTCATAAACTTCGTCTGTGCCGGATTATAGATCAGATCGATTCCAACCGTCACCCGCTGATAAAACTCCCGGTCCTCCAGTACGACCGCATCCACATTCGGACATAATCCCACAGATGTGCACTGGAATACGATCCATGACTCTTCCGGGATCTCCTTCCATGCATCAAGTGCCATGGCATGCATCCGCTCCTCCTGAAAAATCCGGTTCATACTGTCTGCGATCTCCTGTGCTTTCTCCACAGTACGGTTCAACATATAAATCTTTTCCGCCCGCTCCTGCATGCACATATAGGCAACTGCTTTGGATGCTCCTCCGGCTCCCAGGATCAGAACGGTCTTTCCGGCCAGTTCCACTCCTTCTGACTGTATTGCACGCAAGAGTCCCGGCATATCCGTATTATAACCGCAGAAGCCTCCCGGCACACGCACCAGCGTATTCACTGCCTGAATCGCCTCTGCTACCGGATCTACAGACACCAGTGATTCCATGACCCGCTCCTTATGCGGAACCGTAACATTCATCCCCTGAATATTTAATGCATATGCCCCTCTGACTGCATCTGCTACATTTCCGTTCTCTACATGGAATGGTACATACACCAGATTCTTATGCAGAATCTCACTCAATGTATTATGGATTACCGGAGATAATGTATGCTCTACCGGGTTTCCCATTAACCCTAATAATCCGGTCCGTCCATCTATCTTCATGATGCGTTCGCTTCCTTTCGCTCCTCGCTGTTATCTCCATGCCGCTTATGTTTTCTGTGATAGAAGTACATACTGATCCGTTCCGGAATCCGTTTTAATACAACCAACACACTCTCTTTCCTGTTTACCCGTCCTACCAGAATACTGTAATAACCTACCCGGTTCGCTCCCAGAATGTCCGTAAACAACTGATCTCCGATAAATAAAATCTTCTCTCTCTCTACCTGCAGATTCTCCGCCATCTCCAGATACCCTTTCTTAAATGGTTTACCTGCATTGCATCTATAACCTGCGTCCATCGTTTTTGCAAACGGTTCCACCCGCTTTTTATTGTTATTTGACAAAAAGCAGATCTTAAAGCCCATCTTCTTCAACCGTTCACACAATTGTATAGACTTCCGGTCCGCCGGTGCTCCATGTGGAACCAAAGTATTATCAATATCGAAAATAATAGCCCGGTAGCCGTTCTTATAATATTCGTCAAATGGAATCTGATATACAGACCCATACTCTTCTTTTGGATAAATCACAATCCGTCCTCCAAAAATATAATATACCTAAGTATTGTAGCATAAAACATTCAAGGAAACAATGCAGGAAATAAAAAAAGGACAGTGACGCTCCGTTCACTGTCCTGTACGTTTCTTATCTTCTGGAAATCGGAGCCTCAGTAGAAATCTCCTGTTCCATCTTTGTAGCTTTTTCAGTCGTAGCTTCTGTCGTTGGTGCTTCAGTCGCAGCCTCGGTCTCTTCGGTACTTGCCTCCGTTGTCGTATCTTTAATATCCGGTGTCTCAGAAATCGTTTCCACCACTACAGTAGACGAATTCTCTCCAACTCCTACGTAACGATACACATCCACATAACGTTTTCCATAATTCAGTGCTTCCTGATGGCTTGCAAAATAAATATCGATCCGATGTCCCCGGATTGCGCTTCCCCGGTCCTCCACTGTATAAACCTGACCATTCATCACAATCTGGCTTCCAAACGGAAGCACTCCGGTATCCGCTGCAATCGTATGATTTGCCCGTGCAACCGTACCGCTTGCTGTTATGCCGTTTGTCTTACCGCAGCATCTTGCACAGGAACAATAACCGGTTGTCAGATAAGTCCCCAGAAACTCATATCCGTTCATTGACGGATCTGCATAGACCGGAGATGCTGATAATCCATAGCTCTGTGCTACTACTTCTGTATTCTTGACTTCCACATCCAATACTTCCGGTTCGATTGCACCCGCATCTGCCAATGCGTTTAATACCAGAATATTGTTCTGCAAAGTTCCATAGTCCTCATACTGTACATCACCCAGTGCATATGTCTGTACATCCTTTGTACATGTGCCAAGCGCAACCTGTCTGAACGGTTTTACATGGTCTGCTGCCTCTGCCTCTACTGTTATTAAAGAAGCACATGCAAACGAAATAGCAATTACCAGCAGTATGATCTTCTTGCAGTACGTCTTAATATTTTTCATTAGTTGTGTCAGTTGCTTTTCCATAATCCATGGGTCCTTTCAAGTATTACTTACTTGTTGCAAAATGTTACACAAATGTTACATTTCGTTGTCATTATATTCGTATTCAACGAAAAGGTCAAGTTCATATCCAGCTTTTTGCCAATTTAAACAAGTAAATCTTAAGAATTTTGTTTAAAATTTTATTGTTTTTCACATATTTTAAATGTTACAATCCTTGAAAGAATGAGTCGGACAAGTGATCGCGGCTGCATGTGCCGAAAGGCCGCAGGTGAGGAAAGTCCGGGCTTCATAGGGCAGGGTGCCGGATAACGTCCGGTGGAGGCGACTCCCAGACTAGTGCAACAGAAATAAACCGCCAGACTGCTGGTAAGGATGGAAAGGCGAGGTAAGAGCTCACCGCTTGACTGGTAACAGTCAAGGCTCTGTAAACTCCACCCGAAGCAAGACCGAACAAAAAGCAATACAGTTGCCCGCTGTGCTTTTGGGTAGGTTGCTCGAGCCGATCGGCAACGATCGGACTAGATAGATGATCACTCAACGACATAACCCGGCTTATCGTCCGACTCATAAAAAAAGACTGCCACCTGTTTTCACAGACAGGCAGCAATCCTTTTCTTCCAAAATATTATAAAATATAAATACGAATATTAAACACTACATTTCCTTAACTCCCGGCATTTCTGCCAGCGGACAGTTTCCCGAATCAATAATAACGAGCTTGCCGGAAATCTCTGACATAAACTTATTTCATCCTGATCCGATTCTTCTACTGCTGTCAATAATTCTTTTAGTTCATCCAGTACTTCCAGCTGCATAGCCTCATCCATATAAGAGAAAATATGTGCGGTTTTCCTCGGAAGAAATGGCTGAACCGTATGTATGATCACATCACTGTCCTCCGAAATATAACGGTCAATCAGATCCAGTACAGTTGCTGTTTCCTCTTTCGGAATACCTGCATGTCTTACAATGATGCGGAAGCAATCCTGCATCAGATTTCCTGAATCTACCTGATAACTGTTCAAGCCAAAATCATGGAAGCATTCCTTCAGCATCATCAGCTGATATCTTTGTGTATATTGCGACAGCTCCTCATACATCTGTATCAGCTCCGTATCAAATCTAGCATATTTCTCATTCCAGTAAATAAAATCATATGTCCAGTATACCGCTATACAAAGCATAAAATCTTCTGCGAAATTACGATTGTTGGCGAATGCAAACAGGGACTTTAGCTTGATTCCTAAACGTCTATAGTCATTTTCACTAAGTTCCAGATCACAAATAGTTCGTACATCATGTATCTTTTCTTCCAGATACATCTGCATCTCGTGTAGGTTGAATTTTGGTTCTTCAATTCCCATATACATTCCTCCTTATATAGTTTCACATTACATCTTATTCTGCTTCTTTACGATTTATGACACTTTTCCATAAAATAATTGTATGACTTTTTAACAAAAAAATCCACTTTTTTTAATAATTTTAACATAATCTTTATGGTTTTTTGACGATTCCGGTTGCGATAGCACAAAAAATATACTACAATCTATACAAGAATTTATCAGGAGTTTTTTTACATGAATTATTATCCGGGGATTACAATTGCATATCATAATGACGGAAGCATTTATTATCGCGCATCCGTGACACATAATCGAAAACACATCAGTCTCGGAAGCTATCCAACACCCGAAACCGGCAGCCAGGCTTATGAAGAAGCCAGAACTATTTTAGCCGATCCGTCGATTTCTGTCAGCCATTATAATTCTACGATGGCACTTTCTTTTTCCAAGTTCATATCTCTGATCAATCTCCGATGCAACGGAATCTATATAAAAACACCGATTTTCCTATATCCGGATTATTTTTTATACTATCTGGAGCCGGATCTTGCATTAAAATTCGACCGGGATGATCTGTTTTTTTATTCTTCCCATACTATCCAGCAGCGCGGTGGTTACCGGTTCGTCTGCCATTACGGCAGCCAATACGGCATTCTGTCCCGCTATGGAATCCGGCAGTTCGCCGTTGCCGGCCGGGATTATATATTCGTAAACGGAGATGACACAGACTACCGCTACCAGAATATCAAGGTTTTGAATCATTATATGGGGGTAACCCTGCAGCAGAAGCAATGCAGAGCCTGTTATCAGGCTGCAATTCATATACAGGGAAACTATATCATCGGACGATATCCGGATGAGATCCGGGCCGCGATCGCCTACAACAAAGCTGCCGACATTGTAGCCCGAAACGGGATTGACAAACATTTTATCAGGAATTACATTTCCGAATTATCATCAGAAGAATACCATCAGATCTACCATGAACTCACGATCTCCGACCGCTTGTACCGGCTCTGATTTTAAGTCCATTCTTTTCCTGTACTAATCT
>HF991339.1:13090-36689 GCA_000431515.1 Clostridium sp. CAG:632 | reverse complement strand
GTACTAATCTATAGCTTCTGTACATACACTATTACGAAGAACATCCGGATGGATTTTTATGAAATCAAAGCTTTTTACAGTTGTTGAAGATATTAATATCCAATATATGCGTTGTATGACCGGTATTCTGCTATTCGCTGTCTGTCTGTATTTTTGTGCCGGTTATCTACACAATCCTGCAATCTTCACACCGGTCTCTGCCATCATACAAAACGAATTACCCATATACAGCGTTGAAACAGAGGAGCCGGTTCTTGCACTTACTTTTGATGCCGCCTGGGGTGATGAGGATCTTGACGATATTCTGGCTATTTTAGATGCCCACCATGCAAAAGCCACGTTTTTTGTCTCCGGTGACTGGGTGGAAAAATATCCGGATGCCATACACTCCATCTATCAGCATGGGCATGAGCTTGCCAATCATGGTACGAATCATAAGCATATGCCCACCTTGTCCGATACAGAAATCCTTGACGAAATCATGACCTGTCATCAGAGGATCCTTGACCTCACCGGATATTCCATGACGGCTTTCCGGGCTCCGTACAGCGATTGGGACGACCGGGTTGTCTCGGCTGCTCATTCCTGTAATTATTCCTGTATCAATCAGAACGTAGATTCCGTTGACTGGAAAGAGTATGGTGCAGATCATATCATAGAAACTGTTTTATCCGACCCGGATCTGGATAACGGTGCTATTATTCTGCTGCATAACGGAACCAGATATACACGTGATGCACTGGACCGCCTTCTTACCGGTCTGGAAGCTCAGGGATATCGATTCGTTACGATCAGCGACCTTGTTTATCCGGACCATTATACCATAGACCATACCGGCCGTCAGTTTTCTGACTGATTGCATCATTTATTATACTTTCCACTTTCTTTCCGTATATTCGTTTTAAAACCGTCCATACTAACTATGTGTAATTCACATATGGAAAGGAGTCAGATTATGAAAATGATGAAAAAAAGTCTGATTTTATGCTGTTGCCTGATCACCATTGCTTTCACATTCACCGGATGCGGAAACAAGACCAACACCGGAATGCCAAACAATACAGGCAATTCTTCTACCGACAGTTCAAACAATAGCTCCGGCACAAATGTCGGAAAGGATATTGGCGACACCATCAATAATGTCGGAAATGATGTCGGAAACATGGTTGACGATGCCGGAAACATTGTCGATGATGCTGCTGACGGTGCCGGAAATATGATCAAGGACGTCACAAACGGGACCCATTCATCTACATCCGAAACAAACAACAGCACCGAAAGCAAAGGCAGATAATACCGTTTCCTTAATGGGCGCCGGTTCGCCGGCGTTCCATTTCATCATATTGTTCATACATATATTGCACGCTATTTTCCAATACGTAATAATGCATAATATACGGAACCAGTAATATAAGAAGTGCCACCAGCAGAACTGCAAATAAGATTTCTGCAGTCCGCACGGTTTCTATAAATACCAGAATTGTGCTAAGTGCAAATAATACCATAATGATCTCATGTACCAGTCTTTCATGCATAAAAAACTGAATCTGGATCAGATGCTTCCGCTCTTCCTCCGCATAATCAATGTCCTTCGGCGGATTTTTCAACATTTCATCAATCTCTGCCTTATACTTTAATATCTTCTTACGCATAGTTTCCTTCCTCCTAGCTTCGATTCTGCGTTAATCGTTCAAATGTTCCATATAGATCCAATGTTCCATATCCCCATGACGGATTCGGATATTCCTGCTCCGGATTCCGTCCGGCTCCCCGGAGCAGATACCGCCTGATCTGTGTACCGCTCAATCTGAGCCTGCCACTCCATTCCATCAACAGTGCTGCTGCACCTGCCACATGTGCCGCTGCTATACTGCTTCCGCTCTTTCTGATATAACCATATGGAGCATCCTGCCTTTCCCGAACCGCCGGGCCATATACATTTACTCCCGGGGCCGCCAGATCCGGCTTCACTCTTCCATCAACTGTATATCCACGGCTGGACTCCAGATAAAGTGCTCCTGTTGTATGATTATATGCCGTTGCCGTAATCGAACCTTCTCCGGTTCCGAGATCACTCAATGTTATAAACGGATCCGGCCTTAGAAAGAATGTATTTTCCGAAAGAAATTTCCGGATCGGAAGCCATATATGAAACTCATTTCTGCTGTTACCGGATGCAAATACACGGAATCGCCATATTCCTTCCCTTGGTGTCACCATCCGTATAAATATCAACGGCTTTCCCGACAAATCCTCCGCCAGAACATAGGCTACTTCCACCAGCGTCCTCTCTAAAATAAAATCTATCCGCTGTCTGCGGTTAAACAACGGCAGAATCCGTTCAACCACTTCTCCGTACGGCGATTCAATTCCAATCGCATATGTGCCTGGGACTTCTCCCCATAATTCCATGACAAATCCGGGCTCATCGGCTCCGACATTCAGCTCTACCTCCCGGTATGCCTTATCATCGGTTACTACACCCGAAAAATGGTGTCTTGCACTCCCTTCGTTACCTGCCGGAACAGACACTATAAAATTCGGTGCCAGATTGATTCGGTTCAGCAGCTGATTTAAGCTTCCCTGTCCCGCATGATCACCGCTCGCTGTTCCGACTCCTATATAGATAGACAGCGGTTTCTCCAGTCTGACCGCCTCGGAAACCAGATAGGAAACAGCTTGAATAATATCTGTTTCCTGATATACTTCATCTCCATTCAGGAAATAAAAGTCTTTTAAATATTGCTTCGCCTGCTTCAGTTTAACAACTAACAGATCCGCCATCGGTGCGGCACCTATAAAGTCATTTCCCGGATCTTCTCCCCCGGCAATGATTCCTGCAGCAAACGTCCCATGCCCGTTCGTATCCTGACTCGGCACCAGCTCCAGTGGATTTTCTGTCTGAAGAGCCTCATTTATCTGTGCCTTACTATATACACTTCCATACAAAAGGCCTTCCGGCGGTATTTCTGCCTGAATTGTCTGATCCCAAATCGCTTCTATTCTCGTACTCCCATCAGACCAACGAAACAATGGATTCTGATAGTCAATTCCTGTATCGATAATTCCGACCAGAACATTCCGCCCCCGCAGATTCAGTACCGGTTGGTTCTGTACTTTATAGATCCCGCTCTCTTCTATACTGCCGGTATCCATTAGTCCATAACACTTCGGAACCATATAATATAATGTAGCGATCACATTCATCATATCAATATCAGCCCTGTCGATTGTCACGATAGCCAGGTTATTATCTATAAATTTCAGGCATTCATTTCTAAAATATGTTTCTAACTGTCCCCGGTTCTCATAATAAGAAACAATATAATCGGCATAGTCATTGCTTGTGATCCGGTCTCTGCAAGTCTTTCTCCATTCCTGAATCATCATTTATCCCTGCAGCTTATCATTATTGCATTATATGAAAAAAAACCGAAGCTGTTACACTTCGGTTTTCATCACTTATAAGAAGTTAAATCCTTCATCCTCATCATCATCGTTTCCGATCAGCATGCTCTCATCGACTTTAACTTCTACTTCACCGGCATATACTTCTTCTCCGTCTTCTGAAGTAATCGGTTCTGCTTCCTGTACAACCGGCTCCGGTTTCTTCTCCTCTGCAGCTTCCTGTGCAGCCTCTTTTCTCAGATCCGCAAATATATCCTTAATATTGCCGGTCTTTGGCTCTTCCTGTACCGGTTTTGCAAAAATCGGTTCCGGTCTTTCCTGCTTAACAGCTGCACTATGCGGATCTTCCCGTTTAACCGGTTCATCCGTCTTCAGCTCTCCACCGTTCTTGATCAGCTCATCCGTCAGCTTCTGGATTCTCCGTTCTGCCGCATCCAACTCCTGTCTTAAAGAACGATTCTCTTTCTTTAAGGACTCAACTTCAACATTGGAACGATCTACCTTACGCTTCGCTTCTGTAATATCATTCTGAAGGTTATAAAGCTTTAATGCATTATCCCGGTTAGAATCAGACAGCTTATCATTCTGCTCTTTCAATACTTGTATCTGTAACTGCAATTCCTCATATGCACTACGTACCTGATTCAAATATGTATAAACTTCGTTTCTGTTAAGTCCAAACAATGCCCGTCCAAACTGTTTCTCACTTGAGACTACAATATCATTCATAATAATCTCCCTTCCTATTTTTTCATCTCATATATGTATGGTTCATATTTCACAAAAAAACCTTTAATTTTTATGAACTTTTATTTATATTACATTATATCAAAAGAAAAACTAAACTTCAATACAAGCTTTTTACTTTTTCTCCTTTCCCTTTTCCTTCTTTTTCTCTACTTTCTCCGGATAAAATTCAATAATATAAGCATTCAGTTCTCCTCCCCACAAAGCAATGCTCATCATCAGATATACCCAGACCATGGCGATCGCAATCCCCGCCAGACTTCCGTAAACGCTGGAATAATTGTTAAAATGGTTGATATAGATGGAAAAGCCAAACGATACCAGAATCCACGTCAGTGCAGAGAACAAGGCCCCCGGTGTTGCCTGACGGACTGTGATCTTATGACTCGGAAGTCCTTTATACATCGCAATAAACATAAAAAAAAGTAATACAAATCCAACTGTGACCCGAATACTGATGATCAAAGTAGCAACATCATTCATAAACGGTATGCGAACCGAAATCAGCTCATAAAGCGAATTACCGAATACGAATACAACCAGCAGTATAATCATTGCCACCAGTACGATCAAGGTATGAAAAGCTGCTATTGACCGCAGGACAAAATAATTACGGGATTCCCTGGTGCGATAAACAGAGTTCAGTCCATTGCTGATAGACAGCAATCCCCTGGATGCCGACCATAATGCTGCTATAATGGAGAATGACATAATTGTATTTCCGGAGCGGCTGATCAATTCATCCAGAATATTTATTACATAGCTCTCCATTTCTTCTGTTACTACATTTTTTAAGATATGGATAAATGCCTCCTGCTCCACCGGCAGAAATCTGGTAAGCGTTAATAGTAATATCATAAATGGAAATGCAGATAATATCAGAAAAAATGCTGCCTGCGCTGCATATGCCGATATATTATCTTCCTTTGATCGTTTTGAAAAATCTTCAATCAATTCTATTAACCGTTTCATTCTTAACTAACTCCTAATCTGCTATTTACTGATATATATTATGTATCTCTACACCAGTATAATAGTGTCTTATGATATCCTCAGCGGAATGCCCCTGTTCTGTCATTACCTTGGTTCCATTCTGGCTCATGCCGACACCATGACCAAATCCTCCGCCGATCATATGATAATTACCATCCTCTGATAGCACTATATAATAAAACGGACTCGGAATCAATGCCCAGCCTTTCGATTCACTTCCATCCTTCCGATGTATCACCACATCCGCCGGTGTGATCAATGCTCTTGCGTTGGTCTGTCCGGTCACCAGGATTTCAGCCTCTGTTCCCTTGATCGTAATTTCTTTTACGATTCCGCTTTTTCCACGCTTTGTCACTTCTACAGAAGTCACCTGTCCAATGGTTTTGATCGGTTGGCTGATATAAGAACCGTCTGCCTGTTTCGTCAGGATTTTATCCGGATTGGTTTCATAACGTTGCTGGATTGTTTTATTAATGGCGGCAGTCATTTCCTCCGGCGTAAATACAATATTCCACCGGAACAACGGATAATTCTGTTCATAGCACTGATATGCACTATAGTCATCTATAAAGCTCCGGAAGGCCGTTTCATCCGAGAAATCGAACTCTCCTCCCTGCTCATTCTCCAGCTTATCTGTCAGATACGGCAGTGCTTCTCCATCCCATACATCTGCATTGGTACAGGTTACTCCACAGGATGTAGAGAAGAAATAAGCCTGAATCACTTCCCCATTATAGAATGGAACCATCCCATAGGTATCCTTCACTGCCAAAACCGACTCATCACTTTCAGAGACTGCATTGTATACCTGTGTCATTGTACTATCATCTAAATGAGCTCCATATTTTGCATATGTACCATCCTGCATCTTGGCATACGCATAGCCTCTGGCACAAATCGCCTGCACCTGTAATGCTTCCTGTCCATATGAGATCGGCATTTCACTCGGTACAACGGTATACAGATATTCTTCCATACTCAGCTCATTTACGATAGTCAGACCGCTATCCTCATACGGTGCCACTTCAATGCTTCCCCGGTACGATGGATTCTGTCCGTTTCTGGATATCGTTAATATCTGTATCCTGCCATTCTCCTCATCCGGCGTAATCTGTACCCGGCCGCCTGCCAGATATCCGCAGGACATCGTCAGCTCCAGCTCCTCACCTGCCGCAAAGGTCTTCTGTTCACCATGAAAATTCATTGTATACGAGCAGTTTGCCGTTAAGCGCACTACCGGATGAATTAAGGATGTATAATCCGAGTTGCCCAGTACCACACGTATCTTATCTGCCCGGATAGGCTCTGTGATCAGAGCCGCCTCAATCACTCCATCTGCCACTACAAAGTTAGTCGTCTTATATCCTACCAATATCTGAGAAGTCGGCTCTACCGCCAGCTCTCCATATATCTTGTAGATATGGTACTGTTCGGAAAGTGCCAGTTTCCCATACCCTTCCACTTCGACACCATCATCATAAACCGCCAAAACCTTAGCAGAAATCGTATCGGATTTCAGTACAATATCTGTCACGCCCTGCGGTCCTAAAACTACATCCGCCAGTGAATTACCGATTGAGGACGCTCCGTTTTCAGAATCCAGATGGCAGGCATAGCTTTTATGATATCCTTTCAGGAAGATCTGGACCTGTGATTCGTCTGTCTGCTCGAGCCAGACATTTGCCAATGTCACGCCCTCTTTTCCTTCCCCGGTATATTCTATGATTCTATCCTCTGTTACATATACGCGGATGATCTTATCTTCACATGCCTGTAACTGACGGCATAAATTTTCTTGTTCTGATTCCTGATATGACCGGACAATATAATTCTGCTCCGGGGTCACCAGTGTAAAAGTTCCGTTCTCTTCATCTGAAATGGAATCCAGAACCAGAAGTTCTTCTACTGCTACCTGTTCCGGCTTTAATTCTGCGACCAAATACTCATAAAATGTCTGGAATTCCGATCTGGTTAAAATCTGCTCCGGCTTCTGCTCTTCCAGAAAAGAAAGCTCTGTTTCCTGAAAATACTCCGGTTCTTCTTCCAGATCAATATCCATTAACTGCAATACTGCCATCTGTGCATCCGCCTGTGTAAACCCGGATAAATCTCCTTCCTCTGCTCCCAATACCGTCTTTCCCTGATTTAGAAGTTCCAATAAATTCTCAGCCTCATATCTGCTATAATAAGACTCCGGCTGTATGAGCCTTGTCAGCTTAGATCGAAGCAGAATCACTCCGGCCACACAACCGCCAAGTATGCACAACAGTCCGATTACCAGTCCGATCCGTCTGCCCGGTGCTGAATTTCTTTTTATTGAATTATTGATCTGTTTTGATTGATATTTCATAAATATACGCACCTTATTATGTATTGTAAATATTCTGTGGAAAATACAGAAATCTTACCTGATCCATTGAAAGCTCCAACCAAGAAAAAAGCAGCATTTCTGCTGCTTTCTTCCTAAGTAATACCCAAAATGCCGGTTTCCTCTTTTGACTCCTAGCATAGCTAGGTGGGTGTCCGCATATAACATTCCTGTCTTCCACTGCAAACGGAGGCCTGACATCCTGTTATGAATATAAAACTCCCATATCAAAAAATGTAGGTTCAAAATTAAGGAAATTGTCGTACATTTCAGGCATTAATAACTCATGGAACAGCCAGCTTCTATCTGGCCTGCATTCGTTCTTCATGAGATTATTATATCTTATTCATATGCAAAATACAAGCATATTATTCCGGACTGTGAATTAAAATCTCCGGATCCTTATGTCCATAGACCATAATCTTATTCCGGATATGATTCTTCATTTCCTCATTACAATTAACACAGACCATGTCATATAACTGCATGACATATCCTGTCCAACAGTCATAAATCTCGGCCCGTATCTCACTGTCATCTGCCTCTTCCGCTGCAGCAGCGACCTCTTCATCATCCTGATTCATCAGTTCTTCAACCGCCTCATCAAAATCATAATCAAAATCATCATATTCATCATCTACTTCATATGAGCTGCTGAAATTAAGCTCTACCGGCTTGACCGCTCCAAACGCAATTCTCTCAATCTCTTCCGTCCGGACCAATGCACAATCATACATCTCCATGATCAATGCCTTGATACACTCCTGCTCTGTCTCGAAATAATGATAATATCGTTCTACCGGTACATCCTCCGGACAATCTTCTACTTCCCGGTTATTATACCAGTAATTTTTAGAACATGCGATCGTCCTCTGCCGGATTGAATTCTGTTTGGCACGAACCTCTATGCTCTGCCTTGCTCGTTTTTTATCCAACTGTGTTCCCGAAAACTTTACTGTCCAGATAATTAAATATATCAGAATCACCACAAGAAAGACAGTAAAAATTGTATTTCCAACTGAATTAAACATCTCCGTATTGTATAATCCTTTCTCTGCTCTTCCCACCGGTTCCTGCACGATATGAACGCAGCTACCGGCTACCTGGTCATTATACACCATATCTTCCATGGATTTCAACCTATTCACACAAAAACTGCTGTATCCGTTTTTCGAATACAGCAGTCTGTTTTTAATTCATTACCAAGGTCTGCTCATTAGGTCAGATTTAACATCTCCCTGGTCAGCTTGATCTTGATTCGTTTTGTAATAATATGCTCGGTTCCCATATTATCCTTTACAGTCGCCTGAACGACCAGGTATGTATAGGTTCCGTCATATTCATCAAAGTAGCTATGCTTTGTTACCAATGCCGGTGCACTGACTTTATTTACCTTATATACTTCTCCAGCGTTTAACTTCTTGATCGTATCCTCGGTCGTCGGAACCAGAATATGACTATCCGACTCCGTATAAACATCATTTACTTCACCATTTGCTGCATTGTAGTCCAAATCATAGAAAATCTTAACATCGGTTACAGTATCACTTGGTGACATATCCATGCCAAATGCAAATTCCGGATAAGTTACACCTGAACTTGCCTCCATATAATAACCGCTTTCTGCATCTCGTTTTACTACATTACCAGGTGCTTTTGTGGTTCCATCCGGATCGTAAAGGATAATATCCTTTTCTCTCTCGATCGTCTTACCGCTCTTCTTTGCCATATTAACCAATACGTTTAAGAACAGCTTTCTTTCATCATTGTTATCACGCTTATCACCGGTTACCATTGCATGTCCGGCACCACAGTATGTAATGTTACCAATCGAATAAATGAAGTAACTATCCATACCATCCTTCGGTGATGCTGCATACATAGAAGAATTCTCCTTCAATGTCTGATAATCACTACCACCGGAAGTACCGGTTCCTGACTGACTGTCAGCTGCGAATGTATACCATACTGTCACCTGATCATCTTCCAGATTCAGCGAATATGCCTGGTTATGTGTCGGCGATATACGCAGATCGGAAACAACATAGAATGGATAAGTTGTAACAACACCACGGTTTACCTGAGTTGCTTTGGTCGTACCTGTAATATCCAGCGGACCATATGACAAGTTGTACTTAATCTGATTTTCAATCTGGAATTCAGCAAATACATACGGCATAGACCGTGTCTGATTTGTTTCATAAATCATAAACGCATCCGTATATCCAGGATATCCAATCTTACCTAAGTTAGCTCCTCTTTGTCTTAACCACGTATCTGCCTGCGAAACCCATGCAGAACCAGTAGCTGTATTATTCTTACTTAAATCAACTCCACCCTTACCATTACTCAGATTACTGAAGAAGTATCTATCAGAATCTGTAGTAACATATTTCGGTAAGTCAGAAGAATCTGTACCACCCGCTACCGTAATCTCACCAAATCGTTCCATTCCTGCATAAGACCGTAACGTTTTTGTAAGATTTACTGAATACTTTGTATCATTTGCAAACTTTGTCATATTATCATGCGTCATCAGTAAGCTGCCGTTTTTATCTAAGAAGCTCTCCAGATCTGCACATGAATTAGTACTAAAGTCTGTAAATCCACTCATATAATCATCATAGAAACCAATTACTACTACATCATAATTGTTTCTTAAATATTCATCCGGGCCATATGCCAGCATACTGAAATGACGATACTTCCGATATGCATCTATCTTCTTATCATTCTCTGTGATGTATGGCTTATAGAACTCACTATAGAATCCATATGCAGGCGGGAAGCTCCACTCTCCTGCTCCACCCATGGTCGAGTTGATATAGAAGAACCGGAAATATTCACCGGAATCCAGAATGCCGTCCAGATCATATAAGTTAAACTTATCTGCTGTATACGTAAACGTATCCGGTGCATTCGGAGCACTCTTCATGGTATTGGTAACCGTCAAGCTGCCGCCCTGCTGTAATGTCAGCAACGCATTCCGTAAAGCTGTTTCTGCATCATTTAATGCTTTATACTCTACAGTACCACTGGTATTATATGCATCATAAACTGCCTTTGCATCTTCTGCATACTGTGCATATCTTGCGCGATCCTCATCGGATGCCTTTCTGACAGCCTCCGCATAATACTCGATATCATCCATATACATAATATCTAATGAAAGATCAAAATCATCTGTAATTGAATCAACATAATTATAAGTCCAATCTTCATGCCCCATATCACTGTCATATCGATTCAATCCCAATGTTGACTGATATTTTCCAAGATATACATCTTTCTGCCAGTTATACCCATGCTCAGTAAAATTGATATCCTTTGTATCATAATAATTCTTAATCTGTCCACCGGACTTTGGTGTTGGTGCATATCCATAGGTAACATTTTTATTTATGGTTCCATCATCATTAAAAGCTTTTGAATACAGGAACTGACTACCTCTCGCCTGCTGATAATTGCTATCCAGATACAAAGTATGTCCATCCTGTCCATCCTGTCCACCTACCTGCGACGTCTTCATAGGCATGATTTCCAGAATTGATGCTTCTTTCTTTGGCTGATCCTCTGATCTTGCAATCGCACTGATCGCAGAATATCCTCTGGATGGGCAAGGATTCAACATACTCTTACCTTCTGCATTTGTTACATCCGCAACTACGATTTTCCAGCTGAATGCTCCAAACTCACTGCTAGGATATGAATATGCAAAATCTGCCTTACCACCTGTAAATGTAACCGGATCTCCGACCACCTCTGATGAGAGATCGTATTCGGCATTATCATCCTTATCCCTTAACAGGACTCCCTGATACGTATGTCCTTCAATAGGATTTATCAGTTCCACTGTCCAGGTCAGATTCCGATCTGTCAGCTTTGTAGCTGCATCTTTATCCGAATACTCAATCGCATTTGTTGTGATTGTATACTTTGGTCTTGTTGCTACACCAGTACTATACACTAAGGTATACAGTTCATTACTTAATACATCTGTAAATACTGTCACTTTAGCTGCAGTTCCATAAGCTCCATCCGGATTTTCAATTCTCTGAATCTGTCCATCCGTTCCATCGGTTGTCTGATTCATAACCCAGTATTCACTCAATGTGGTATTCGTTGATTTTGTTTTATTTTCCCAAGACTCTAATACATTCGTTGCTCCGGCTTTCTTATGTTCATCCGCATAAGTCATCAATTTATACATATTCGAATCCGGATCAATAAATTTGTTTGCATACTTATTTGCCACTGCATCTTCATATGCACTCCATACCTCATTACTGAATACAATCGGCATATCTGCATCGATATATTCCTTCAGCGAGTTCAATCGATCAAAGGTAATATCATTCCCGTTCATGACTGAAGAAGTATACTCACTGGTTCCTGACATTTTACCAAGGAAACCACTTAATTCACCTGTATGTGCATACATAGAAAAAGCTGCTGTATTATCTGCTACATTGGCTGTCACTTCCCAGAACGGATACATATTATATACTGTAGAAGGCTTTAATGCAGATTTATTTCCACCAATATAAATCAAATCATAACTATCAGCTGCATCTGCCTTAGAAGTAATAAACTCTTCCGTTGACATCTGCACCAGTTCGATATTATCTACCGGCATATTTAATGCGTATGCCAGCTTTGCCTTTGACAAATCCCACTGATAATACTCTGTCTTAACATTTCCGTTCTCATCCGTGTAGTTATCAATCTCTGTACTGTTTAATACATTCGCTGGAACTGTGTAATAGTTTCCGAGCTTTCCATATGCTGTATACTTGCTTCCATTTGTTGTAATCGTTGACTGCAACGCCAGCTCCAGATCAATCGGATAGCATGGCTGTAATTCCAGTACCCGGAATGCAGTTGTTGATGTAGAACCGCTGGTTCCGCCACCGCCATTTGAATAATTCCGGTATGTACTCTTATTGATCAAGGTTACGATCTGTGCTATCTTAGTTGGGTTCTTGTCCGGATTTGCTGCCAGTGTCTGCATATAAGCCTTACCAACAACCAGCACATTATTCTTCTTTGCATATCCGGTGGTTGTGATTGATAAATCAACCAGCTTACCAAAGTTTGTAGAAGTATCGATCACCAGATTTTCCGGATCTGTAGTTGAACCGCCGCCCGGCTCTGATGTCTGTGCTTCCATAGTACCAAAGATAATATAGGTCTGTGTATCCGTTGCTTCGGAAATCGTATTTAACTCTGCCCGGACCTCATCTGTAATATCATTTGCGGCACTATAATTTTCCGGTGAAATAAAGATATAATCATACTTCTTCACCTTTGTTCCATCCCCACGTGTATAATACAGGGAATCCGGTGTCAGATCTGCTGCTCCCGCAGTCTCCGCTACCGCCTTTGTAGGAATATTACTTTCAATACTGTTACCAAATACAGCTGTCTTACCATCACCGATCATCCAGTCTGCCAGGTTCTGGATTTCAGACTTCTTATCAGCGCCATCGCCATAAATGTATAACACATTCAATGTAGGATCACTTGTTTCAGTACGCATCCAGTAATCAGACCAGCTTGCATATCCACTCGGAATTGTCAGGTTGTTCAACTGATAGGTAGAATATGTAGAACGAAGGGATGACATATAAGCCTGTAATGTTCCCATTACATCTGTTGTATCCTTTGTCCATGCGCTTGCCTTGGTAGTTTTGGTTCTCTTCCAGCTGTTCTTAAAGTCTACGGTTGTCATATAGAAAACCTTAGATGCTGTTGAAACTACAGGATCTGTCTTATCATCCTTACTACCGTCATTCTTCAGATCATAATTCATGATCAGAGGTTTATTCTTACCAAAAGCGAAATTCCGTAAAGATTCATACAAATCCTCTGAAATCGGATTATCCTTATACTGTGCAGCCTTTTCAGCATAAACATAAATCAGATCTGCATCTGAAAGAGTCTCTGCCGCATCCACCGAACCTAACTCAGCTGCTGTCTGAATCTTCAGGACAATCTTTCCATCCGGCATAGTCGCTGCAATCGTACGGTTATCGTTGATAATATATTTCTGAAAACCGCCATTTACCAAAAAGTCGTTTAAACTTGCTGTTGCATTTGCTGCATCTCCGGCAGACGGAACAATGATCGTAATGTAATAATTACTGGTATCATATCCGGCCTTGTCACTGGTGTTTGCTGCATTTGCATTTTCAATAATGTAATCAATCTGCGTCTTTGTTGATGTGGCACTATTGTTATCTGCCAGCTTCGTATAGCCAAACTCATCCACCGCATTCGTTTTTAATGACATAGATACCCAGATAGAAGACGCAATCAAAACACCGATAACTACCAATGCTCCGATTATGATTTTTAGCTTTCTGCTTTTTAACATAACTTGCTCCTTTCTTTCATTCTATCGTCATTTACGGGGTTGACGACTCCGATGTCGAAGCCGGCTCCTTCTTAGCCTTCAGCACATAGTTGTTACGGATTGTAATGATTCCTTCCACATCATTTTCTGCCTGTTGTTTCTTCAGACTCAGAAGTAAATGTACGGAATTATCTTTCGATATCACATACCCCTTCAATCCTTCTATATCGCTTCCGACTAACAAATCCTGATTTGCAAAAATCACAGATGTACTTTTTACTGCTGTTTTTAATAATGCTTCTCCCGGAGGAGCTACAATAGCACTTGACGGAGTCTCGACCATATCCGTTGCTGTTGATACAGCCTCTGTTCGTACAGTTCCGGATACCCGGTCCATATACAGCTTCTTGTCCGTACTATTATAATAATAAGTATCGGCAACCGTTTCATATTCCCCGGCTCCGTTTTTCCGTTCATAAGCAATGCATATATAAGAAATATCTGTTTCCTTATCTACGCCATCAATGCCGCTAAACTCATACTTACCTTCACTCGGATAAGAATAATATACATTACCGTCAGAGGTACCGATCTTAACACAGGTTGCCTGCATCAGTTTATCCGAAATAGAATCAAATATTTCCTGTCCCTTTTCCTGTATTGCAATATCATTCTTAGTCCTTGTGTAAGTCCTTGTTGTTGTTCCCATGAAACTTGCTGCTGCAACCATAATAATTGCTAAAATTGCAATTGCAAGAATCAGTTCTACTAATGAAAAGCCTCGATTGTTCGTTTTCTTCATCACTCAACCTCCCCTTCCATCAGTTCTCATAGGTCTCTTTGTAAAGACCTGTATCTTTATTCAGCTTAACATTTGCGATCAGATCACCGCTTTTATCTCTGAATATATACTTAGTTGCAGCACCATACGCTGTATCAATGGAACCATCACTCTTGTTAAAGTGAATATATACTCCATCCGCTATATCCTTTACGTCCTGTCCGTCGTATGTAATAGAACCTTTCTTCATAACCATAACCGGATTGGATGTTCCCTTATAGCTGAAATAATCCAGACTCGCAACCGGATCCGAAGGATCCGGCACTACGAAAATACCCATATAAATGATTCCCCGTTCCAGACAATAACTTTCCAGTGTCGTATCATAGTAAAGTCGCATAGCCAATGTAGAATCCTGAGCCATTGTGGTTGTTCGCAGTGTTGACAGCTCTGACTCAAAGGTAGAAACTGCTTTCTTATTTGCCGCACTGTCAACTGCCTGCCAGGTAATGAGTGACATCACTGATAAGATTCCGATGATCGCAATCACGATTATCATCTCTACCATAGAATATCCTTGATTTTTATTTCTCAGTCCTTTTCTCATACGCTCACCACCTACTCTACATTCTTCTTCCAGTTCTCATACTGGAGTACATCGCCAATTTCAATGCTTCCTACCGATTTATCTTCTGTAGTTGTAGAATCTGCAGTATAATCCTTAAAGATCTCACATATGTCAGAATAATCATCTGCATCACCCTTACTTGCATCTGCTGTCGCAAGTACTGTCTTTACGATTTCAGCATTTGCAACGAAATCCATCGGATGATCAACCTTAATCTTACTACCGGATACGATCAGTCCTTCGAACCGTTTTACATCCGATGCAAATGTCACATCACCCTTTGTAAGAATAATACCCATTACCTTACCACCGGTTCCTGTCGGTGCATTTACTGTTACATCACCATCCGAAATCCATACATAATAATTACCAAGCTTGACACCATTTAAGCTTTTACCGTTTAACTTTGAGAAATCCAGATACTGATTAATAGGTGTAATATCCTTTGCATCTGTTGTCTTAATAGTATCCTTCATTGATGTCATCTCCGTCAGCAGGTCACCCGTATAAAGACTCAGATCAATGGTTTGTAATACATACTTCATTTCATTATATGATTCATTGTATTGTGTAGCCTTGGAACTGATATCTGCGATTGTCGTACTTTCATTTTCACCGTCGATCAGGCTATTACCATTCGCATAATTCGGTACGCTCACCTTGAGATATTTGTTATTCGCTACATTCAAAGCGCCGGTTGTATATGCACCGGATGTAGTAACTCTGGTTATATTACTTCCGCTCTCTGTAATATTAATACCCTTAACATTGAAATCCGAATACTGACGGATATTTGCTATATCAGTCGCAAGCTCGTATCCAGGCTCGTTAGGTAATTCGTTGGCATACCAGTCAAAAAACTCTGCTGCTGCAGTTGCACTGGTAAACTTCAGATAGTAATAGGTTTTATCCGAAACTGTATTTTCAGCCACTTCATCACCAATCTCTACCCAGCCTTTACTGGTCAGCTGAATATATATGTAGTTATTGAATGCAGGATATGCTTTGGTGAAAATAGGTTTCTTTCCTACTACCTTTCCTCCTGCCTTCTGTTCTTCAATGCCATATGGCACATATGCCAGCTGATTACTCTTAACTGAGATAGATTCACCGGTTCTTACATCAGTATTATCTGCATATGTTACATAACTGGTTGTGGCAGTCTTGCCATCATCACTGGTTGTTACCTGCTGCTGTCTGGTTGTTTCAATATAAGCACGACCCGCTACCCACAGATCTCTTAAGCCGGTAAAATCCAGATAAGCATCATTACCGTTTACAATAATTGCACTACTGTCATAATGCTTTCTTCCGGAGCTTGCATATTCGGATAAGGTTCTCTGTGAAGCACTGGTCTGCGAGAAGTTATATCCATAATAATTACCGGATAAGGTCACTTCTGCATCATCATTGTTTACTTCCATATCATCAGCGATATATGCATTCGCATACATAGTAAGCGATCCACCCGCATTATTTACACTCATTGTTCTGGTAGATGCCGGTGTCAGAATAATATTATCTGCCCAGACCTCAGCGTTGGAATCACCTGTCACTGAATTACCTGCAATACTGACTGCTGAATTATTTACCAGTGCAATACTTCCCGGTATAATAAATTTCTGTGCCATTACATTGACATTACTTTCATATGCATAGAAACCTGAATACCGGCTGTTATCCGTAGTTGTATCAAGCGCATCAGCCGCATGACTGGATACCCGTGTACCGGCAGTCTCATTATATGCTTTATTGTAATAATCAGATGCTGCATAGACATCACCGGTAATCGTAACACTCTGATTTTCCGTTGTTGCTTTGTTAAACTCGATACCCATATCTGCGATCATGGAGAAATTA
Source organism: Clostridium sp. CAG:632 (assembly GCA_000431515.1). Classification (GTDB taxonomy): domain Bacteria; phylum Bacillota; class Clostridia; order Lachnospirales; family Lachnospiraceae; genus CAG-632. The sequence continues at coordinate 19,549 of HF991339.1, read as the reverse complement.
TATAAGGAGTTAACTGCCGCATCTACATTACTGAATGCTACATTAAATTCAGGTTCTGTAATCGTAATATCTGTTGTGATCGACTGTGTATAACCTTCTGCATTTGTATGCTTTACCGTCACATTATGAATCACCAGCTTATCATATGTCTTCGTTGCACTCGGTCCAACACCCTTCGTTGTTGTTACAACTTCCATATAAAGTCTTGGTTCTGTTGCTGCCAGAGTTGCAGGATCCACCAGCTCCACACCCGGAGTTGAAATAAATGCACTCAAATGCTCATATAATTTCTGCTGTGACTTATATGCATCATTTGTTGCCATTTTCTCCAGGAACTTCTGTTTCATGATCTCATTCGCCTGCTTCGGATCAATCGACATATACCGGTATTCTCCGGTCATCTTATCTTTACCATAGTATAACAATACCTCTACTGTATCAGAATATGCAGATACCAGATACTGTACCGAATCGTTACCAACACCTGTATAGATCTCATCCATCGCTTTTTCTGCATAATAGAAGTTATTCTTATTCTTCATATCTACATAGCGCATTCTCTGATAATATCCAACAGTTGCCAGAATAACTCCAACCAGGATGCCCATACATGCCAGGGTTACCATGATTACGATGAAAGTATTACCTTCATTATTTAATTTTTTTCTAAGTAATTTCCGCATCAGTAATCCCCCTTTGAAGTATCAAATGTTGTTTCAACACCGGTATCCTTGTTTGTTAATTTCACAACAATCTCATACATACGTCCCTGTGCCGAATACCGTTCATCTTCACTTAACGGACGAACAATATAAGTCGCAGCCAGGTTTGCTTTCACCACCATCTTATAATTCCGATCTCCCGCTACACCCTTTGTTCCAACATTCAATGTACCATCATCCTTATGCATCGGAATATTGGTATAAACCTCTACCGGATAGATCGTAGCATCATTCTCAATTACAAACTGTGTCTGATACAAATATTTCGTGCCGTTCATATCATCCCGGTACTGTGCCTTACCGGTAGGAATCAGATTTCCTCCATCAGCACCTTCCAGTGTTGTAATACGATTAATATTAGAATCATCCGCAACTGTTCTGATCACATATACCTTCGCTTTTTCCCTTACATTATTCTTAATCGTAATCAGATCATCCTGAAATGATGTACCGTATACAAACTGGTTATACATCAGGTAAACTTCCGGAAGCTCTTTGAATTTCTGATCAAATACGCCATATTTATGACTCTTTTCGGAACCAAGGACTCCCAGTGGATCCGTGTTTGTATATACAATACTGCAGGACACTTCATACTTATTTCCGGTTGCATCTGTAATCGGATTGATCTCAATGATGGTTTCCTTTGTAGCAGAATCACCAATGGTCGCATTTCCGTTCATGATCTGTACCGCCTTCTGCTGATCCTCTATACTATCTGAGCGCTGCAGTGCTGCAATCGTGGCATTGTAGAACGATACTGTCGCTGTTGCATCATAATTGGATGCTCTGGTAATCAATGCTTCATTATTTGCATCCAGATCGGATAAATTGTTCAGATTTACCGAGTTAGGATCTTTATAGCTTGCATTTGTCAGGGATTCAATTGCATATGGCTTCGTATTCATTGTGATTTCCACATCATAATCACGATACTCTACATTTGCATCACCCTTAAATACATACTGCCGAACTAATGCTTCCTTGCTTGCTGCACCTAAGCTCTTATTAGCCGCATTCAGCTGCTGGTACATATCTGTTACCGAACTGTAATTTGTTCCGCCGGCTATGGAATTACCGGGATATGATTTCAGCGTAGAATTGGCAGGAATGATTGTGCCTGTTGTCCCATCCTGTTTTACGGAATAGAATGTATTCTCTGCAATCATTGTACCGGTTGTAATATCTAATGCCGACTCCAGGTCGGATAGATTCGTGGAATCATATCCTTCCTGAAGCTGCATCTGTTTCATAGTTTCTGCAATTGATCTTGCATAATCGGTAGCCGCCTGCTGGTCTTTCGCTTTATTACCAATGCGAATACCTGTCGTTAATTGCATTACAATAGGAGTTATACAGATAGTAAAAACAACGACGGCGATCAGAATCTCGATCAAGCTGACACCTTTGTTATTTGCTTTCTTCATGTGATCACTCCATTCTACTTGTAAACGCTAACATTACCTGCCCGATTTGCAATCTTTACACGATTTGCAGATGCATCATCTGCAATCTTTACATATAATGTCTTATCTGTAGAATTCTCCAGAGATACTACAACCTTATTCTGGTCTGCAGCTTCATCCTTCAAATCTGAAGACTGGATCAGCATTGTCAGATCCTCACCAGGGTCAAATTCCTGTCTCTGCTTATTATTGCCGATCGCATATTCTACAACATACTTATCGCCATCTTTTGATACACTGACAGTTACCTGCTCAGACTCTGACTTACTGCTGGTAACATTGCTTCCGCCGGTCTTTAATCCTAATACCTTAGCTGATGCATCACTACCTGCAGGGTTTACAGCCAGATATAAATCATAATCAGCCTTGATTGCTTCACCGTTATCAGATGCATACTTAGAAACCACACCGTTAGAGCTTCCTGATGTAAACAGATTATCTACACCGGTCTGAATCTCATCCAGATTGATCTCTGCATTTTCTTCTCTGCCCTTGCCGGTAATACAGTATACGTTAACAAGCATTTCACCGCTGAATTTATCCGGATTATCCTTATCATTCTCAACTGTTACATTATCAATCGTCATACGGTATGCATAAGAAGATACATAGTCTACAAATGCCTTTACGCCCTTATAATCACCATTGTACTGTAATGCCATGGTTGCTGTGTAGCATGTATACTTATCATCAGCAGCCGCAGTTGCATCCGTTGTATCAGCAGCCGCAGTTGCATCCGCTGTATCAGCAGCTGCAGTTGTATCCGCTGCTGTATCAGTTGCAGCCGCATCAGTAGAAGTACCACCACCCAGCACATAGAACATGGATGGCTGTACCATTCCTAAAGAAGATACATCATAATTGATATCCGGATTGTTCCGAATTCCCTGAATGAATTCAATCTGATATTCCTGATCCAGATTAGATGGGAACTCGTTTAACTTATCTTCAAACATCTCATAATTCGCTGCTGTATCTGCTACATACTGGTCACGATTTACTTCTTTACTCTTCAAGTCATTCAGATATGCTGTCATATCAGCTGTTTCTTTTACAAGCTTCTTCGTCTCCTCATTCGCCGGACGGATAATGAAGAAGATTCCCAAAAAGACGATCAATACACTTAATACACCTAACAATAACTTCTTATATGTCTCATTCATGATTCTTCCCTCCTTACTGTGCTGCTTCTGTTGTTTCTTCTGTGCTGCTTCCGTCAGCTGCTGTTGTATCGTCAGCCGGTGCTGCTTCATATTCAGGAAGAACATAGTTGCAGGTTACTGTATACTCATAAACAACCGCATCTGAATTATCTTCCTCCTTCTGCTCAATGGCTGCGATGAACGCATCCTGGATACAGTCTACGCTTCTCAGATCAACAACCAGTCTTGCGATCGAATCATAATCTGTACTCTGCATCACGATTGAAACACTGTCAGAAGATGACGAAATGCTCTTTACATTTACATTAGTAGGAAGGCATTCCTCCAGCTTGTTCCAGAACTGCATCATGTACTCATTAGAGATCTTGGTTGAATCATACAATGTTAACATATCATTGTACTCTGCCTGGCTCTGTAAATACTCATTATATATATCTTCAATATCCTTAATCTCATCTATCTGTCTCTGTACTGCCTGCTTGCCGGCCTTCGCCGCCTGCTTAGCAACTAATGCAATACCACAGCCTGTTCCGGTTCCGATAATTGCAAGAACCAGAATTACAACAAAGATTGCTGTAGCTCCCTGACTGGCTTTCTTGGCAGCCTGTTCCTTCAGGAGGAATCCCATAGGTGCCATAGCTGCACCAATCGAACCGATCAGATATACCGGATTGTAAATCTGGGTATTGATCTTATCGTCAAACTTTACATTGTATAAGCTGTCCATAACTTTTGTTGCTACGTTCAGCTGAATCTTAAACAGACCGTCAATACCACGGATCAATGCGCCATCACCGGTCAGATAAACATCTTCAATCGGCTTATCCGGATTTCTGGAGCCGTAGTAATCCATAACTCGTCCGATGTTGTTGATCAGATAACGGAATGCTCCGGTGATCGGATCATCATCAAAATCAACTGTGATCATACGATCTGTCTGCAACATGGTAAGTGCTGTTGCCGCATCTACTTCTTTGCTTTCCATTACTTCCGCTACAACTGCATTGATACCATATGGTACAGTTCTCTGTAACAGAAGGGTGTCACCCTTTACGATATTCAAGACTGTAGACTCTCCGCCGATCTCAACTACCATGGTGGTTGAGATATCATTCGTCTGTGTCTTGATCAGCTGTAACATTGCATTACCGATATAATCTATTGACTGAACCGTCAGTCCGGCAACGCTTGCTACCTCATAATATGTCTGCAGCATCTGCTGTGGCACCGCAACAACCAGGACTCTGCGGTTCTTCGCACCATCCTCACCAACTACAGTTTCCAGTACAGAATGTGCAACAACATAATCCTCTATATTAACAGGAAAATATTCTGATGCATTCGAATTAATAATTGCAGGGATCTTCTTATCCGGTACATATGGGATAACAACCTCTCTGCTCACGATCTTGCTTGAAGACAGAACGAATATTGCATTCTTATTCGTTATTCCGTTCGATGCCAACTGTTCTCTGATGGTCGAACCGATCAGGTCCTTATCCCGAATATAACCGTCTTCATATCCACCTTCCGGCGTTTCAAAAATCAACGCATTATGTATATACGTCTGTTTCTTTTGTGAAGCTGTAACTTCAACAATTGTAATGCTTTCATTCGTAATGTCTATGGTTAAGACTTTATTGTTTGCCATTTTCGTAGCCTCCCTCGCTAATCAGTGTAAAATATATTTAGGGCTACAAGCCCATAATACCTAGGTACCAGCTCACCAGCTGTTCACCACATATCATGGCAAGATAGATCCCGAGTGCCAAATACGGTCCGAAAGCCAGCTTGTGCTCCCGTCCACCTATCTTCATGATAATCAGATGCAGAATGCTTCCGCAGACGCATCCCATCATAAATGCTACAATATTCAGTTTCCAGCCTATAAGTAAGCCAGCCGCTGCCATGAGCTTAATGTCGCCGCCACCCATTACATGATCTCCATGCCGGATCTTCGTCCCGACCAGATCGATCAGTAATAAGAAAACGCTGACCGCAAATAGACCTACGACCTGTTCCACCCAGTGTTCCGGCCGAACGCATAGTCGAATCAGTCCAAGTATAAATATTATCAAATTAAACTCTGCCGGGATATACTGGGTATTCCAGTCTATGATTCCCACATAAATCAGTGCGGTTGTACTGAGTGCGTAGGTTACAAAATCCACAGACCAGCCATAGACTAAATAAAGCACCACATACAATGCACTGTTTAAAATAGCAAAAGGAATCATATATGCAGGCTTTTGTGCCTGTGCATACGTACATTTCTTTTGCATCAGTAAATAAGTTGTATATGTAAATTCTGTCACCCAGTTCGATGAACCGATGCTCTTCATGGCAATACATCCATCCTTCTGTTCACAGGTATTACATGTCAATTCCTCTTCGTCCATCTTCCGGATATAACGGATACATCCGTACGCACGACGGAATACCAGCCCTGTTACCAGCCCCGAAACCGCAACAATCAATAGATTCAGCCACTTCATATCATATACCACCTATATACATATAACACACGTCCGGCTTTCCGGACATGTGTTATAAATAATCCTAATTATTCAGCTAAGCTTGCACCAGTTGTAGGTGAAATCATGTGATCTGCATCAGTAGCACCATATGCTACATTAACTGCATTACCACTGATCTGCATATAGAATACACCAGCATTAGGAATTGCATTACCAGCAACATCCTTCTTTGACTTACCTGTTACAGTGTCAACAGCCATTACGTTAGCGAACTCAGATGCGAAGCTGTTTGAGCCCTTCTGATTTAATACAGAGTTAACATCTGTCCAAGCTGCATAAGAAGCAACCTCATCATTTGCCTTCTCTACTGCCATTGCGGAAGTAGCTGCGCTTACGATTGAGTTACCGGTTGACGATTGAGTTACCGGTTGAAAGGTCGGTACTTAATCTTGACTTGTTAATGTACTTGATCAGGGATGGTGCTAATGCAGCAGCTAAGATAGCCATGATAGCAATTACGATGATCAGCTCGACCATTGAGAAACCTTTGTTTGTTGTTTTTTTCATAATAATCTCTCCTTTATTATATGTATTTATTAACATCCGCGAACGGTTTCGGCTTCCGCGGAGA
>HF991339.1:8892-13003 GCA_000431515.1 Clostridium sp. CAG:632 | reverse complement strand
ACCGGCAACAATAATGCCGACGATACCAGCCATAACTACCATAGTTAACGGCTCCATAGCAGTTGTTACCTGCTCGGTAGTCATATCTACCTGCTCTTCATAGTAATCTGCTACCTTATCCATCATGTCCTCGATATTACCGGTTTCCTCACCGATCTTAATCATCTGAGGCAACATGTTCGGAAAAATACCCGCATCACGGATTGGCTTTGACAGAGGCACACCCTTCATTACCTGATCCTTTGCATTCAATAATGCTTCTTTGAACCATACATTGGTCATCATATTCGCTACCGCTTCCACAGCTTCTACCAGTGAAATACCGGAAGCCATCAGAGTACTTAATGTACGGGATGTATTTGCTGCAGCCTGCATAACATTCAGCTTACCGAAGATCGGCATCTTCATGGCGACCTTACCCAGCACATGTTTTCCTACATCCGTAGCCGCAAACATCTTATAAACAGCTACAACAGCAACTACGATAATCGCAACCAGCCACCAGCGGTAACGGAACAGATCCGATAACCACAGCAACAACCTGGTTGCCGCAGGAAGATCCATACCCATATCTGCAAACATATCAGAGAATGCCGGAATAACCGCTACAACCATGACAATTACTACAACAACCGCTACGATCAAAACGATGATCGGATATGTAAGGGCTCCTTTAATCTTGCCCTGCAACTTCGACTGCTTATCAAACTGAATGGATAATCGTTCAAAACAGACTTCCAAATTACCGGACATCTCGCCGGCCTCGATCATACTGATCATAATCTGTGGAATCACCTTCGCATGCTGGCGGAAGCCATCTGCTAAGGTACCACCCTTTTCTACATAGGTCTTAGCGTCTCTTAATACCGCCTGCAGGGTTTTATTATCCATCTGCTCACTCATCATATCCAATGCTGATATAATGGTTACACCTGCATTTAACACACTGGCAAACTGTTTACAGAACACACTCAAATCTCTTGGTTTGATCTTACGTTCGCCGCCAATCTGAATATCTTTGTCCAATGCTCCAGCTTCGTTACATGAAACTACGGTATAACCGTCTGCTTTCAGCTTGTTGACTGCCTGATCCTGACTCTGCGCTTCTATATCGCCCTTCAGATTCTTACCGTTCGCATCTACGACCTTATACTTATATACTGCCATCGCCATTCCTCCGCACAATATTCTCTCGTCAATACAGTCGTTCTCTTCTCCCCTGTTGCGAATATGAACAAAGTATTAACATTCATCTAAACTGATAATACATTAAAATTATCTCTTTTGCAACTTTTTTTAGTTTTTTTCGTTTTCTTAAGTTATTTTTGTGAAAAATGCACAAAACCGATTAACCAAGCTTCTTCCGAAGCACATCAATCTCCTGCGCATATGTCAATGCCATATCCCTGGTGATAACACCGCCCTGATACAGGTCAAACAGTGCATCATCCATGGTGATCATGCCCTGTGCCCGGCTAGTCTGAACAGTTGCCTGAATCTGATGTGTCTTACCGTCACGGATCAGACTCCGGATCGCCGGATTGGCAATCATGACCTCAAATGCAGCCACACGGCCCTTGCCGTCTGCAGTCGGAAGCAGCTGCTGGGAAATAACCGCAGTCAATACCATAGAAAGCTGTGTCCGGATCTGCTGTTGCTGATGCGGCGGGAATACATCGATAACACGGTCGATCGTACTGGCTGCACCAATGGTATGCAGGGTTGAAAATACCAAGTGACCGGTCTCTGCTGCCGTTACCGCAATTGAGATTGTCTCATAGTCACGCATCTCTCCTACCAGAATAATATCCGGATCCTCACGAAGTGCTGCACGAAGTGCATTGTTATAGCTCAGGGTATCCATGCCGACTTCCCGCTGATTTACAATGGACTTCTTATGCTTATGCACATACTCGATCGGGTCTTCCAGTGTAATAATATGATCGGTACGATTCTCATTGGCCTTATTGATGATAGATGCCAGTGTTGTAGACTTACCGGAACCGGTAGGACCTGTAACCAATACCAGTCCTCGTCTTCTCTTATAAAGTTCTACCACCGCATTCGGAATACCCAGCTGATCCGGTCTCGGGATGATCGTATCAACCCGTCGGAATGCAGCAGCCATATTTCCACGATCCATAAATACATTTACACGGAATCGACCGCACTCCGGATGCGCATATGAATAATCGACTTCTCCCCGTTCCTTCAGTACCTTCCGCTGCTTATCATTCATTGCACTGCCTAAAAGCTCTGCAACATCTGCCGGCATCAGCGGATCCATTTCAAGTCCGACTAACTTACCATTGATTCTGAGCTTCGGTGGAATACCTGCTGCAAAATGAATATCTGATGCCTTGTTCTCTACTGCAAATGCAAGTAATTCATTCATATTTAACATAGTTCAATCTCTCCTTAATATTCGTCTCCGGCCTCGTATACGATCTTCTTCATCTCACTGATTGCCGTAATTCCTTCCCTGACCAGTCTGGCTGCTCCGAGCTTCAATGTCAGCATACCTTCTGACAACGCCTGTTTCTCGATCGCATCCGCAGTCGCTCCGCTTGCGATTACCGCCTGAAGACTTCTGGATACCGGCATGATCTCATAAACACCGATTCGTCCTACAAATCCGGTATCATTACATAATGCACATCCTGTCGGTTCATAAATACCGCACTCTTCATTTTCCGGAACTCCCAGCAGCTTCTTCTCGTTATCTTCTGCATATCGTCCCTGCTTGCACTTGCACAGACGGCGAACCAGTCGCTGTGCGATAACACCTACCAGTGCATCGCCGACCACATACGGTTCAATACCCATATCGATCAGACGCGTAACAGTACTTGCCGCACTGTTGGTATGAAGTGTGGATACAACCAAGTGACCGGTAATAGCGGCCTGTACGGCAATCTTCGCAGTTTCACCGTCTCGAATCTCACCGATCATAATAATATCCGGATCCTGACGCAGAATAGATCGAAGGGCTGCCGCAAATGTCATATCCGCCTTTACGTTAACCTGTACCTGATTGATACCGTCGATATTCGCCTCGACAGGATCTTCTACCGTGATAATGTTAACATCTTCTGTATTCAGCTCACTTAAGGATGTATACAGTGTTGTTGACTTACCGGAACCGGTAGGACCCGTAACCAGAATGATTCCATGCGGATTACTTAAAATACCGTCAAATACTTTCATCTCGACCGGTCCGAGACCCAGTGCACTCTTTGGCTTCGTCAGACCATCCTTAGCCGTCAGACGCATTACGACCTTCTCGCCGTATACAGTCGGAAGTATAGATACACGGATATCGAACTCCTTCCGATCAACAAATATGGAAATACGGCCATCCTGTGGCTTTCTCTTTTCCGAAATATCCATACCGCCGATAATCTTAATACGTGCTACGATTGCAGACATCAGTGAGTAGTCATAGGTCATAACCTTCTTTAATGAACCATCGATACGATACCGTACCCGCACGCTGGTTTCCAATGCTTCAATATGAATATCGGATGCTCTCTGCCGGACACCGCCTTCCAAAATCTGTTTAACCAGCAATACGATCGGTGAATTATCAATCTCATCATTAACCGCCTCTTCCTCTGCCTGAGTCAGTCCTTCCTGCTCACGCTCTCTCCGATACTGCTCCGCTACTTCCATCGCCTGCTGATTGCCGTAATACTTACCGATTGCTTCGGTAATCTCTTCATCGCTGGTCAGCATCGGCTCGATCTGCATATTTGTAAGAATAGCAAGGTCATCAATTGCAATGATATCCATAGGATCCGACATCGCTACCTTCAGTACATTCGGATTATATTCATCAATCTCAACCGGAACTGCCCGGTAACGCATAACCTCTTTCTCCGGAATCATTCGGAGTACATCCTCTGTCAGCTTACATGCTTTCAGATCTATGTATTCGATTCCCAACTGTTGTGAAATCGTCAGATTCAAAAGCTCCTGGCTGACGAATCCCATTTCCACCAGTGCCTGTCCCAGCTTCATCCCCTTTTCTTTCTGGTATGCAATGGCTTCCTGTAATTCTTCATCTGTGATCGCTCCTGCTGCTACAAGCAGATCACCGAGTCTTATCTTC
>HF991339.1:0-8854 GCA_000431515.1 Clostridium sp. CAG:632 | reverse complement strand
TTCCTGCTGATATACGCATACGTAATCTACCTCTCATTCACCGTTATTACTATAATTTTAGCACAATGTTTTTCTAATTACTACCATTTGTTTTCATCATTTTGCACAATAATCGTCTTGATTTTTTGTATATTTTCATAGTTATTTTCTATTTCTTCTATTTTCTCCTATGGGAAAAGCACTTATTTTCAACAATTTTCATACATTATATCAATATCACTCCTTCCGAGGTATGTTTTGCAAACTTTTCAGAAACCGCTTACACCGGAAGAAGAGACTTTCTATCTGGCACAGAGCCGAACCGGAGATCTGACCGCCCGCAATATTTTAGTAGAACGGAATCTTCGGCTGGTTGCACATATTGTCAAAAAATACAATACCGGTGAGCGCGACATGGAAGATTTGATCTCCACCGGAGTCATCGGACTTATCAAAGCCATCAACACATATAACCCGGGGAAAGGCAACAAACTCGGCACCTATGCTTCCCGTTGTATTGAAAACGAACTGCTTATGCTGCTCCGGCAAGAACGCAAGTCATCCAAAGAAATCTCGCTCTATGAGCCGATCGGTTCCGACAAGGAGGGAAATGAGATCAATCTGATGGATATTATCGATAGTAAAGACGGAGATATTCTGGAGCATATGATCACCGACAATCATATCAGTCTGATCTACCGCCTTCTTTCCGTTACATTATCTGCGCGGGAACAGGAAGTGATCATCCTGCGATATGGTTTATATGGCCGGGAAGCGATGACACAGAAGGATGTCGCCGGCCGTCTTGCCATTTCAAGATCCTATGTCAGCCGTATAGAAAAACGTGCTCTTGAAAAGCTACGTCAAAGACTGGAGGAAGGCTAAGCTTCCTTCCTCCGTAATATGCAGCCGATCGGAAGCTGCACGCCCAGATCCACATGAAGGCGCTGCTTCGGATGCGGTGCCGATTCCATAATATTCCCCTCATCATCCCGGATTTCCTGTACGACCAGCTCCTGATTTCTCCCATCAAACAGCATAGCTTCTATAGTCTCACCGACCGCAAACTTGTTACGCTGTTCAAGAACTATTCGTCCCTGTGTATCCGTCTGCTCTACCATTCCCAGATATGTATATTCCCGAATATACGTATTACTGTCATAAATCTGAGATTCTTCCGTGGTTTTTCCGAAATAAAACCCCGTCGTGAACTGACGATAGGTGCACTTTGATATCTCCTCCCTGTAATAGTCCATATTACTCTGGTACAGCTCCGGTGATGTTTTATAATCATCGATCGCTTTCCGATACGTCCTGGCTACCGTTGCCACATATAGCGCTGTTTTCATTCTTCCTTCGATCTTAAAGCTGTCGATCCCCGCTTCCATCATCTCCGGAATATATTCTATCATGCACAGGTCCTTGGAATTAAATATATAGGTCCCCCGGTCGTCTTCCTCCACCGGCAGATACTCTCCCGGCCTTTTTTCTTCCACAACCGCATATTTCCATCTGCACGGATGTGTACAAGCCCCCTGATTGGCATCCCTGCCCGTAAAATAATTACTCAGCAGACATCTGCCGGAATATGATATACACATGGCTCCATGGATGAAAGACTCTATCTCCATATCTTCCGGAATATGCTTCCGGATCTCACCGATTTCTTCTAACGATAATTCCCGTGCAGACACCACACGCTTGGCTCCCATACGATACCAGAAACGATATGTCTCATAATTCGTATTATTCGCCTGCGTGCTGATATGGATTTCCGTATTTGGAAGTAATTCCTTTGCCATCATAAACACACCCGGATCCGATATGATCAGTGCATCGACCGGCACCTCCCGCAGAGTCCGGAAATATTCCCGAATTCCCTCTATATCACGATTATGTGCGAACACATTCACTGTCAGATATACCTTACATTCATGTTCATGTGCGAATGCAATTCCCTCTTTCATATCCGGAATTGTAAAATTATGAGCCTTAGCCCGAAGCCCAAACGCTTCGCCGCCAATATATACTGCATCCGCGCCATAACGGACAGCTGTTTTCAATACTTCCAAACTTCCTGCCGGAATCAACAATTCTACTGGTCTCATTTCTGCTCTGCTCCTTCCCTCCGGGTTTCTATCCTGGTACTGACCGCCACTCCGTCACCAATCGGAATGATTGCCGTCTCTAATGCCGGATGATGTTTTAATGTATACAGATATTCCCGCATCCTGCTGTGGATCGTACGGTTTCTTTTGGTAATCGCATAATGAGACTCCAAAACATCACCATCCTGCAGCACATTATCGGAAACCAGCATTCCGCCCGGTGCCAGCAGCCTCATGATATCCGGAAAGAAATGAATGTACTGGCCCTTCGCCGCATCCATAAAAATCATATCATATTCCTGTGTCAGACTTTTTAAAATATCCGCCGCATCACCCTCCAGCAATGTGATACGATCCGTTGTCCCGGTTCTTATGAAATTCTTCTTTGCAGCCTCGATCCGTGGCGGATATTTTTCTATTGTGGTTATGCTTCCACCCTCCGGCAAATACTGACTCATATAAATAGAAGAAAATCCAACTGCCGTACCGACCTCAAGAATTCTCTGCGGTTTCTGTATCAATTCCAGCACCTTTAATAATTCCCGTGTTTCAGTACGAACAATTGGAACCTCTTCTTCTCTGGCTTCCCGTTCAATCCGGTAAACCAGGTCATCTATTTCCGGATTCAGCGAATTAATGAAAGATACCACTCTCTCATTGACTATCATCCTTCTTTTCCTCCACTGTACCTGTAATTGATTTTAAGATCTCGTCCTGTGTCATGGAACGCGTTAATATATATGTTCCCGGCTTCATCTTACCATAATAACCGGATGCATATATTTTAGCCAGCATCACATATTTGCCTTCTGCCAGGCCATCCGTGACCAGACCATCTACAATCTCCACTGTAGATGTATCCGGTTTTATTACAAATTCAATCTCTTTATTATCTCTCGGATCCATACAGCTATCTGTAAATACTTTATAAGAAAAATTATATGCCAGTGTAAATGCCTGGATCAGCAGCAATATAATAACAATGTTAATCAATACCCGGAATACAATCCGCAATGCATTTTTCATGTTTTTATCCGTCATGGCCACACCTACTTCTCTAAATACTCATAATCAAGCTCCAACCCCTGTGCCATTGCATTGTAGACCTCCTGCATCAGATTACACAGATGCTGCTCAGCCATCATAAAATCACTCACACGGGTATCCTGTAGAATTGTATCATATTCTTTCACCAAATTAAAGACTTCATCATACAGATTGCTGTCACCTTCACTGGTCTGCATCTCACAATTCCGTCTGCGGAACTCATTATACCGGCCATATAATTCTGCATCTTCTTTCAGTCTCTGATTCGTCTCGCGGTAGCGCCGGTATTCCTCACTGCCCAAGAGTTCCTTGTTCAATTCCTGTGCCATATTAATCGCTGCCTGCATGAATCTTCCCCCTTATACTTCCGTAATAATCGGCAGAATCATCGGATTCCGCTTGGTTCTCCTCCATAAGAACTCGCTCAGATCATCCCGCATGGTTGTTTTCAGTTTACCCCAGTCTGTAATATTATGATCCAGGCACCGCATCAGTGCATCCTCTACTACATCCCGGCATTCTTCCATCAGATTCTCAGCTTCCCGCACATACACAAAGCCGCGGGATACGATATCCGGTCCTGCCAGCACCTGATTGCTGCCGCTCTCCAGTGTTACCACTACGATGATCAGACCATTCTGGGAAAGCATCTGGCGATCCCGTAAAACAATATTTCCTACATCTCCTACGCCAAGTCCGTCTACCAGAACTCCTTCTGCCGGAACAGAATCAACAACCTCCGCATAATCATCACAGATTTCCAGTACATCGCCGCTGGAAAGAATGCAGATATGCTGCTTATCAATTCCCAGACTTTCTGCCAGCTCCGCATGCCGTTTTAAGTGGCGGTACTCTCCATGTACTGGAATCGCATACTTCGGTTTTGTTAATGTATAGATCAGCTTGATTTCTTCCTGACACGCATGTCCCGATACATGAGTATCCTGGAAAATCACCTTTGCGCCCTTCATCTCCAGCTCATTAATAATTCTGGAAACCGCTTTCTCGTTACCCGGAATCGGAGTCGAACTTAAAATTACCGTATCACCCGGTTTAATCGATACTTTCTTATGGATATTGGCTGCGATTCTTGAAAGCGCCGCCATATTTTCACCCTGACTTCCGGTCGTGATCAGAACAGTCTTCTCATCCGGATAATTCTTCAGTTCTTCTATATCGATCAATGTATTATCCGGTATCCGGATATATCCGAGCTCCTGTGCAACTGTGATGATATTTACCATACTTCTTCCTTCTACCACCACTTTTCTGCCATATTTATAAGCAGAATTCACAATCTGCTGCACACGATCCACATTAGATGCAAAGGTTGCTACAATAATTCTATGATCCTGATTATCTGCAAAGATATTATCAAAGGTCTTTCCGACTGTCCGTTCCGACATAGTAAAGCCCGGTCGTTCTACATTCGTACTGTCGCACATCAAGGCCAGTACGCCCTTCTTACCCAACTCGGCAAACCGCTGCAGATCAATCGCTTCTCCGAATACCGGTGTATAATCCACCTTGAAGTCTCCGGTATGCACCAGAATACCGGCCGGTGTATAGATTGCCAGTGCCGATGCATCTGCAATGCTGTGGTTTGTCTTGATAAATTCCACACGCAGACATCCCAGATTAATGATCTGTCCATGCTTTACAACCTTCCGCTTAATGTTCTGCATCAGGTTATGTTCCTTTAATTTTCCTTCAATAATACCCATTGTCAGCTTTGTTGCATAAATCGGCATATTGATTTCCTTCTCTACATACGGAATTGCTCCGATATGGTCCTCATGACCATGTGTGATTACCAGTCCCTTTACCTTATCTGCATTCTCTTTCAGATAAGTCACATCCGGGATAACCAGATCGATTCCCAGCATCTCATCATCCGGGAACGAAAGACCGCAATCGACCACTACAATCGTGTCTTCATACTCGATTGCCGTGATATTCATGCCGATCTGCTCCAATCCGCCTAATGGGATAATCTTAACCGGCTTCGTATTTTCCATTTTTTTCATTTAAATAAAAACCTCCATTTCACGCTCTGTCAACACTGTTTCCGTCCATTTATGAATCATTTGCGCGTGATCACAGTTCGAAATCAACGTCTTCCATCAGCTCGGCAAACACCTTTGCCACTGCCTGAAGCTCATTCTCATCCTCAACCATATCATATAATGCAAATTCATCCTCATCCGACTGTTTTTCTTCTTTCATGATCATCACGACCGCTTCCTCGCTGTCATCGCTTAGATCCTCCGTAACTAATATATAATGAATTCCCTGAAGAGTCGTCTCCTCCAGAACATACATTTCTACCTGTTCACCGTCCTCTGTTACAAAAGGAACGGTTCTCAATTCCTGATTTTCTTCCATATTTCCTCCAATATTTGAATTAGACTTTCTCTGTTATTCTGTTATATCTGATTCTTTTTCTGTATCACGGTTCTGTGCGTCCATATAGCTCTGCAGGATCAACACAGCTGCCATCTGGTCGATCACCGCCTTCCGGTTCTCACGTCGCACGCCACCGGCCATCAGGATCCGTTCAGATTCCACGGTCGTCATACGTTCATCCCACAGGATCACAGGAAGTGCCGTCCGCCGTTCTAAATCTTCTTTAAATGTTTCACATGCCTGTGCCCGTTCACCGACCGTATTATTCATATTCTTCGGATATCCAAGTACGATCAGTTCCACACAGTTCTCCACGATCAATTCTTCGATTCTTGCCAATGTCTGGCGGAGCTTGTTCGCAGACTTTCTGGTGATAGTCTCAACCGGCTGTGCCGTTACCATTAACGGATCGCTGATCGCTACACCAACTGTCTTTGTTCCAAAATCCAATCCCATGATTCTCATATTGTACCTCTGCCCTGCTCCCTATTTCAATCTCGTATCGATGTAATTTTCCAACAGAACTTCTATAATTTCGTCCCGTTCTGCTTTCATGATCAGGCTTCTGGCGCCCTTATAACTGGTAATATAGGTCGGGTCACCGCTCATAATATATCCTACGATCTGGCTCACCGGATTATAGCCCTTCTCTGACAATGCTTCATATACCTGAGCTAAGATATCCGTTACTTCCAGCCCGTTCTCCTTAATCACACTAATGTGCTGTGTATTATCCATTCTCTCACGTCCTTTTCTTCATTCTCCGTCAAATCCGTTCATTCCATACTTAGATGTCATTATACTATGATTTTTCCGAAATAGCAAGTAACCAAGCGCCAATGCCGCAATCACAGAAACCACGATTCCCGGTATCAGACCTCTCTGCCTATACTCTAGATGGATCGTATGACTCCCCTGCGGTAACGACACGGATACAAAAGATCTGCTCCAAAGTGGTTCTATCTCCGTTTCTTTTCCGTCAACATAAAGATGCCAGTTCTTATCATACGGAATGCTGGTAAACATAATTCCATCCTCCGTTACATCAATCGTTCCATCCACAGAAGTTGATGTATAACCGGTCACTTTCAGCTGCTGTGATGCCAGCTTCTCATATGCCTGCTGCCACTTTTCATCATCAAACCGATAGATCCGGATCTGACTCCGGAAGGTCCATGCATCTCCCGATACCATCTCACTCGGGGAAAAGAATACATTTAACAAGTCTCCTTTTTTTACTGCTCCCAGATTTGCAACCAGATCACCGACACATGCATAATAGTTGCCGTCTTCCGGCGCTTTATAGTCGAGCCGGATCAAAGAAATCTCATTTGAAAGATATTCCTCCGTTTCACTCTGTGCTGTCAGAATTCCGTCATCCGGGAGATCTCCGATATTGGTATCAAATATATGCTGATCCGATGCCATATAAAAATCATTTCCATCCAGCACTGCATAGCAATTAACGCTCCGAAGCTTTTCCACTGCTATATCTGCCGGCTCCAGTACGTCTTCCACTCCGGTCATTTCCTGCAGCAATATATTCATTCTGTCTGCGCTCTGTGTCTGCACGCTCATATTAGCTGCACTGTTTTTTGCTGCATCCGGAATCATATAGCCCAGAGAAAGAACCGTCGGATTCTCATAGATTCGGATACCGTCTGTTTCTTCTATTATTTCATATCCGCCATACAGATTCTCGCACTGCGAGTAAAGCTGGTTTGGATACATTCTCGGAACGCATCCGTCATCTGTTATCTGGTACTGGATTCCCATCATGGAAGCCAATGCCTGATTATAGGTATACGGTCGGACTACATTCCCACCGCCATAGATACCGGTCATCTTCAGAAAGTTGCCCGCATTTCCTATAGAACTTGAAAAAATACCGGTTCCGTTATATCCGAACATCATCCCACTGTTCAGTCCCTGCAATATATCCTGTCCTGTATTGATCCTGGAAAATCCGGCATGCTCCGGAAGCTCCGCATTCTCCAGTACCGTTGTCTCTGTATCCAACTGTGCCAACAGGGATGTCTCCTCCACAGATGCCACTTTAAATATTAAAGCAAAGACAAAGTTCAGGCAAAGCTCCAGACACCCAATTCCCACCAGTATCCTTGCCCATGTTTTCTTCGCCACCTGAAGAATCAGGATTGCAACCATATAGAACAGAAAAATCATCATACTGTAATAATAGGTGAACTGATAATCAATCGTCTTTGCAAACGCAAAGCAGGCAATCGTAATTGCAGTCCAGCCGATTCCCACCAGAACCGTCTTGATAACCGAGATATTCTGATAAATCTCCTGCTCCATGATTCCCCATGCTTCATACGCCAGAGTAATGCATAATAATATGAAAAACAGCGAAAACCGGTTTGGATACCAGCTCGGATAATGGAACAGATGCATAATATAATTCAGTCCATTTAAATTAAATGCCAGAATATATACCACTACCAGAATCAGTTTTTTGATCCGGATTCCTCGTCTTATTTTGCCATTTAGGAAAAACAACGTTGTAAACATAAGTACCAACAGACCGAAATACAGATTCACTTCCCCATAGCTGGTGGCTGACGTACCCATGCTCTTATTCTTATTAAACACAAAGAAATTCTTGATGATATCAAAAAATCCGGTATACCAGACTGTGTTCTGATAGCTGCTCGTTGTGTAACTCTGTCCCCGCATCTGGATTGCTGCAGGAAGTAATATTCCGGAAGATACCAGAACGGACAGGACAGAAATCCCCAGCAGCTTCACGGACAAAAATCCCCAACCGCTTCACTGAGTTCTTTAAGAAATCCCGGAACCCGTCGAATTCCAATGTAAAATAATATAAGATGATGTATACACAAAATAATGCCGCAAAATAGAAATTAAAAATAAATGCCAGGAGCAATGAAACTGCATATATTTTATATCCTTTTCCGGCTACATAATTCTCAAGTCCGAGAATGATCAGAGGGAACATCACCGCACAGGTCAGAAACGTCCAGTTGTTCGCATTTGCCACATTATACATACAGCACGCATAAGACAGTGAAAACAACATGTTTGCAATATTATTCTGTGCCAGACGGATTCCCGGCCGGTGTGTCAGAAAATACAGCATGGAAATGTTCATCAGTATCAGTGACAGTACAAACACAATGGTTCCAAGCCGAAGCAGATACCGCACCGGAACGATCAGATATAACAAAGTAGCCGGACTCAATAGTCCGTATGCCAGAATACTGTATAGATTTGTTCCTAATCCGGCCCCCCACGTATACAGAATACTCTCTCCGGAACGGACCTTCTCCTGC
>HF991338.1:9435-17350 GCA_000431515.1 Clostridium sp. CAG:632 | reverse complement strand
TGTTCTCTTTATCCTTATTTTCCGGGACACTATCAGGCGCTTACTTCTCATCAACCACCTGGAAAATGTAAAACTTCAGATAATACGAATCGTCCGCCGCCCAAAGGATCGGATGATCCGGTGCCTGCGTACGGAATTCTACCTGTCTCAGCCGTTTATGCACATTCCGTGCGGCCTGTCCGATGGTCTGCGTAAACAGCTCATAATCCATGAAATGAGAGCAGGAACAGGTCGCCAGATAGCCGCCATCCCGAATCAGCTTCATTGCCCGCAGATTAATCTCCCGGTATCCCTTGACCGCATTCTTGATGGAATTGCGGGATTTCGTGAACGCCGGCGGATCTAAGATCACCACATCAAACGTTTCTCCCTGTCGCTCCAGCTCCGGCAACAGTTCAAATACATCTGCACATTGGAATCGGACTCTGTTTTCCAGATGATTTAATCTCGCATTTTCCTCTGCCTGTGCTACTCCGAGTTCAGAGGCATCCACGCCCAATACACTGGCAGCTCCTGCCATTCCCGCATTCAGTGCAAAGGAGCCCGTATGTGTAAAGCAATCCAATACCTTTGCATTCGGGCAAAGCTTCCAGATGGACTTCCGGTTATTCTTCTGATCCAGGAAAAAGCCTGTCTTCTGTCCTTCTTTTACATCCACCATATAATGAACTTCGTTTTCAACAATCTCCACCTTGGTATCAAACGGCTCTCCAATGAATCCTTTGATCCGCTCCATGCCTTCCTGTTCCCGGACCTTGGCATCGCTCCGCTCATAGACACCACGGATCCGGATTCCGTCCTGTGCCATAAGCTCCTTCAGAGTATCAACGATCAATAGTTTAAACCGGTCAATTCCAAGCGCCAGAGACTGCACCACCAGCACATCCGAGAACTTGTCTACCACGATTCCCGGAAGAAAATCCGCCTCTCCGAAAATCACTCTGCAGCTACCGGTATCAATTACCTGCTTTCGGTATTCCCATGCATTCTTCACCCGCATGCGGATAAAAGTTTCATCGATCTCTGTATCTTTATCCCGTGTCATCATTCGAACCAGCAGCTTGGATTTCCGGTTAATATAACCTCTTCCCATCGGATATCCGTCAAAATCATGTACGATCACAATGTCGCCATCCTGAAAATCACCCATGATACTCTCAACTTCATTATCGTAAATCCATGGTCCACCGGCTTTCAGACTGCGGCCCTCACCCTTTTTCAATGTTACGATTGCCTGACTCATGCTCACTCCTCCTGTTTGTTTTCTTCTTGTTTTTGTTTATCTTCTCTGTTTGTTTCCTTTTCTGCTTGTTACCTTTTCCGTTTTATCTGTCATATCCTCTATGCCTTTTGCAGCTTCTCGGATTTCTCCAGCTCCTTACTTATCTTCCGGATACAGAGGATACAGGTTGGGATAATATAAATGCATGCAGATATCCATGCCGCCTGATCGGAAAAACAGATTGCAGTATAGCCAAAGGCTCCGACAAATCCAAGACTCACAACACTTCTCGCAATCATTTCCGTTACACCGGAGAATATCGCACGTCCGGAATAGCCCAGTCCCTGCGTACTCATACGGCATACATTCAGAATACCCAGACTCCAGAAGAAATACCCCATGCACCGAAGATATTTCTGTGCCGCATCCAGTACCGGAACCTCTTCCGGCTTAATGAAGATCATTGCCATTGCCCGTCCGGCAAAAATCATGATCAGACCTGCCAGAATTCCATAGCTGACTCCGACTGCGACCCCTTGTAAAATACCCTGTTTAATCCGCTTCGTCTTCCCGGCACCCAGATTCTGTCCACAAAATACAGACACTGCGGTAGCCAGTGCATCAAACGGGCATATCAGGAACTGCTTTAATCTGGCTGCTGCCGTAAACCCCGACACATATACGCTGCCGAGTCCATTATTGGCAGACTGCATCACCATACTTCCGATTGCCGTGATCGAATACTGTAGTCCCATCGGCACGCCCATGATCAGCATTGTACGGATCGCATTTCCTTTTCCGACACAGTCCTCTTTCCGCAGCTGAAGTGTCTCCACCTTTTTCCAAATAAAGATCAGACACAGGCATCCACTGATTGCCTGTGCAGTGATTGTTGCGATTGCCGCTCCGGCACAGCCCCACTGCAGTACCAGGATGCAGAAAAAGTCCAATCCGATATTTAAGATTGCAGAGATTGCCAGAAATATAAACGGAGTCCGGCTATCTCCAACTGCCCGCAGAATGCTGGACAGATAATTATATAACAGTGTAAACGGTATTCCTAAAAAGATTACCAGCAGATACCGGTATGCATCCTGATAAATATTATCCGGTGTTGACAGGAGATGCAGAATCTGCGGGCATAACAATGCACAAAGCACAGTCAAAATGGCTGCAAAGCCACCGGTCAGCAGAAAGCCATGATATACATAATTCCGCATTTCCTTCATATTACCGGCCCCAAAGCTCTTAGATACCGGCACGCCGAATCCGCAGCTGATTCCTATACAAAAGCCCAACACCAGAAACTGTACACTGCTGGATGCACCGACTCCTGCCAGTGCATCCGAACCCAGTATCTGTCCTACAATCGCCGCATCAATAATGTTATATGTCTGCTGCAAAAGATTTCCCAGCAGCAGAGGGATCGCAAACTGTATGATCAGTCCAAACGATTTCCCCTCTGTCATATTTTTCGTCATTGACATCAACCTTCTTTTCTGTATTTATCATTTAAGTATTCCGCATCTTATTCTTATCTCATCCATCTGTCCGGCAGACTTATGAATCAACCAAATTGGTGATCCAGACTCCCCTCTTTACCAGAATATAACCTACAATCACCTTGATCATATCCATACTCTGAATAATAGCATAGACTCCCAGCACAGGAAGTTGTGTAAAGGAAGACAGCACAAACGCCAGCGGCACCGGAATCACCCAGGAAAATACGCTGTCGAACAGAAACGTAATCACTGTCTTTCCTCCTGATCGCAATGTGAAATAAAGAACATTCAAAAATCCCTGTAATGGGAAAAAGAGTGCCGTTATCACAATAAACCACCGACCCAGATCCTTCACCTCCGGTGTAGTATCATATAATTCCGGAAATCCCTTGGCACATAGTATCAGAATCCCGGTCAGAAACAGGCACATAACACCGGTAAACCACATCAGCTTCATAGAATACTTCTTTGCTTCTTCAAACTTCGATGCTCCCAGATACTGTCCGATCAGAATGCCGACCGCATTTCCCATAGCCACAAATACCACATTTAAAAGATTACAAATTGCATTAGAAATATTCAATCCGGCTACCACCTGTAGTCCTCTGATCGAGTAACACTGTGTTAACACCGCGATTCCACCGGCCCATAAAAACTCATTTGCAAAAATCGGAATTCCCTTTCGAATTACGATCTTCATATCACGCAGCGGAATTTTCAAGGTCCTATATATCCCTTTTAGAAATGTATGTTCTTCTTTCTTTGCATGTGACCATACAATCACGATTGCCATTTCCACCACTCTGGCAAGCACAGTAGCAATCGCAGCTCCCCGGACGCCCAATCGCGGAAATCCGAACTTACCATATATCAGAAAGTAATTGAATATCACATCTATGACTACTGATGCCACTCCGGCAATCATTGGCTTCATACTTTCACCGGTTTCCCGGAGACTGCTGGCATATACCTGTGTAATCGAGAAAGGGATCAGTCCAAACAACATAATATAAAGATACTGTAACCCATATTCCAGTGTTAGTTCTGCGTCAATATTCACAGATGTACCATGCAGATACAGGCTAAGCAGCCGGCTTCCGCCAAAGATAAATATTGCAATTCCCACCAGAGCACACAGAGTACAGATCCAGAGCTTTAGCCGGAATATATCCTGAAAACCTTTTTTATTTCCTTGTCCATAATACTGGGCTCCGTAAATTCCAGGCCCGGATATTCCTCCGAAAATAGCCAAATTAAACACAAAAATCAGCTGTCCCGCAATGGAAACAGCCGTCATACTCTCTGTCCCCAGCCTTCCGACCATCAGGTTGTCGACCAGACTTACCGCATTGGTAATTCCATTCTGAACCATCATCGGAACCGCCAGGAGCAGAGCTTTCTTATAAATCACATTCTTATTATTCATTTTCTCACCTGCAACATTTCTACAGTTATTCTTGCTCCGGATAATCATAATCCAAACTGTACAAATCGTCAATCTATTTCATCATATTCCTGAAATGCTGCATAATACCGGGCCGTTACCGCCCCATACTTCTGTGCCCAGTCGTTCGTGCCATTGTACCGTGCCATGACCTGCCCCGTCTCATCCTCTGTCAATGGTATGCTAACCTGCCGATCATCCATGATCTTTGCCAGAACCATTGCCTCCGTATCGATACAACAGGTATCATCCTGCAATCCCATCCAGAACTGCTCTAAAGTGGCAATATCTGACGGATCGTATTCTGTACCATACTTCCAGTTATGTGCCTCGATTGCAGTTTTCGCATAAATCTGTGCAATCCCGGTCGAGGAATCCTGCTTCCGTATCATCCGAAACAGGGATGCCTCTGCATAGGTCATGGCTACCCATGCATCTGCCACCGGATCCTCTATTCCATAGAAGCGAAGTTCCTGAAACAGAACCGCCTGGATCATTGCCTTCTCTACTCCGTATCTCTGAGCCGCCGCCGTAATCTCCGCATCATACTGCAGTACGCAGTCCAGTGCATCCTCCGTAGAATAACAGGGGGCTGTTTTTATCATCTGCCCCAGATTCATATAGTCCTCTACTGCCTTCTCCAGCTTAATCTGCAACTGTGCTTCCGGAGTCTGTGATTCACATCCGTTCACTGTAATAACCGTCATGGTCTGCGATTTCTTCCAATATGCATCATAGTGATTCTGCATAAAAGAAACTATTCCAAGCACCAGAATCAGACCACACACAATCCTTGTCTGTGCCTTTTCATTATACTGTTTTCGCCTGCTTTTTTCACGCCTCACCGGACTGCACACTCCCTATATCCAAACCTTATCTCTTACTCTCTTATTCACGGTTTCTTCTGTCTGTGCATTTAAAATATCAGAATACTCCATATTAGATACAACGAATCGGCATCAAAACAGCATCATATTTTATAATAAATTATGTCGGCAGTTACTTCCTTCTATTTGTTCTTCCGAATCGCACCGGTCAGACCGATACCTGCAATCAGCAGAAATGCAAGACATGCATATAAATTAACCGGATCTCCCGTTCCCGGTGTTGCAGCGGTTCCGGTTGTTTTAACCACTGTCGTCGATGCTGCTGTCTCTGTTGTTACGGTAGATGCTTCGGTTGTCCTACGAGCTTCGGTTGTAGTAGATGCTTCTGTTGTTCTCCGATCCTCTGTTGTAGTTGTACTTCTGTCCTCAGTCGTATCCTTTGATGAATCTTCCGTGGTATCCTTCGTCTGTCTGCCGGCGATCGCATAGTTTGAAAAACCGGAGGTCTGAAATGTAATGGTCCTGTTCTTTGCATCATATACAGCCGGTATTACTTCATAAGTACCATCCTGCTTTTCATGTACGATCACAAACTCATCTCCATCAATGTCCTGTGCTAATTGCAGAGTGATCGTTGCTTTATTCCGTAATTGTTTTATCTGGTTTGACCAAACGTCCTCTGCGGTTCCCTTATAAAGAATCTGATTCAGTTTAATATTCAGATAAGAAGATACCTTATACTCTTTTACTGATGCTGCAAGATCATCCTTTGCTTCTTTACTCATCTCAGCATCCAGAACCGATAAAATCGCAGAACCGGAATCCAATTCGCCCTCGCCCAGTTTAACCGTTCCACTTTTAATATCTTCTGCCACTGCATCGACTCGGTCCTCTACCTTTCCAAAAATTCCGCTTATATGTACATTGGTATCCGGCATCACGTATTCAAATGTAGACTGTTCCTCTCCCGCCGTCAGCACCTCATCATTAATCTTGATGGAAGTCAACTGATAACCATAATCCGGTTTTAAACGGAAGACAACCGTACTGCCCGGTATTACAACTGCCATGCCGGTATTTTTCTCCAAATCCTGATCGACATATCCAAGGCCAACGGAATTTCCTGCTTCATCCTTAATGTCCAAAATCTCCACGGTACCGTTTTTTAGCAGATCATCGTCCCGCAGAGACGAATTATCTTTCCGGTCGGCCGCCCAGATAATGGTTCTTGGTACCGGTACCACCGCCGTAGATTTCTTTACGACAATGTTATATGAATCGGAAGGTTCTACTGCAAACTCAAATCTGTCTCCTACATTTTCCGGCAAATTAATATCCTCACCATTTACATTTATAGAACCAATCGTTCCATCACCAAACGCCAGCTGGATTGTAATCAGATTCCGGATATCACCGGTCGCATAACCTCGTGCAGATCCCGTGATTGCAGCGGATTCACCTCCAACCTTATTTCCATTCAGATAAACTGACATTCCAAAGCCATCATAAAGTGCTCTGACTGCTATCGTATCCGGATACTGTGGTCTCGGTGAGATTGGACTCAGTGTCATCTGAATGTCCAATCTTCCGCTAAACATATTCGTATCCAGCTTCACATAGGCATTGGCAGTCACATCATATCCGGTCCCATTGATATATAACATCGGAGTTCCGTCCGGTATATCTACGTTTCCTATATCATCCGGATCATTGACCACTACATTTGTTTTTATCTTCAGATAATACTCCTTTTCATTCAAATCGATCAGGCAGGTACCTTCGGTAATTGCACATGTCTGATAGGTTTCTCCCTGATCAGAATTCTTAGTCACCAATTCCACGGTATATTCCACATTCGGATATCCTTCCTTCTGCCAGATTGCCTTTCCATCCCGTATTACCACTGACATATCACTACTCTCCACAAAATCTAATATCGTCCAATTTTCAGAATCTGCATAAACAGAGTCCACATGCCCGGTACACAATGCTAATATCATTGCCACGCAAATACAAATACTCAGGATCACACTTGTCTTCTTATTCATTCGAATTCCCCCTTTGTTTATTTACTATGGTTCACAGCACAAAAATCCCATTTTTATTTATAATAATACAATACTTTTTCGGAAGGTTTCAAGTTACTGACATCATATGCGCAGATTCTGGCATCATGTGGTCTTCATGACATTTATGTTATGTTTTAAAACGTAAAAAGCGAAGAAATCAATGGTCTCTCCGCTTTTATCCTATTGAGTCTGCCAAGTCGCATTTCTATCCGGCTATCCTCCCAGCTTTTTTCCATATTCCAATTTCTTGCAATTTTAAGCCTTCTATGCTATGATGCTTCAAAAATGAACCATTCAACTTTGAAGTATATGGAGAATAACTATTCATTATGAAACCAAGTATTATATTTGCACGAAAAACGGCTCTGGCCTATAACTCCGCCTGCAAGCCTCTTTGCCAGGAACTCGGTCTGCCCCAGACAGCCTTTGATATTCTATTGTTTCTCGCAAACAATCCCACATATAAAACCGCCCGTGATATTGTGGAAATCCGCCATATCAAGGCCAATCTTGTATCTGTAAACGTGGATCGGCTGGTGCAGGAGGGATATCTGATCCGTCAGGCTGTGGCCGGTGACCGCCGGAAAACAGAGCTTATCTGCACCGATAAAGCACAACCTGTCATTCTTCGTGGTCGGCAGCTTCAGGAGGAGTTTTCCGAACGTCTTTTTAACAACATTGATAATGATATGAAGGAAGCATTCTTTGCCACCATATCTCTGATAGAAAAAAATCTGGATATTATTTTAGAAGAGGAGAAATAACATGAAACTTTTAATCACTATTCTGGTTACCTTTTTCGCCGGTATGGGTGCCGGTCTCGGCACCGGCTTCGCCGGGATGAGTGC
>HF991338.1:0-9364 GCA_000431515.1 Clostridium sp. CAG:632 | reverse complement strand
ATATGGCAGTCGGCATCGCCCTGGCTTCCGATGTTCTGGCAAGTGCCGTTTCCGCTTATACGTATTATAAGAATAAGAATCTGGATATCCGGAACGGATTGATCATGATGGTGAGTGTTCTGATCTTTACCGTTACCGGCAGTTATATCGCAAGTCTGGTGCCTGCCACAACTATGGGCAGCTTCTCCGTATTTATGACATTTCTGTTGGGTATCAAATTCATTGTCCGACCGGTTATGACTACCAAAGAATCTATGCTTGGCGTTTCTGCCAGAAAAAGAGCGATTCAGTCCATTCTCTGTGGTATGATCGTTGGTTTTATCTGTGGCTTTATCGGTGCCGGTGGCGGTATGATGATGCTTCTGATCCTGACAAGTGTTCTCGGCTATGAATTAAAGACCGCTGTTGGAACCAGCGTTTTTATCATGACATTCACTGCTCTTACCGGAGCTGCCTCTCACTTTATGATCGGCGGAACACCTGATCCACTGGTATTCATTCTCTGTGTCATCTTTACTTTATTGTGGGCACGTATTGCTGCCGTTTTCGCCAATAAAGCAGAGCCGAAGACCCTGAACCGGATAACCGGTCTGATACTGGTCATTCTCGGTGCCGTGATCATGGGCTTCAGCCTGTTCAAATAATCAGTCTATGTGGTTTTGTTGTTGCTAATCTTCATTTACATTCGGTTTTCCGATAAAATCCCGATAAAATGCCGATATCAACATAGCAATTCCGCTGATAATCAGAAGAGTAAAACCGGATGCCGCCTGCATTTTAACAAGTCCTGTTGTCATTGTGTCGGTCAGAAAATACCGAAATACTAATCGAACAATAATTACCACAACGACTGCCGAACCAATTTTCATAAAACGATTCTTCTTCAATACAGCAAATACAATCTGTGCAATCGCACATCCCAATAATATGACACCATATAATGAAATGGATGTTCCCAGCAGCCTTACCTCTTCCGTATATATCTGCTTATCTTCCTGCGATTCACCGGCTACCTGTGCAACTTCCTGTGTCAATCCATCCGGAACATTTAAACTTATCTTCATATACGGAAGAAACAATGCAACCAAAAGCACCCCCGCACTAATTATCATAAAAACATTTACACTCTTCCGATCTGTCAGAATATTCCCACCCAAAGATTCCCGCTTCGGAATGTCCGTCTGCTTGATTACGAGAGGCTCTTCTTCCATAAACCTTTTGTGCGCATCTGTATTCTCTTCTTCTGCCGACTCCTGCTTCATCCTTCCATACTCTACAGAATCAACTCCGTCCATCCTTGTCTCCGAATTCCCCTGAGTCTCCTCTAATACTTCTTCATCTTCCGAACTTATCTTAAACTCCATGTCCCCCTCCTTATATATACCCTGTTTTTTGTAATACTATTATTATATATTATATTCTATATAAAACGCAACCCTCTCTTACATCTCCATAGTTACCGCACTTACCGCAACATTTGGCTTCAGATCTTTTAACAGTATGGTATTTCCCTTCTGCACAAAGAACAACGGCAGTGCTGCAAGGATTGCGCATGCAATTGCATACAGATATAAGTACCGGTAGCCGATAAATTCCATTACCGCTCCGGAAAGGATCGGAGTAATGATCTGCGCAGACATACTTGCAGTATAATAATATCCGGTATAACGACCTGTGGTTCTCTCACTGGCCACCTCCATGATCATCGGATAAATGGTTGTTGCAACTGTACCCATACCGATTCCGGAAATAGAAACCCATACATAGACCATCGGTGAATAGCCCTGCGTCAGGAAGATACAGAGTCCGCCAAGACACATCAGCCCGATTCCGATATAGGTCGTGATTTTTCTTCCGATCCGACAGGAAAGTGCCGCCATCGGCATATAAGAAATCAGTGTCACCAGTGTGGCAACCAACTGGAAATTCGCAAAGCTTCCGCCACCGGCTCCCCATACCTGGCTGGCATATTTACTGAATGCGGATGTCACGGCATTCGATGCCATGAAGTAAAAGAATACACAGAGCAGAATCGCGACCAAGGATTTCCGAACAATCGGATCAGATTCCTTCTCCTTTCCGCCCTCCTCGGATGCATCGATTTCTTCTACCGGAATCCTCATCGCAATACTCTCCCGGTGCATCTCATCGACTGCCTTTTTCTCTCGGAAGAAGAGTGCAAAAACAGCCGTACAGAGAACGATCAGTCCGGATACGATCAGAAAAACAGGCAGATAACTCGGATGCTCTACATCCGGAACCGTCAATGAAATGCTGACCAGCACAACGATACCGGCAGCTGCAGCCATCAACGAATTAAAAGCATCTGCCTTCGCCCGGATTGGTCGCGGTGTCACATCCGGCATAAGTGCCACACATGGGCTCCGGTAGCTTGATAATACAATCAGTAACAGACAAAGCACACAGAAGAACATCGGCAGATTCACCAGCCGATCCGCCACTGCCAGAAGTGGAATCAACAATGCTGCCAGAAGTGATCCGATGATAATAAACGGTGTTCGTCTTCCCAGTCGACTATGACACCGGTCACTGATACTGCCAAAGAGCGGAAGCAAAAATAAAGCACAGACATTGTCCAATGCCATGATTGCCCCCGCCAGCGTGTCTCCTACATGAAAAGTATCCCGGAGTATCAATGGAATGATTCCATCATATGACTGCCAGAATGCCAGTGCACCTGCGAACGGAAGCGTTACCAAAAGCGTTCGCCGCCAATCAAGACTTCCCAGATTTCTTTGCTTTTTTCTACTCATCTTTTTCTCCATTTCTGCACCATGTTGTGCAATTTCTTTTGCCTGTACATTCCACCGAAACCCTCCTTCCGGTTTCATTTCTCTGATCCCGGCTTTCCGGTTCTAAATTTTCCATCCCTACAATTCCTCTACCTTGCTCTCCGCCTTACTCGGCCAGCAAGTAGGAATATGACTATCCCAATACTCTTTCAGCCGATTTCCTGTATGCGGTGCCACAACATCCCGATAACGTATAAGCTTTGTCTCATATGTTATGGTGCTTCCCGTGTGAAATACCAATAGTCTTCCGCCCCGATCGACTCCCGGACCGTAGCAGGCAAATCCACAGGATGGTGTATATCCCAGATCAATCCCATCCAGCCTGCCTACAAAGTCATTCTTATGATCATGTCCGCAGAATACTCCCATTACATTTCCATTCGACCGCAGCAGTTCAAACTCACCGGTGTTAACATCCGGACTGCAGATGGGTTCCTTTACCGTAGCTCCTTTGCATTCCCTGTATTCTATTAACGGAATATGCTGAAAGACCATGGACGGAACCGCAGACGGTACTCCTTCCTCATCAAAAAGCCTGTCCTTCAGCCAGGTCAGGACTTCATCCGATGGCGGTGCATAGCTGCCATGCTCTCTCTCATTCCCACTGTTCAACAGATAAAAGCGGAGCGTTTCCTGCCCATCCCGACGCTGCACACTCAGACAAAAGGTTCCGGCTGCCGGTCCTTCCGCCGGGCAGATGCAATGTGGATTCTGCCGATAGATTGCAGCCTGCTCCTCATTCGTCAGGCCACATTGTGCATCATGATTTCCAAATGTAACCGCATAAGGAATCCCATAATTCTCCATTGGTGTGCTCAAAGTCCGTATCGTATTCTGCACCCCTTTCTCTCCGGCCAGCCGGAAAAGTGGGGAATAGCCTTTCAGCTGATCTCCCGTCAGGATCACCAGATCCGGCATTGTCTCCGCAAGAAGTGCATTCAGGAGGTGCATGGTATCCTTTCGAGGATGGAGTCCCTCCTGTATATCCGTCAGATGTAATACCCGAAAGGAACCGTCCTTTCGGAATTGAAGTTTCGGTTGTTCATTCATATCAAAATCTCCTTCCTTACTATCATAGTCTTCGGTGCAGGTATGTGAAATCAAAGTGCGGTAAAGGGAATGTCATTTTCTTGTAAAATATTAAAAAACAGGGTGACTCTCATCACCCTGTTTTTCTTTCTATGCGTCTATCTCATATCTGTGCAGATTACTTTCCCTTTGTCGTCCACATCCACGTCAATCCCATATTATTTCCTCCGTAAAACAATTCTATCGTATACCCTGCATCCTGCCATTCCGCCACAAGCCATAACCAGCAGAATCATATAAATCCATGGGCAACTCTCATCTCCGGTTTTCGGTGCATTGGCGGTTGCAGTAGTGCCTGCTCCGCTATCTGATGCAGCAGTTGTTCCGCCTTCTGTAGTTGTCTCCGTGGTACTCTTTCCGGCTTCCGTGGTTATCTCTGTGGTACTCTCTCCGCCCTCTGTTGTTGCCTCTGTGGTATTTCCGCCTTCCGTAGTTGCCTCTGTGGTCGTACCGCCTGCTGCCCGTTTAATCTCAAAATCCGCATTGCATTCGCCGTCTGTATAAATGACTGTTATCTTATGCGTACCAACAGATAAGCCTTTTAAGTAACCGCTCTTTAATGTAATGATCGTGGAACCGGATTTTACGGTATACTGATCAGCCGAAAGCATGGCACCATCGACCTTTACGCCTGTAAGCTTGCTGATTTCTCCGTTTACACGGAATCTTAATGTACCGTTGCCGCCCTGCGTCCATGAAGCATTTTCTCCCTCCAGGAACTTATAGGTACTTTGTGCTACTGTCGGCTGCATGGTCTTAAGTGCCATAGTATATACAGTATCACATCCTTCATCGACTGTTATTTGGGATGCATCGACCGCTTCTCCATTCAAAGTCATAGTCAGTCCCGTATCTACGTCTGCAAAGTAATTTTCGTTGACTGTCTTAAGTTTGATACTGTACGTATAGGTTTTGTCTTTTTCAAAGGCAATTATCTTTTTATCAACCGGCAACTTTGCATTTTCTTCCGCATCCGAATACCAGAATCTTACCGGTACCAGACTGCCGTCATCCTGCTTTTTCATTTCCTTCCAGCACTCATATGCAATCCTGTAATCAGCTGCATTCTCGCCGGTCAATGCTGCGGTTGCCTTCGGTGCGTCACCTACCTTATATGAAAGAGTCGCATTCGCCACTTCAATCTTCTTAATTTCCTTCGGCACCGTCATCCTCATAATATTCTGCGCATCAACAAGTACGTAGTCTTCTCCGCTCTTTTTATTTGTAATCGTAAAGGCTGCTCCGTTAATAATTACTGAAGTCTGTTCCGTAAAGCTGACATCCCAGAGTTGACAAGCAACGGTTATGGAATAATAATAGGTCTTTCCTGCTTCAAAGGTTTTTAACAGCTGACTCTCATCCCTCGGATTCTCAGAATCACGAGAGGAACACCACTTGACCTTATTTCCATTCTCATCCAGCTCACTCCATTGCTCACTTAAAATATAATATTTTCCATTATCTTCCTCCGCCACCTGTGCTGTGAATACCGGGGCATCGCCGTCCTGAAACCGCAAGGTTGCTCCGGTAATCTTCGCTTTATCATACATCAGTGTGCCGTTCTTATATTCCCTATATTTTATCCGGCTCATATCTCCAAGGTTAAATATGCCGTTTTCCTTAAAGTATTCTGTCGCATCACTGCCGTCCATATTCGGACTGGCTATCAGAGATGCTTTTGTACTTTGACAAACAAAATCCCCGCCACCTTTTATTGTAGTCATGGTATCACTCCGCAGGATCACCGAAAAATCTGTATGCTCACATCCCCGGTAAAGGTAATTCGACCCCGACGAATACAGAGAAACCGCCTGCGGAACATCCACTCCTGCAGGTGCAAGACTGCTATCTGCTGTAATCGTAAGTCTGGCTGCCGCATCACACGGTATAACATTAATTTTTGCATAAATTCCATACTTGGAACCGGTAACACTGCAATCTCCATTAATCCGCAGATACACCCTGGTTTCCGGCTCCGGATTGTAAATACCTGCATTCAAAGGATCCTCTGAACCACCCTTTGCTGTAATGCTTACATTTACCAGATTCACGTATATTGACTCTATAGGAGTGCCGTATTTCCCGACTGTATTGATCAGTATGTTTGCCTCCTGCTCGGTACAGGCTGCAATCTCGCCACTTTCTTCATTATACTTCCAATAGCTTGCCTCTTCTAACGGAACCGTCAGTTTATTGCCACCGATATATATTGTCTGTGTATTATTGTCCGTATCATCTGCAAATACGGTAGCCGGTACCATTGCAAAGATCATACTAAGTGCAAACATAACGCTTACCAGCCGTTTGATAGCATAGTTTTTACGTGTCATTTTCATTAAAAAATCCCCCTTTTATCCTCATTTACATTGATTGAAATCAGACCATCGATTATGATGTGATGTTCATTGTACCATAGATTTTCTTCCATTACTATTGTTTAAATTAAACAACGTGGTATTTAACGAATCATTCCTCTGATATTGCTAATACTTTGCTATCATACGATATCCAGCAATCGCCATTTTGCGATAAATTGCGTTCAGACGGACGCTATAACATCCAGAATCGATTCCGCTTATTTGCAAATAGCAGGATACCTTTTCCTCAATCTCTATATATGCTGCATCCGAAAGATCTGCTGAAAAGTCCGGGTTTAATCCTAGCTCTTGCATAAATTTAATTTGTGTGATGTTAAATGACAGGGACATGTCTACAGGCCCCGCATAGAATCTGCTTCCGTAATCTGCCGGATAACTCTGCATGGATTCCCCGCCGCAAGAGAATGTGGTGGAATATCTCTGGTCACCACACTACCGGCTCCAATTACACTTCCTTCGCCAATTGTAACTCCCCCTGCGATCACCACATTACTTGCAATCCAACAATTGGATTCTATTACCAGTGGTTTTCCATATTCATCATCATATGGTGTTCCGTCTGATTTAAACTTTATATTCCGCTCCTGATATCGTAGCGGGTGTAATGGTGTAGCCAATGTACAGTTCGGTCCAAAAAAAACATTATCACCAATTGTCACCGGACATGTATCAAGCACCGTAAAGTTGAAATTCGCAAACGTATTTTCCCCAATGGTTGTAAATACACCATAATCAAAATATATCGGTCCCTGCAAATAAACACCCGGTCCACAATTGGGTAGTAATTCTTTCATTATACGTGCCCGTTCCTGCTCCTCCTCGTCATATAATCGATTATAGTCCTGGCTTAAACGATGAGCCTTCATTCTTAATTTATTTAATGTCTCATCGGACGGATCATATACTTGTCCGGCCAACATTTTTTCTTGTTCTGTCATCTGATATTTCTCCCCATGGTTTTTCTTTCTAAGTGTTTTTCATCCGTAGCTCTTGACTCCTTGATTTCAGCTCTTATCTGCATCAAGATAATGCCAAGCCGATTCGCTCCGGAGCCGTTTACCGTTCCCCAGATTCTATCGCCCCATGTATTGCCTTCTTCTAAGTGTGCATCACCTGTGGCAAGCAGTTTATCCGCAAGGTCCGGATTCTGTGTAAACTTTGCTCTAACAAGCTCCTCCATAATTTTCACTTTGACAGCTTCCCAATCCTTTCTCAGATTTACTCGTCTGCCCAGTTTTTTCGCTTCGGACGGGTTCAGCTTCGTGA
The DNA here is from genome assembly GCA_000431515.1 of Clostridium sp. CAG:632. GTDB lineage: Bacteria > Bacillota > Clostridia > Lachnospirales > Lachnospiraceae > CAG-632. The sequence continues at coordinate 1,818 of HF991338.1, read as the reverse complement.
ACTGTTTTTTCTCGGCATCGCTTAAGCATTTCTGTGCCTGAAAAGCAGCTTCGTTGTTAGCGTAGGCCAGCTGTTTATATGTTACCGGGCACTCATAAAAATTGCTTAAGAAAAAATATTCTCCCCGAAATTTTTGAATTGATTGTTCCATAATGATTCACCTCGCTATATCATGCATATATCATTATAACAGTCGTCCAATATACTTTTTAATTTTCGATAATAGTCCCCTCTGATTTATATGTACCGCATTTACAAAGACCAATGTAACACTTGTTTACAGCTCCACACTTCGGGCATTTCCAATCTGCTAAATTAGAATCACGTTTTTGCAGACGATTAACTTTGCCATACACAGGTACAGCTTCTTTAATAGCACCACAAAATTTACAACTTTTCCTGTCAAGATCATTTTCTTTTCCACAGTTATAACATGTCCAACTTGTAGGAGGAAGTTTTTCTTCCTTTTGAATCTCTTTCTCAGCTGTCTCAACCTCATCAGTTATATCCGTATTACCAACACCAAGAATCTCATTCTTCTTTTTGTCAAATTCTTCTTGATTTATTGCCCCCATATCAAGTAACTCTTTATACTTTTTCAAAATTTCCAAATTTGCATTTTCAGTAACGAGTGTAGTCGTTGATGCTTGTTCACTCCGTTTATCTTCTTCAATTTTATTCTCGTACGATTGCTCCTTTGTCCATCCACATGCACATGTGCCTGTAGCACTCGTATTTGTTCTGCCACAATTGTTACATTTCCAGCCACCGGCACGCATTATTTGCTCTATACTCTTTTCTCTTGCTGCTATCGACAATGCAGAGTTACTATCCGTTTTTACATTTCCATACTGATCTGCCTGCTCATAATAATGGTGATTATCTGGTTTTGTGAGCGCCACAATAAATGCTATAAAATTAAAGAAGAATCCCCACCAAAACCAGTTTTCATCATATCCTTTGTTTTCAATTACCTTATTGCAGGCAACTCCCCAGACTATACCCCAGATTACGGTTCCTATAAAATAATATATCATTAGCTTAGTTCCTCCAATTCTTTATTTTTATTATTGCCCATCTACAAAATCCACAAAACCTAAAGATTTGAAATGTTCTTTCATATCTGCACTGTTCAACTCTTCTTCCGTAGCACCACGTGACATCATTTACATCACCCTCCTAATGCCTACATGCTCTGATATAAAATCTCTTTCTCTGTATTCTAAGATATCACATTTTCGATGATAACTCAATCCTCTCTTGGTTATACAAGAAAAGACCATGAGCTATTCACGGTCTTCTTAATTGATCCTGTCGCTGTAATTTTTATGTTGCTACAGTCCATTATAATTTGTTCCCAGTAGTCTTCAGCAAACATGCCTTCTTTAGCAAAAGGATACTCAAACAATAAAACCCAATCATCTATTGTCTCTTTCTCCATACTCTATGATTTCCCCTTTCACAAATTCTTTTGCTGCCAATTGAACTATCTCTCGTTCAATTTCCCAACTATTCTTACCCATATCACTTAATTTATTCTTGAATGATGCACCATTTTTGATGGGGCATTCAAGGGTGTTCAACCATGCAGGAATAGTGATATTTTTCCGTACAGCTTTGGAACCATACTTTTAAGAATAACTGGTCATATCAAGGACAAGAAGGTTGACTCGCTTTGCCTGTTCCAGATAATATTCTCATAGTCTTATCCTCGTCGTTCAACTAATAAATCCAACCCCTGAACATTTATCAGTTGAATTGTCTTTTCAATCTCTGCTGTTGGCTTTCCCCGTTCCAAATCTGAAATAAAAGTCACAG
>HF991337.1:24170-62126 GCA_000431515.1 Clostridium sp. CAG:632 | reverse complement strand
TCTCGACATCCGTAACATCATAAGAAATCGTAATGGAATTACCATAGCTTTTGGCGGCACTCTTGTGATCGGTGACGATCTCCACATCACGTCCGTTGGCATAGTTCCAGATCACCTCACCGTGCTTCTTAAAATGACCGCGAAGGACGGTGACATCTGATTTGGCCAGATCGCCGATTGTATGGATGCCGAGCTCATGCAGCTTACGGCTGGTAGAGCGGCCGACAAAAAAGAGCTCATTGACAGACAGAGGCCACATTTTCTCCGGGACCTCCGATGGAAATAAGGTATGAACCAGATTCGGCTTCTTAAAGTCCGAAGCCATTTTCGCCAGAAGACGATTGCTGGATACTCCGATATTGACGGTGAATCCGAGCTCGGAATGAATCTCGTTTTTCAGACGTTCCGCGAAGGCAATCGGCTCCCCATACAGACGTGTGGTGCCGGTCATATCACAGAATGCTTCGTCAATGCTGTATTGCTCCACAACCGGAGCATAATGACGAAGGAGCTCCATAAGTTGATTGGAGCTCCTTACATAAAGGGCATAGTCAGGCGAGGCCACATAAAGTTCCGGACATTTCTTCCGGGCATTGACTAAAGGCTCGCCGGTACAGATACCGTATGATTTTGCCTTTGTGGACTTTGCCAGAACAATGCCGTGCCGGTTCTCCTCGCTTCCGCCGATGACGGCAGGGATGTCGCGGATATCCTGCGCATCGGGATCCTTCTTCAGCCGGTCAACAGCTTCCCAGGAGAGAAAGGCACTATTTACATCAACATGAAAAATAATAGGCTCTGGCATAATAAATCCTTAATAATAATTTTGATACTTGATACTATATCTTAAATCGTTTCAACCCGGATGGTATTGGTGTTACCGGATTTACCATTGATCTGACCGCCGGTCAGGACAACGGTGTCACCAGGCTGTAAATGGAACAGATCCTTTGCCTGTGAAACCGCATGATAGAATACAACCTCAATGGAGTTAAAGGCTTCGCTTAATACCGGAGTCACACCCCAGCTTAAATTCAGCTTTCTCCATGCCTGCTCGGAGGTGGTCATACCGATAATGTCTACCGGACAACGGAAACGGCTGACCATTCGTGCCGTAGTACCGGTCAGGGAGCTGACTACGATACATTTAGCCTTTACGTCAACGGCCATAGCACAGGTCGCATGAGAAACCGCATCAATGTTATTGTGAATCTCAAACTCGGTTCCGTTAAACCAGTGCTGGTAATCAATGTGCTGCTCTGTATATTCCGCAATCTCAGCCATGTTCTTAACGGCCTCAACCGGATGCTTGCCGGCAGCTGTCTCGCCGGACAGCATGACAGCGGAGCTTCCGTCATAAACGGCATTGGCAACATCGGAGATCTCCGCTCTGGTCGGACGCGGATTCTGGATCATGGACTCTAACATCTCGGTTGCTGTGATAACGCGCTTGCCGAGCAGACGACACTTCTTAATTAAGTATTTCTGAATGGATGGAACCTCCATAAACGGAATCTCAACGCCCAGATCACCACGGGCGATCATGATACCGTTAGCCAGCTCGCAGATCTCGTCAATGTGATCGACACCGGAACGATTCTCGATCTTGGCGATCACATCAATATTGGCACCGCCGTTTGCATCCAGGAAATCACGCAGATCCTGCATGTCCTGCTTTGTGGAAACGAAAGAAGCTGCAACAAAATCCACATCATTCTGAATACCGAAAAGCAGATCGTCCTTATCCTGCTCGCTTAAGAAATCATGATCCAGTAACCGGTTCGGGAAGTTCATACTCTTACGGTCGGATAATTCACCGCCGGATAATACGGTACAGACAGCGTTGCTGCCTTTCAGCTGTTCTACACGGAAGATAACCAGACCGTTGTTGACCAGGATTGTATCGCCGACCTTCAGATCATTGATCAGGTGGCTGTAGTTTACTGCGACCCTTGTCTCATCACCGACAATATCATCTGTAGTGAAGGTGAAGGTATCTCCTTCCTTTAAGGTGACCTTCTTATTTGCAAATGTTTTGATCCGGTATTCCGGTCCCTTGGTATCCAGCATGATCGCAATCGGAAGGTTTAATTTCTTACGTACCTTCTTGATCAGGTCGATCTTACTCTGATGCTCCTCATGCGTACCATGGGAGAAGTTCAAACGGGCTACATTCATGCCGGCATGGCACATTTTAATCAGAGTTTCCTCGTTTTCACATGCCGGACCGATCGTACAGATGATTTTTGTTTTACGCATAGCTGCTCTCCTTATGTCTTCCTATATTTATAATGGAACTTATTTTCGGTTTTATACTAACAAATATGGCGGTAGGATTCAAGGGTACGCAAGTAAAATAATGGTAAAGAAAGTGCAAGTTAGTGCCAGATCAGCAATCCTACGTGATAAAAAATAAATGCCAGTACAAGGGAGAACACCAGATAATAGATAACGGAAAGCGCGATCCATTTTTTTGAATGGTTTTCCCGGAAGGTTGCGGCAACGGTCATGGTACAAGGTACATTAAATACGATCGCCATGATAAAGCCCAATGCCTGTGCCTTTGTGATCACCTGTGGCAGCAGCTGCATCATGCCCTCGGACATGCCGTTTAATTTGGCATTAAACGCCGCATTGACAATATCTGTGTTGCTGTACAGGGCATTCAGAACACCGAGCAGGGATTCCTTTGTAAACATGGATGAAATATATGCCATAAACATTTGCCAGGTCATGCCAAAGGTGCTGGTTACCGGCTCGATTACCTGACCGATGATGGACAGAATGCTTCCATTATCAAACCAGTTATAGGAAAGAAGGTAAAAGACAATGGATACCAGTGTAATGACACGGAACGCACGGATAAAAATGTCCTTGGCTTTTACAAGGGTAACCCGGATAATGTGACTCCACTTTGGCTTGTGGTACGGCGGGAGCTCCATGATAATACCGCCCTTGTCCTCTTCGCTGATCAGCTGTTTCTTAAAGATGCGTGATACCAGAAAGAGAGAACCGATGGTGGTCAGGAACATCAGCAGAATGATCAGCACGGCACCGATCGGACCGTAGAAAACAGCCGCCAGCATCGGAGCCAGAGAAAGGGTAGAACCGCAGGGGATGCTCCAGACAAGGATCATGGTGAGGAATCGCTGTCCGGAATTATCAATGACCCGGCTGCCCGCAACACCGGCCATATTACAGCCCATGCTCATAAGCAGAGAGCAGATGCTCTTGCCCTGCAGACCGAGACGCTCCATTGCAGAGTTAAAGACTACGGAGATCCGTGCCATATATCCGACGTCTTCGATGATCGCGAATGCAAAGGTAACACCCAGCACAAAGCCGGCCATAGAAACGGTAAAGGCAAGGACATTTGGCAGAGCGACGTAAACCAGTTCAGCAAGCGGCTTCCATACATTCAGAGCGGTCATAAGCTGTTCCAGCGGGTGACTGATAGCGGCTGCCAGCCCAAAGGCAATGGACATGACCGGAGTGGCAACCAGCATTGCAACGACCAGTGTGGCAACAATGATCCCTAGAGCGATCCATTTACCGGAATGAGCCCCTAATGCCTTTCGGTCAAAGCGGTTTAAGGTCGCTTGGGTTCCGGTCTTGGTTACAGTACCGTCCAGAAGCCGGTCAATGTATTCGTATTTATGCTTTCCGGATGCCATGAGCCCGTCTGCTGTTTTTTCAAGTTCAAAGATGGCAGATTTCTCTTTGGAAAACAGAGGAGATTCTTCCTGCTGTGCCACCAGAGTATCGAAGGAAAGACGAGTGTCGGAAGTGTAGCTCCGGATAAAATCGTCGGCTGCAGGTATCCGGGCAGAGGAAACGGCATTGGCCAGAGTTTCCTTCAGGGCACCGTAGCGTTTGGCATCAGAGGCAACAAATCCAATCACCGGAATTCCCATTTTCCGGCTGAGCTTCTCAACATCAATCTGCAGTCCTTTCTGCTGTGCGACATCCATCAGATTTAAGATAAGGATGACCGGTGTGGAGATTCCGATAAAATCCGTATACATATAAAGGGAACGTTCCAGCTGGGAGCTATCGACCAGGATCGCAACCAGATCGGCGGCACCGGAACGGATATAATCCGAAGTAATCCGCTCCTCATTGGACTCGGCGGATAAGCTGTAGCTGCCGGGCAGATCAATAACATCATATTCTATTTTATTATATGTAAAGCTGCCGGTCTTGCGCTCGACGGTCTTGCCGGGCCAGTTGCCGATATGCTGGTGTGAGCCGGTAAGACCATTGAATACGCTGGACTTTCCGGAGTTTGGCTGACCGAGCAGTGCGATTGTTTTTTTCATTCCCGATTTCCTCCTTTGATCTCAATTTTATTGCAATCCTTTTTGCTCAGGGCAACAATGGAATCGCGACAGTAAAATAAAACAGGCTGTCCCTTCAGATTCTGGATCACTTGTACCGGGCTGCCCTCTACAATCCCGATACCAATGAATCTGGATAGCAGATGGTGACTGCCATTGACAGAACTGACATATCCGGTATAGCCGGCATTGGCTTCAGATAATTTCATAATAGATCCTCCTTATTCTTATGTAGTGATAACTAACCGGAATTAGTTTAGTATGAACCTGTAAATATATCTATATCCAAGTCGGTAAAAAAGGTCTGTTTAGCCACGCATTTAAATGACGTTTGCTTTTTCAAAATGCAGAAATTATAATAAATATATGGAATACAGGAGAAGAAAAAACATGAAAAAAGATGATTTTGCAAAAAGTATACAGGAATTTATGGAGGGCAGAAGAAATCTGGCAAAACTCTCGCAGGAGCTGCCGGACGGGTATATGGAGCTGACGGCCTGCTATGTTCTTCCGGGAATCTTTCTGGCATGCAACGATGTCCATGCGAAGACTGTTCCATGTAATAAGGAAAATATGCCGGAGGAATTGCTGCTCATAAATTATTGTATGCAGGGCAGATGTGAGTTTAAGGTAGATGAGGACGGCTATAATTATGTGGATAATAACATGATGAATATTACAACGCAGATGGCACAGGATTATTTCTATTATCCGTCCTCGTACTATGTGGGATATGAGATCTATGTGCTGCCGGTAATGTTTACGGAGGAGACCGAAAAGGCACTGGAGCTGTTTGATATAGAGATAGAGGCAATGCGCCGGACCTATGAGCGTGGAGCGGCATTTTATGCTTCGGACGCCATGCTGAAGCTTTGGAATCATATAGCAGAAGCGATGAATGCCGGAAATACAGGACAGCTTCGGCTGGATGTGCTTCAGATACTGAAATATTTTCAGGACTATCAGCCGCTGACACCGGTCAATACCATGTATTTGTCGAAGGCACAGACGATGCTTGCGAAGCGGGCACAGGCAATGTTGGTGGAGGATCTGAGCAGACATCTGCCGGTGAAGCTGGTGGCAGAGCAGCTTAGCGTGAGTGAAACCAGTCTGAAACGGTACTTCCGTTTCGTATACGGGGCAAATATATCAACCTATATGAATGAGGTGCGGATGAAGCATGCAGCCGGACTTCTGGCAGAAACGGGGTTCAGTATTTCTGACATAGCAAAGGCATGCGGCTATGTAAATCAGGGACGGTTTGCCCGGGTATTCCGGGAATATTATGGAATGAAGCCATTGGATTATCGGAGAATGAACCGGTAAATCAAGGAAATTTATCAGTTACCGGCTTGCTTTTCGCAGATCCGTATGTTATAAAGTAAACAGCGTTTACCAAATAGAAAGCATGAAGTATAAAACAGGATTGGGGTGAGTACGATTCGCGAGAGTACAGTAGAAACCAGAAAGCTTATATTGAAAAGTGCGGAGGAAATCTTTCTGGAATGCGGATATCAGGAGGCATCCATGCGTAAGATCGCAGCCAAAGCCGGGATTACACCGGGTGCCATTTACAAGCATTTTTCAAATAAAGAGGAAATGTTCGGTGAGATTTTTGCCGACTGCGGAAATAAGCTGATGAGTCTTACAGAGTCCATGATAAATGTGGATTTTGCGGCACTGAGTGATGAACAGCTCCTGCAGGTATGGCAGTCCCGGGTATCGGTGCGTACCTTCCATATGCTGGAGGGAGATATGCGGTTATTTCATATGCTTTTAAACTATGATTCGGGTGGCTATATGGAGCGGTTCCGAAAGGTTTATATTGACCGGAGTGCAGGATTTGCGGTCCGGTATTATGACGAGTTATATAAGCGGGGACTGGTAGCCAGACAGCTTCGACCGGAGACGATTTATATGCTGTCAATGGCGGAATTTACAATGATCTGTGAAATGATCGCGGATGATTCCTGCAAGGAAGGGATCACACCGGAAATGGAGCAGGCGTTTCAGGAGGCTATGGATGTTCTGATGTATGGACTGGAGGCCGGGCTTGGATTTGTTAACAAGGAACAATGGAAGGTAAGGAGATAGAAATGAAAGCATCAATTCAGGAATGGATGACAGGCTATATTTATCGTAGTGCCTGCAAACCATATTTAAAAGAAAAGGGTGTAACCGGAGAGACCATCCGGAAGATCCGGAAAGAGTATAAGACGATACGGCAGCGGGCGAAAGGCATCGGGGCGAAAAATATGACCGGAGCATATGCGATGGGAATTTATTTTATTGCACTGAATCGCAGGAGCGGGCTCTCCGAGGAGGAGAACTATGAGGTGTTCTACAATGCGATCGCACATTCCGCGATTATGAAGAAATCACTGGGAGACGGTGATTCTTACCTGGATGAGAAACGGCTGCCGGGACGGCTGAAATGGGCGGAGGAGAGCCGGAAACGGCTGTTTGAAAATGACTGGGTTGTGGATGTGCTTCCGGGAAACGGAGACTATGATCTCGGATACGACTATCATGAGTGCGGAGTAGTGAAGCTCTGCCGGGATGAGGGATGTCCGGAGCTGGCCAAGTATATATGCAGATTTGATTACCTGCTGGCAGATATTATGGGCATGGAGCTGAAACGGACGGGTACACTTGCAGAGGGCGCCGACAAGTGTGATTTCCGGTATAGCAGAAAGCGTTAGGAGAGTTCACAAAATTTTCACAAAAAATTAGCACTCAACGCTTGACATTGCTAATAATAGGTGTTATATTACAACTAGAACAAAGGAAAGGGGATAAAAAGAATAGAACATGATCCCGATATTCCAATGTTGATATTGAAACTCAACACCTCAGATTTCTCTGATCGTGCTAATAAGTTATATGGTTTGTGAACCAGAGGTTCACAGTTGAAAGGAGTAATGACTTATGTTACCTAGTATTTTTGGAGAAAGCTTATTTGATGACTGGATGGATTTTCCATTCGAAAAGGATTTTGAAAAAGAGTTCTTCCCATCGAAGAATCCATTGTATGGTAAGCATGCAAAGAACATGATGAAGACCGATGTGAAAGAGTTGGATGATCATTTTGAAGTAGATATTGACCTGCCGGGCTTTAAGAAGGATGAAGTCAGTGCTCAGTTGAAAGATGGTTACCTGACAATTTCAGCTACCAAGGGTCTGGATAAGGATGAGAAAGATAAGAAGACCGGTAAGTATATCCGTCAGGAACGGTATGCCGGCAGTATGAGCCGTAGCTTCTATGTTGGCGAGGATATTTCACAGGATGAGATCAAGGCCAAATATGAAAACGGTATCCTGCAGTTGACTATCCCGAAGAAGGAAGAGAAGCCTGCAGTCGAAGAAAAGAGCTACATTGCAATTGAATAATTGCCGGTTTGACAATTAGGATTGAAATGACATAAAAGAGATCTCAGAAAGGAAGTAATGACAATGTCAGATAAGAATCCAAAACATCCATTGAAGAAAAAGAAGGTACATGAGAAGATGTGCGTTGCAAATCATTCAGAGGAAGAGATGCAGCCGAAGTCAAAGAAGCATGTATACAACTAGCGGATGGATAGACAGTCAACAGATAAACAGAAGCCCCGGAGAGCGTAAAAGCTTTCCGGGGCTTTTGTTAATTATCCCACTGTTGTAAGGTACTGACAAGTACAGGGACAATCTGTTTCTTTCTGGATACGACACCCGGTAGGTGACAGAGATTGCCCTCAGGCTCGGTCCGGAATGCTTCCCGGACCAGCTGCTCGGATTGTTCTCCGTAGAACAACATATCGGAAGATTCTTCTAAGATATTAGTCATGACAAAGAATATCATGTCGCACTTCGTAGACAGATAAGAATCCTTCAGGAACTGATGGATCGTTTTCTGTAAATGCTTAAGCTCCTTCTGGTTCATGGAGCTGATCTGCGCAACTCCGAAAGCAGTATCGCCCACCTGAAAGGTCTTGAAATCCTGATAGAAGATCTCCTCCGGTGTTTTACCCACCAGATCACTGCCGGCAGCAAACATCTCCATGGCATAAGACTCGATGTCAATATCAGCGAGCTTTGACAGGGCTCTGGCTGCCGACTCGTCCATGGATGTACAGGTAGGAGAACGGAACATCAGAGTATCCGACAGGATGGCGGAGCAGAGCAGACCGGCAATCTGTTTCGGCGGAGTAACGCCCTGTTCCTGATACATCTGATATATGATCGTTCCGGTACAACCGACCGGCTGATTGCGGAAATAAACCGGATTAATGGTTTCTAAGGAACCAATCCTGTGGTGGTCGATGATCTCCATGATCTCTGCATTTTCGATGCCGTTAACTGCCTGGGATCGTTCGTTGTGGTCAACCAGGATCACCTGTTTCCGGCGCATAGCCAGTAAGTTCCGTCTGGAAACCATACCGTAATAGTTTCCCACATCATCGGTGATCGGGAAATCACGATGACGGAGCTTGGACATGATCTCCTTGGCACTGTCCAGCGAGTCATCCAGCTGGAAGGTCACCAGATTGGAATGACGCATGAAATATTTGATCGGAATACACTGGTTGATCATGCGGGCAGCAGAATAGGTATCCAGATAGGTTGTAATGATGGAGCACTGACGCTCCTCTGCCATGCGGATGATCTCCGGAGAGACCTTGGCATTCAGACAGATGATCAGGCAGGAAGCTCCATGCTCAATGGCTTCGCTCTGGATGTCTTCCCGGTCTGCAACGATGACGATATCATCTTCTTCCACGCTGGCTTCTATGATATCCAGATTCGCGGCTCCGATCATAACTTTTCCATTAATGATCCGGGCATGAGGGTTACCGCAGATCAGGGTACCCTCCAGTACCTCGATCAGGTTGCTGAGTGGTGTCCGGGCAAGTCCCAGGATATGATTATCCAGCACTTCCATATAAGAACGGGCGATATCATTGATCGTGATCAGTCCCTCCAGCTTATTAGTGCCCTGTGTGATCGGCAGTGTGACAACATCCAGCTCCCGCATGAGCAGCCAGGCATTCCGGATGGAAATCGTATCCGGTACGCCCTTCGTCTCGCGGAAATCAATATCCCGCATCTGGACATCTACATTCTCCAGATATTCCGGTGCATCCACATGGAAATAATCCAGGACAAATGCAGTTTCATTATTAATATTACCGGCACGGCGTGGTACATAATGGCCGGGATGTTCGATATTCTTTAAATAGGCATATGCAATCGCAGAACAAATGGAATCCGTATCCGGATTTCTATGTCCGATTACATAAATCTTTCTCTGTTCCATACTTCTCCTCTCTCCCGGATCACCGGGCAGATATTGCGATAGTTAGGTTCAGTATACATGATTTTAGAATGATTTCCAATTAAAAAAGAGTAAAATGACAGACCAGCCGGCGGAGATCAGGACTTAGGCTTTTTCCAGACAAGCGTGATTCCGTACAAAATAATGATCACACCGCAGAAAACGAAAAACAGACTGACACCTAAAACACCGAAAAAGATTTTGAGGCCGGCATATTCTCCGGGATGCCCGATCGTATAAATGGTCAGGGCACCGCCCGCGATCAGAAACAGGGCACCGATGAAAACATAAATGGCACAGAAAATAATATTTTTGGCTGTCCGCCCGGCATTGGCAATGGTTGTGGCAGCCGCAGACTTCTGCTTCTTTTCTAAAGAAGGATCCTCCGTGGATGCGGATTCCGGAACGGGAATCTCCGAGTAGGAAGACGCAGTATGCTCTGCATCTGACTCTTCTGAATGATAGGAAAACGGATTATTTGATTGGGTTTCCATTAGACCACCCTTTCTGATCGGTTTCGTGAATACGATACATAATACAATTTTATAAAAATAATCGGATAAAAGCAAGAAGATGTGCAATGGTAGTTTGAAAAACATATGATTGACATTAGTACGGTAGACCGATATAATGTAAAAAGGAGGGATTGCGATGATAGTTAATGATTTACTTGAAAAAGAAAATATGTCGAGATATCGTTTAAGCAAGGAGAGCGGAGTTGCGATGACGACAATTACTGATATTTGTAATGGAAAAGCTGCCCTTGATAAGTGCGAGGCCGGAACCTTGTATAAGATTGCAAAGGTTCTTGGCGTGACGGTTGATTTAATGTTAGAGAATAATTGTGTAGAAAAAACAGATTGCAGATGCTCCTTTGAGACTTTTAAAAGTAATACCTGTCATCATGTAAAGGATATGGGCGATATCGATTTTATTATCGAAACATTGGAGGCGGATGAAATACGTAAACTTTATGAACGGAGATGGTACAGAGAAGCATTGTATCTGCTGGCAATGGTTGACTATTTGTCCAGACTGAACAAGTTGCCTCTTTGTACAAATTATAACGATATTCGGTCTCAGAAGCTTGAGAAACCATGCTTTCCGGCAGGGATTGTTGTATCGTATGCAGCAACCGGCGATGAAAGTATAAAAGAAAAGGCACTCGCAGATGCCATCCCTGAATTCATGCGTTTTAATATTGTGGAGAGTGAGGTGCGAAATGTCTGTTGATAAGCCTTTTACAAAAGAAAATTTGGATTCCTATTTAAAGGAGCTGGCAAAAGAATTTTGTAAAAGAAACGGTGTCAGGATACCGGCAGAGATTATTTTGATTGGTGGTGCATCTATTCTTATAAATTATGACTTCAGAGAAATGACCTATGATATGGATGCAATTATCAAGTCATCAGGGGCGATGAAGGATGCGATTAATATAGTAGGTGATAGACTGGGGCTTCCGGTTGGATGGTTAAATACTGACTTTGTTAACACTAAGTCATATACACCTAGATTGGCGGAATATTCAAAGTATTATAAGACCTTTGCAAATGTTTTACAGATCAGAACGGTATCAGCAGAATATCTTGTAGCAATGAAACTTATGGCAGGCCGACAATATAAGAATGATTTATCGGATATTATAGGTGTGCTGATTGCACAGGAGGACCGGAATGAAGCTTTGGATTTTGCAACCATTCAAAAGGCAATAATTGATTTATATGATTCTTATGATAAGATACCGGAGAACTCCAGAGTTTTTATTGAAGCGGTTTATAAGAAAGAAGATCTGCATGCATTTTATAAGCGGTGCAGAGAGCTTGAACAGGAAAACAGGGATGTTTTGGTTGGATTCCAGGAAAATTATCCGAATGTACTGAATGGTGACAATCTTGCAGATATTCTGAATGTAGCAAGGGCGAAAAGAAATCAATAAAAGGAGGCCATAAGATGGCAGCAGCAAAGGAAGAGAACCGGGAGCTGGCAGAGGCTCCCATTACGGGACTGTTACTTAAACTGGCGATTCCAACAGTGATCGCACAGCTGGTTAATTTACTATACAACATGGTGGATCGGATCTATGTCGGACGGATTCCGGAGGTGGGTACCGAGGCACTGGCGGGGCTGGGAGTTACGTTACCAATGGGGCTGGGAGTTACGTTCCCAATCGTAATGCTGGTATCTGCGGCATCGGCGCTGTCCGGTATGGGAGGTGCATCACGGGCAGCCATCGCAATGGGGAAAGGAGAGCATGAGAAAGCAGAGAAATATCTGGGGAATGCGACGCTTGTGCTGATTCTTCTTGCAGTAGTCATGACGGTGGTATTTCAGTTTACAAAGGACCCGATCCTGCTGGCATTCGGTGCCAGTGAGGTGACGCTTCCGTATGCCAGCAGTTATCTTGGCATCTATCTGTTTGGTACGATATTTGTGCAGATCTCACTGGGATTAAATATGTTTATCACCAATCAGGGCTTTGCCAGAACCAGTATGGCAACGGTGTGTATCGGAGCCGTTCTGAATATTATTTTGGATCCGGTATTTATCTTCGGGTTCCGGATGGGGGTGCAGGGTGCGGCACTGGCAACCGTGATCAGTCAGGCCGTTTCTGCAATCTGGGTACTGCGGTTCCTGACCGGGAAGAAGTCGATCCTGAAAATAAAACCGGCGTATATGAAGCCGGAGGGCAGGATCATCGGCTCTATGCTGGCACTCGGAGTCTCGCCGTTTATCATGCAGTCTACCGAGAGTCTGATCCAGCTTATTTTTAATACCGGAATGCAGAAATACGGCAATGATACCTATGTGGCGGTGATGTCGATCCTGTTCAGCATTATGCAGATCGTATGGCTGCCGATTCAGGGTTTTGCACAGGGAGCGCAGCCGATCGTCAGCTATAACTACGGTGCGGGAAATATGGACCGGGTAAAGAAATGCTTCCGGATGCTGTTTATTATTTGTATCAGCTTTTCTGTGGGAATCGTGGTACTGATCGAGCTGCTGCCGCAGATGTTTATTGGGATCTTTACGCCGGATCAGGCGGTCATCACACTTGGAACACCGGCATTGCGGGTGTTTATGCTGGGTATGAGCCTGATGGGGGCGCAGTGTGCCTGCCAGCAGACGTTTCTGGCACTGGGAGAATCGCTGATTTCCATGTTCCTGGCACTGCTTCGGAAGGTGATCCTGCTGGCGCCGCTGGCACTGTTGCTGCCGGTCCTGACAGGCTGGGGCGTATGGGGACTTTTTATTGCAGAACCGGTCAGTGATGTTCTGGCAGTCTGCACGACAGTGACCCTGTTTGCCGTCCGGAGCCGGAAGCTTCTGAAACCGGGAAAATAAATGCTTGCACATAGAGAAAAAATGTGATATTTTGAACCCGAGTGGTATTCTTACTTATATGTAGAAATCACATCGGGATAATGTGTCATCACGAGCGGCATAGAAGTGCTGTCTGTCCGGGAATGTCGGACGGCCGGCAGACGAATGAGAAAGAGGTGATGACATGGATATAGGAATCATAGGTGCCGGTAAGGTGGGCTGTTCCATGGGAAAATATGTGAAACAGCACGGGTTTCCGGTAGCAGGATACTATAGCAGAACGAAGCAGAGTGCGGAAGAAGCGGCGACGTTTACCCGTACGGAGTGCTTTGAAGATTTAACAGATATTATTTTAGCAAGTGATACCCTGTGGATCACGACACCGGATGACAGCATCCGGGACGTGTGGGATTGCATTGCAAGATACGACATTCAAGACTATATAATCTGTCACTTTAGTGGCTCATTATCTTCCGATGTATTTTCCGGGATTGAAAAGAAGAAGGCACATCCCTGTTCGATTCATCCGATTTACGCATTCAGCGACAAGAATACTTCCTACGAAAAATTAAATGAAGTGCATTTTACCATTGAGGGCGATGATTATGCGGTGGAGCATATGACAGAGCTTCTGGAGAGCATGGGTAATGTTGTGACCCGGATTCAACCGCAGAAAAAGACGCTATACCACAGTGCGGCCTCGCTGGTCAGCAATCATGTTCTGGGTGTTATAGATGCCGGAATGCATCTGCTGGAGGAATGCGGATTCACGACCGATGAGGCATATGAGGCAATGACCCCGCTGATCCTGAACAATGTGCAGGCAGCCTGCGAGAAGGGATGCCGGGAGGCGCTGACGGGACCGGTAGAGCGCAATGATGTGGAGACCGTGGATCATCATCTGTCGGTGTTAAGCGGCACGGCGAAAGACATTTATTTAAGCGTAGGAAACGAGCTTGTGATCATGGCGAAGGAGAAGCATCCGGAGCGGGATTACAGCCGGATGGAGCTGAGGTTCCGGTAATTATAAAAAGAAAGGTAATAAGCGAAGCAAGGCATTCACTTGAAAGTTAGGTGACAATATGAAAAATACAGTAGTAACATTTCAGAAGGCAAAACAGGAAGGCAGAAAGATTTCCATGCTGACAGCATATGATTATTCTACGGCAAAGCTGGAGGATGAGGCCGGTATTCAGGGAATTCTGGTCGGTGACTCACTGGGAAATGTGGTATTAGGATATGAGGATACGATTGCGGTTACCATGGAGGATATGATCCATCACGGAGCAGCGGTTGCCAGAGGTGCGAAGAATGCGCTGGTAGTAGTCGATATGCCGTTCATGTCCTATCAGGTATCGGTAGAAGAGGCAGTCCGGAATGCAGGACGTCTGATGAAGGAAGGACATGCAGGAGCCGTGAAGCTGGAAGGCGGCGAGAGCGTATGTCCGCAGATCCGGGCAATCGTAAATGCCGGAATCCCGGTCATGGCACATCTGGGACTGACCCCGCAGTCGATTCATGCGTTTGGCGGCTTTAAGGTACAGGGCAAGACCGAGGCGGCAGCAAAGAAGCTGTTAGAGGATGCACATAAGGTACAGGAGGCAGGTGCTTTTGCATTGACATTAGAGGCTGTACCAAGTAAACTGGCAGCGATGGTAACCGAGCAGTTAGACATTCCGACGATCGGAATCGGTGCCGGCAACGGCTGTGACGGACAGATTCTGGTATATCAGGATATGCTTGGCATGTTCTCTGATTTCACACCGAAGTTTGTAAAACGGTATGCGAATGTAGGCGAGGTCATGAAGGACGCATTCCGCGGCTACATCAATGAAGTGGAGTCCGGTGCATTCCCGTCAAAGGAGAATGAATATGCCGTAGATGACAGTGTGATCGAGAAGCTGTATTAAATAGTAATGGATTGTGATAATACGAATAAGAAAAGAGGAAATGATCATGAAAATCGTACAGACAGTGGAAGAAGTAAGAGCACAGGTAAAGGAGTGGCGTCAGGCAGGCCTGACAGTTGGTCTGGTGCCAACGATGGGATATCTTCATGAGGGACATAAGAGCCTGATCGATCGTGCAGTAAAAGAAAACGACCGGGTTGTGGTCAGTGTATTTGTAAATCCGATGCAGTTCGGACCGACCGAGGATCTGGCCAGCTATCCGAGAGATCTGGACCGGGATGCGGCACTTTGTGAGGGCGCAGGCGCAGCGCTCATTTTCCATCCGGAGCCGGAGAATATGTACTCACCGGATTTCTCAAGCTTTATTGATATGAACACTTTGACCAAGGGACTCTGTGGAAAGACCCGGCCGATTCATTTCCGAGGTGTATGTACGGTGGTCGGAAAGTTATTCAATATCGTACAGCCGGATAAGGCTTACTTCGGACAGAAGGATGCACAGCAGCTGGCAGTGATCCGTCATATGGTAAATGACCTGAACTTCAACCTGGAAGTGGTTGGATGTCCGATCATCCGGGAAGAGGACGGATTGGCTAAGAGCTCCAGAAATACGTATCTGAGTCCGGAAGAGAGACAGGCAGCCCTGATCCTGTCAAAGAGCTTAAATCGCGGACAGGAGCTGATCGAGGCCGGTGAGAAGGATGCGGCAGTCATTAAGAAGGCAATCACTGAGATGATCGAGACAGAGCCTTTGGCTAAGATAGATTATGTAGAACTGGTAGACTGGAATACCTTGGAGCCGGTTGAGAAGATCGAGGGACCGGTATTAAATGCAATTGCAGTATACATTGGCAAGACCAGACTGATTGATAATCACATTTACGAAGGAGTATAAAACCATGACGATCACAATGTTAAAGGCGAAGATTCACCGGGCGGTTGTAGTGCAGGCGGAGTTGAATTACGTGGGTAGTATCACGATTGATTCCGCACTGATGGAGGCTGCCGGGATTCTGGAATATGAGAAGGTACAGATTGCAGATGTGGAGAGCGGAACCCGGTTTGAGACCTATGTCATTGCGGGTGAGGCCGGATCCGGCATGATCTGCTTAAATGGTGCGGCGGCACGTCAGGTACAGGTCGGAGATCATGTCATCATCATGGCCTATGCGGATATGACGCCGGAGGAAGCGAAAAAGGCAATGCCACAGGTGGTATTTGTGGATGAACAGAACCGGATCAAACGAATTGCACATTATGAAAAACACGGGGAGCTTTGCTAGGCTCCCCGCCTTGCGTAGTAAGAGAATTGTAATAAAGAACATCTAGCCATGCAGGCGTAAAAATGTTAAAATAGAGACTGAGTTATCAGACGATTTCACAATTACAGCAATAGAAGCAGGAGGAATTCCATGTTAACAGGAAAGACAGTTGTTCTGGGTGTGACCGGAAGCATTGCGGCATACAAGATGGCGAATCTGACCAGTATGCTGGTGAAGCAGCATGCAGATGTCTACGTGCTGATGACAAAAAATGCAACGAATTTCATTCATCCGATCACATTTGAAACGTTAACCAACCATAAAACTCTGGTGGATACGTTTGACCGGAACTTTAATTATAATATTGAGCATGTGTCGCTGGCGAAGAAGGCGGACATTGTTCTGGTGGCACCGGCATCGGCCAATGTCATCGGAAAGATTGCCAATGGAATCGCAGACGATATGCTGACAACGACCGTGATGGCATGCAAATGCAAGAAGCTGATCGCACCGGCAATGAATACGCAGATGTTTGAGAATCCGATCGTGCAGGACAATCTAAAGAAACTGGAGCATTACGGTATGACTGTGATCCAGCCGGCGGTTGGGCTGCTGGCATGTAAGGATGTGGGAGCCGGGAAGCTGCCATCCGAAGAGGAGCTGATGGATTACATCCTGCAGGAGATCCGGTTTGAGAAGGATCTGGTAGGGAAGAAGCTTCTGATCACAGCGGGACCGACCGTGGAAAGCATTGATCCGGTTCGGTTTATCAGCAATCATTCCACCGGAAAGATGGGCTATGCATTGGCTCGCGTGGCAGCAGAACGTGGGGCGGATGTGACATTGATCTCCGGTCCGGTGAATCTGCAGGCACCGCGGTTTGTGAAGCTGGTGCCGGTAGTCAGTGCACAGGATATGTTTGAGGCGGTAAAGGCACATAGTGCAGAGGCAGATATCATTATTAAGGCTGCCGCAGTTGCGGATTATACACCGGAGGTAGTGGCAGACGAGAAGATTAAGAAGTCGGACGGAGAAGCAGAGCTGAAATTAAAGCGTACGACAGACATTCTGAAATGGCTGGGCGAGAACCGTGTTGCCGGGAAGAAGCAGTTTCTGTGCGGATTCTCCATGGAGACGGAGCATATGGTTGAGAATTCCAGAGCGAAGCTTGAGAAGAAGAATCTGGACATGATCGTAGCGAATAATCTGAAGGTTCCGGGTGCGGGCTTTGGTGTGGATACCAACGTGGTAACCCTGATCACGAGATCGGAGACGAAGGAGCTGCCACAGATGAGTAAAGAAGAGGTAGCGGCAGGGATTCTTAATGAGATCCTGCGGCTTCAGACACAGGGAAATGGAACTATCGTTTAGAATAACAGAGATGGGGTGATGATATGCGCCTTGGAGCATTAGAGGCAGGTGGCACGAAGATGGTATGTGCCATCGGTGATGAGAAGGGCACGATTTATGAGCAGGCTTCGATTCCGACGACAACACCGGAGGAAACGATGCCGCAGATCATAGAGTATTTCCGGACGCATGGATATGCAGACGGACAGCAGTTGGACGGAATCGGAGTCGCAGCTTTTGGACCGGTGGATGTAAAGCCGGCATCTGCGACTTACGGAAGGATTCTGGATAGTTCAAAACTGGCATGGCGGCAGTATCCGATTTTGAATGTGTTGCAGGATGCATTTCCGATACCGATGGGGCTGGACACGGATGTGAATGGTTCCTGTCTGGGGGAAGTGACTTATGGGGCCGGCAGAGGACTGGACAGCGTGGTATATATAACGGTAGGAACCGGTATCGGTGCCGGAATCTACATGGATGGAAGACTGGTTCACGGGATGCTCCATCCGGAGGCAGGGCATATGCTGATCGCTCCGGTCAAGGGAGATGAAGCACATTGCGTCTGTCCATATCATACGCATTGTCTGGAGGGACTGGCAGCAGGCCCATCGATCGAGAAACGCTGGGGTAAGAAGGCAGCGGAGCTGGCAGACTGTCCGGAGGTATGGGAGCTTGAGAGCACCTATCTGGCACAGGCGATCACGAATCTGATCATGGTGGTATCGCCACAGAGATTTATTCTGGGTGGCGGCGTTATGCACCAGCAGCAGTTATTTCCGCTGATTCGCCGGAAGGTAGTTGAGAATGTAAACGGATACATCCGGACACCGGAGATGGCAGATATGGATACTTATATCGTGCCGGCCGGCGGGAAGGATGATCAGGGAATATTAGGTGCCCTGCGTTTGGCGCAGATGGCAGTGGAACAAAGATAAGGAGAACAGATATGAAACCAATATTTTTAAAGCCGGTATTTAAGGAAATGATCTGGGGCGGTAACCGCCTCGGTACAGATTTTGGCTATGAGATTCCGGGAGATGACACCGGAGAATGCTGGGCGATCAGTGCGCATCCGAACGGAGACTGCGAGATCGCAGACGGCGAGTATGCAGGGATGCATTTAAGCGAGCTGTGGGCGAACCACAGAGAGCTGTTCGGCAATGTGGAAGGGGACCGGTTCCCATTATTGATCAAATTAATTGATGCGAAGGCTGATTTAAGTATCCAGGTACATCCGAACGATGCTTATGCGAAAGAGCACGAGAACGGTTCTCTGGGTAAGACCGAGTGCTGGTACATCGTAGACTGTGATAAGGATGCGCAGATCGTGATCGGACATCATGCGAAAAATCACGAGGAAGTAAAGGAAATGATCTTAAACAAGCGTTGGAATGATTTTATCCGTGTGATCCCGATCAAAAAGGGTGATTTCTTCCAGATCAATCCGGGAACCCTGCATGCGATCAAGGGCGGCACTCTGATCCTGGAGACCCAGCAGAACAGTGATATCACATACCGGGTATATGATTATGACCGGTTAAGTAACGGGAAACCGAGAGAGCTTCATGTAGAGAAGAGTATTGATGTGATCGAAGCACCGTTTGTTCCGTATGAGGTATCTGCGAATAAAGAGACCGGTGCAGGCTATGAGAAGCAGAACCTGATCACCTGTGATTTCTATGCAGTAAACAAGATCGACATTGACGGAACCGCAGATTTCACACAGGATAAACCATTTTTGGATGTGAGCGTTCTGGAGGGCGAGGGTAAGATCGATGGGATCGCAATTAAGAAAGGCGATCATTTCATTCTGCCGGCAGGCTACGGAGATTATACATTGAGCGGCAAAATGATGCTGATTACCTCAAGCTTATAAGAATAAACAGCAGAAGTGCAATCAGAATAGAATCAGGATCAGGTGTATGAAGGAGAGACACGATGATTTATGAGTTTGGTCAGGAGCTCCGGGAGGTATCCATTGCAGACATTGATGAGAATCATCTGACTGCGGGATATCTGAGTATCGAGGCATTGAAAGCGTCCTATAAGACATTCGGGTTTTCGGAGTATAATCTGCAGGAATGTACGACGGAAACCGTGAACTTCCGGAGTAGTATGGATGTATATGAGAATTATAGTTTCGGTATTTTAAATATTATTAATGTAAATGATGTATATGGTCCACGGGATCGGATCGGGTTTTTTGTGAAGAAGAATCTGTTCCTGATCGTGGATATCCGGGATGCGGATAATTCGACCAAAGAGATTTTCCGGTCGGCCGTGGAACGGTTCCAGCCGGATAAGATGACGCTGGAAAAGCTGATCTACGGATTTTTTGACCGGCTGCTTTACACAGACAGCAAGGACTTGGAGGAAAAAGAGTTCCGTATTGAGGAAATGGAGGAAGAGATTCATGAAGGAGCGATTGACCGGAAGTACATCGGCTCCATTCTGGCACTGAAAAAAGAAGTGACGATTCTCCGGAATTATTATGAGCAGCTGATCGAGGTCGGAGAAAATCTGGCAGAGGATGAGAATAATCTGTTTCCGGTAGATGAGCTTCGGTACTTTAAGATGTTTACCGGCAAGGTGGAACGGCTGAGTAACAATTGTCAGATGTTAAAAGAGAATCTGGTGCAGGTGCGAGAGGCATATTCCTCCTCCCTGGATTACAGTATTAACAGTGTAATGAAGCTTTTTACCGTAGTGACGACGATTTTCATGCCGCTGACGCTGATCACCGGCTGGTATGGCATGAATTTCACCAATATGCCGGAGCTGGCATGGCGGTACGGATATTTGTTTGTAGTGATATTAAGTGTTACGGTTGTGGCAGTCTGCTTCTGGGTATTTAAGAAGAAGCATCTGCTATGATACAGGGCTCCGGATTTCCGATAGAATCCCGTGAGGAGCAACAGAAATAAAGTCAGAAAGGGTTTTGAACATGCGATTCAGACCATGTATTGATATTCATAACGGAAAAGTGAAACAGATCGTAGGCGGAAGTTTGGCAGATAAGAACAATCAGGCTGTTGAGAACTTTGTTTCGGAGCAGGACGCAGGCTTCTATGCGAGGTTGTACCGGACGAACGGATTAAAGGGTGGACATATCATTCTTCTGAATCCGGCAGGCTCGGAATATTATGCGGCAGATGTAGAGCAGGCGAAGCAGGCACTGCGGGAGTATCCGGGCGGTCTACAGATCGGTGGCGGCATGCAGGCGGAGAATGCGGCACAGTTCCTTACCATGGGAGCCTCCCATGTGATCGTCACCTCCTATGTATTCCGGGACGGCAGGATTTATTATGACCGTCTGAAAGAGCTGGTACATGTAGTTGGCAGGGAGCATCTGGTGCTGGACCTTTCCTGCAGAAAGCGGGATGGGGCTTATTATGTGGTGACAGACCGGTGGCAGAAGTTCACGGATGAGGTTGTGACAATAGATCTGCTGGAACAGCTGGCCGGTTACTGTGATGAGTTCCTGATCCATGCAGTGGATGCGGAAGGAAAGGCGAAAGGAATCGAGCAGCCGCTGGCGGAAATGCTTGGCAGCTGGTCCGGACTTCCGATTACATATGCCGGAGGTGTAGGCAGCTTTGAGGACCTCAAGGTATTGAAAGAGTTGGGACAGAATCATCTGGATGTGACGATCGGCAGTGCTCTGGATCTGTTTGGCGGATGCATGGAGTATGAGAAGGTACTGAAATATTGTAGTGAAGAAAGGCAGGAGACGAAATGAGAAAAGCAAAACGTGTATTGGCGGTGGCAGTGGCACTGACCATGGGTCTGACGATGGCAGGCTGTAAGGGTGGAACAGCGGATGTTTCAACGGATCCGGTATCCACGGAGGAAGCAGCCGGTGAGGTGAGCGGTGAGAATATGATCCAGAACGGTGACTTCAGTGACGGACTTACCAACTGGATGATTTATACCAATGGCGGTGTAGCGGAGCAGCTGGTAACGGCAGACGGTGAGATGGAGATCAAAGTATCGGATCCCGGTACTCTGGACTATGCGATCCAGCCATACTATGATGGATTTTCATTAGACTCCGGCTGTGAATATCAGTATTCCTTTGATGTGCATTCTACGGTAGAGCGCACGCTCCAGTGGCGGTTACAGTTAAACGGCGGAGATTATCATGCATATGTCAGTGATATTATTACGATCAATGAAGAGACACAGCATGTGACCTGTACATTTAAGATGGAGGAGGCATCAGATCCCGCACCAAGACTGTGTATCAATATGGGTATGGTGGAAGGCTGTCCGGATGATCTGGGTGCACATTCCGTATATTTTGATAATTTTGAACTGTATCTGACTGATGATTCCGGCAGGACGGATTCCGGAAGCACGGTAGAGACTGCAGATATTAATGTAAATCAGATCGGATATCTGCCGAAGGAAGAGAAGAAGGCAGTAGTACGATCTGCAGACGGAAGTGAAGTAAGCGGCAGCTTCGATGTAGTCGATCAGACCGGTAAGACGGTATATACCGGAGAGCTTCAGGATGCCAAGGAAAACAAGGCGTCCGGGGAGCAGACTGCGATTGCTGATTTTACAGAGGTTACAGAAGCCGGTACTTATAAAATCGTAACAGAGAATTACGGAGAATCCTTCTCATTTGAAATCGGTGATGATATCTATGATGCCGTATCCGACAGTACTCTGCGGATGTTCTATCTACAGCGGTGCGGAACCGAGGTTCAGGATGATACCTTCGGTCATGCAGCCTGTCATACAGGCGGAGCGATTGCATATGGTTCTACATCATCCGCATTCACCGAGGTGCTGGGCGGCTGGCATGATGCCGGAGACTATGGCCGGTATGTGGTTGCCGGTGCAAAGGCAGCAGCAGACCTGATGCTGGCATATGAGGCATATGGCGATCAGTTCGGAGATGACACCGGTATTCCGGAGAGTGGTAATGGCACACCGGACATCCTGGATGAAGTAAAATATGAATTAGACTGGATGCTGCAGATGCAGGATACAGAAAGCGGCGGTGTATATCATAAGATTACCGGAGAGAATTTCCCGGATGCCGTTATGCCGGAGGAAGAGACGGCACAGATGTATCTGGCACCGATTTCCACTACAGCAACAGCTGATTTTGCAGCAACTATGGCAATGGCATCACGGGTATTTAAGGATGATGCGGTAGCTCAGGTATACCTGGATGCGGCAAAGAAGGCCTGGGCATATCTGGAAGCAACTCCGGGGGATGGAGTCGGGTTTAAGAATCCGGATAGCATTGTGACCGGTGAATATGATGACACGAATGACACAGATGAGCGTTACTGGGCATTGGCAGAGCTTTATAAGACGACCGGAGATGAGACATATCTGAATGCAATGAAAGAGTATTCGGCAGACAAGATCGGTACCGGCCTTGGCTGGCAGAATGTGGGTCTTTATGGTATGTATGCATACCTGACTTCCGGTTCATCCGATGATTATTATGATTCTGTAAAGGCACAGTTTGATCAGGCAGTAGACACAGCATATGCAAATGCACAGGCAGATGCGTATGGAGTAGCGCTCGGAAGCTCTGATTATACATGGGGCAGTAATATGAATGTAGCAAACAACGGTATGTTATTCCTGATGGCAAATCGGTTAGAAGCCAATCCGGATTATGTGAAGGCAGCAAATGCACAGGTAGACTACCTGATGGGAACGAATACCAACTCTTATTGCTTTATTACAGGATTCGGTACATTGTCACCGGTAAGTCCGCATCATCGTCCGTCACAGTCAGTTGGCCAGACAATGAGTGGAATGCTGATCGGTGGTCCGGATGCGAATCTGGAAGATCCATATGCGAAGGCAACACTGGCGGATAAAGCACCGGCAGCCTGCTATGTGGACAATGTGCAGAGCTATTCCTGCAACGAGGTAACCATTTACTGGAATTCGCCGTTGGTATATCTTCTGGCAGGAGTAGAGGCAGAATAGAATAACGGGAGCGTGTGAATGAATGGATACACAGAAACGCAAAGAATCGTTTTGGACTAAGAATTATATATATATTTTTGCAACCGGAATCCCGGCATTGATCATGCTGGGAGTCTGGATTGCGGATAAGATCGGACCGGGCGGACATTCCCTGATCATTATTGACGGACTGCATCAGTATATGCCGTTTTTCTCCGATTATCAGGATAAGCTGCGGGAAGGAAGCAGTCTCTTCTACTCTTTTCAGGAGGGAATGGGAACGAATTTCCTGTCCCTGTGGTCTTATTACCTTGCCAGCCCATTGAACCTGCTGATCCTGTTGTTTCCAAAGAGCGGTCTGAATACGGCAGTCAGTCTGATCGTATCATTAAAAATTGTCTTTTGCGGATGGACATTTGCATATGCGGCATTGCACCGGAATAAGGTACAGTACCGGCATCCGGGTGTGATTCCGCTGGCAGTGGCATATGCAATGTCCAATTATGTGATCGGTTATTACTGGAATGTGATGTGGATGGACTGCATCATGATCTTCCCGTTGATCGTGCTTGGGTTTGATTATCTGGTGTCAAAACGGGATCCGAGACTTTATATTCTGACTCTGTTTTATGCATTGTTCTGCAATTATTTTATCGGATTTATGATCTGTATTTTTCTGGTGCTGTGGGCAGTGCTTTATGATTATAAGAACCTCCGGGAGATGGGACGGACGGCATGGATGTTTGCCGGAAGTTCTCTGCTCGCCGGAGGACTGGCCGGGATCGTACTGGTTCCGGCATATATGGGTATCATGAATACAGCTTCGGCGAAGAGAACACTGCCGGGCTGGACTCAGTACGGGACACTTTGGAATGCAATACAGGCACATCTGATCGGGAATGAGCCGATCAACAATCAGGTGGATGACAGTGGTGTAAACCTGTACTGCGGTATGTTTGCACTGTTCCTGCTGTTTGTTTATCTGTTCAGCAAGGAGTTCGCTTTGCGGGAGAAGATCAAGTATATCCTGATTCTCGGATTTATGCTGATCAGTTATAATACGGAGATCCTGAATTATATCTGGCACGGCTTCCATAATCAGTACGGAATCCCGAATCGGTTCTCGTTCCTTTATATCTTTCTGCTACTGTGGATCGGATATGAGGTGTTACTCCGATACCGGCGGATTGGGACGGTGCCGATGCTGTTATCTGGAATCTTTACGACCGGCATTACATTGCTCTGCTATTATCAGGCCGATGAGAAGCTAAAGACGGTGTTCTATATACTGGCGATCGCATTACCGATCGTTTATATGATTCTGTCGTTGCTTTATCATCATTTTGAGAAGGCGGGGAAGGTCTGGAGAATCGTTCTGGCGGCGGTGATGAGTCTGGAAATGATCGGTGGTGCCATCTACGGATGGAGCTGCAACGGAACGATTGATACAGAGTATTATTTCAGCGATACGGAGGCAATCGCGCATATCAGGGATGAACTGTATGCAGAAGACGATGGATTCTACCGTATGGAGCTCGGGAATACAAAGATGCTGGATGAACCGACCTGGCACGGGCTGCGCTGTCTGACTCTGTTTGGTTCGACGGCACAGGGAAGTATGGTAACGGCGATGGGCCGGCTGGGCTTCTATACCGGTGCCAATGAGTACCTGTACTGTGGTGCAACTCCGTTAACGAATGCACTCACATCCATGAAATACGTGATGTACAGGGATGGAGATTTCAATAATAATACCATGGTCTATAAAACGACCTATAATGGCGTATCGGTTTATGAGAACCCGTACTGTCTGCCAATCGGTTTCTGTGTATCACAGGATCTGGCATATTATGAACCGGTATCCACATATTTTGAAGTGCAGAATGGATTTGCACAGGCGGCAACCGGACTTGATTCGCAGCTGTTTACCGTAACAGAGCCGATCTATACGGCAAGCGGAACCGGTTGTACGACAAAGGTGAAGGACAATCAGATCACGTATGTGAAAGATGGCGTGGAGAAACCGACCGTACAGGTAAGTTTTCTGGTAGAGGATAATGTGGATCTGTATATGGATATTTCCGGTGGCAATGTCAGACAGGTAAAGCTGTATCTGGATGGCAGACAGGTAGCGGATGATCGTTATCAGAATCAGGCATTTCATTTGGGAGCCCTGACACAGGGGCAGCAGGTTATGCTGGAGTTCACGTTTAATACAGGTGGTTCCGATCAGGATACGATCACATTGCATACGGCACAGTTCCACAATGAAGTATGGGATGCTGTTTATGAGCAGCTTCAGAAGAATCCGATGGATGTCACAGAGTGCCGGGACGGATATATAAAGGGAACGGTGGAAGCAGATGATATGCAGATGCTGTTTTTCTCCATTCCGGAAGACAGTGGCTGGAGCATATATGTAGATGGTGAGAAAGCAGAGCATACACCGGTCATGAATGCATTTATGGGTGTCATGCTGGATGCAGGCAGCCATACCGTAGAACTGAAATATACTTCCGTGGGATTCTGGAAGGGATTGATCCTGTCGCTGATCTCACTGGTGATCCTGCTGACCGTATGGCAGATCATCCGGCGGTATTTAAAAAAATGGAAGGAATCAGAGAGAAGTGTAACGAATCAACAGAAAGGAGCTATGTATGAAGAAGAAGATACGAAAAGCAGTGATTCCGGCAGCAGGACTGGGGACCCGGTTTCTGCCGGCAACGAAGGCAATTCCGAAAGAGATGTTACCGATTGTTGACATTCCGACAATCCAGTACATTATAGATGAAGCGGTGAAGAGTGGGATCGAGGAGATTCTGATCATTACTAATTCAAACAAGCATTGTATGGAGAATCATTTTGACCGGTCCTATGAGCTGGAGGAGCGGTTGAAGGAATCCAATAAGATGGATGAATATCATATGATCTGTGACATTGCAAGGATGGCCAATCTTTATTATGTCAGACAGCAGGAACCAAAAGGACTGGGGCATGCTATCCTGTGTGCCAAGAGCTTCATCGGAGATGAACCGTTCGCAGTGCTGCTTGGGGATGATCTGGTGATGAATGAAGGTGGTGAGCCGGCCATGAAGCAGCTGATCGCAGCATATAATCAGGTAGGAGCCAGTATCATCGGTGTACAGCAGGTGCCGCATGAGAAGGTCAGCCGGTATGGTGTGATCGAGCCAAGCCGTAAGATTACCGGAAGACGGATCAAGTTGTCGGATCTGATAGAAAAACCGGATGTGGAAGAAGCACCGAGTGATCTGGCGATCGTAGGACGTTATGTATTAATGCCGGAGATCTTCGAGGTGCTGGAGAACCAGCAGCCGGGCAGAAACGGCGAGATCCAGCTGACGGATGCCCTGCGGGACATTATGATCAGCCAGTCGGTATATGCGTATGAGTTTGAAGGGCAATGGTATGATGTCGGCGATAAATTCGGTTTTATCAAGGCAACGATCCATGAGGCCCTGAAGCGGGAAGAACTGCAGGAACCATTGATGCAGTATATGAAGGAATTAGTTACGGATATAAAGTAAAGCCGGTTATTTTTTATAGAATCTAAAGCTAAAACGACAGGGTGCATACATTGACAAACTGTCTGCTTTGTGAGAAAATCAAGTTAATTATAGGGTTATAATATATATTAATATTGGGGAATATCCACATATATGTGGAGACTAAGAAAAAGGGGTGTAGCTATGAGTTCAGGTTTAGAACTAAATTCTTCAAAAAAGAAGATCTTGATCTTATCAATCGTTGAGGTTGCAGTGATCCTGATCTTGGATATCATATTGATATCCAAACTTGCCGGTGTGCAGGATGCAGGCGGTGTAAAGGGAATGGCAGTCGTATTTACCATACTGTCGCTGATTGTGGTAGGAGTGGTTGCATTTTTAATGATACGGGAAGGTGAAGAGGTTAATAAGGAATCTACAGTTAAGAGTGATAAGTATAAGAAGCTGTTCCTGAACCTTCCGATCGGCTTCGCTCAGGCAGAGATCGTAACACCACCCGGAACGAATGTACCGGAGTTCAAGATCGCGGATGCGAATGAGCGGTTCTGTGAATATCTGGGACTGGAGCCCGGCGCTTATCAGGACAAGCTGCTCAGCAACTGTAAGCAGGATGTATTACAGAGTGTGAATGCGTGGTTCCGTGCATATGATAATTCCGGAACCAAAGAAGGGGATCTGATGGCGGTTGAGATCACCATGGAGAACCTTGATAAGGTATTTAATACCGTTATGTATAAATCAGAAGCGAATTACATTAATATGGTTCTGATCGACATTACGGAACAGAAAGAGACTGAGATGAGCCTGAGCAAGGCAAAGGATGAGGCGAATATCGCCTATAAGACACAGGCTGAGTTCCTGGCAAATATGTCTCATGAGATCCGGACACCAATCAATGGTATTCTGGGTATGTTACAGCTGACGCTGGCAGAGGATGATCTGCAGGCAGACTACCGGGATAATCTGGTAACAGCCAAGAACTGTGCAGATACCCTGCTCCGTCTGATCAATGATATTCTGGATATCAGTAAGCTGGAGGCCGGTAAGTATAACTTAAGATATGAAGTATTTGATGTGAAGTCGGCGATCGAGGAAACCGTGGCAGCACAGGTTCCGCTGGCAAACAATAAAGACCTGACTCTGGACTGCAGCTTCAGCGGCAATATTCCGGAAATGGTTAAGGGTGATGGCGAGCGGATCAAGCAGGTATTGAACTGCCTGTTATCAAATGCGATCAAGTTCACCTCCGAGGGTGGTGTCCGTGTTAAGGTAGCGACCATGGATGGTGATGAGCCGGATAAGACAACCTTAAGAATCGCGGTTGTAGACTCCGGTATCGGTATTTCAGATGCGAACAAGAGTAAGCTGTTTATCCGGTTCAGTCAGGTAGACAGTTCCGATACCAGAAAATACGGCGGTACCGGTCTGGGACTGGTTATCACGAAGCAGATCGTAGAGCTGATGGGTGGTAACATTACCGTTCAGAGTAAGGAAGATATCGGTAGTACATTTATTGTAGAGATTCCTCTTAAGATTGTAAAAGCTTCTGAGCAGAAGCCGGAGAAGAAGGAAGATTCCGCAGTTATCTCGATCAAGGGTCATAAGCGTGCTAGAATCCTTGTAGCAGAGGATGAGCCGGTCAATCAGCAGGTTATCGGTAAGCTGCTCGGTATGGCAGGATATTCTTATGATATTGCCGAGAATGGCGAGAAGGCCGTTGAACTGTTTAAGCAGAAGTCTTATGACGCGGCATTGTTTGATGTGCAGATGCCGATCATGGATGGTCTAGCTGCCACACAGAAGATTCGTGAGATTGAGGAAGAAAAGGGCATGAAGCGTCTGCCGATCATTGCGGTAACAGCCAGAGCGATGTTCGGAGATAAGGAGCGGATCCTGGAAGCGAAGCTGGATGATTACATAGCGAAGCCATATAACTTAAATGATGTGGTTGAGACGCTGAATCGTTATGTATCGCAGAAGGATGACGCAGAGTAAGCCGATCATTATAGTAAGATTATAGATAGTAAAGAAGTCAGAAGGAGTGCCGGTTAACCAGTGAGGTCATACCGGCACTCCTTTTTGATTATATTGTGCAGATCGGATATTAAACTTCATTCGGCAGAGTGGTCGGAAGATTGGTAAGGTTCTTCTGCTTGGCAAGTCGGAGGAGAAATCTATAACGCACCTGTACGGCATTCAATTCATAGATATAGCAGTCAATCAGGTCGGGATCTGTGATGTTCTCCAGATTGGATAAGGCAATGGCATGTGCCTGTCTGGTTGTTTCAATCTCATGCAGCAGAGTCTGACGTTCTCTCTCTGCCTGTAGCTTCTGTAATTTCTTTTTGGTCATTGATCGTTCCACCACCTTTATTGCTTCTGTATTATTAGTATAGGCGGGAATCAGCCAATTTATTCCATTTATATGAAAAGGTAAAGATAAAATTCCATAGGATGATTTCGGACACATATTAAATGTGTAAAAAAACAAGAAAAATATTTCAAATAAGTATTTACAAATGTAAAAAAATATTATATACTACAAGGGAAGTAAGGAATAAGAAGGAGGGATGAAAGCGTATATTATAATTATATGTATTTTGATTCTGGCAGTGATTTTTGATCTTCGTACATACCGCATTCCGAATCTGTTAATGTTGATCGGTATTCTGGTCAGTGCAGGTGGAACCTTTTGTGAGAAAGGCAGTGGTGGGTTGCCGGAGATTCTGGCAGGAATCGTGATTCCTATAGCACTTCTGCTTTTATTGCACCGGTTCCGTATGCTGGGAGCAGGAGATATTAAGCTATTTACTGTCATAGGAGGTGCAGCAGGTGTTGAGATCCTGCATATCATGCTCTACTCCTTTCTGGCCGGCGGCGTGCTGGCTGTGATTCATATGTTATATCACCGTAGTCTGGTGAATCGTTTACAAGTATTCTGGAAGTATGTTCAGACCTGTTTAATCACAGGACACATTACCCCATACGACAGCGGATTTGATCGGGGCGACACCCGGAACACAGTACATTTCTCCATAGCAATTTTGATAGGATATGGAATCTGGATAATCAGGAGGTGGCTGGATTTTTGAAATGTTATAAGGTGGCAATCTGTGATACCGAGCCAACCTTTGCAATTGCACTCATGAACTATATCAACCGCAATGCAGGAATTCCGATTCTGGCGATGGCCTTTACCGGAGTGGGACAGCTACAGGAGTATCTGGTGCAGCATGAAACAGATATGATCGTGATAGATGAGACCCTGTTCGCGCAGGAGACCGTAGGTGGATCATCGATAAGACAATGGTCGGAGAAACTGACCTCTGTATCAATGCTAATACTGGTAAAGACCGGTGAGCAACTGACCCTGACAGAGGATATAACCGGTATCTCGAAATATTCACCGGCATCGGTTCTGGTAAAGAAGATGCTGGAGATTCTTGGAAGAGAACGGGCATTTATCGGAAACGGACAGGAAGGACTGGCCGTAGGTATTTATTCGCCGATTGGAAGAAGTGGGAAGAGCCGGCTGGCGCATGCATTGTGCAGATTCTGGGCAGGACAGACCGAAGGACAGCATGAATCCGATATGTTTACACTGGGTAGAAGTTTATATCTGGGCATGGAAGAATATGGTTCCAAAGGCGTTGCGATGGAGACGGTTCTTTATTATTTAAAACAACGTTCCGAAAATCTGTCGATGCAGATAAAGGCACTGGCACAGGGACAGACCGGAGTAGATATGATTCCCAGTGCAGGCAGTTATCAGGAACTACGGGAACTGGATGCGGGAGATATGGAATGGCTGATACGGACAATCTGCAGGGAAGGATATTATGGACATGTAATTGCAGATATAGGAACCGGAAGTCTGGCTGACTTGAGGAGCTTACTGGCATTTGATGTTATTTATCTTCCATGCCTGCAGGACCGGGAGGCGCTGTTACGGTTAGAGAGATTTTGTGATTGCATGAGACGAATGGATATGTGGGAAGAACTTGCTCAGAAATGTTATCCGGTAGATGTAGAAGCTGTTTTGAGCAGGGAGAGTGGAATCCGGGAGCTGGAGACGGCTCGTGAATCCGGTAGTCTGCAGACTCTGTGGGACAGGGTTCAAGAGCAGGAGAAAGGAGAAAAACAATAAAATGCCGGAAGGAATAGAACAATTAAGCCATGAGATAGAAGAAACGGTACGTGCCGAACTGGATCTGCGGGCAGCTGTCAGTGATCTTCAGATCGAACAGGCGATTGACCGGAAGATATTACGAAAGACAGAGGAACGATACATTCCACTAAAAGAAAAGATAGAACTAAAGGAACGGATATTCAGTTCTATTCGCGGACTGGACTGCCTGGCGGCACTCATGAACAGGACAGATATTACAGAAATCATGATTAATGACTATCATAAGATTTTTGTAGAACGGAATGGTCAGATAGAAAGATGGGACGGCGGGTTTACATCAGAAGAGAAGTATATGGATGTGATTCAGCAGGTGGCAGCGCAGTGTAATCGCATTGTGAATGAAAGTTCTCCGATTGTAGACGCCAGACTTTCTGATGGATCCAGAGTGAATGTTGTTCTGCCGCCGGTTGCATTGGATGGAGCAGTGATGACGATCCGGCGGTTTCCGGAACGGAATTTTAACGCCGGAGATCTGGTAGAACGGGGAATGTTGTCAGAGGAACTGGTCAGCTTGCTGCGGATCCTGGTGAAAAGTCGTTATAACATTCTGATATCCGGCGGTACCGGTTCCGGTAAAACGACCTTTCTGAATGTGATGGCAGATTTTATTCCGAAGACAGAACGGATCATTACGATTGAGGATTCTGCAGAGCTTAAGCTGCAATCTATTGAGAATCTGGTACGGCTGGAAGTCCGTAATGCGAATGTAGAAGGGAAGAATGCAGTACACATGAAAGATCTGATCCGGAGTTCTCTTCGGATGCGGCCAACCAGAATCATTGTCGGAGAAGTTCGTGGGGAAGAAGCGCTGGATATGCTGCAGGCAATGAATACAGGGCATGATGGGTCTTTATCAACCGGTCATGCGAATTCTGCAAGAGATATGTTATATCGGTTGGAAACGATGGTATTAATGGGAATAGAGATGCCTTTGGCTGCCATTCGACAACAGATAGCATCTGCAATTGACATAATAGTACATATTGGAAGGCTGGCAGATGGAAGGCGGAAAGTCCTTGAAATCACAGAAGTGCAGGGAATGCAGGAAGGTGAAATACAGTTACATACATTATGTAAATATCAGAACAAAATACTGGAAAAGGAGAAAACAGATGAGAACTGGGAATTTAAAG
Organism: Clostridium sp. CAG:632; assembly: GCA_000431515.1. Taxonomy (GTDB): domain Bacteria; phylum Bacillota; class Clostridia; order Lachnospirales; family Lachnospiraceae; genus CAG-632. The sequence goes on along the minus strand of HF991337.1, from coordinate 29,846 downwards.
AAGCCATTAGCCATATGGAAAAGCTGGAGACAGCCGGGTGCCTGGATGAATATCAGACATTATATAGGGCCGGAATATCTGGCAGTTCTGGCCATAGGGATTCTGGGATGCCTGATTCTGGGATGGTTGTTCTATGATTCCCTGGGAATAGGACTGCTTATGACCCCATGTAACATATGGGTTCTCAGAATATATGAGAAGAAGAAGCAGGAATACCGGATGCGGATTTTATTGGATGAATTTAAGGAGCTGCTACAGATTTTAACAGCGAATCTGAAAGCAGGATATTCGTTGGAGCATGCATGGATAACTGCGGAAAAAGATTTTCGGGAACTGCATACAGGAGATAGCCGGATGGGAATGGAAGCACAGAAGATCGTTCAAAAGGTTGCTCTGAATATTCCGATTGAACAGGCAGTGTATGAGTTTGGTGAAGAAATCGGACAGGAAGATATTCTGAGCTTTGCGGAGGTGTTGCGTACGGCAAAGAGAAGTGGTGGGAATCTGGTACATATTATAGAAAATACGACCACTATCATAGCAGAAAAAATAGAAATCGGGCAGGAAATCCGGATCATGTTGTCAGGAAAGCGGCTGGAGCAAAGGATTATGTGCGGAATGCCGATCTTTATGCTGCTGTATCTCCGGATGGGAAATCCCGGCTATCTGGATGTGCTTTACCATAATGTGACAGGTGGCATGATCATGAGCGGTTGTATGCTGGGGACGGTTATGGCATCTTATTGGGGAAGCCGGATTATAAGAATTGAGGTGTAACTGTTTGAGCAAAAGATTTATAACCGGGGCGGCAGAGAAGCTCTATCAATGGCTTCGTGAGAAGCGATTACTTCGGGAAGCACCGGTACAGAAGGACCTGATACAGCTTTACGGCGGCAATCGTCTCGGGACAGAGTACTTACTTCAAAAGTATTATACAGAGTTGATACAAAAAACGATGCTGGCCGCACTTTTGGTCGGAATACTCATCATAGCAATAGCGGTAGAGTCTGCACTGCGGCAGACAGATGAAATCAGGTTGGAGCGGACGTCATATGGCGAGGAGGCTACAGAGTATTCCTTACAGGTGAGCGACGGACAAGATCCCGGGCTGGAAATACAGATAGAAGTGCCGGCGGTGGAGTACACAGAGCCGGAGTTAAAAGAACAATTTCAGAATGGGTTTCAATACCTGGAGGCGCAGATGCTGGGCGACAATATAACTTCGGATATGGTAAAGCAGAATCTGAATCTGGAAAAAACGATTCCGGAAAGCGGTATCCGGGTTCAATGGAGCAGTGATGACTATGAACTGCTGGAAGACAATGGAACGGTCCATAATCAGACATTAAAGGAACCTGCAGAGGTTTGCCTGAGACTGGAATTATCCTATGCGGACGAAGTGCAGCAGAGGGAGTACCGGCTGGTGATTTATCCGGGAGAGTTGACAGATCAGGAACTAATGAAACAGAAGGTATCAGAGGCTGTTTCCAAAGCGGCAGAAGAACAGCGGTATGAGAGGGAGGTGATCCTTCCCGGGGAGATTGCCGGATACCGGCTGCAGATGCCATCGGATACCGGCAGGATCATAGCAGTTATATTAATAGGCGGAATCGTTATAATGCTGATGCTCTGGATGCGGAAAAGAGAAAATCTGCATCGTGAGGTAAAAAAGCATAAACAACAGCTGCTTCTCTCTTATCCGGGTTTTGTTAACCAGCTTCAATTATATCTGGGAGCGGGAGCAACGGTTCAGGGAGCGTTGGAACGAGTTATGCAGCTATATGAAACGAGGCATCAAACAACACAGGTGCTTTATCGGGAACTGGAAATCATGCGCAATGAGATCAGGACCGGAATCACGCAGGAAGAAGCGTATATCAGGTTAGGAAGAAGGACCGGATTAGCACCATATATGAGACTGATGTCATTATTAGGCCGACAGATCCGTACAGGCGGACATGAGATTCGGATACAGCTGGAGGAAGAGGCACAATCAGCATTTACATATCGAAAAGAACAGGCCAAGAAAGCCGGTGAGGAAGCGGGAACCAAGCTATTGCTGCCAATGATCCTTCTCATGGTGATTTCAATGGCTGTAATCTTAATTCCGGCATGGAAAGATTTTGCCTTGTAACTTTATAACAAATATATTTGTGAAATATGATGAAAGGGGAATAGGAATATGGATGAAATAAAAGATTTTCTGGTTGGTGAACATGCAGAGGATGGCATGGGTGTAGTCGAGGTATTATTGATCATTGTTGTGCTGGTCGGTATCGTTATTATTTTTCAGAAACAGATTACGCAGCTGGTAAATAAAATCTGGAAAGCAATTAACCGGGATGCATCAACGGTATATAAGTAAAGCAGGAGGCCGGGACTATGAAAGGAATGCGGAATAAAGGACAGATCACAGTATTTGTCTGTCTGATGGTATGTGTATTTTTAATGCTGGTTCTTACTGTTTTGCAGGGGATAAGGATCAGAGAAGGAGAAGCCAAATGCAGTCAGTCAGTTTCGGCCGCCTGTAAAAGTATAAAAGGTGATTATCAGCCGGACTTGTTCCGGCGATATCACATCCTTGCGTTGGATAAGACATATTATGGCAAAGGAGAGGGTTTTTTAGAGCAGAGAATGGAAGATTTTCTGGAATATAACCTGATGCCGCAGAAAACGCCATATCATTTTCAGGTGCAGGAAGTAATGTTGACAAAGAGTCAATCATTAACAGAGGATTCTATGGAAGGATTCCGGCAGCAGATCCATGAATATATGAAACTCCGGACTCCACAGCTGGTACTGGAAAGAGTCTTTCAAAAGACAGAACCGGGACAGTCGCTCGACCGGGATACGGTACAGAGAAAGTTAGAAAATCAGGCGGAGCAGACTGTGACATTAGAAAGCAAACAAACCATAAATGTAGAGAAACAGGAAATGTCAAAGGAATCATTATTGCTGCCGGTTGAAGAGACAGGGGCCGGAGAGGAAGTCTTTGATCCAAGGGGAGCAATGAAACTGCTTCTTGGTATGGATATTTTAGATCTGGTTATTCCGGATAAAGTTATGGCGGTTTCTAAAGAAACGGTAGATCTGACGAATGTACCATCGAACGGAAAAGGAATGACCTCAAAAGAATTCTGGACATTTCAGGGGGATATGCTCAGTCTTCCGGATCTGGCGGATGCATTCCGTCAGGAGACATTCTGGAAAGATATCGGAAGGCTTGCGCCGGATGGAGAAATTACAGAGGGTATGGAGAACTTTTTGGAGGGGCCGCTTTACGCAATCGATACATTTCAGAATGCAGGCAGCTGGGATGGTGAGAATAACCGGCCATTGGAGTTTGAGGCGGAATATCTGCTTGCAGGTCTGGAATCCGATTATAAAAACTTATCGAAGGTGGCGACGGAATTGGCATGGATCAGATTTATTCCCAATATGTGTTATGCCTGTTCGGATCAGACAATGAAAGAAGAAACTCTGGCACTGGCAACTGTACTGCTTGCTCCGGTTGGACTGGCAGAGCTGGCGGAACCGGTATCTTATGTGATCCTGGGCGGTTGGGCCTATGGAGAGAGCCTGGTGGATGTAAAAGCATTATTACATGGAAAAGCCGTTCCGGTCACAAAAGACCGGACAACATGGAATTTATCATTGCGGAATCTGTCAGATATAAGCCGGATAGAAGAACCGGGATGCGAGGAGAGTAAGGGAATGACTTATGAGGAATATCTGTTTCTGATGCTTGCACTACAGAATACTGAGCAATTGCACTATCGCATGCTAGATATTATGCAGCTGAATATTCAGGAAGATATTCCGGAATTTAGAATAGAAAACTGCGTGGTTGAATTTGAAGTTCAGGTGACGATTCAGGAAAACGATCGGCAATGGCATTTTCAGAATTCAGAAGGGTATTTGAGTGAGTAGTTTATATTAATATTAAATGAAAAAGAGGTGTTTTGAAATGTATACTGATTCATCCAATCATCACAAGTTGTTGCCAAGGATGCACAGAAAGGCAACCGGGTCAAGACAGAGGCAGCAGATTCATAAAAATAAGAAAACGTTATCGCTTTGCTACAGGACTCCGTTCGGAAGTAACCGGTATGGCCGGGTATTTCTGGAAGATCTGATACTTCTGAATAAAGACCGGATTGTGAAAGCCCCCCCGGTGGATCAGTATACAGTTCAAAGCACCTCTGAGGAAAGAAAAGAAACCCGTTGGAAAAACGGTGGATCCGCATCACTGGAGGCTACAATGATCCTGCCTTTGCTTCTGTTCGCATTCTGGATGTTTTATTCCATGGGACAGATTTTTATAATGGAGAATCAGATCTATCAGGCAGTCAACAACACGGCTGACAGTATGGCAGAGATTGCCTATCTGAAACAGGAGCTTGAAGAAGGAGACAGGGAAGAAGCGGGTGAAAGCAGTATCCTGGATCTGGGAGCGGCATTCATACAGTTCCGGACATTTCTCGGTGAGAATGAGAGGGTGGAACGGTATGTGGTCGGTGGGAAGAACGGCATCCTACTGGAAGGGAATCCTGTTATAGATCCGGAAGGATTTGTCTGTCTCAATGTGAAATATCTGGTACATATACAAGCTCCATTTCTTCGGGAGATTTGGATTCCGGTCCGGGCCGGAATCCGGCAGAAAGCATATCTTGGATACCTGGAGACCGAAGGAGCGGAAGGACAGGAATATGTGTATGTAGCGGAACATAGTACGGTATATCATTTAAGCAGAAGCTGCAGTCATTTGAAATTAACGATATATACAGTGCCGGCATCGGGTCTGAAGAGAAATTATCCGAGGTTGAGGAGCTGTGAGTATTGCGGAGAGCAGGAGACAGAAATCTATTATATAACACCGACCGGAGACTGTTACCATACAACGAGGGAGTGCAGCGGGCTCAAGCGAACGGTGCGGCGGGTGTTGAAAAGTGAAGTTCCGGGGTATGCACCGTGTTCCCGGTGTGGATCATAATGGGTATAGAATGAAGAAGCAGAGATGGAGAAGCGGATATGAGAAAAGGAAGTAGAGAACGGAATGCGGGAAGTGCAGTCATAGAGGTAACTTTAATTATGAGCATGGTTTTGCTGGTGATTATGCTGCTCCTGACAATGCTGCTCGGAGAGTGGAAACAGGCAGAGGCACATGCAGACATGATGCTTTGCATAGAAGAAAATCAGAGACAACCGGATGACCGGATAGAAACAGAAACACATGGAGAACGTATCATATACTCTCAGAACGTAAATATAAAACTGGTGCAGGGATATGCTATTAAAAAAACAGAATATCAGATAGAGAGAAAAAGAGGAACGGAACAGAGATTAAGGAGGTGGCAGCTGCTTGGAAACATATTATCAGACTGAGGGATTTCGACAATATATGGTTCTGAAAGGAAGCGGTGATAGTATTGATGACTTTCAACTAAATATGCTGATGCGATATGCAGGAAGAGGGTTGCTGCCATTGGAAATCCAAGGATGTGATGGACGGTTTCAGATTGCGTACGACACGAAGGGCGCACTGCCATTGGCTCAGATAAGTGAAAAACAGGAGCTTGATATCCGGATACTGCAAAAACTGTTCATGGATTTATGGAATTGTTGGAAAGAGATGGAGGAGTATCTGCTTCCGCCGGAGGGCATTCGGATGGCGCC
>HF991337.1:8091-24113 GCA_000431515.1 Clostridium sp. CAG:632 | reverse complement strand
GCAGGAATTCCGGTTTTGTTTTCAGTTGGAGAATCCGGGAGATTTTCGAGAGTCATTCGTCCGGCTGGTAGAGTTTTGCATGAAGCATACCGGGCATCAGGATTCAGCGGCTGTTATGTATATTTATAATTTGTACCGGTTGCTGCAGGAGGAGGCCGTGGGAACGGAGGAAATCCGGAAGTTTCTGGAAGATATGGAAACGCAGATAACGGTATCTGATCATATGGAAAACGATAGGACAAGGAGTACATATCCGGGAAGAGAACCGGGAAAAGCAGCAGAAGTATCGGGTCCGGCAGTGGCAGAGCCGGTGGCATGGACTGAAAAAAACGGAAAGCCGGAGCGGAGAGAAGGTCGAGGAGAAGACCGAGGAGAAAGACAAGAAGGAGAGCGAGGGGGAAAACGAGAAGAAAAGCAGGAAGAGCTGCGGGAAGAAAAACAAATATGGATTTATAGGATCCTGACAGGTATTTCTCTGGTGGCTGTTATAGTGTTTGCATTGCGGTACTGGGTATTTTTAGGATACGACCGGGATTGTAAATTTATGATTTTCAGTATGATCGTGTTTGCGTTCCTGCTTTATAGTACGTTGAAGCTTAGCCGGAAAAGGCGTAAGGGGAATATAAGTGTTTCGGAGAAAACAGGTAAAGAAGACTTAAAAAAACAGATAACGGAACAGGTAGAAGTGAATCCGGGGGAAACCTGTGTGATCGAAAAAAACCAAGGAGGAGAGACCGGCCTGATACAGTCGGCAGAGCAGGAGATCTGGAAATTGAAAGGAGTAGAAACACAGGATATTTTACTGAATGTTCTGCCGGGAATTATCGGACGATCCAATCGTGCAGAGTATCCGTTATATGAAACAGGAATCAGCCGGAGACATGCGCGGATATTTCAGAATACAGGGAAGCTGTGCATTGAGGATCTGGCATCTACCAATGGAACCTACTATAACGGCAGGCGGATTTCTGTGGGAGAACAGGTTTTTTTGGAAGAGGGGAGCCGGTTAGTGCTCGGAGCGACATATTACGTTGTGGAAAAGGTGAAAAAATATTGGGAAAATGATGTCTGAAAATTAAGAAAACAATCCGGCGGGGCAGTTGCTTTTATGCCCCCTTTCCGCTATAATAAGATGGAGTGTTTGTGTATTGAAATATGATTGATTCATATAGGAAAAGAAGTACAAAGGAGCGGTTCCGGTGAAGATAAACATCTATTATGGCGGACGTGGACTGATTGAAGATCCCACGTTATATGTCATTGGAAAAATAACAGAAGTATTAGAAGAGCTTCGTGTAGATGTGAGAAGATATAATCTGTACGAGGATAAGAATGCAATAGCTACGCTTCCGGCTACGTTAAAGGACGCAGACGGGGTGGTTCTGGCCGTTTCACTTGAGTGGTTTGGAATTGGTGGATATATGCAGCAGTTTTTGGATATGTGCTGGTTATATGGTGATAAAGCAAAGATTGCTTCTCTGTACATGCTCCCGGTTGTTATGTCAACAACTTACGGAGAAAGGGATGCGGAAGCCATGATTGTAAAGGCATGGGAAACACTTGGCGGAACAACATTAAAAGGGCTGACTGCCTATGTAGAGAATCATACAGAGTTTGAAACTTCTGCAACTTATCGGACATTGATTGAAAAACAAGCAGAGAACCTATACCGGGCAATTCATCAGAAGATGCCGGTATTTCCGAACAGTAATGTGGCAGTCAGAGAGAATGTGTCACGGACCAAAACGATAGATCTGACCCCACAGGAAAGTGAGCAGTTATCGAAATTTGTATCGGATGATGCTTATGTAAAACAACAGAAGAAGGATATTGAGGAATTATCTGCAATGTTCAAATCCATGCTGGGAGATGAGCCGGAGGAGAAGGAAGGCGAGTTTATCCGGGAATTCCGGACAAATTATTATCCACAGTCTGATTTTTCGGCGAAATATATCATTATCATACCGGATCGGGAGTCCACGTTGTCCATAGAAGTGAATCCGGACGGTGTGAAGTGCTGGTATAGCGATGATACAGAAGCGGATGTAGTGATGCGGGCTGAGACAAAGGTATTAAAAACGATCCTGCATGGAAAGAATACATTTCAAAGGGCGTTCATGTCCGGTGAGATAACCGCAAAAGGTAACTTTAAGACATTGCGCATGCTGGATCAGATATTCCAATTCCGCTATTAGCAGCTGACAGATAGGATGTGAATAAGATGTCATATAAAGCGTTATATCGTAAGTGGAGACCGGATACTTTTGAGGAAGTAAAAGGTCAGGAGCATATTGTAACGACATTGCGGAATCAGATCACACATGACCGGATCGGTCATGCATATCTGTTTTGCGGAACAAGAGGTACCGGTAAAACAACGGTAGCGAAGTTATTTGCAAAGGCAGTGAACTGTGAACATCCGGTGGATGGAAGTCCGTGTGGAGAGTGTGCGAGCTGTAGATCAATTGCAGAAGGCACATCCATGAATGTGATCGAGATTGATGCGGCATCGAACAATGGTGTTGATAATATCCGGGAGATTCGGGATGAGGTTCAATACTCTCCGACAGAAGGAAAGTATAAAGTATATATTATAGATGAGGTGCATATGCTCTCAATCGGAGCGTTTAATGCACTGTTAAAGACGTTGGAGGAGCCACCGTCTTACGTAATCTTCATTCTGGCAACAACAGAATCACATAAGGTTCCGATTACGATTTTATCACGATGTCAGAAATATGATTTCCGGCGGATCACAGTTCAGACGATTTCTGATCGGCTGATGGACCTGATGGATCGGGAAGGCGTATCGGTTGAGAAAAAGGCGATTGATTATATTGCCAAGGCTGCAGAGGGTTCCATGCGAGATGCTTTGAGTCTGCTGGATCAGTGCATAGCCTTTTATCTGGGCGAGACCCTGACCTATGAGAAGTGTCTGGATGTACTGGGAGCGGTTGATACAGAGGTGTTCATCCGGTTGCTAAGTACCGTGGAAGAAAAGAATGTAGACGGAGCGATCGCATTGATTGATGAGATTATCTGGCAAGGGCGGGAACTTGGACAGTTTATCCTAGATTTCACATGGTTCATGCGGAATCTGTTACTGTTAAAGAGCTCTGCAAATGCGAGAGATATGCTGGATCTGTCTAAGGAGAATCTGGATGCCATGGAGCAGATGGCGGCGAAGGTATCGTTGGATGAGTTGATGCGGTATATCCGTATTTTTTCGGAACTTTCGAATAATATTAAATATGCAAGTCAAAAACGGGTAATACTGGAATTAGCAGTTATTAAGCTATGTGTGCCGGAGATGGAGCAGAATTACGATTCTATTATCCAGCGTATGGATGATTTAACCAAACGGCTGGAATCGATAGAGAAGAATCCCCCGAAGCAGGCAGTGGGGAATGTAGTACCGACAGTAGCGGTAGAATCAAATGGATCAAAAGAACCATCCGAGGCGGAGCTGGTTAAAACACTTCCGGAAGCAACCCTTCAGGAGCTGAAAAACATAGCGGCACATCTGCCGGTGGTTTATGAAAAGCTGGAGCCGGCATTACGGACATTATTACAGATGTCGGATGTGCGGGTGGATAAAGAGCATATGTCAATTGTAATTCTGCTGGATGAGACCAATCAGGGACTTCTGGCAGAAGGTGGAGAAGATCAGGAAGCAATCCGGGAGGCCTTTGTGCAGGCTTCTGAACGGAATCTGACGGTGGAATTCCGAAAGAAGTACCGGAATAATGCGGGGCAGCAGGATCTGATCCGATTGAATATTTTTGAAGAAATGAATATTCCGGTGGAATATGATGATAAATAGGAGGATGTAAAAATGGCAAAACGTGGTGGTGGATATCCCGGAGGAATGATGCCGGGAAATATGAACAATCTGATGAAGCAGGCACAGAAGATGCAGAAGCAGATGGAAGAGGCGACAAAGGAGCTGGAAGAGAAGACCTATGAGGCAACTGCCGGCGGCGGAGTCGTAAAGGTAGTTGTAAATGGAAAGAAAGAAGTTCAGTCAATTGAACTGGATGAAGAAGTTGTCGATAAGGATGATATTGAAATGCTGCAGGATCTGATCATTGCAGCGGTCAATGAGGCACTCCGGACACAGGAAGAAGATTCCAACAAAGAAATGTCCAAGATCACAGGTAATATGGGTGGACTGGGAGGCTTTCCGTTCTAGTCATGAATTATTATGGTAACGAGATTAATAATTTAATAGAACAATTATCTCATTTGCCGGGGATCGGTGGTAAGTCGGCACAACGGCTGGCATTTCATATCATCGATATGCCGATGGAACAGGTGGATCAGCTGGCGAATACCATTCAGACAGCAAGAAAGAATGTAAAATATTGCAAAACCTGTTATACACTGACGGATAAAGAAATCTGTCCGATCTGTGCATCCCCGAACCGGGATCATAGTACTATCATGGTAGTAGAAGATACCAGAGATCTGGCGGCGTATGAACGTACAGGTCGTTATAATGGCATTTATCATGTCCTTCACGGAGCCTTAGATCCGGCAATGGGCAAAGGACCGGAGGATATTAAGTTAAAGGAATTATTGGTCCGTCTGCAGAATGAAGATGTAGAAGAACTGATCATAGCAACCAATTCAGATGTTCCGGGTGAAGCAACAGCAATGTATATCAGTAAGCTGGTAAAGCCGTCCGGCATAAAAGTCAGCAGGATCGCCAGTGGTGTACCGATTGGCGGAGAGCTGGAATGCATTGATGAAGTAACTCTGTTCCGTGCATTAGAAGGCAGAGTCTATTTATAAAACATAAGAAAGAGAAGGTGGTTCGTATGAAGAGAATAGGAATGTTGACCAGTGGTGGAGATTGTCAGGCATTGAACGCAACCATGCGGGGAGTTGTTAAGGGATTATACGGCTCTTTTAAGGATGTGGAGATATACGGATTTCTGGAAGGCTATAAGGGTTTAATGTATGGAAATTATAAGCTGTTAAAGGCCGAAGATTTCTCAGGGATTCTGACACAGGGCGGCACGATCCTGGGAACCTCAAGACAACCATTTAAGTTAATGCGCCAGCCGGATGCCAATGGTATGGACAAGGTAAAAGCTATGAAGGATACCTATAAAAAGCTGAAGCTGGATTGTCTGGTCGTTCTGGGTGGAAACGGTTCACAGAAGACAGCGAATCTGTTAAGTGAAGAAGGCTTAAACGTAATCGGTCTTCCGAAAACCATTGATAATGATTTATGGGGAACAGATATGACGTTTGGTTTCCAGAGTGCGGTAGATATTGCTACAGATGCGATTGATTGTATTCATACGACGGCTGCTTCTCATGGCAGGGTATTTATCGTAGAGATCATGGGACATAAAGTAGGATGGATCACATTATATGCAGGTATTGCAGGTGGCGCGGATATTATCCTGATTCCGGAGATTCCATATGATATTAAGAATGTCTGCAAGGCATTGGACAGACGTGCACAACAGGGCAAACGGTTCTCAATCCTGGCAGTTGCAGAGGGTGCTATTTCAAAGGAAGTTGCTTCTCTGCCAAAGAAGGAACGGAAAGCAATCCTGGAGAATCCGAAGTATCCGTCTGTAGCATATGAGATCGCAGAACAGATCAAGTCTTATGGCGGTCAGGAGGTTCGGGTAACTGTTCCGGGACATACACAGAGAGGCGGAAGCCCATGTCCGTATGATCGTGTTTTATCAAGCCGTTTCGGCGCAAAGGCAGCAGAGCTGATCAAAGAGGGCAAATATGGAGAGCTTGTTGTACTGAAGAATGATGAGGTAACTTCTATTCCGTTATCCGAGTCAGTAACTTCTATTCCGTTATCCGAGCCAGCAGGAAAGTTAAAATATGTTTCACCGGATGACAGCATTGTGCAGAATGCAAGAATGCTGGGTATTTCTTTCGGTGACGAATAAGATAAAAATAGCAACAAATCACCCTCCATGCATACAATATTCTGTAAGAGATGATTCGGGAATCAGTATGCAGGAGGGTAAATATGAGTAGTTTTCAGGAGTATTTACAGCAGGCATCCCAGAAGCTGTGGCCGGATAATTTTAATCCGGATCAATTAGAAATGTTTGAGGAGGATACCTACCGGGATTATGAGCGAATGAAGCGTATGTATCCGAGAGAAGCCAGGTTTATAGCGGCTATGGTGGAGGATTTGTGTGATCGGTTGGAGTATGAAGGCAGTCCGATGTTTGATGAACAGCCGGATGCGGTCAGCATCTATCGGATGGCAGAAGAAGTCTGGATTCGTATGAAGGGACGGGATGCAGGGAATCCGGGACCGGATGATCCGGTAATACAACTGTCCCTGATTTTAATATGCAATGAATTTCATATGCGTCGATGTCGATATCGACAGAGAAGACGTCTTTTTTAGGATATATTCGGGAGCAACGGAATGATAAAGGATATTATTGTAAAAATAATTGTAGCTGTGCTGGTATTTCTGGCTACAGTGTTTTTAGTAAATAAATGGGATAATACAGGAATGGATGAGGTGTCGGCAGAAATGGCTCAGCCTACACTTCCTTTGGTTTATATGGAAACAGGCAGTGATGAAGTGAATTGTCTGCATGGATACACCTCCTCCATTGATGCGTCGCTGTTTCATGATTCGATCACGCCGATTGGGACAGATCAGACAGTCAACTTTCAGATAGAGACGGTTAAAAGTGAAATTGATACAGTCGGCTATGAGGTGAGAACGGTAGATGGCAGTTCACTCATTGAAAACGGTGAAGTAGACGAGATTCAGGAAGCGAATGGAGCAAAACAGGTAAAGACAACATTGCGTATGAATCTTCAGGAAGCACAGGAGTATACATTTATTGTGTGCATAACAATGAAAGATGGACGGGAAGTCCGGTATTATACAAGATTGATTCCATCCGATCGACTGCATACAGGTCAGTTTTTACAGTTTGTAAATGAGTTCCACGAGGCAACGTTTAATAAAGAAAACAAGGCTGCAATTACAAAATATATCGAGCCGAATGATAGCGGAGAGAATGAAAACTTATCTCATATAGATATTCATTCCAATTATGAGTCTTTCACATGGGCGAATCTGTCCATGATGCGGATTTCCAGAATGACACCGACGATTAAGGAATTAGATGAGACGAATGCAACCATTGCACTTAATTATGTAGCCATCTCGGGTGAAGTGGATAATGCACAGTATTATAATGTGACAGAGGTATATCGGCTGAAATATGTAGATAGTACGACCATTTATCTGATGGATTTCGACCGCAATGTGGAAACGATATTTGACCGGTTTGATGTAAATACATTGAAAAACTGGTTTTTCCTCGGAATATCAGACGAGGATAATTTCCAATATAGAGTCAGTGATGAAAATGAAAAGGTAGCATTTGTAAAAGAAGGGCAGTTATGGTATTACGACTATGGTGCTACAACGATCACAAAGGTATTTGCATTCTGGCAGGATACACCTACGGATATCCGGTCGGCATACGATCAGCATGGTATTAATATTGTTAAGCTGGATGATAATGGAAATATGGTATTTACGGTATATGGGTATATGAACCGAGGAGACCATGAAGGTGAGAATGGCATAGCTGTGTATCGGTTCCTGGCAAGTACCAGCCGGTTAGAAGAGGTTTTATTCATTTCCTGTGATGAACCATATGAGATTCTGAAAGAGGATGCGTCCAGATTAACTTATTTGAATGAGAAAAACGAGTTCTTCTATATGTTGGGTGATAATGTGATGAAGATTGACCTGGCAACCGGTGAGTCCAGTTATGTGATCCAGGGAATTCCAAAGGAGTACCTGGCGGTATCCGGCAGTGAATGTCTGCTGGCATATCCGAATGCATCGGTGGACAGAGACAGTACACAGGTTACGATCATGAATCTTGAGACCTATGAAGAGCATACCGTAGATGCGGGAAGCGGACAGCGGATCAAGGCGATAGGATTCATTGAAGATGATCTGGCATATGGACTGGCAAATGAATCGGAAGTGGTATTGAATACCGATGGAAGTACGATATTCCCAATGCATACATTAAAAATAGCGACACTGGAAAATCAGGTGGTCAAGGAATATAGTAAGTCCGGAATCTATGTAATGGAGGCTTATACAGGAAAACAGGTCATTCATATGACAAGAGCGACAAAGTCCGGTGATAACTATGTTGAAGCACCGGAAGACTTCATTACCTTTAAGGAAGCAGATGGAGATGGTGTTCAGGTCAGCTACCAGTATACGTATGATGCATATAATCAGTTATACATGATTTTTCCGAATTATATGTATGTAACATCCGTACCGGAACTGATCATGACCAAAGAAGTGCTGAATGATGATAACAAGAGTATTGCGGTAGACAGTGGAGAGAAATCGGAACGGTACTACGTATATGCACAGGGAACGATGCAACGGTCTTATTCCACACCACGTGGGGCTATCCTTGCCGCATATGAGGAAAGCGGACTGGCGCTGGACAGCCGGGGAAACTGTATCTGGAGAATCAGTGGGCTGTTGGATTATGCAGAGGTAACAGAAGGCTTGCAGGAAACGACATGTGCGTCCCCGGCAGAGTCTTTACAGGAATGTATTAAAATGATACTACAGTATGAGAAAGCGGAATTGCCGGAATCCATGGACATGAGTGGAAATGCGAATGATATCCTGCAACGGTATCTGGATAAAGCGGGTGTGAATCTGGTGGGTTGCGATGTGGATAATGCATTATTCTACCTGTGTCAGGGAGCACCGGTAGTGGCCAAGCTGGATGCAGATACTTATGTATTGATCATCAGTTATAATGAGACAACCATCCGGTATTATAATCCGGTAACCGGCGAGGAAGTACGGGAACTGCGGTATGAGCTGGAGAAGACGTTTGCAGAACAGGGCAATCAGTTCTTTACGTATGTTCATTAGACAGTTGTATGATTTGTATAAATATATTTGAAAGAGGAACTTACAGATGGCGGAGATAGAGGAACAGCAGTTGCGAAAACGGTTTGCAGAGCTGGCGGAGCAGAGTTATCAGAACAGTGCATATTATTTTACAGACTTTTTATCAGCAACAGATGCTGCACTTGTATATTCGGTAGCAGAGGAATCGGAGTTTACCTTATGGGGCGGAGCCGATGGCTGTGAGCGGCAGATGATCCGCTTCGGTAGTCCGGAGGATTTTGGATATGAGGTTGCATTTCCTATTCAGATCCTAAAGGTGGAGCCGTTACTTCGAAAATTTGCAGAAGAGCTGACGCACAGAGACTTTCTGGGTGCGATTATGAATCTCGGGATTGAGCGGGATACGATCGGTGACATTGTAGTAAAGGATAAGGTCGGATATGTATTTGTAGTAGAGCGTATCGGAGATTACATTCGCGAGAACTTAAGCCAGATCCGTCATACCCATGTGAAATGCCAGGTTCTGGATACGATGCCGGAGGATGTGAAGCCGCAGCTGGAGCCGGTGGAGCTGATCGTATCCTCCATACGGCTGGACTCGATCGTGGCTAAGCTGTATCATTTGTCCAGAAACCAGTCCTTGGATCTGTTCCGTAAGAAACTGATTCTGGTCAACGGAAGAATTATGGAGAATAACAGTGGCAGTCCTAAGGATGGGGATGTGATCGCAGTCCGCGGATATGGGAAATTCATATTCCGCAACATTCAATACGATACCAGAAAAGGAAAGCAGGCAATTCTGGTCGATCAATACGTATGATACGAATCAGGATTAGAAGGAAGAGAATATATATGGCAGATAGATGTGATAGTTGCATGAATTTTGAATATGATGATGAGTATGAGTGCTATACCTGCATTATGGAGTTGGACGAGGATGAGATGAGCCGGTTCTTAAGCGGTAATTATAAGGAGTGTCCGTATTATCAGCTGGGCGATGAATATAGAATTGTAAGACATCAGATGTGATCCGGGCATAGCAGTGAAACAGGCTGCATATATTAGTTACAACAAAATGACAGGTCAGACAGACATGGGTATAAACAGGCGAGTAATTGCGAGAATTCTTTTATCTATACTTCTGGTATCGAATATCTTTTTGTTAAATGGCTGTAATTCAAAAACAGAAACAGAAAATCTGGACTTTACGGTATGTGAGGAAGGCCGGTTGCCGGCCGAACTGGTGAAAATCATTGGAGAGAAAAAGGCGGAACCATTTAAGCTGACGTTTACAACAAGAGAGTACATGTACATTGTTGTGGGATATGGCGCTCAGCCGAGAGGCGGCTGTTCCGTGACAGTAGAAGCCCTGTATAAGACAGATGAAGCCGTCTATATTGACACGAACCTGATAGGTACGGAGGACAGTGAGATCAAGATCGATGGGATGTCCTATCCGTATGTGGCAGTGAAATGTGAGAATCAGGATCTGCCGGTGGTCTACCGGTAAGAATCAAAAAACAGGAATATTTCTATCATCTTCTCATAGAATAGTATCAGTGAACATGGGAGGGAAGATCGATGCAGTTAATCAAAAAAGAAATACGTACCAATAATCATAAAGCAGAGAAACAGGTGCAGTTAACCATTGATGAGGATTTCAATGTGCCCGATACGAAACAGGATATAGACAAGATCATTACCAGCCGGGGACAGGTCGTGATCGATGATACGGAGCCGATGGTAGATCGTCTGCGTGTGCGAGGACATGTGAGCTATCGGATCCTGTACTCCGTGGCCAAGGTAGAAGGAGAACTGGATGCCATGGAGGGAAGCGTTCCGTTTGAAGAGATGATCAATGTGGATGACCTGCTTCCATCCTATGATACCGGTGTCAGTTGTGAGATTGAAGATCTGAACATCACTATGATTCATTCCCGGAAGGTTGAGGTAAAGGGCCTGATCCAGATGAAGATCGACGTAACGGAACAGGATGTACTGGAAGGAGCCGAAGGGATTGAGAATGGAGATGGGATCCAGTGTCTATATAAGAAGGTTCCATATACACGCACGGTTGCGGATCAGAGAGATGTGTTCCGGGTACGGGAAATGGTGCCGATCCCGCAGAATAAACCTAATATCCGCCGGATGATCTGGTATTGTGCGACTTTAAATGACGTGGAAACCAAGCCGTTGGATAATAAGATTGATATCCGGGGAGAACTGGAGGTTTTCTTAATCTACCGGGCGGAGGAGCAGATGCCGATCCAGTATCTGAATCTGGATATTCCGTTTAGCGGTGAAGTGGAATGTATGGGCTCCATGGAGGGAATGACGGCAGATATAGGAGTGAACCTTGGTGAAACGCAGTTAAATGTGGAACCGGATGAGGATGGTGAGGAGCGGATTCTGAATCTGGAAGCGAATCTGGAGCTGGCAATCCGTATTTATCAGGAAGAAGAGCTGGATCTTCTGGGGGATATGTTTTCCACATCGGCATGCATTCAGGTAGAAACCGAGCAGTTCGATTATGAGTCGCTCCTGACCAGAAACAATGCAAAGACCAGGATCGTGGAGCGGATCAAACGCAAAGAAAATCAGGCCGGAATCCTGCAGGTATGCTATGTGGAGGGTACGGTAAAGGTAGATGATATCCGCACAACGGAGGAAGGTGTCGTTGTGGATGGCGCAGTGGAAGTGCGGTTGTTATACATAGCGGAGGATGATACCAGGCCAATGAATTCCATGACCGGATATCTGCCGTTCACCTATCTGGTGGAGGCGAAGAATCTGTCGCCGGATACAATTTTCCATATTACGCCGACACTGGAGCAGATCAGCAGCATCATGCTGGGCAGTGATGAGGTGGAGATCAAGGCAGTTGTGAATTTAAGTATTATTGCTTTTGCCCGGAGGCAGTGTCCGGTTATTGTGGATATGAGTGTAGCGGAAATCGATTATGAAAAAATGAATCAATTAGCTGGCATTATCGGATATATGGTGCAGGAAGGGGATACATTATGGACCATTGCAAAACGCTATTTTACGTCCATTGACAGTATCCGTAAGGTGAATCAGCTCGAGCGGGATGAGTTATCACCGGGTCAGAAGCTGGTAATCGTGAAGGGTTAATGGGATAAATAATCAGGAAGAATCGGAAACGGGGAAAACACGCAGAAACAGAAGGAATCCTGCGGCGAAAGCCGGTGGCGGACGGTTGCAGGATTCCGGGAATTGTACTATACTTAGTGCGAGTTAAACTTGATCTAAGATACCGAGACAGGAGGAATTATAATGGAACGACCAAATGCATGGAAAACATACACGAAGAATCAGTTAGAAGAATTGGAAACGCTGAACGATCAGTATCGGACATTCTTAAATGTCGGAAAGACCGAGCGCGAATGCGTGAAGGAGATCGTGAAGCAGGCGGAAGCAGCCGGTTACGTGAACTTTGAGAAAGTACTTGCCGACAAGCAGACGGTGAAAGCAGGGGACAAGCTCTATGCAGTATGCATGAAGAAGACCATTGCTTTATTCAACATTGGAACAAAGCCTATGGAAGAGGGAATGAATATTCTGGGCGCTCATATTGATTCCCCACGATTGGATGTAAAGCAGAACCCACTGTATGAAAATGATGATATGGCGTATCTGGATACCCACTATTATGGCGGTATCAAGAAGTATCAATGGGTAACACTGCCACTGGCCATCCATGGCGTTGTAGTGAAAAAGGACGGTTCCGTTGTTGATGTAGTGATTGGTGAGAAGGAAGAGGATCCTGTATTCTGCATCACGGATCTGCTGATCCACCTGGCTGGTGAACAGCAGGAGAAGAAGGCAAATAAAGTGATTGAAGGAGAGAATCTGGATATTCTGTTTGGCAGCATTCCTTTGAAAGATGAGGAAAAGGAGGGTGTCAAGAAGGGTGTGCTGAATCTCCTGAAAGAGCAGTATGATATGGAGGAAGAGGATTTCCTGTCAGCAGAGCTGGAGGTGGTTCCTGCCGGAAAGGCAAGAGAGGCCGGAATCGACCGGAGCATGATCATGGCATATGGTCAGGACGACCGGGTATGTGCGTATACCTCTATGGCAGCGATGCTGGAAGTAGAAAATGTAGAAAAGACAACCTGTTGTCTGCTGACCGATAAGGAAGAAATCGGCAGTGTCGGAGCAACCGGTATGCAGTCCAAGTTCTTTGAGAATACAGTGGCAGAGCTGTTAGGAGCAATGGGAGATTATTCAGAGCTGATACTGCGCAGATGTCTGAAGAATTCCCGGATGCTGTCTTCGGATGTCAGTGCAGCTTATGATCCGCTGTACGCAGCAGCCTATGAGAAGAAAAATGCTGCATATTTTGGCCGGGGCATGGTATTTAATAAGTTTACCGGTGCGAGGGGTAAGTCAGGCTCAAACGATGCCAATGCAGAGTATATGGGCGCATTGAGAAAGATTCTGGACGATGCACAGGTAGCCTATCAGACAGCAGAGCTTGGTAAAGTAGATGTCGGTGGCGGCGGAACAATTGCATACATCCTGTCCTTATATGGTATGGAAGTGATTGATAGCGGTGTGGCAGTGCTGAATATGCACGCTCCGTGGGAAGTGACCAGCAAGGCGGATGTATATGAAACAAAGAAAGGATATATAGCATTCCTTCAGAACGCATAAGGAATTAGTCAGCCATCAGCAGTGGTAACCGGTATTCATACAGTTCACTGTTGATGGCTTCTATATTATAATTCCGGTTATTTACATAAGTGGCAATGATCAGATCACGGGGATCCTTCAGATAAAGCTCACGGTGCTGAAAGGCTTCTAAGGTGCGGCGGATCATACGACGATCCATATGTGCACTTAAGCATAATACCAGAATAACATCCCGACTCGGATGTTTTGCTGTAGTTCCATTTAAAATATCATAGGCATAAGAACGGGAGAGATAGCCGGAGCAGTTCCGGATGATCCGAGCAGTTGTGATGCCTTCCGAATTCTGTGCAATATAATCTGAAAAAATATTCCGATTGGGATAAGTATCTTTGACCTCTGAAACATAATCGGATAAATTTTCTGCAGTAATCTGATTCTGCTCCAATATATTTAAAAGATTTGTGGTTGAAATATCTTTCATGTGATTTCTCTCCTTATTCATTATCAATAGTTGCCAGACGTATCATTTATAGTGTATTATACATGAATAGAGTAATAATAGGCAAGTATAGCATGACGGAAATATGCCATATATGCAGGCGGAAGGATACAGAGGGAAATGACACTGGAAGAGAAATATGAGTTGTCCTGTTATCAGGAACTTACAAAACTACATGCAAACAAGGAGATTTATCTGGTACAACATGTCGACACCGGAGAAATCTGTGTGAAAAAGGTGATCGATACCTATAACAAGCCGGTCTATCAGGCATTAATGGAGTTGAAGATCCCGAATGTGCCACGGATTCAGGCACTTTTTGAAGCGGAAGATCACTTGATCGTAATCGAAGAATACATACATGGGGAGTCTCTGGAGAAACGGATGAAAGACTGTGGAGTCATGCAGGAGGAAGAGGTCGGACATATTATGATGGCAGTCTGCGATATTCTGCAAAAGCTTCATGAACATCAGCCGCCAATCGTACATCGGGATATCAAGCCATCGAATATCATGATTAGTCAGGACGGTGTTGTGAAGCTGGTTGATTTCAATGCGGCAAAGGAGTATGCGGATGGCAAGAATGAGGACACAAGGCTGATCGGCACGCAGAACTTTGCGGCACCGGAGCAGTATGGATTTGGCCAGTCTTCTCCGCAGACAGATATCTATGCGCTTGGGGTGACGATGAACTATCTGCTGACCGGCGATTATCCGAAGAATCAGTTATGGAATGGCAGACTGAAACCTGTGATCCGGAAATGCGTCCAGATCAGTTCCGGGGAACGGTACACAGGTGTTTTGCAGCTGAAGACCGCCATAGAGACCGTCATGCGGACGAAGAGCAGGAATATTCTGGTGCGGAGCCTTTATCCCTATCAGAAATATGCTCCGGTTGGGTTCCGAAGCGGCGCATTATGGAAGATGCTGTTGGCAGTGATTGGATATCTATTTCTATTGGCAGCAGTCGTTACGTCCAATGTAGAATATCAGGGACAACCGGCAACCGGAATCGTGTTATGGATGAACTGGTTCGCCTATGCGACTGCACTTCTGGGCGTTGTGTTCTTTATAGGAAACTATGGAGGTATCCGGTATGCATTTCCGTTTATGAAAGGGAACAAGGTTCTTCATTGGTTTCTGGCAATTATCTATTGCTTACTTTATGTATTCGTAGTTGTTTTTATCATGGCACTGATATTAACCACGTTTGAGTATGCATTCAAAGGACTGTAAGTTGTCCAATCAATCATTCTACGAATATTTCAATCAATCGTTCTGTAAAATGTCCGCTGTATAGCGGACGAAAACTCTCCTCGATATAGTTAAAATAAACAATATATGTTTTGGCAGGGAGGAATCGGTATGAAGCAGGAAAAGTGTATAACATTTGCAATGCTTCATACCCTGATTCCGCTGTGTATGGGAACCGGGATCTATATCCTGGTCCGGCCAGGAACATATATAGCGAGAATCTGTATCTCTCTGAATCCGTGGCTGGGTGAACTGCGAATCCGGATGGGGACGGATCTGTTTCATATGTTTTTAAGAAATTATGCTTGTGACATGCTGTGGGCATATGCTCTGGCGATCGGACTGTTCTGGTACGGAAGACTGACCGGACAGAAGGTATGGAAGTCAGCATTGATCGGCGGCGGATTTGCGGTGCTTATGGAAAGCCTGCAGATTCTGCCGGTAATCCCCGGAACCTTTGACGGGATGGATGTGGTTACGGAGATTTTGGCAATGCTCATCGCAGGATGTGTGAGCATGATTTTTTATAAATACAAGGATAAGGAAAGAGGAGAGCATGTATGAAAAAGAACATTATGAAAAAACTTGGTGTATTTGCGATATTGTTTGCATTTGGACTGAGTGCATTAGGCAGTGGGGAATCAAATGACAGCACAAAGGATATTGTATCCGCGAGTGAGGCAGGCAGGGACGCGG
>HF991337.1:0-8035 GCA_000431515.1 Clostridium sp. CAG:632 | reverse complement strand
CGGCAGATGTTGCAGAAGAGGATGCGGATCTGTCCATTGAAGAGCAGGTCCTGATCGATCAGGACGGAATCAAGGTGACAGCCACCGGAATAGAGCATGACGCATTCATGGGAACCGGTGTGAAGCTGCTCCTTGAGAACAATACGGATAAAAACGTGATGGTAGGCTGCACGGCACTGATCGTAAATAACTACATGATCTCAGACCTGTTTGCGTCTGAGGTGGCAGCCGGCAAGAAAGCCAATGATACCATGTATATGATGTCGTCCGATCTGAAGGCGGCAGGTATTTCCAATATCGGACAGATAGAGATTTATTTCCATGTGTATGATTCGGATACATATGATGCGTTATTTGATTCGGATGTGGTTACTATCCAAACATCGAAATACAATGAGATGGATTTGCAGGCAGACGAGGAAGAGAGTGGATATGAGCTGTGGAATCAGGACGGTGTACGCATTATCGGTAAATATGTAGATGAAAACAGCTTCTGGGGAACCGGTGTCCTGTTATACATTGAGAATACCTCCGGAAGAAATATCGGAATTAACTGTGATGATATGTCCATCAACGGATTTATGGTAGACCCGGTGTTCTCTGCAACGGTATATAACGAGAAGAAATCTTTTGATGACATTACGATTTTCTCATCCGACCTGGAGGAGAATGGTATCGATAAGGTCAATGATATTGAGCTGAGTTTCCATATCTATGATGCTGACAGCTGGTCAACCATCTGTGACACCGGTGCCATTACATTCTCTGTGGATCAGGCGGCGGAGTAAAGTGATGGCTCTTGAAGAAAGCCTGTAAAAAATAAGTCCATACCAAAAAAGCCGGACCTAAACTATCGGGTCCGGCTTTTTTCTATCTACTCATATCGTTCATCAATGACACGTTTTGACTTCTTTTCGCTTCGTGGCAGAACGCCCAGCTCAACGACCTTGACTAACGGTGTGAAGCCAATCTTGCTCTTAACAGTAGCAGCAATGTGGTCACTTAACTCCAGGAAGTCGACACTGCCGTTTGTCTCTACATAGATACGCAGAGTATCCTTGCCATCCAGATGGGAAATACGGATCTGGTACTCACTGGATACCTCAGGGAACTGACGCAGAATCTCTTCAATCTGGCTTGGGAATACATTGACACCCTTGATCTTCATCATATCATCGGTACGGCCCATAATGACATCCAGACGAGGGAAGTGACTGCCGCAAGGACATTCACCGGGAATGATCCGGGACAGGTCATGTGTACGGTAACGGATCAGAGGTGCACCCTCCTTTACCAGCGTGGTGATAACGATCTCGCCCATCTCGCCGTCCGGCACCGGAGCACCTGTTTCAGGATCAATGATCTCAATGTAAACGTAATCATCCCAGTAGTGCATGCCGCAGTCGTGCTGGCAGCTGATGCCGATGCCGGGACCGTAGATCTCGGTCAGACCATAAATATCATATAATTCAATGCCAAGCTCGGAAGAAATTCTTTGACGCATCTTGGCACCCCAGCGCTCAGAACCGATGACACCCTTCTTCAGATGGATCTTGTCCTTGATACCACGTTTCTCGATTTCCTCTGCCAGTAACAATGCATAAGAAGAAGTAGAGCATAGAACAGAGCTCTTCATATCCATCATCATCTGTAGCTGCTTATCGGTATTGCCGGGACCCATTGGGATAACCATGGCACCGAGTTTTTCGGCACCGTTCTGGAATCCGATACCTGCAGTCCAGAGACCGTAGCCCGGAGTTATCTGAATACGATCCAGATTGGTAATGCCCGCCATCTCATAGCAACGCTTGAACATGATTGCCCAGTCGTCAACATCCTTGGCGGTATAAGGAATAATGATCGGGAGACCGGTGGTACCGGAGGAAGAATGAATCCGGACGATTTTCTCTTCCGGAGCGGTCATTAATCCGAGCGGATACGCTTCCCGTAGATCCTTTTTCTCAGAGAATGGGAGCTGCTCAAAATCTTCAGCAGAAGAAATCTTTGAAATGCCTGCTTCATGCAGCTTCTTTCCGTAGAAGCTGTCAGCAGAGATCAGAGCTTCAATCTGCTTATTAACATGTGCGATTTGTGTTTCTGTAATCTTCATAATGCGTCCTTTCTTTCTGTTATTTATAATAAATGTATTTTTATGTGATATTGCTATCTGTCACAATAACGTTATCTGTTGCAATAACATTTATCGGGTATAATCGAGTGCCCGGAAGTTTAACTCATGGAATCGTTCCGGCAAGGTACGCCGGATAGCATCCTTGATATCCTCTTCGGTAAGACCGATCTCTCCGGTACGGATAGCGGCACCGAGCAGAACCATATTTAATACTTTAGCAGAGCCAATCGCCCAGCAGGCGGCATCGCCATCAACCAGAGTCAGGTTCGGCACCTGGGCCTTCAGGTATTCGATCATTTCCTTACTATGGTAGGAGGCACCCTGCAATGTGGCAGTTACCGGCTGGATGGCACGGATGCTGACAACTACGTGGCCACCCTTGCGTAAGAATGGAAGCATACGAACAGTTTCTCCCGGTTCAAAGCCGAGGATCATGTCTGCTGTTCCGCTTTGAATCATTGGAGAATAGAGATTATCACCTAAGCGTAGATGGCTGAAAACACTTCCGCCACGCTGTGCCATACCAATCGTTTCCGCACTCATAACCGGAATGTTTTTCGCCATGGCGGCTGAGGCAATCAGCTTGGAAGCAAGCACGGTTCCCTGACCGCCGACTCCGCACAACAGAATATTCTTATTCATGATCGTCACCTCCTGTAATCGCATGTACCGGGCATACCTGGCTGCATAATGTACAGCCGGTGCAGAGAGAGGAATCAATCTGTACCTGACCGTCATGGATCACAATGGCAGGACAGCCTAATTCCCGGATACATTTCTTGCAGTTGATACAGGTTTCTGTCTTAACGTGCAGCGGTTTATCCGGCTTTGTGATCGCGATGCAAGGGGACTTGAAGATGATCGCCTTGACACCCGGCTCTGCAGCAACCCGTTTCACGCAGTCAACGGAAGCCTCCAGATCCAAAGGATCCATGGTCTCTACGGTGGTCAGGCCGATTCCGCGCAGAACAGCCTCAATGCTGACCTTCGCAACGATTTCACCCATCATGGTGTGGCCGGTGCCGGGATGCGGCTGGTGTCCGGTCATCGCAGTTGTGGAATTATCCAGTACGATCAGAACCATATTGGCCTGATTATAGACTGCATTTACAACACCGGTGATCGCAGATGCGAAGAAGGTGGAATCACCGACGAAGGCGAAACAGGTGGTATCCGGTTCTATCCGGCCGACCCCCTGTGCAATATTTAATCCGGCACCCATACACAGACAGGTATCAACCATATCTAACGGCATGGCATTGCCGAGTGTGTAGCAGCCGATATCACCGCAGAAAATAGTCTTTTTGCCCTGCATAGCCTTCTTTACGGCATAGAAGGAAGCGCGATGAGGACAGCCACTGCATAAAACAGGCGGGCGGACCGGAAGCTCCGGTGGAGTCGGAAGAGTCTCTCGTTCCGGAAGCGGAAGCTCCAGGAAGCGGTAGAGACAGGCACTTACACTGTCACGGGTGTTTTCGCCTGCATTGGCTACATGATGTGTCAGCTTGCCGAGGATCTTTACAGGCAGCTGATACTTTCCACAGATGTAAGTAAGCTCACGTTCGATGACCGGATCCAGTTCTTCGATACACAGAACCTCATCCAGTCCCTCCAGAAACCGGACAGCCAGCTGCTCCGGAAACGGATGAGGCGTAGCGACCTTCAGAGTCCGGTACATACCGATCGTCTGCATGGTTTCCATGGTATATGTAAAGCTGATGCCACCGGTCGCGATTCCTCTGCGGACATCGGCATGCTCCGGTGCGGCAGGCAGGATCTGATTTCTGGAATAAGAAGAGAAATCTTCTGCCAGAGTCACATTCCGGGCCTCGATCTTCTGATGGTTGGCATAGGATAGACGTGGGAAGATAACCCAGCGCTTAGAGTCCTTGATAAAACCATCCGGCGTATGGATCTGATATTCGGATTCATCCTTTACGGTAATGGAAGCGTAGCCGTGGCAGACACGCGTAGTCGGCCGGAGAAAGACCGGTGTTCCGTATTTCTCGGAATACTCATAAGCCTCCTGTACCATCTCATAGGCTTCCTGTGCGGATGACGGATCAAAGCACGGGAGCTTGGAAAAGGCGGCAAAATGCCGGGTGTCCTGCTCGGTCTGAGAGGAGATCGGACCCGGATCATCTGCGACCAGAATGATCATACCGCCCTTGATACCGACATATTCAAGGCTCATTAAAGGATCGGAAGCGACATTTAATCCGACCTGTTTCATAGTAACCATAGTTCTGGCACCACTGTAGGAGGCTCCGGCAGCCAGCTCAAGAGCGGCTTTCTCATTAACCGACCATTCTACATATGTGTGCTCCGGGCGATGCTTGGCAATGGTTTCCAATACTTCTGTGGATGGTGTACCCGGATATCCGGCTACCAGATTGACTCCGGAAGCAATGGCGCCCATAGCAATGGCAGCATTTCCCATTAAAAATTCGTTGTGCATAACTTCACCTCTGGAATTGAAAAATTAAAACATACTGATGAAATTATACCATCATATGAAAGATGAATCAACTGAGTCCGTTGCTCTGTTTCCGGTATTGGGACGGAGAACAGCCCTTCAGTTTGTGAAAGAGCCGGCTGAAATACAACGGATTATCGTAACCGACGATTTCCGCAATTTCATTTATGGAATAATTCGTAGTCTCCAGCAGGATCTGTGCATTGGTGATACGAAGCGTGGTGAGGAATTGCAGTGGTGTGGAGCCGAAATGTATCCGGAAGCTACGGATAAACCAGCTGATGCTCATTCCTCTGGAGGCGGCATAGGCTTCAATACTGATCGACCGGTGATAATTCTCATTAAAGTAAGAAGCAGCCAGCTCCATTTCGCGTTCCAGGTACTCGTTTTTCGGTATCCGTTCTCTGGTAATTTCCCGGTGCATGGTGATCAGCAGCTGGGTAAACAGCAGAGAGAGCAGCTCCTTATAATCCGGCTGACAGCGTTCCAGCTCCAGAATGATCTGCTTGAAAATACGTTCATATTCGAGTGAAGTGCCGACCCGGAAGACATGCTGATCATCCCGGAGACCGTATCGGCGCAGGATGTTCTTCACATCATAGCCGGTGAAATGGATCCAGTAGACCTCCGGCTTATCTGCACCATAATATTCATATTTCTGCAGCTCCTTCGGACGAAACAGGACGATGTTTCCGGCAGCGACAATAGTCTCATTCTCTACCGTATCGAAATGAAAATGACCGACACCGGAGGTGACATAGATGATCTGATAGTCCAGGCGGCCTTTTGGACGGTAGGTGGGTAGCTTAGGCTGGGTATCCAGCCGGTAATTGCCACAGCTGCGGATGCTTAAGGGCTGGCTTTTATCTTTGACATTCGTGAGTGCATCGTGAATATAACCTGTGTTCATGTACATGACAGAAACCTCCTTATAAAGAAAGTATATATAAACAAAGTGTATCATTTTGTGCATATTTTGTCTATAAATGTTCATGGATTTAAAAGTAGAAAAACGCTATGATAAATATACAAACAAACGAAATCGACCGATAGAAAACAAAATTACAAATAAAGCAAAAAAGACATAAAGAGGAGGAATTATTATGATCGTGCCACATTACTATGAAGATCTTCATATCCTGCATGAAAATACCATGCCGACCAGAGCTTATTATGTGCCGGCGTCCGATCGGATGGACGATCCGGCGGAGCACAGGGAGCAGTCGGACCGGCTGCAGCTGTTAAACGGTAACTGGAGATTCCGGTATTTTAAGAGCATTTATGATATAAATGAAGAATTTTACAACATGGAATATGATTGCTCCGGCTTTGATGAGATTGCGGTGCCGGGTACCTGGCAGATGGCAGGCTATGATACCCATCAGTATACGAATATCCGGTATCCGTTTCCGTTTGATCCTCCGTATGTACCGCAGGATGTGCCGTGTGGGGCATATGTGCACACGTTTGATTATCAGCAGGAGGAGAAGGCACCGAAAGTATTTCTGAATTTTGAAGGAGTGGACAGCTGCTTCTATGTGTGGCTGAACGGTGTGTATGTAGGATACAGTCAGGTAGCGCACGGAATGAGTGAGTTCGATGTGACGGCACAGATCAGGGAGGGTCGGAATACCCTTGCTGTCCTGAATCTGAAGTGGTGCGATGGCTCTTACCTGGAAGATCAGGATAAGTTCCGGATGAGCGGTATTTTCCGCGATGTCTATCTGCTGAAACGCCCGGCGCAGGCAATCCGCGATTACCATATCACTACAGAGATTATCGGAGACACAGAGAAAACGGCAATCGTTCGATTGGAGCTGATGATGGCACAGGCTACGGCAGAACCACAGGTAGAGATTCGGATCGAGAATGCAGCCGGCAGAGTGGCAGCAGAGGGACGGCCGGATACACATGGAGTTGCGGAACTGGAGATAACGGATCCGCAGCTCTGGAATACAGAGAACCCGTATCTGTATACTGTAATCCTCCGGACAGAGGCAGAGACGATCACAGAACGGCTGGCATTACGGACGATCGAGATCCGGGACGGTGTGATCTGTCTGAACGGACAGAAGATAAAGTTCCGGGGCGTGAACCGGCATGATTCGGATCCGTATACCGGGCCGGTCGCTAATGTGGAACAGATCCGGACGGATTTAAGACTGATGAAGCAGCATAATCTGAATGCGATCCGCTCCAGTCATTATCCGAATGCACCGTACTTCTATCAGATGTGCGAGAAATACGGATTTCTGGTAATTAACGAGGCTGATATTGAGGCACACGGACCATTTATGCTGTATCGGCAGGAGGATACGGAACAGAATCGGTTTCAGCGCTGGAATGAAGCAATCGCAGATAATCCGGCATGGGAGGCTGCGATCCTTGACCGGGTACAGCAGATGGTAGAAAGAGATAAGAACCGGTTCTGTATTGTAATCTGGTCCATGGGCAATGAGAGCGCATACGGTTGTAATTTTGAGAAGGCTCTGGCATGGACAAAGGCATTCGATCCTTACCGGATCACACAGTATGAGAGTGCGAGATATCGTAATGATAAGAAGACTTATAGCTATGAGAATCTGGATCTATACAGCCGGATGTACCCGGCATTATCGGAGATCCGGGAGTATCTGGACCGGGGTGAAAGGAAGCCGTTTCTGCTGGTGGAGTACTGCCACAGCATGGGGAACGGACCGGGGGATCTGGAGGACTATTTCCGGATGATTCAGTCAGATGACCGGATGTGCGGTGGTTTCGTGTGGGAATGGTGTGACCATGCGATCGCTGAAGGATACAGTGAGAATGGAAAGGTCCGCTATCTCTATGGCGGAGATCATGGTGAGAACATCCATGACGGAAACTTCTGCGTGGACGGTCTGGTATATCCGGATCGGCGGCCGCATACCGGACTGTTGGAATACAAGAATGTCTATCGTCCGGCAAGAGTTGTCATATATGAGCAGGAGAGCGGCAGACTGGTACTGCACAACTATATGGATTTCGATAACCTGGAGGATTATGCAGAGATAGCGTATGAGGTGACACTGGACGGAGTCGTGATCCGGTCAGGAAAGCTGGAAACTATATCCGTGGCACCGCACCGGGACGGACAGACGCAGTTAAGGCCGGATGTGCCACAGGCAGGGCAGGTGTATCTGAGGCTGATCTATCGGTTAAAGAAGCGGATTCCATTGATGGAGCCGGGGCAGATTCTGGGCTTTGATGAGATCCGGCTGCAGAATGCGGATGACAGGAATCAGAGAGCGGATAGACGGATAGCAGAACTGAATCAGGAGACAACGGAGATGAATGTTCGGGAGACCGACCGCTCTATTGTGCTGGAATCGGATGCTTTCACATATGAGATCGATAAACGGACCGGTATGTTTACGAAGTTGCAGGTCGGCGGCAGGGATTGTCTGACA
>HF991336.1:13419-23341 GCA_000431515.1 Clostridium sp. CAG:632 | reverse complement strand
CGGAGAAGACACGCAGCAATATGATTTATTTAATACAGAAAAGAATGAAAAGCTTTCAAAATTAAATGCCGCTATCGACAGCATCCGCTCCCGTTATGGTGAAGATGCTGTCCAGCGGGCAAGATTTATCAATTCCGACCAGTCACATATGACCGGCGGGCTGTCCAGAGAGAAACGCTCCGGGATCAGGCAATCTTCCAGCCTTCCGCCTTCTGACGAATCTCAATAAAGTTCCGATATCTTCCTTCTTCGGCGATCAGCTCCTTATGCGTACCGCTCTGTACAATCCTTCCGTCATCTACGACCAGGATCTGATCTGCCTGCTCGATCGTTGCAATTCTATGTGCGATCGTAATGATGGTCTTTCCCCTGGTCAGCTCAGAGATCGCATTCTGGATCAGGTGCTCATTTTCCGGATCAATGCTGGCGGTCGCCTCATCCAGAATGATGATCGGTGCATCCTTAAGCATCGCTCTGGCAATGGAGATCCGCTGCTTTTCACCACCGGATAATGTACCGCCACCTTCACCGATCACCGTATCGTAGCCATCCGGCAATGCCATAATAAAATCATGGCACCGTGCCCGCTTCGCCACCTCGATCATCTCTTCCTCTGTCGCATCCGGTTTTCCAAAGCAGATATTGGCCCGGATCGTATCATGGAACAGATATACATTCTGAAATACCATGGAAATATTCGTCAGCAGACTGTCACAGGTCAGCTCCCGGACATCATGTCCACCCACCACAATGCTTCCTGCATTTACATCATAAAATCTGGCCAGCAGGTTACAGATTGTAGACTTACCGGAACCGGATGGTCCCACGATCGCAGTTGACGTCCGCTCCGGAATCCGGAAACTGACATCCTTCAGAATCTGCCGTGTATCATATCCAAAATCTACATTCCGGAACTCAATATCATAATGCTCCAGCGGAATATCCTTACCGTCTCCGTCAATGTAATTGCTCTCCTTCAATGCATCCAGCTGGTTCATCGCATCTTCAATGACACCCAGCACATGCGCACTGTCACTGATTGGCTCCAGACTTGCAAAGATTCCAAAGGAAAAGAAAATAAACATCAGCATCATGGAAAAATCCATCTGTCCGCTCAGTCCCATGAAGCATGCTGCAAGTGCCAGCCCTACGGAACCACATTTCAACGCCAGAAGATGCAGGCAGTTCGCCGGAATGTATCCCCATTCGATTTTCAGATGGATCCTACGGCTGTCACCAATCGCTCCGGCCAGTGCCTCCATAGATGCTCCCGTCTGTCCGAAGGACTTCACAACCGAGAGTCCTCTCGCATACTCCAGAACCGCTCCGGTCATATCCCGGTTCGCCTGTGCCTCTACCGGTGCATTCTTCTTACTGTAATGGGACACTACCAGCAGGAACAGGAAGGATACACCTGCTGCCGCAAGTGCGATCAATGACGTTAACGGACTGAAGATCAAAAGTGCAAGGAATATAACCAGAAAGTTTAAATATCCGCCCACAAAATTATCGATCATTCGAATCCCCATGTTTTCCATGGTTCCAAGTCCCGTTGTAATGGAATTCAGAATATTTCCCGTATTCATCTGCTGGAAATATCCGAGTGACACCCGCTTTAAGGCATCACCGATAGCCAGACGATCTCTTGCGATCAGCTCATAACTGATGGCTTCCTGACATCTGGCTCTCAGGTAATCCAGAAGAAACCGCAAGAACACCAGCACCAGTAATGCGATCAGACTCCAGCCGATCCATCTGGAATCGAAATCCGCCTTTCCTCTGGCTGCATCAACCAGCATTCCCATCGTATAGGCAGCTACCATAACCGGCATTGCCGCAAACAGATGTGAGAAAAACGAGCATACAAAACCGGCATACAGCTTTCCCCGAAATTCACCACACCAGTCAATAATCCGTTTGATTGTCTTAAACATTTGCTCCCTGCTCCTTTCGTTCTGCTGATACCGCCCAGGCCTTGGCCCCGATATGTGCCTGCCACATATCCTGATACAGCGGACAGGTCTCCAGCAATTCCTCCTGTCTGCCCTGCGCCAAAACAGCTCCCTGCTTCAGAACCACAATATTATCCGCCTGCCGGATCGTCGACAATCTGTGTGCAATTACCAGAAGCGTCTTATCCTTTGTCAGTGCGGCAATACTCTGCTGGATCCGATCCTCGTTCTCCGGATCCGTGAATGCCGTTGCCTCATCCAGAATGACGATTGGCGCATCCTTTAACATCATACGTGCGATCGAGATTCTCTGCTTTTCACCACCGGACAGCCGCTTTCCGGCCTCTCCCGCCGGTGTATCATAGCCCTGTGGCAGCTTCAGGATAAACTCCTCACACTGTGCCATTCTGGCTGCCTCCCTGACCTCCTCATCCGTGGCCGCCGGATTTCCCAGCCGGATATTCTCAAGAATCGAACACCGGAACAGGAAATTATCCTGTGCTACAAAGCTAACCTTCTTAGACAGCTGATCCAGCGTCATATCCTTTATGTTCACTCCACCGATCGTAATCTCCCCTTCGGTTACATCCCAGAATCTTGCGATCAGCTTTGCTACTGTGGATTTACCGCCACCGGATGGTCCTACCAGTGCGGTAAAGCTGTGTTCCGGAAGCACAAGGTCAACACCATGCAGAACCTCATCCTCCGCCTGCTTATTGTATGAGAAATGCACGTTTTTCAGCTCTACGGCATTGCCCTTTATCACTTTCTCGGTTTTCGGTTCCGGGAGTTCCTCCATCTCCAGAAATACCTGCAGATCTTCTACAGTCATCTGCACCTGCTTCATCTCATTGGAGAATACCTCCAGTCTGGCTAATGAGCTGACCATTGAGATGGAAAGCATAACGCCCAATACCGCTTCCGGTGCTGTAATTATGCCATGATTGGCAAGTGCCAGTCCTACCGGCAGAGTTCCGATCAATGTTGATGGGAAAAGTGCAAATGCCAGCTTCATTGTTACCCAGGTAGACGAAAGCCACTTAATAATAAAGGTCCGATAATCGGTAATGGACTTCGCATATTTGTCATAAGAGACACCGGCACGTCCGAATGCCTTAATAACCTCGATGCCTTCGACATATTCCACGATCATGCTATTCATATAGGCATTCGCCTGATTGTATGCCTCATAGTTCTTACCACTGATCTTAAATGTCAGTGCCATACAGACCAGTGCTGCCGGAAATGTCACAAGGGATGCCAGTGCCAGCCGCCAGTCAATCACCGCCAGAGCAATAAAGCTCACGATCGGAAGCACCACATGACCGGAGCCCTCCGGTATCATATGTGCCAGCGGCGATTCGATATTCTCGATCTTATCAACGATGATTCCCTTAATCTCTCCGATTGTATGTCCCTGTACCTCTCCAAGCGGTGCATGCAGGAACCGGTCTGCTACCCGCAGACGCAGATTCTCCAATATGTAATAGGCCGCCTGATGCGCCAGACCGGTAGAACCTGCAAAGCAGGCGATCTTAATCACATATGCCGCCAGTGCCAGACCGCACCACAACCAGATCATTCCGGCCGTTACGGTCTCATCCACAAATCCGCAGATAATCCGGTACATACAGAAGAATGGAAATAACCCCGCTACAATACTGATGATCGATAAAATCACCGAGCCGGCAAACCGGTTCCGGTAATCCCTGGCATAGCCCAGCAGGATCCCCAGCCAGTTCTGCTTCTTCTGCCCGGTCTTTTGATTCTTTGTTTCCTTATTTGTTTCCTTATTTGTATCCATATTCGACTCCACAACTTCCTTTCCATACTGCTTTTCATATTCATTCCGATCTTATAACCGGAGCTCTCTCATTAACGAATGGCGCCCCGGTACTCCAGCGGAGCCATTCCCATTACCTTTCGAAACGCAATCGCAAACTTGCTGGCACTGTCATAGCCGACCCTGCCGGCAATCTCTGCAATACTCATTTCCCGCCTTGACCGAAGCAGCTCGGCTGCCTGATTCATCCGATAGTCCGTCAGCCACGCTCCCAGTGACACCCCATATACCGACTTAAAGCAGTTCTTCATTCCGGTCAGAGAAATCTCATAGCGTGCTGCCAGCTCCTCCTGAGTATAATTTTCCGCCATATGCTCTGCCAGAAATTCCTGAATTGCCTTCACCTTCTCTACCTGGGTCTTATAATAATACGGCCGCTCCTCCTGCTCCTTTGGCAGCTCCAGTGCCTCCAGATAGAGCAGCAGCTCCAGAATCTTAATCTTAAAATATGGGATCCGGATCTTTGCCGGCACCTGATACAGCTCTCCGAAGATCCGCTCAGCTCCCTCCATTCCCCGGACGAGAAACGGATATTTTCCGGGACAGTATTTCGCCTGAAGTCCGGTCAGATCAACCGGAAAATCCTTTATCTCTTCGCCCAGTGCCGCAACCGCCTGACTCATATCAAATGCAACCGTCAGCCCATGATAATGACTTGCCGGGAACACAAATCTGCCTGTGTGTGTCAGCCTGCGATCCATCTTCATGTCTCCCGCCTCCACATATGCATATGCATTCTCCGCAGCAAGGTACTCCATCCTGCCCTCCCTGCAGTGATCGATAGCAAAAATATCTCTTCCCGGAACATATTCCGACTCAAAATAGGCCATATGGAAATCATTAAAGCTGAGCATTGCTCCCGGAAATACTTCATAGCAGGTCATGGTTCCCTCGCCGGTTTCATTGCTGAACTGATACACACTGCATCCGTTGCTCTGCGCCAGAAGCAGTCCCTGCTGTATCTTCTGAAATGCATCCTCCATTTATTTCCCTCCTCCTAATGTCAGCAGTCGGTCGCATGCCTCCTGCATAAATTCCTTATCATGTGATACCACCAGTACGATCCGCCCGTCCTTCGCCAGCTGCTTCGTAATCTGGCAGACCTCCATCATGTGGCGGTAATCCAGACCGCTCGTCGGCTCATCAAAGATCAGCACCTCTCTTCCGGATAATACCGCCGTCGCTACTGCCAGTCGCTGCTTCTGGCCGCCGGACAATGCCATCGGATGCACATCCTCATATCCATCCAGATCAAAATGCTTTAACACACGCCGAATCTCTTCCGGATCTGCGGTTCCCAGCTGCTCACATTCCCCGAAAACCGTATCCGAGAACAACTGATGATTTACCTCCTGCATCACCAGATAACAGGCTTTCTGCCGCTGCTTCGGCTTCAAGATCCGGCCATTCAGTGTGATACTTCCGCCCTTTTCCTTCAATAATCCACAAAGACACCGTATCAGCGTAGACTTTCCCACACCGTTATGCCCGGTTATCCCCAGAACCTCTCCCGGATATGCCGTAAAGGACAGATTCTCAAATACCGCCGGTGATTTCTTATATCCGCAGCTAAGCATTCTGACACATAACCCGGAATCCGCACCGTTACTTCCGGATGCTTCTTTACCTCCGGATGTCTCTTCACCTCCGGATGCTTCTTCACTTCCGACTGTCTTTTCACTGCCTGCCGGTTCTATATTTCCTGCCGGTTTCAGTCGAAGCTCTGTCTGATGGATGGTCCGAAGCCCCATGGATATCCGTTCCTCATCGGATAATGCCTGAAATTCTTCCCCTCTAAATATCTGCTTTATCTCGCCGTTTCGGATATACACGGCCCGGTCTATAATATCTGCCAGGAAAAACAGTCTGTGCTCTGCAATCACCACCGTTTTTCCCTGCTTCTTCAACAGAATGATCTGCTCGCGCAGCTTCCGGATCGCATCCTCATCCAGATTCGCCGTTGGTTCATCCAGCATATAGATTTCCGGATTCATTGCGTACACACTGGCAAATGCCAGCATCTGTTTTTCTCCACCGGATAATGCAAATACATTTCGTCCCATCAGCGGCTCGATTCCCAGCTGTGTCACTGTCCGTTCCACCGCCCTGCGAATCTCCTCCGGCGCAACTCCCTGATTCTCCAGTCCGAACTCCAGCTCACCATCCGTATCCAGATGAAAGAACTGACTCTTGGGATTCTGAAATACAGATCCTACCAGCTTCGCCAGTTCATAGACCTCCAGATCCGTGACCGATTGATCCGCTACCGTCACGCCGCCCTCCATGTGATCGATCTTTGTAAAATGAGGAATCAGTCCGTTGACCAGCTTGGTAACCGTTGTTTTACCACATCCGCTTTCACCGCAGAGAAGAATACACTCTCCCGCCGGTATATCCAGCGTCACATGCTCCAGCATATTTTTATTTTCCGTATATCCAAATGACACATTCTCTATCGAAATCATTGCTTATCTCCTGTCACCGCAATATAATTGCCGCTACTGTGAATCCGACTCCCGTTGCCATCCACAGGAAATCATATCCCCGAAGCTTCAGCTGAATCGTCCCCGTCTTTTTTACCGGATTCTCAATTCCTCTGGTAACGGCTGCCGCCGATAGCTCCTCCGCCGTATTCACGGCTGACATCATAAATGGCACAACAAATGCCTCCACCTTCTCAAAGCCCCGTATCTGCTTCAGCTTCATGGCATCCCGGATATGTCCGCCCTCTTCCCGGATCGCCGGAAAGTACCGTAGCGTTACAGAAATCGGAATGATCACACTCTGCGGAATATGAAGTGCCCGAAGGGCTGCGACAAACTCCCGAAGAGAGATCGTACGGATCATGAACCAGCCGATCATCAGACACGGAAACATTCTCCGTGCATAATTAATGAATATTGCAAAGCTGGTAACCACTGTCTTCGGTGCCATTGGCAGCAGAAACCACTCTATCGCATAAAGCACAATATACGCAAAAAGGAACTTCAATCCTCCGATCACCTGACCACCCAGAATATAAAGCAATGCCAGAACTCCGATCCAGACTGCCTGAAATACAGGATCATTCTGGATCAAGGTAATCACATTCGCCAGAATCAGAATCAGAAGTCCGGCCCTGGGATCCAGCTGTAAATACTTCCTGTTCTTGCTCATCTTATACCATACCCGCTTTTTCAAAATGCTTCCGGAACATTCCCTTTGCAATCAGGGCTCCAAGAAATGCTCCAACGATTGGTGCCAGAAACAGAACTACCAGCATACCGGTAGACGACAGATTACGGAGTGCTTCCACATAAGACTCCGCCATTCCCTGGCTCGAAATCTGTGCCAGAAAACTCTCCTTCATCAGCCAGATCGGAAGCGGCGAGCCTACCATACCAAGTGAAAAGCAGGCAAATGCAACGGCATTGCCCCAGAATTTATCATATCCCGTAAGCAGCCGGATCACCTCTGCCAGAATACATGCGATTGCAAATGTGATCAGCAGAATCACGGTAAACTGACCGGTTACAAAATAAAGAAGTCCTGTCACCATACCCATGAGCAGAATAGCACCAAACTTCTGCACTCTCGCACACATCAGAAGAACCGGGATCCCGGTCACGACTGCGATCAGGGCCGGCATCAGAATCCAGATGATCGGATGTAACCCGCTCACCAGCATGCAGACAAAATTCAACACAAAATAAATTGCAGAAAAAATACCAATCGATATCAGGTCTTTTCCCTTCAACAACTTTTCATTTTTTGATGTAGACATATGATATCCTCCTTTTGTCATTAGTTTTTTCTAACTTCGGTTAGAATATCATATTCATAATATTTTGTCTGTCCCAATTCGTCAATTATATTCTGATTGGACATTAAAATTCTTTTTCTTATCTTCCACACAGTCATCATGTACGGCTGTCCAGTTGCTTCCTTCTGTTTTCACCCCCATTTTTCTTTCCAATCTCTCTTCTATATTGGCATTCGACAGCCCGTATTTTTTCACAATATCCACCATCTTCTGTACCATGTGATTATGATTTTTCCACTTTTCTTCCAGTACCTTGCGGATATCCCGTTCATTCTCCATGTAAACGATGTCAATCACTACCGGCTGACTCTGTAAGAAACGATAACATCTATGAATTGCTTGTATAAAATCATTAAATTCATAATCGATGCAAAAAAATATCTCCCTGTGGCAAACCTCTGGAAATTACATCCGGATCCTGACAGCGATTTCTTTGTCACAAATAATCTTGTTTTGCCCTCCGAGAAGTCCACCACACACTTCTCACATTCTTCATAATTCATAGATCCATAGATATTCACCACATCCGGTAATGCTTCTTTGATCGCAAGTCGTTCTTTCTCCTGGTCATGCCAGAGCAGATAGTGATCATCCGGATGCAGAGCAATTCGTTCAACCATCTTTGCCACTCTCTGATCAATGCTCTCACGCTTGATCTTTGTATTCTCTTTCAATCCTACTGCTGCATTAGTAAAAAGTTCCATCTGTTCATCTTTATCAACCGAATCTCCGTAGCGTATCGGCAGCTCATGCCATCTGACGTCCAGTGGTGGTAATTCATATCCATCGTCGGAGTAGGATGGATCAATATCTGACGGCTTCGTAATGAATAAAGCTCAGCTTGACACCCATAGTCAGAATTCATCTTCCTGATTCGGATATAACGTCAGGTTGTTTGCCTTAGTGCTATCTTTCTGAAAGAACCTTGTTAATGCCTGTCCTGTGTCCATGACTTCCAGATATCCGGCATAATAAATCAGCTCCTTGTACTTATTCGCCGAAGGTGTCGCTGTCGCAACCAGCTTATACGGAACTCCCTTAAACTTCTCAAGAAATTCCTGATAGGTCTTAGATCCGAATGAGCGAAGCACCGATGCTTCATCCAGTGATGTAGCTGTAAAGTAATCCGGTCGGATATCACCATCCCGTACTAGCTCATAATTAGTAATCACGATCCGGCTTTTTGATGCTTTTATCTCTTCCATGGTTCTACAGTACTCCGGCTGCTCATATCCAAGCAGTTCCACCACATCTCTGGTAAACTCCTGTTTTACTCCAAGTGGAAGTACGATCAGTGCTCTTCCACCTGTATGTATCGCTGCCTAATGGCAAAATTCTATCTCCTGCACCGTCTTACCCAATCCGAAGGATTCAAACAACGCCCTTCTGCCACCTTTTAATGCCCAGACTACTGCATCCTTCTGATGTGGATTCAGTGCTGGATTTAACTTATCATTGTCAATCTGAAAACCGCTATCCTTAGCGACTTCGATTTTCGTTTTCAAAAATTCTAAATACTCCATGTTTTCAAAAGGAACCGCATATGCTTCACTCTGGCCAGAGTTCCGACTCCTTTCTTTTAATTAATTATCAAATATTAATCAGTTCTGTCTTTTAACTTTTCCACATATCTCTATTTACTTTTTGTTAATATTTATGCTAATATAGATTTGGAGTGTGACTAATGTTTTAGAGGCTAAGTCAATGTGTTAGGAAAGGGCGGTGGTTAATATGAAGTTTAATCAACGGTCTATATTGTAAAATAGCTTGTTGAACGGCTATCTCATAATCTATCCTAGCGAATTGTTTTCTCATTTTTTTCCTCGCTTGGGCTAGTGCGTACGGATTTTCATGCACAAACCCAAGATACTAAAGGAGGAAAAGGCTATGAGAAAACGTTCAACTAAACTCAAAAACTTTCTACTCTTTATACTAGGTACATATGGGCTAGATTGCTTTGTATATGTACACACTCTAATAACTGCTTGTCCGCCATATTTGTTTGCGACAATGTGTGTTATTCTTCTTGCAATCATCTTATGCAATGTGCCTGATTAATTTGTAGAGACGAAGAACTGAAGTAGTCTGATCAACTATCTTCAGTTTTTTGTCTTTTTTGACTCTCCTAACATTTCAAACATATTCATATCACCAAAAGGAAACCTAGGTTTTATGTGCAAACAAAGGGACACTAATGTATATCCGTTCCATGTTCCTTCTTTCTTCAATATTTCCATCTGCATGACATTCTGATAACTGTTTTCACCCTTTTCGATCAGAACATCATGCTTTTGCATAAGTCTCCACAACGGCTGCCACTGACTG
>HF991336.1:0-13377 GCA_000431515.1 Clostridium sp. CAG:632 | reverse complement strand
TCTTATTTGCCTTTACCCAGCCATTAAAAACTCATTGTCCAATCCAGCTGTTTTCTAATGTTACAAAAAGCTGGTCACACTTAGTAATTACTATGTGCGAGCATTTTTTAGACAATACAGAGAGTGCGGATATCAGGCGTTCTAGTTCAAGCTAACACTGTGTAGTATCTTCCCGGCTTATCAAGCCATCTTTCGCGTCTCTGGCATTCCGTCCGGCTTGACGTACTCGACTAGCCACGCCCCGGTTCCCGACCGTCTAGCAGGTCCTCTCAGACTACTTTCCAGATATATGGGCACCATCATCTTCATCCCGGCAACCTCCTTCCTTCACTTTTCTCAGGCTATAATGCCTGTATGGATGCCCTATGACCGGATTCTTTCCATCATACAGAGTATCTTTTATCAGTTCCCAGCCATTTGGAATTTTCGGTTGCTCCGACCATGCCGCCGACACCTCACTTCCCGTTCCGGCTTTGGAATAATCAAATTATTACGACTGTACGTGTATCGTGTTCCTTTGAAGGTTGTTCCGTCCGGAGCCTTCTTCGTCTCCATCTTGACCATGTAACTGGCCAGTTGCTCCATAGCTCCGTCCTCATAGATATCTGACCAGAATGAGTTACCATGCTTCCATAGTTGGCGCACCAGCTTCTGCACATCCTCCACATCTTCTATAATCAAATGATGGTGAAGGGCTTGTCCCTTCTTTCCGATCTCCGTGACAGCGATCCATTTGAATTTCAGACCTGCTGCCTTGTACATCTTTCTCATCTGTGCCAGAAATTCCCTTAACAGTTTCTTCGCCTGCTCATAGGTTTCCGGCCTTTTATCTTTGGCATCAGATGCAACAAATACGTACGGGATCATACCGAATAAAATTTTAAAATTTATTCCTCCAAGTAGATAGTTAAATTATCAGAAAAGAGCCCCGGATTTCTCCGGAATTCTTTTAATCATTCCATACAATAGTTTCCTGATTTATATTAGTATTTGTCTCACCTTCTCTTACAACAGAAGCCTGTGTCTTTATATTTTCTCGCTTATTATCAAGATTTTCGACTCGCATAATTGTACCTCGTTGTTATATATTATGCAGATTTTCCTGCAATCTATTTAACAACGAAAGTTTTCGATTTATTAGTTGACTTTTCGACTCTATGAATCCATACTTATAACTAATTACATTATAAGGAGGGGTTATTATGCCACAATATGTTGTTTTACAGGTTACACTGAAGGAGAAACTCGTAGGTACCGCATCGAAGAATCTGGGAGAATTGGAAAAAGCCATTAATACTCAAGCTGCAAAGGGTTATCGCTTACATACAATTTCAACTACATCCGCTCACAGTACCGGTATCGGTGGTGGTGATCGAATTCAGGCCACTATGGTGTTTGAGAAATTATAGCACAGAAAAGGAGGATAAAGATCTAAATGAGCAAATCACTTAACGCAGAAAAAGTAAGTATTCATAAAAAGGCCGCGCTTTCTAAAATCAATAATTTATTGGATACGTATATTAATGATCCAGAACATCTAAAGAAAGCGAACTTAATATCATTCTGGCTTGAAAACTATATTTCTTATATTCAGAGGGAAGAAACCTTTGATCCTTCATATTTGAAACGCTATGAGCGCGGAGATATAATAAAGGTTAATTTTGGATTTAATGTTGGCAGTGAATATGGCGGGCTTCACTATGCAATCGTATTAGACAAGTACAATGCAAGAAACTCCCCAGTCATTACCGTCATTCCTCTTACATCTTATACAGAGGGTGATGACATTCACCCCAATGATGTTAGTCTTGGTAATGAGTTATATTTAAAGTTGCAATTAAAGATACGTGGTCTAAAGCAGAATTTATCTACAGAGCGGCAACAGACTGAGTCATTACGGTCTTCTATTCAAACATTGCTAAACATATTAGAACCTCTTTTGAATGAAGTTGCTTCTACTGATGATGTCAATAAGATTACTATGAATGATGAACAAAGTTCTGCTTTAGCACAAGCAGGCAGGCAATTAAAATCAATTCAGGTTCATGAAGATAACATTCAAAAGCAAGAAATGCTTTTGAATAAGGCCTCTTCAGAAATAGCGAAGATGAAAGACGGAAGTGTTGCACTCCCTAATCAAATCACAACAATAAGCAAGCAACGCATATATGATCCCAAAAGTTCATATGATGTATTAAGTGGAGTTAAATTATCTCCCGATGGACTCGATAAACTAAACGATGGACTAAAAAAATTGTTTTTCAATTAAGTGTTGACACGCTATTTCTTTTTTGATATACTAATCTTTGCAAATAATTTGCAAAACAGTGCCGTTTAGCGGTAATAAAGAAGACAGAAGTCAAAAAAGAAAAGGTCTCACATTATTGTGAGGCCTTTTCACGTATATAAAGGAGGCACTTATGGGAGAAACAAAAGCCAAAAGAACTGATATCCGAATCACGTCTCGGTGTTCTGAGTGCGATTCTTCGAAATTATATTCATAGCATTAAGGGGATCCTGCTACCAGATCTGACAAAGTCGGATGTTCAAATATGTCTGAACGAATTGAACGATAAACGTTCCATGCAGGCAGAAGCACATAACATGATTAACAGCATACTTGAGGATGCGATTGACGATGGTCTTGTATATCGGAATGTATGCCGAAAGGCTACGATTGGCAAGAAAAAGAAACCGGTCACAAGCGCTCTTACTGCCGCCGAGCGGCGTGTGATCCCTACATGTGACTTTACATTAGAAGAGCGATACTTTGTCTATATACTTTGGTATGCCGGCTTGCGGCCGGAAGAAGTGCGAGCGCTTACAGTGCACAGCATTGCTCTCAGTGAAGAAGTAATTCATGTTGAGAACTTTCTTGCTTTTGGTAAAAATCAAGGTCATCTCAAAGAGCCAAAGACATATGCAGGGACTCGTGATATTGACATTCTACCGCCTTTACTGCCCATTTTAACCGCATATTGTACCTTTTTACTCAAACATACGGAAATTTGCACACTAAGACTACATACAGGCGGTTCTGGCAAAAGATCTATGATAAAATTAATTCCGGTCTCGGTGGAAGAAAAGAAATTAAGAAACGTGTCAACAAACAGACACAGATTATACAAACAGCAATTGAAGCGACAAATATAACGCCTTACGTTTTCAGACACGAGTATGCTACTATACTTTATTATTCGGGCATCGATATTAAAGAAGCAGCCCGGCTCATGGGGCATTCAGATACAACTATGATATTGAACATCTATGCCGAACTGGAAAAAAACGA
The DNA here is from genome assembly GCA_000431515.1 of Clostridium sp. CAG:632. Classification (GTDB taxonomy): domain Bacteria; phylum Bacillota; class Clostridia; order Lachnospirales; family Lachnospiraceae; genus CAG-632. The sequence goes on along the minus strand of HF991336.1, from coordinate 10,088 downwards.
TCTAATTTCAAAAATAAACTGTTACTATATTTAGCACATAATTACTATTTTTTTACAAAGGAATGTGTAAAATTTTGACATTATTTTCGACTAAATTTGGTCTATTTTGACATCCGTTTGACAGCTTCGCTTTTATACTCTTACACCTTATTTTACATCATTTCACACATGTAAAAAGAGCGGAGCCCCTTGAAATTCCAAGGGATTCCGCTCTTTTTCTTATATCGGAATGACGTGATTCGAACACGCGACCTCTTCGTCCCGAACGAAGCGCTCTACCAAGCTGAGCCACATTCCGTAACCAGAGTTAACGGGTCATTCACCCGATAACTCTGATATTATAGCACAGTCTGAATCAAATTGCACGAACTTTTTATAAATTTCTATATTAAATTTTGCTTGATTTTTAAATTTACATATCAAATTTATTTTTCGGGCTTCTTCATGCCGATTCTTACAGGCTCTCACCGTTGCTCTCGATCACTTCTTTATACCAGTAACCGGAGTCTTTTATCGTTCTTTCCTGTGTCTGATAATCTACATAGATCAGTCCAAACCGCTTATTGTATCCGAACGCCCACTCGAAGTTATCCATCACAGACCAGTGCATATATCCCTTTAATGGAATACCGTCCTCTGCTGCCCGGCGGAACTCCCGCAGGTATCGTCTCGTATAATCAATCCGGTACGGATCATGCACCTTACCATCCAGATGCACCCAATCCATGCCGGCCATACCATTCTCAGTGATCATGATCGGCAGACCGTAGCGCTCATAAATAAACTTCGGTGACCAGTAAAGCACCTCCGGTGATATCGGCCAGTCCATAGCGGTAAGCGCACGTCCCTGCCACATATTTTCCGGATAAACCTCCTTCTGATTAAGACCACCGGCGGAATAATACACATTCATGCCATAGAAGTCCAATGGCTGGCTGATCAGCTTCATCTCCTCCTCGCTGTACACCGGCATATCATCCCCGAACAACTCATAGGCCTCATCCGGATATTTGCCGAGAATGATCGGATCACTCCACCAGGTCAGTCCAAATGTAAATCCCTGCTTCGTCATGGAGAACGTCTTCTGCCGTGCCTCTTCAATCGCCTCCGGTGAATTATCCTTCGGAATATAAACCGGTGCAATCGGTGCAAAGGAAATCTCTGCCTTTGTCTTTGCATGTTCCCGGATATATTTCACTGCCTTACCATGTGCCAGAAGGGCATTATGTGTCATTGTAATCAGCTCTTTGGCAGACATCTGCACAAATGGCGCATGCGAACCGAACTCATATCCACATCCGATAAAGCACTGTGGCTCATTCAATGTCAGCCAGCAGGATACCCGGTCAGACAATGCATCCACAATCACCTTCGTGTACTCTAAGAACCACTCGGAAGACTCCGGATTCATCCAACCGCCCTTCTGATACAATGCATACGGATAATCCCAGTGGAAAATAGAAACCAATGGCCGAATTCCGTTGGCCAGCAGTTCATCTACCAGATCCGAATAGAACTGAAGTCCCTTCTCATTGACCTTGCCTGTCCCATCCGGAAGCACCCGGCTCCAGCTGATGGAGAACCGATAGCACTTCAGCCCCATTTCTTTCATCAGTGCGACATCTTCCTTATATCTGTGATAATGATCACACGCTACATCACCAGTCTCATTAAACAGTACCTTGTTCCGACCCCGGCCGCATACATCCCATACGCTCGGTCCTCTGCCGTCTTCATTCCATGCACCTTCTACCTGATATGCGGCGCTCGCTGCACCCCACATAAAATCTTTATTAAATCCCATATCTTGTATCTCCTTTCTGAATTGACTTTTTATCCCTGTAATGACAGAACACCTGCATATCTGCTCACATGGCTTCTGTATCCGTTGTTCCCTCAATTTCCTTGATTATAGCAAATGAAAAATTGAAATCATAGGTAAGCTTATGACATGATAATAGGTCAATTTTGACTTTTTAATACACGATAGGAAATAACTGCGAATATATCTGCTATCAATGTCTTACTCTGTCACTCTCGAGTTTTAAACATAAAAAAAGCGCTCAGCCGTAGGCTAACTACGTCCGAACACCTTTACAGTGCGCCTCCGGGGGCTCGAACCCCGCACACCCTGATTAAGAGTCAGGTGCTCTACCAAATGAGCTAGAAGCGCATATTCAATTGCTTTTGTGTGTTTGCATCACTCACAACGCAAGAATGATTATATCGCAGGATTTTCCAAAATGCAAGCACTTTTTTGAATTTTTTTAATATTTTGCTAAAGTTAGACAATTTATAAACAGGTATTCTTTTTTCAGTCTATTTCGTAACTTGTTTTTCTGCCTGAACACCCAGCATTTTTATCTATATTTCTCTGTCTCTATCCTATATTCTTGCCAATTCCTACGATATTATTCATCCTATGATTCATTCGTCTACCGATTCGTTACTAATCTGCACTACCGGTTCGCTACTAATCTGCAGATTGGTTTTCCTTCTGCCACAAACTTCGTCTCGTACTCGGTCATGATATTTCCTTCCAGATATTCACTGTGATGCAGGTCATATGTGAAGTTCTCAAGCTTCCAACCGGCCTCCGGCACCTGCTCTAACGAGAAATCAAACAGCTCCCGGTTATCCGTTTTAAAAATCACTTCTCCGTCTGCCGCCAGAATCCGGTCATATCTTGCCAGGAACTCCTTCGATGTCAGTCTGCGCTTTGCATGACGATCCTTTGGCCACGGATCTGAGAAATTCAGATAAATCCGTGCCACCTCGCCCGGTGCAAATACATCCGCAATATATTCCGCTTCCATCCGGATAAAATAAAGATTCGGCAGCTGCAGCTCTTCCTGCTTTGCAATTGCCCGGATCAGGACACTTGAATACTTCTCAATCCCTACATAATTAATATCCGGATTCTGCTGAGCCAGTGTTGTAATAAACTGTCCCTTTCCCATTCCGATTTCTATATGAACAGGATTGGGATTCCCGAAAATTGATTCCCAGGTTCCTTTTCTTGTTGTCTCATCCTTTATTACATATTCACTGGCGGCAATCACATCCCGTGAGCCCTTCACATTCCTTAATCGCATAGCTGCTTCCTCTTTCTTAAAATTCTTCTCCCATTATATCTGCCACCTTACACGGTGTCAACATTCCTGCCCAGTTGACTGGATAAGGCAGTCTTGCACTTGATTTTCATTGACTATTCCCCCAGTCTATACTAAAATATTTAATATGTATGACTATGTTTTTTGGAGGCTAATTTTGAAGCATTTAGATATAAAAATCACAGCTGTTATTCTCAGTTGTATACTCACCCTTTCATTTATATTTTCCGATATGACCGTTTCTGTTTCCGCATTTCAGAATGCACTTCCGGATTCGGTTCATTTTACGGATGTATCAGCAGATACCCAGACCGATTCTTCTGATGATACTTCATCCGAAGATGCAGATTCCACCGAAGAACCGGCCGATATTACAGACCCTTCCGCCCCTGCAATCGTTGCGAATGCAGCGATCGTCATAGATGCTAAGTCCGGTCAGATTTTATATGGAAAAAACATGAATAAACGGTGCTATCCGGCCAGCATCACAAAGGTTATGACCTGTCTGGTCGCATTAGAGAATGTGAACTTAAATGATACGATCACATTCTCGGAGAATGCCATCTGGGGTATTGAACGTGACAGCAACCATATTTCTCTGGATGTCGGCGAACAGATTACGGCAGAGCAATGTTTCTACGGTATTCTGTTACAGTCTGCCAATGAGGCATCCATCGGTATGGCCGAGCATGTTGCCGGCTCCGTTTCCGCCTTCGCCGACATGATGAATCAGAAAGCAGCGGATCTTGGCTGTAAAGATACCCATTTCGTGAATCCGAATGGTCTGCATGATGACAATCATTATACGACTCCTTACGATATGGCACTGATCACACAGGCAGCAATCCAGAATCCGGTATTCCGCAAGATTGATGAGACTACCTATTATCAGATTCCTCCGACCAATCTTCAGGAGGATTCACGGGATCTCTGGCATCAGTTAAAGATGTTATATCCAACCAGTCGTTATTATTATGAGCCGATTGAAGGTGGTAAGACCGGTTATACGGATCAGGCGCACAACACGCTGGTTACCTATGCCTCCAAGAACGGCATGGAACTGATCTGTGTTATGATGGACTGCAAGGGTGCACAGAACTGCTATATGGATTCTGCAACCCTTTATGACTACTACTTCGATAATTATACCTATGCATATCCTTTGCAGAATTTTGACCCGAATACGACCAATCAGACGAATTATATTCTGAAGAATTTTTATCAGGGGCTGGATCATGATACTCTGAATCTTTCCGTGGACAAGGATTTATCGATTATTGTTCCAAGAAGTGCAGATGCTTCTGCAATTACGACTGAAACCACCTACTATGACACCTTTGAGGATAATGTAGTGGGTAAAGTTTCTGTTCTGTATAATGGCGAGGTTGTCGGCGAGTCCGACATTAAATATAGTGATATGACAGTAAATGGCGAGGTTCTGACCTGGGGCGTTCCACCGGAGGAGCATCAGCGGCGTGTTAATACCACACTGATCATAGCCATTTCCTGCCTGGTACTTGTTGTGCTGACTCTGGTCATTATTTCACGTATCCGTAACCGCCGTTATCGATATCTGAAACGCAGGAGCCGGAACAGTAAGCTTCATTTTTAAAGGAGGTAGCCTATGGATGACCATCTGAACACCCTCCGTTCCACCAACTGGGAGTTACTCAATTATTTTCGCTCTGCTTATGTCACACAGTCTGAACAGCTACAGGGATTGAAGTCCGAATTATTTGAATTAGATGTGAAATTAGAAGAATTAGAAAAGACCAGGAATCTCTATTCCTTCCAGTCTGATTCCCGCAGGAATATCTTCTCTCCTTTTTCTGCCGGTGCTTCGGAGCAGGGTAAAAATCAGGTACTGCAGACACAATTAGAGGAGCTTAGGAGTGTTCGTGCCTCTCTGGTTCAACGGATAGAACAGCAGGAAATCAGTCTGAAATCAATACGTGAGCATATCCAGTCGCTGGAGGCTGCTAATCAATGTCTTGCCGAGCTTTCCCAGACACTTCCACAGGAAGAAGTATCAACGGAGGAATTATCCACACCGGAGGCCGATGTCCCCGATCAGCCGGAGCAGAAGGATGATCCTGTCCTCCATGCCTACCGTATCCTGCAGTTTGAACAGTATGACCGTTCCCAGATTGCAGAACGGATTCACACCTCCTTACAACAGGGTATCGAGGGTGACCGGAACAAGCTGGAGGTGCTGAAGTGGCTGATTCAGTCCGACCCGACCAGAGCAAGAGTAACGATTCAGGAATTACAAGATTCCAATGCCCGTTTACTGCAGGCATCCAATGCTTTAATTCAGAAACTGGATCAGGCATCTACCGTTGTAAAACCTGTCTGGATGGCGATTGAGGATTGTATCCGGCAATACCGCACCGGGCATCCGGAATGCACGATTGATGCATCCGTGGATTGCTCTGATTATGAGTTAAAAATCCTTCCGATTATAACACAGACACTTCTGCAGTTAATCGAAGAGATTTTGAACAATGCATTTTTCTATTCCAATGCGAACAAGTTGTTAATAAAAGTATATATCAACAGTCGTATGATTGATGTATATATGAATGATAATGGTGTCGGCATTCAGGCTGATTAGCTGACTGCCGGCATTCCGGCTGATTATCTGACTGCCGGCAGCTGGCACAGCGGACTGCACCGTCTGCATGAGATTGTTTATCTGCTTGGCGGCAAAGTACAGATTGATGGTGACATCATCAGCGGCACAAATGTGCGCTTTTCATTTCCGATTTGCTTATACAATCCGGATACTAAACCAGAAAGGACTATAGAGAACCATGAAAGAACAATTAGCTGAAATCATTTCCAACAATGTAGAAGGGCTGTCTGCCGAGGATATTCTCGGACTCCTTGAAGTTCCACCGAAGCCGGAGCTTGGCGATTATGCCTTCCCTTGTTTCCGGCTGGCAAAGACCATGCATAAGGCCCCAAACCTGATTGCCGAGGATCTGAAGAATGCAATCGCAGATTCCCTTGATTTCATTGATGAGATCAAGGTTCAAGGTGCTTACTGTAACTTCTATATTAAGAAAGATTTATTTGTAAAAACTATGCTGGATGCTGCCGGTGCTGAAAACTTCGGTGGTTCTGACATCGGAAGTGGACAGAATATCTGTATCGATTATTCTTCTCCAAACGTAGCAAAGAATTTCCATGTTGGTCACCTACGTACCACGATTATCGGTAATTCTCTTTACAAGATTTACAGCAAATTAGGCTACAAGGTATACCGGATCAACCACCTCGGTGACTGGGGTACCCAGTTCGGAAAACTGATCGTTGCTTATAAGAAATGGGGAAGCAAAGAAGCTGTCGAAGAAAAAGGTATTGCAGAGCTGATGGAATTATATGTGAAGTTCCATGCCGAAGCAGAAAAGGATGAGACTCTGATTGAGCAGGCGCGTGCCTGGTTCGTTAAGATGGAGCAGGGTGACGAGGAAGCACTGTCAATCTGGCAGTGGTTTAAGGACATCAGTATGATTGAGTACCGTCGGATCTATAAGCTTCTGGGTGTAGACTTTGATTCTTATAACGGTGAGAGCTTCTATCGTGACAAAACACAGGCAGTCGTTGACCGTCTGGAGAATGCACATTTATTAAAGGAAAGCGAGGGTGCCTACATCGTAGATCTTTCTGAATATGATATGGCTCCATGTATTATTAAAAAGGCGGATGGCGGTTCTATTTATGCGACCCGTGATCTGGCTGCTATCTTCTATCGGAAAGAGACTTACCGGTTTGTGAAGTGTCTGTATGTTACCGGTCAGGAGCAGAAATTACATTTCAAGCAGGTATTCAAAGTCATCGAATTACTGGGTAATGACTGGGCGAAAGAGCAGTTAGTCCATATCCCGTATGGTCTGGTCAGCTTAGAGGGTGCCAAGCTCTCTACCAGAAGCGGTAATATTATTTATGCCGAGGATATCTTACTGGAGGCAATCTCTAAGGTAAAGGAAATCATTGCTGAGAAGAATCCGAATCTGGATAATAAGGATGAGGTTGCTCAGATGGTCGGTGTCGGTGCCATCATCTTCAACGATCTGTTTAACCAGAGAATCAAGGATGTTTCCTTCAGCTGGGATAAGATCCTGAATTTTGACGGAGAGACCGGTCCTTATGTTCAATACACATATGCTCGTTGCAGCAGCCTGTTACGTGCCGTTCCTGACTTTGATCCGGAATCACCGATTGACTACTCCATCCTGACAGACTTAGACTCCATGGAACTGCTGAAGGCAATCAATAAGTTCCCTAAGGTAGTAAAAGACGCTGCTGATAAATTCGAGCCATTCCTGGTTTCCCGGTTTGCCGTAGAAGTCGCTCAGGCGTTTAACCGTTTCTATACCGCAAACCGAATCAATGTACCGGAAGAGGATGTACGGAATGCCCGGTTAAAACTGGTTGCTGTAACACGTAAAACACTTCGTGATGCACTGGCATTACTCGGAATCAATTGTCCGGAGCAGATGTAAGACCGGTATTCGTATTGGTTCTATATATTATAAGAGCCGTGATAGGAACTCCTATCACGGCCTTTTTGTTTCTGTTATTATTTACTTCTTCTTCGGTTGTTTTCTTTATATTCTTTTATGACTTCTTCAATTGTCGTATAATCCCGCTGAAACAGTTCCTCACAGATTTGTCCCTGTAACACTTCCTTGGGCACCTTTTCCAGAATCTTATCAATTACAAAATCTTTGCTTTTCTCCTTATATTTGTACATATGATTTAATTCCTGAATATGTGCCAGCTCCGGCCGCCAGAGAATACTCAGCTTCCGTTTCCATCTCATCCGGGTATTCGGCAGTGGCTTCCGCATCACATAAAAATCTGCTTTTCCTTCTATCTCTTCTACTGTAATAATTCCCCATGTCTTAGGTACATGTTCTTCAATATGATGTGCATGACTGCTTCCCACAACCACATAATTATAATCATAGAACAGATTATAATCCCGTACCTGTTTCTCCAGACGTGCATATGTATCTGCGTCACTCTTTATTTCGATTCCATATATTGCTTCCGGCGTAACCATCACAACATCTGCCCTGGATTTCCGAATCCGTTTTTCTTCCAGAATCCGGTTCTTTCCATACATATCATCCAGAAATTCAAACAACGTTTCCCGGATGTCCTTATCATATAACACGGTTCTCACCTCTTAAATCAGTCCAACACCTTCCAGCAAAATTTTTAAACCGATCAGAATTAAAATTACGCCTCCGATAAACTCCGCTTTGGATTTATACTTTGTACCAAATATGCTGCCGATTTTAATACCAACTGCTGAAAATGCAAATGTCACAGCTCCGATAAATATAATTGCAGGAACAATCTGTACCTGTAAGAATGCAAATGTTACTCCGACCGCCAATGCATCTATACTGGTTGCCACCGCCAGAAGAAGCATCGTCTTTACATCCATAGCATTATTCAACTCTTCTTCTTTCCCAAATGCCTCCTTGATCATATTTCCGCCGATCAGTACCAGCAGAACAAATGCGATCCAATGATCATACTTGGTAATAGCCTCTGCAAAAAAACTACCCAGAAAATATCCGATCAAAGGCATCAATGCCTGAAATCCACCGAACCATGCTCCTGCAATACACATATGCTTTGCTTTGATTTTCCCTAATGACAATCCCTTACATATCGATACTGCAAATGCATCCATGGACAGTCCGACCGCCAAGACAAATAGTTCTAATAAGCCCATTTTTCTTCCTCTTTTTATCATCTAATGTATAACAATAGTCAAATCGATTTATCAGTACTTATCTCTTTAACAACTTCCCGCGTTATTTTTATCGCAATTTGCAGCATCAATGGAAAGCACCAGTAGTAATCCCAGGATTTCATCCTGTGGATATTTAATGTCTATTACATAGGTATCGCCCCAGCTGAAATATTCCTTCTTTATGTGCATGACATTTTCGCCATCCCTTAGCACATCATAATTCCAGCCAAGAAAATTTCCTTCAACCTTATATCCATTATAATTTATTTCATAAGCAGGTTTAAATAATGTAAATTTCTTTTTGATTTCTCCATGAATACCATTCGTTGCCTCGATTTCAAATCTAGGCGTTAAGGTAAACAATTCCTGTTTTATTCTTCCCAATTCTCTTCCGTTTAAATCATACAGATGCATACGGTGTCCCAATGTAAATACTTCCGATTTTACATAATATTTCTTCTGTTGCATTTCATCATATATATTATAGGAATCCAGCCACGAAAATACTCTTTGTTTAATTAGTAATTGCATTATTCTCTCCCTCTGGCAAATTAACAATGATTGCCTCATGATGTACTGTCGGTAGAAACTTATCCAACACATCCTTTGTCTTTAACTTTAAGCTGGATGTATTAACACACGGATGGCATCCCAAATACTCACCCTCAATCACCGGCCGGTCAATCAATAATTGAACTTTATTATCTATATCATTCATTAATCCCATAATTGATACCGCTCCCGGTTTAATATGAAGATATTCTTCCATATATTCCGGTTTTGCAAATGATAATCTCGCACTCTGGATCTGTGCTGACAAATCTTTTGTCTTGAACGGTTTATTACCCGGCATCATGAGCAGATAAAACTTTGTCTCCTGTCGATTACACAGAAATAAATTCTTACATATAATAGTATCAAGTATCCGATCTATTTCTTCACAAGCCTCCATGGTATCTGCTTCTGCATGATCTGTCCGCTGATATGGAATTTCTAACTGATCCAGCAAATCATATACTGCGATTTCTCGTTCCTGTCGCCCTTCTGTATTCTGTGGTCTTCCATCATATAATTCCAATATTCTATCACACCTCTTTTCATCATATGTGCAAAGTACATTTTATCACAAATTTATTTCACGTACTATATTTACTTCTTCTTTTTTCCAAATGTTTCACGTGAAACATCTACTTCTTCCC
>HF991335.1:8338-11343 GCA_000431515.1 Clostridium sp. CAG:632 | reverse complement strand
ATCCGGTTATGACGGCGGTACCGGAGCAGCACCGGGTAACTCCATTCATAATGCGGGACTTCCGTGGGAGCTGGGACTTGCTGAGACGCATCAGACCCTGATCATGAATGACCTGCGTGATAAGGTAATTCTGGAGACGGACGGTAAGCTGATGAGCGGCCGGGATGTTGCAATCGCAGCAATGCTTGGTGCAGAGGAATTCGGATTCGCAACGGCACCGCTGGTAACCTTAGGCTGTGTTATGATGCGGGTATGTAATCTGGATACCTGCCCGGTTGGTGTGGCTACTCAGAATCCGGAGCTTCGGAAACGCTTCCGCGGCAAGCCGGAATATGTGGTGAACTTCATGAAGTTTATCGCACAGGAACTGAGAGAGTATATGGCAAAGCTTGGTGTCCGGACTGTGGATGAACTGGTAGGACGTACCGATCTGCTGAAGGCCGGTCCGCTGGCTGCAAAGAAGAACGTGGATCTGTCCCGGATTCTTGAGAATCCGTTCTTTGACAGTGCACAGAATAAGGTTGTTTATAATAAAAAGAATGTATATGATTTCAAGCTGGAGAATACAGTGGATGAGCAGATTCTGGTAAAGAAGATGAAGTCTGCATTGGAAAAGGGCCAGAAGAAGAGCATTGAGATCGATGTGGGAAATACCGATCGTTCTGTGGGTACGATTTTTGGTTCCTATGTAACGAAGCTGTATCCGGACGGACTGGATGAGGATACGTACACGATACACTGTAACGGCAGCGGCGGCCAGAGCTTCGGTGCTTTTGTACCGAAGGGTGTAACGCTGGAGCTGACCGGTGACAGTAATGATTATTTTGGCAAGGGCTTATCCGGAGGTAAGCTGATCGTTTATCCGCCAAAGGCAGTGAACTATAAACATGAAGATAACATTATCATCGGTAATGTAGCATTGTACGGAGCGACCAGTGGTAAGGCATTCATCAACGGCGTTGCCGGTGAGCGGTTCGCAGTCCGTAACTCCGGTGCGATCGCAGTTGTGGAAGGTGTCGGAGATCATGGCTGTGAATATATGACCGGCGGACGCGTTGTAGTCCTCGGACAGACCGGTAAGAACTTTGCAGCCGGTATGAGCGGCGGTGTTGCATATGTTCTGGATATGGAAAGTGATCTGTACATGAAGTTAAATAAGTCGCTGGTAGCGATCGAGGCTGTCAGCAGCAAGTATGATGTTATGGAGCTGAATGAACTGATCAAGGAGCATGTAGCATATACAAACTCTGCAATTGGTAAGGAGATTCTGGAGAATTTCGGTGATTATCTGCCGAAGTTCAAGAAGATCGTTCCTCATGATTATAAACGTATGATGAACATGATCGTACAGATGGAGGAAAAAGGACTTAGCAGTGAGCAGGCACAGATTGAAGCATTCTATGCAATGAAACGATAGGAGGGATATGGAATGGGTAAACCAACCGGATTTTTAGATTATGCAAGAGTGACAAGTGATGAGACCAGTCCGAAGCAGAGAATCAAGAATTTTAATGAGTTCCATACTCCGCTCTCTCTGGAAGCACAGCGGACACAGGCAGCCAGATGTATGGACTGCGGTGTGCCGTTCTGTCAGTCCGGAATGATGATTCACGGGATGGCTTCCGGCTGCCCGCTGAACAATCTGGTTCCGGAATGGAATGATCTGTTATATAACGGAAATATGGAGCAGGCATATCATCGTCTGCACAAGACCAACTGTTTCCCGGAGTTCACATCAAGAGTGTGCCCGGCACTTTGTGAAGCTGCCTGCACCTGTAACTTACACGGACTTCCGGTCACCAGTAAGGAAAATGAGCGAAGCATTATTGAATATGCATATTCTCACGGATATGCAGCTGCCAATCCGCCAAAGGTACGGACCGGTAAGAAGATTGCAATCATCGGTTCCGGCCCTTCCGGTCTGGCAGCCGCTGACCAGTTAAACGGCAGAGGCCATTCGGTAACGGTATTTGAACGCAGTGACCGGGTAGGCGGTCTGCTGATGTATGGTATTCCGAACATGAAGATCGAGAAGAAGATCATTGACCGGAAGATCAATATCATGAAAGAGGAAGGCGTGGAATTTGTAACAAATGCGAATGTCGGAGCGACCGCAAAGGCGGTTGCAGGTACCGATATGCGTGCCATTAAGGTAGAAGACCTGCTGAAGGAATATGATCGTGTAATTCTTGCTTGCGGTGCCTCAAATCCGAGAGATATCAAGGCGCCGGGAAGAGAAGGCGGAGATATTTATTTTGCAGTTGATTTCCTGAAAGCAACCACCAAGAGCCTGCTGGATTCTAATTTCAAGGATAATAAGTTTATTTCTGCCAAGAATAAGAAGGTACTGGTTATCGGTGGCGGTGATACCGGTAATGACTGTGTCGGTACGTCTATCCGTCTGGGTGCAGCCGCAGTGACCCAGCTGGAAATGATGCCGAAGCCGCCGATAGAGCGTGCAGACGACAATCAGTGGCCGGAGTGGCCGAAGGTCTTAAAGACCGACTACGGTCAGGAGGAGGCCATCGCAGTCTTTGGTCAGGATCCGCGGATTTATCAGACAACCGTTAAGGAATTTGTCCGGGATAAGGAAGGTAAGCTGATCAAGGCAAAATGCGTAAAGTTAGACTGGAAAAAGGATGAGAAGACCGGACGGATGAATATGACGGAAGTGCCGGGCAGTGAATATGAGATCGACTGTGACATCGTACTGATCGCGGCCGGATTCTTAGGCTCGCAGGAGTATGTCACGAAGGCATTCCAGGTAGAAACGGATGCCCGCAGTAATGTGAAGACAGAGCCGGGCAAATACGCAACCAATGTTGACCGGATATTTGTAACCGGTGATATGCACCGTGGACAGTCTCTGGTCGTATGGGCAATCCGGGAAGGCCGCGAGGTTGCGAAGGCAGTGGATACCAGCCTGATGGGCTATACCAATCTGCAGTAACCAACGAGGTATGTCAAAAAAAGAAATAGCAGTCGGCTTTGAACTTGTTCAATAA
>HF991335.1:4561-8259 GCA_000431515.1 Clostridium sp. CAG:632 | reverse complement strand
AGGTGAGCCAGCCGGTCTATAGCACCGAAGGTGCGGCATACCGAGTTATCCTTAACAGAATAAATCCCGGACATGTGTTACTTCTTCGTCGGTTGCCTTTGCGGCAGGTACATAATACTGCTTTTCTCTTGCAAGCTTATAGATTTCTTCCTGTGACATTTCTGCTGCATTCCGGAACTGCTTCAGAGTCTGCTTCAGTTCCTGATTTTCTGTCTGTGGGATCATATCCGCGTATTTCTTTAATTCTGAATTGATACCTTCTAAGGTATCTGCTACCATAGTTTTTTCTTCCATGAGAATCCCTCCGTTTTTACTGTAAAAATTTCATGAGTGTCTGTTTGTTATCCATAGATGATGTAACGGCATCTTCGAAAAAGGATTTGATCTGCGGATCCGTTGCTTCGTCTGCATAGGTCTGCATTTTGCAATGACTGGTCTCATAACCGCCGATCAGGTGGCGCAGGTTCTGTAACTCAAGTTCTGATAAATTGCTCATAGTGATAATCTCCTCTCTGAATTTCAGTAAATAGTCTGTACAGAAGGGGAGAAAATATGCATAAGAACAGGAAAAAATAAAAGAAAATAAAAAAGCAGAAAATTATAATTTTAAGCAGAAAATCGCAAGGTGGAAAAAGGAAAATTTGTTATATTGAATACAAGAGATCATAGGTAGAAAGACGGAACGGAAAAGAACAGAATTGAAAAACGATAAAGAAAACAATTAAAACAATAATCAAAACAACAAAGAAAAGGAGAAGAGAGTATGACAAGAGAAGAAGCGAAAAAACTTGTAAAGCAGATGACTCTGGAGGAGAAGGCGGGTCTGTGCTCCGGTAAGGATTTCTGGAGATTGAAGTCTGTAGAACGGCTGGGAATTCCGGAGGTCATGGTATGTGACGGACCGAACGGATTACGGAAGCAGTCAGAAAAAGAGGGGGCGAATATCAATGACAGTATAGAGGCTGTTTGCTTCCCGGGATCTTGCGCGGAAGCTGCATCGTTTGACCGTGATACCATGTTCCGGGCCGGAGCAGCCATGGGAAATGCGTGTCAGGCAGAGAATATCAGTATTTTATTAGGGCCGGGAACCAATATCAAACGCAGTCCGATCTGTGGCCGGAATTTTGAATATTATTCTGAAGATCCGTATCTGGCAAGCCAGATTGCAGCAGCTCATATCAAGGGTGTCCAGAGTAAGAACGTCGGTGCCTGCATTAAACATTTTGCAGCAAATAATCAGGAAACCAGAAGAATGAGTATCAGCTCCGAGGTGGACGAGCGGACATTACGTGAAATCTATCTGGCTGCATTTGAAGATGCAGTGAAGGAGGCAAAGCCATGGGCGGTTATGTGCTCGTATAATCAGGTGAATGGTACCTTTGCTTCCGAGAACCGCTGGCTGCTCCATGATGTGTTAAAAGAAGAATGGAAGTATGATGGTCTGGTCGTAACGGACTGGGGCGCAGTCAATGACCGGGTGAAGGGTCTGATGGCAGGTCTCGATCTGGAGATGCCGGGAAGCGGCGGAGAGAATGACCGGAAGATCGTTGCAGCAGTACAGTCAGGGGAAGTTCCGGAAGAGGTTCTGGATGAAACCTGTGAGCGGATCGTGAGCCGGATCATGACGTATGTAGAGAACCGGGATCAGGATGCGGTCTGGGATAAGAAGGAAGATCATGCACTGGCGGTGGAGGCTGCAAAGGAATGTATGGTATTGTTAAAGAATGAGGATCACATCCTTCCTTTGTCAGAAGAGGATGAGATCGCATTTATCGGAAAGTTTGCAGAGAAGCCGAGATATCAGGGCGGTGGAAGCTCACATGTCAATGCAAAGAACTGGTCTTCCGCACTGGAAGAGGTAAAAACCATGGAGAATGTTACCTATGTGTCCGGGTTTGATACAACCGATTCCGATAGCGAAGAGGCAAAACGACTGGAGAAGCAGCGTTATAATGATGCAATCGCAGCTGCCAGAAAGGCAAAGGCAGCGGTTATATTTGCCGGATTACCGGATACCTATGAATCCGAGGGTTTTGACCGGAACCATATGCAGCTTCCGGAATGCCAGAATCGTCTGATCCGGGCAGTAGCGGAGGTACAGCCGAATACAATCGTGGTATTACATAACGGTTCACCGGTTGAGATGCCATGGATAACCGATGTAAAGGCAGTTCTGGAAACCTATCTGGGTGGTGAAGGTGTCGGTAAAGCAACGGTAGATGTTTTGTTTGGCAGAAGTAATCCATCCGGAAAGCTGCCGGAGACATTTCCACTTAAATTATCAGATAATCCGTCATACCTGAACTTTCCGGGAGACGGACGGAAGGTAGAGTATCGGGAAGGAATTTTTGTCGGTTATCGATATTACGATAAAAAAGAAATGGATGTACTGTTCCCATTCGGACACGGTCTCAGTTATACCGAGTTTGCATACTCCAATCTAAAAATAGATAAGGAGCGGTTTACAGACGAAGAAAGCTGTACGGTATCTGTTACGATCACGAATACCGGAGACCGGTTTGGGAAAGAGGCGGTGCAGCTTTATGTACAGGATGTGGAGAGTACGGTACAGCGTCCGGTTAAGGAACTGAAAGGATTTGAGAAGATTGCACTGAATCCGGGTGAGAGTAAGACGGTGACATTTGAGCTGGGCAAACGAGCATGGGCATATTATGACGTAGAAGGTCATGACTGGTATACCGAGGAAGGTGATTTCCGCATCTTGATCGGTGCATCCTCCAGAGATATCCGCCTGAGTGAGACCGTTCATGTAACTCCTGTAAAAGCAGTGCCGAGAACCTATACTATGAGTGCATGTATCGGAGACTTGTTGAACTGTCCGGAGATTCACGAAGACATGATGAGATTGAAAGAAATCTGTGACAGTATGTTTAACTCAGAGGAGAATGACAGCCTTGGCGAGAGTACAAAGGCTATGATGGAGGCGCAGACCAGAGAAATGCCGTTAAAGAGCATCCCAAGTATGTCGGACGGTAAGGTTACACTGGCAGAGCTGGAGGCAATGTTATCCAAGGTGAATCATGGAAAATAGAGGAAATGAAGTTCCGGCTTCTGTAAATTAAGAAGTGCGGAAGTGAGAAACAGACGGAAAGTTAAGTATAAAAGAACGTGTGAATAACAGAAAACGGATATTCAGATGGATGGGGACGCATCCGATGAATATCCGTTTTCTGATTTCCGGGAGAGAATACACCCCGGATTTCGATTGATGACAAATTATAATAAATGGTCGATCGGCAGGTAGACCGGAAGACCGTTCTTGTACTTCAAATCTGGTTCTCCCTGAATCAGAGGGAGCATATAGTCGATCAGCTCCGGTGTTACATCGTTGCCTGCCTCATTGATCCATGCACGCGGAATTGACTTCGCCTGATTGGCAATATTGTCCACAGAGGAAAAATGTACATTGACGCAGTATGGATTCTGACTGGTCCGGTGCATGGTCAGCATGCAGAGACTTTCTCCGGTCTCAGCACCTTCCACAGCCTTACGGCCCAGAGAGAAGGACTCATTTAAGTCCGTCAGGGATGCAGTATGAGAGGCACAGCGCTGCAGAACATTTAATTCGATGGAACGTACCTTTACGCCAAGGGCATCCTTGATCATATATTCCAAGGCTTTTCCGGTACCGCTTAACTGGCTGTGGCCAAAGGGATCGGCAGGCCGGGGGGGGGGGC
>HF991335.1:0-4554 GCA_000431515.1 Clostridium sp. CAG:632 | reverse complement strand
CAGCAGCGGTAGTTGCACTGATATAATTTCCGTCTTCGTCCCGGATGCCCTCGGAAACTGCAACGATGACATTGTTATGATTCTGCATGACCGTGCGGACATCTTCCAGAAACTGTTCTTTGGAGAACGGAACCTCCGGGAGGTAGATCAGATGCGGTGCAATGTTATAATCATTCCGGGCAAGTGCGGAAGCGGCAGTCAGCCATCCGGCATCCCGGCCCATGATTTCTACGATCGTAACACTCTTAACGGCATAGATGAAGGTGTCATGTGCAATCTCCAGCAAAGAAGATGCTACGAATTTGGCGGCGGAGCCATAACCCGGTGTGTGGTCTGTCACGCACAGGTCATTATCGATAGTCTTCGGAATACCGATGATGGATACCGTGCTTCCGATACGTTTTCCGTAGTGCCCGAGCTTCATAACCGTATCCATGGAATCGTTGCCACCGATATAGAAGAAGGCTTGAATATTCTTTTCTTCAAAGAAACGGAAAATCTTACGGTAAGGCTCCTCATCATCCTTATAATCCGGCAGCTTGTACCGGCAGGAACCCAGATACATGGCCGGAGAGGTTTTCAGGGTCTCGATAAAATGCGGACGCTCCCTGCTGATCTGTGTCAGATTCATAATCTTATTGTTTAAGATTCCCAGAATACCATTGACAGAACCGTAAAGGGTGTCAAATTTCTCACTGCAGAACATCCCCTGCAGAACCCCGGCCAGACTGGCATTAATAGCGGCAGCAGGACCGCCGGGCTGTGCAACTATACAATTTTTCTCAGATTGATTCCCCATAGTGACTCTCCTCTTGTTTGTTCATACACTCAAGTATATACGATTTTTGAAAAAGTGCAAATGGAAAAATATCCGGTTTGCACTTTGGGATAAAATGCGCTAAAGTGGGAATGACTGGTAAGAAGGAGAAAGAACATATGGAATTGGTATTTCATAAAACAACAATCGATGATGTTGAAGAATTAAGCAATGTATTGAAGCAGAATCAGTATCAGGGGTGTGAATGGAGCATACCGAATCTGGTGCTGTGGGCAGAGTATTATCATATGGAATATGCAACGGTCGATCATGCACTAATCATAAAGCACAGCAAGGAGGACGGAAAAATCCGGCTTACATTTCCGGTCGGACTGGCGACGGAGGAAGCAGAGCGGGAGATACTGGAGCTGGAGATCCGCTATTTCCGGCTGATCGGACAGGAACCACGGTTAGAGCAGATCGATCCGGCCATGTGGGAGAAGCTGGAACGCTGGTACCCGGGAAGATTCCGGATCGAATGGATGCGGGATAACGCAGACTATATCTATGAACGAGAAAGACTGGTAAGCCTGGCCGGAAAGAAGCTGCACGGAAAGCGAAACCATATTAAGAGATTTCAGGATCAGAATCCGGGCTGGAGCTATGAAAGCCTCCGGGACGATAATATTGAAGCCTGTATAGACATGGCGAGGGAATGGTGCAGACGAAATTGCTGTATAGAGGATGATGAAAAAGAAGAGGAATTTCATCTGGTCATCAAGGCTCTGAAGAATTATAAGGCATTGCATATGAAGGGCGGACTGTTAAGAAATGAGACCGGTGTGGTAGCATTCACACTGGGAAGTCCGATCAATCCGGATACTTTCGATGTATGCTTTGAAAAGGCATTTAGTGAGATTCAGGGAGCATATCCGATGATCAATCGGCAGTTTGCCGAGCATGAGCTTCAGGAATACCGGTATGTCAACCGGGAAGAAGATCTGGGTGTCCCGGGACTGCGGAAAGCGAAGCTGTCTTATTATCCGGATATCCTGTTGGAAAAGGGAATCGTCAGCCTGCGTGAATTTTAGTTGCAAAACCTAATTTTTCCATGCGTTCTCTTGCATTTTATAATAGAAAGAGTTAAACTAAATATAAATTCGTCTATTATCAAAGGGACGGTTTGGAGGAAGACAAGATGAAGTTTTTTATTGATACAGCAGAAGTAGAAGAGATTCGTTCCGCCAATGATATGGGAATTATATGTGGAGTTACGACAAATCCATCCCTGATCGCAAAGTCAGGAAGAGATTTCAGTGCAGTGATCCAGGAGATTGCGTCCATTGTGGACGGACCGATCAGCGGAGAGGTAAAAGCGACTTCTACAACTGCAGATGAAATGATATTAGAAGGACGGGCAATCGCGGCCATTCATCCGAATATGGTAGTGAAGGTGCCGATGACGGAGGAAGGCCTGAAAGCATGTAAGGTATTATCATCCGAGGGTATTAAAGTCAACATGACATTGATTTTTTCTGCCAATCAGGCATTACTGGCAGCCAGAGCGGGTGCCGCTTATGTATCACCGTTTATCGGAAGAATTGATGATATCAGCATGTCCGGTATGGATCTGATCCGGAACATTGCAGAGATACTGAGCTATACAGATCTGCAGACCGAGATTATTGCGGCAAGTGTGAGAAATCCGGTGCATGTGACAGAGTGCGCATTGGCAGGAGCCGATATTGCAACTGTTCCGTATAAGGTGTTGATTCAGATGATCCATCACCCATTGACAGACGCCGGAATCGAGAAATTCAGAAAAGATTATCTTGCTGCAATCGGTGAAAATCAGTAGGCGGAGTGCAGATATGAGTTTATCAAAAAAGATCATAGATTTATCTGAGAAGATGCGGCCGGTACTGGTTAAGGTTGTACCGATGAAGCTTCTTCGATATATGAAGGATAAGGTTCAGGAGCGGGAGCTGAAGCGAATGCAGAATCGCAGACGGAAACCGTATGAGCCGGGACATTATGAGCCGGGAATCAATCTGATCGGATGTATCCGGGCAGAGATTGGATTAGGACAGAGCTGTCGGTTATTGGCAGATGAACTGGAACACACAGGGATATCATATATGATCCGGGACTTCCTGTTGGATGGAAAGCTACGGGCAGAGGAACACAGCTGGGATCATAAGATTGAGGAACAGCCACGGTATGGGATCAATCTGCTTCATATTGAGCCACTGGATCTGATCATGGCATATATGAAAGAAGAACCGGAGTTATGGGATTACCGGTATAATATAGCATTCTGGTTATGGGAGCTGGAGGAGTTTCCACAGGACTGGATGAAGAGTCTGGATCTGGTGGATGAGATCTGGACGCCGTCAGAGTTTACCAGTTCCTGTATCCGTAAGGTGACGGACAAGCCGGTCATTACGATTCCGTATTGTGTAACGGCACCGACAGAACCACAGTATAACAGAGCCTATTTCAAATTGCCGGAAGACAGATTTCTGTTTCTGGTTATGTATGATACAAACAGTACCATGGACCGCAAGAATCCGGTTGGGGCACTGAAAGCATTCTGTCAGGCATTTTCACCGGAGGATCAGTCTGTCGGACTGGTGCTTAAGATGAATAATCCGAGAAAAGAAGATCTGGATGTTTTGAAAGATCAGCTAAAGGAATATTCCAATATTTACTATATAACCGAGGTTATGGATAAGGTTGTGGTAAACAGCCTGATCCGGGAAGCGGATGTATTCGTATCCCTTCACCGGGCGGAAGGATTTGGGCTGGTTATGGCAGAAGCAATGTTAAACGGGACACCATGTATTGCCACAGACTGGTCGTCCAATACAGAATTTATGAATTCGGATGTAGCATGTATGGTGGATTATACATTTACCACACTGGAAAAGAGCAGTCCGCCATATGAAAAGGGTGCACGCTGGGCCGATGCAAATATCGATACAGCAGCCGCTTATATGAAGAAGCTGAAAGAGAATCCGGAGTATTACCGGAGTCTTGCGGAGAATGGAAAGGCTTATATTGAAGAGAAGCTTGGCATGGAACAGGCGGTTCGTGCGATTAAGCAGCGGATCGGCGAGATCGAGCATGATTTCACATGATGGATACATAAGCAGCAGGGATGATAGCTGTCAGACTGATGCGGGTATGCAGACATCTGGAAATAAACAAGAACAAGGTATGAGAGAAGGAGGAAAAAGATGAGAAGAAGAATTTTGGCTGGAGTTTTAGCAGCGGCTCTTATGTTGACAACACCGGGTGCTACCAGTTCAGCATTCGCTCAGAATGTCACAGAGAGCACAACCGAAGTGACAACCGAAGTATCAACCGAAGATACTGAAACAACCGAGACAACCGAAGCAACCGAGACAACCGAAGCAACCGAGGATACTACCGAGGATACCACGGATGAATCATCTACAGCCGGCATTGATATGCTGTATGAGTTTGATGATACAACCGAAACAACCGTAGAAGATTTTACGGAAGACACGACCGAAGTATCTGCAGAAGGAGTGACAGAGGAGATAGAGCCTGTGATCGAGGATGGAGTTTATACATATAATTCCGTAGATTTAGGCGATGGACTGACCTATGAATCTGCAGTCGCACCTTCCTATACAGATGATGTTTATCAGGTATCCCTGTTGGACGAAGAGAGCGCAGATACTTATGCAGCAACTGCACTGGAGAGCAAGTGGACATCTCCATACAGAACGAGTGTAAAGAACCAGGATCCATATGGTACCTGCTGGTCG
>HF991334.1 GCA_000431515.1 Clostridium sp. CAG:632 | reverse complement strand
CTATGTTCCGATTTGAGCGAGAGCGCGTTCTGCACTGCTACCTGTATCGCGGGACGGAGAATGAACAGCCATCCTGCACTGCTGCTTGTATCGCGGGACGGAGGCGGTATGTGAATGATGATTCCCTAAATACTTCCTTTGACGCAGCAGAATAACGTATGCTACAATAAACGTAGTTATTCGACGATAAAGCGAAGGAGGACGAAGGAAGATGAGAAAAATAAAATCAGCAATGCTGTTAACTGCGATGGCGGCAACGGTAGTGTTAACAGTCGGTCAGCCGTTACAGACGCAGGCCGCACAAGTAATTGATGCAGAAGCGGCAACTACTGAAGAATCAGCACTTACAGAAACAGCGGTTGAGGATGCAGGAAATGCAGGTGTTACAGGAATAGGTGTTGTGTCTGCAGAGGATGTAGCGGATACTGTAGATGCCCTGGAAGCGACGGATACCGAAGCGGTTTCTGCGAGTGTGCCGACACCATCCCAGGTCTATCAGACGATGATTGCCATGAAGGCAAGCTACCCGGAGGGAATGCCTTGGACGAATAATGATTTCTATGCATGGAAGGGCGGTGGACAATATTATGGCGGATATGGATGTGTTGCGTTTGCGTTCATATTGAGTGATGCCGCATTCGGGGATCTCCCATCCAGAACTCATACAAATTTTGATGATATTCGTGTCGGTGATATTATCCGGATGAATTATGATATGCATTCGGTTGTGGCATTGGAGGTTTATGATACATACATTGTAGTGGCAGAGGGAAACTTTAACAGCTCTATTCATTGGGGACGGCAGATCAGCCTGGATGAGATCCGGCAGACCGGTACATATGTCACAACACGGTATCCGGAGGGAACGCCGAAGCCGGCTCCGATCGACAAGACGAAGGTGAGAGCATTCTGTAAACGGTTGTATCAGGTATGTCTCGGAAGAAATCCGGAGACAGCAGGTCTGGATTACTGGACAGAAGCACTGGCAAACGGGGAAAAGAGCGGAATCGAGGCAGGCCTTGGCTTTGTGTTCAGCCCGGAATATATTAATAAGAAAACAAGCAATGCAGAATACATTGAAATGCTGTATCAGGTATTTTTGGATCGCGCCTCCGATGCCGGCGGACGGGAATACTGGAGCGGAATGCTGGAACAGGGTATGTCAAGGCAGTATGTGTTCCAAAAGGTTGCCCAGTCAGAGGAATATACAAAGATCTGTCAGAATTATGGAATCAACAGAGGCACTTATACTCTGACGCAGGCAAGGGATCAGAAACCGGAGCTGACCAAATATGTCAATCGGTTGTACTCAAAGGTTATGAATCGTACCGGAGAAGCAGACGGTCTGAATTACTGGTGTGGACAGATCCAGAGTGGTCAGAAGAGTGTAGTCGGTGCAGCGGAAGAATTCTTCCGGACACCGGAATTTCTGAATAAAAAGACATCCAATACGGAGTATGTTAAGGTGTTGTACCGGACATTTATGGGACGGGAAGCTGATAAGGCCGGCCTGAATTACTGGGTAAGACGGTTGAATGCGGGAGAGAATCGGAATGTGATCCTTCGTTCCTTTGCAGGCTGTCCGGAGTTTCAGAATATTATAAAATCCTTCGGACTGTAAAATAACAGGCAATAATAATTCAAATTATTATAAAAAACAATTGACAAGTGAAGGATAGTTTGGTAACATATCACTCGATGAACTGCCAAAGACAGTAGGTGCTGAAAAGCGTAAGGTTAAAACGCCTACCGAGGAGAGAATCGTATGAAGTATTGATTATGTACATCGATCCCGGTCTCTGAGCAGACCGGGATTTTTTCATCGTTTGAAACCAGTGCAGTCATCTGTTAAATAATATAGGAGGTGCACTATCATGGCTAAGGTAGAAATTAAGCAGCCGATCGTAGACGAGATCAAGGCAAATATTGAAGGCGCTGCTTCCATCGTGTTAGTAGACCATCGCGGACTTACCGTAGAGCAGGATACCCGGCTTCGTAAAGCATTAAGAGAAGCAGGTATTACCTACAAGGTATACAAGAACACACTGATGAAGCGTGCATTTGAAGGTACTGATTTCGCTCAGTTGGATCCAAATCTGGAAGGACCAAGTGCGATTGCTATTTCTAAGGATGATGCAACTGCTCCGGCAAGAATTCTTGCTAAGTTTGCAAAGGAAGCAGATGCATTAGAGATCAAGGCTGGTGTCGTTGAAGGAACATATTATGATGCAAAGGGCATTCAGGTTATTTCTTCTATTCCTTCAAGAGAAGAACTGCTGTCCAAGTTCCTTGGAAGCATCCAGTCACCTATTACCAACTTTGCTCGCGTTATTAAGCAGATCGCAGAGCAGAAAGAACAGGAAGCTTAATTATTAATTAAAGAATACTTTCTGTGGAAACAGTGTGCGAGAGCACAGAATGAATAATATTAAAAAATGGAGGATATGAAAATGACTACTCAGGAAATTATCGAAGTTATCAAAGGTTTATCTGTATTAGAGTTAAATGATTTAGTAAAGGCTTGCGAGGAAGAATTCGGCGTATCTGCAGCAGCAGGCGTTGTAGTTGCAGCAGCAGGTGCTGGTGCCGGTGAAGCAGCAGAAGAGAAGGACGAGTTCAACGTAGAGTTAACAGAAGTTGGTCCTAACAAGGTTAAGGTTATCAAGGTTGTTCGTGAAGTTACCGGCTTAGGCTTAAAGGAAGCTAAGGACGTAGTTGATGGCGCTCCTAAGGTATTAAAGGAAGGTGCTTCTAAGGCTGAGGCTGAGGATATCAAGACTAAGTTAGAGGCTGAAGGCGCTAAGGTTACATTAAAGTAATTTTACGACAGAATCTTCAAAAGATAAAAGTCTATCAGGCTGCTGCTCCTGGCACTTTGAAGTGCCGGGCGGTAGCCTGTTTCTTCTTAAATCTCAAAAATCTAAAAGTTAATTCAAAAAATCATTGACTCCTATTGACTTTAGTGCTATTATAGTATGGCATGACTATCCTGGTCTATCTATGGCGGGATATCTGTATTTGCATGTTACCATACTTTTAGTTCAAGGGGTGAAACCAGTAATGGAAAAAACAAGGATTAAACCTATCAAATCAGGCAGAGGAATCAGAATGAGTTACTCAAGAAGAAATGAAGTTCTTGAGATGCCGAACCTTATCGAAGTCCAGAAGGATTCATATGATTGGTTCCTGACTGATGGTCTGAAGGAAGCATTTGATGACATTTCTCCAATCGAAGATGTCAGCGGACGCTACTGCATGGAGTTTATTGGATATCAGCTGTGCAGAGAAGACAAGAAGTATACGATTGAGGAATGTAAGGAGCGCGACGCTACTTATGCGGCACCTTTAAAGGTGACAGTACGTCTTCGTAAAAAGGAAACAGATGAGATGAGCACGCATGACATCTTCATCGGTGATCTGCCATTAATGACAGAGACAGGTACATTTGTGATTAATGGTGCAGAACGTGTAATTGTCAGTCAGTTAGTACGTTCTCCTGGTATTTATTATGCTATCGGACATGATAAGATCGGTAAAACCTTGTATTCCTGTACCGTAATTCCGAACCGTGGTGCATGGTTGGAGTATGAGACAGACTCTAATAATGTATTTTCTGTACGTGTTGACCGTACCAGAAAGGTGCCGATTACTGTTCTGATTCGTTCCCTTGGTGTTGGAACCAACGCTGAGATTATTGATATGTTTGGCGAGGAACCTAAGATCCTTGCAAGTTTTGAAAAGGATCCATCCACAGACTATGAGGGTGGTTTATTAGAGTTATATAAAAAGATCCGGCCGGGCGAGCCGCTTGCGGTTGAAAGTGCAGCCAGCCTGATCAACAGTATGTTCTTTGACCCGAAGAGATATGACCTTGCAAAAGTTGGTAGATATAAATTTAACAAGAAACTGGCACTTCAGAACCGTATCACAGGTTTTGTATTGGCAGAGGATGTAGTAAATACTACAACCGGTGAAATTATGGCCTCCGCCGGCGATAAGGTGACACTGGAGATGGCAACTGCAATCCAGAATGCGGCAGTTCCTTATGTAATGTTGCAGACTGAGGAGAGAAATGTAAAGGTTCTTTCAAATCTGATGGTAGATTTAAAGGAATACGTAGATTTTGATCCGGAAGAGGTTGGCATTTCTGAAAAGGTATACTATCCGGTATTAAAGGAATTACTGGAGAACTTCAGCGGAGAAGAGTTAAAGCAGGAGATTGAACGGAATGTTTCGGAACTGGTACCAAAGCATATTACCAAGTCTGATATTTTCGCATCTATTAATTATAATATGCATCTGGAATACGGAATCGGTAATCAGGATGATATCGATCACCTGGGCAACCGTCGTATCCGTGCAGTCGGCGAGCTGTTACAGAATCAGTACCGCATCGGTCTGTCACGTCTGGAGCGTGTAGTTCGTGAAAGAATGACAACACAGGATGCAGATACGATTTCAGCTTCCTCACTGATCAATATCAAGCCGGTAACTGCAGCCGTTAAGGAGTTCTTCGGAAGCTCCCAGCTGTCACAGTTCATGGATCAGAATAACCCATTGTCAGAGCTGACACATAAGAGACGTTTATCAGCCCTAGGTCCTGGCGGTCTGTCAAGAGATCGTGCCGGATTCGAGGTTCGAGATGTACATTATACACATTATGGAAGAATGTGCCCGATTGAGACACCGGAAGGACCGAACATCGGTCTGATCAACTCACTGGCATGCTATGCGCGGATCAACCAGTATGGTTTCGTAGAAGCTCCATACCGGAAGCTGGACAAGACAGATCCGAATAACCCGATCGTAACAGATGAGGTTGTATATCTGACAGCCGATGATGAAGATAAATATGTAGTAGCACAGGCGAATGAACCATTGGATAATGAAGGCCATTTTGTACATTCCAATGTATCCGGCCGTTTCAGGGAAGAGACTTCCGAGTTCCCGAGAAATCGTGTGGATCTGATGGATGTATCTCCTAAGATGGTATTCTCCGTGGCAACATCTATGATTCCGTTCCTGCAGAACGATGATGCGAACCGTGCACTGATGGGATCTAACATGCAGCGTCAGGCCGTACCGCTTCTGAGAACAGAGTCACCGATCGTTGATACCGGTATGGCAGCGAAGGCAGCTGTAGACTCCGGTGTCTGCATTGTTGCAAAGCACGCAGGTGTTGTTGAGAAGTCATCCAGCAAGGAGATCATTGTCCGTTGTGATGATGGAACCAAGGATACTTATCATGTTATCAAGTTTGCACGAAGCAATCAGGGTAACTGCATGAATCAGAGACCAATCGTCTGCAAGGGTGACCGTGTAGAAGAAGGCGAGGTAATCGCAGACGGACCATCTACATCAGGTGGAGAAATCGCACTGGGTAAGAATCCACTGATCGGATTCATGACCTGGGAAGGTTATAACTACGAGGATGCTGTACTGTTAAGTGAGCGTCTGGTTCAGGATGATGTTTATACATCT
The DNA here is from genome assembly GCA_000431515.1 of Clostridium sp. CAG:632. GTDB lineage: Bacteria > Bacillota > Clostridia > Lachnospirales > Lachnospiraceae > CAG-632. Next base: position 8,694 of record HF991334.1, on the reverse strand, counting down.
GTTCATATCGAAGAATATGAGGCAGAGGCAAGAGATACAAAGCTTGGTCAGGAAGAGATTACCAGAGACCTGGCCGGATTAAATGATGATGCATTAAAGGATCTGGATGAGAACGGTATCATCCGAATTGGCGCGGAGGTACGTGCCGGTGATATCCTGGTTGGTAAGGTTACTCCAAAGGGTGAGACCGAGCTGACTGCTGAGGAGCGTCTGCTCCGTGCGATCTTTGGTGAGAAAGCAAGAGAGGTACGTGATACTTCTCTGCGTGTTCCGCACGGTGCATTTGGTGTCATCATGGATACAAAGGTATTTACAAGAGAGAACGGCGATGAACTTCCACCTGGAGTAAATAAATCCGTTCGAGTATATATTGCACAGAAGAGAAAGATTTCCGTTGGTGATAAGATGGCCGGTCGACATGGTAACAAGGGTGTCGTTTCACGAATCCTTCCGGTAGAAGATATGCCATTCCTTCCAAACGGACGTCCGCTGGATATTGTATTGAATCCATTGGGTGTACCATCCCGTATGAATATCGGACAGGTGCTGGAGACGCACTTAAGTCTTGCAGCCAACGTATTAGGCTTCAAGGTAAGCTCTCCGGTATTTGATGGTGCAAATGAGAAAGAAATCATGGAAACTCTGGAAATTGCAAACGATTATGCTAATTCAGAGTGGGATGAGTTTAAGGCAAAATGGAGTGACAGCTTAAGTGATGAGGTTCTGGATTATCTGTATGAGAACCGGGATCACAGAAGCGAGTGGAAGGGCGTTCCGATCAACCGTACCGGTAAGGTACAGCTTCGGGACGGTCGTACCGGCGAAGAGTTTGACGGACCGGTAACCATTGGTTTCATGCATTACCTGAAGCTGCATCATCTGGTAGATGATAAGATCCACGCACGTTCAACCGGTCCTTACTCGCTGGTTACACAGCAGCCGTTAGGTGGTAAGGCACAGTTCGGTGGACAGCGTTTCGGTGAGATGGAGGTTTGGGCTCTGGAGGCTTATGGTGCTTCTTATACACTGCAGGAGATCCTGACTGTGAAGTCAGATGATGTTGTAGGACGTGTTAAGACCTATGAAGCAATCATCAAGGGTGATAATATCCCAGAACCTGGTATTCCGGAATCATTCAAGGTATTACTGAAAGAATTACAGTCTCTGGCACTGGATGTTAAGGTATATGACGAGAACGGTGAAGAGGTGGAATTCAGCGAGACTATTAATTATGGTGATGAGAATTTACGTCCTATGATTGAAGGCGACGCAGCTAAGAATAATGATGAGTATAATCAGTATGATGGTTATAATCAGGTAGATGAACAGGGTGAATACATCGACGAGCCGGATGAAGAAGATGACTATGTGGATGATATGGACTATGATGATGGTTCAGATGAATAATATGGAAGGAGCACTACGAGATGTCAAATATGAATAATCAAGAAGTAGACCAGCCAATTAATTTTGACTCCATTAAGATTGGGTTAGCTTCTCCTGATAAGATTCGGGAATGGTCTCACGGCGAAGTTAAGAAGCCGGAGACAATTAACTATAGAACTTTGAAGCCGGAAAAAGACGGTCTGTTCTGCGAGCGTATTTTCGGACCTAGTAAGGACTGGGAATGCCACTGCGGTAAGTATAAGAAAGTCCGTTATAAGGGTGTCATCTGCGATCGCTGTGGTGTAGAAGTAACCAAGGCGAATGTTCGTAGAGAGCGTATGGGACATATCGAGCTGGCAGCACCGGTATCGCATATCTGGTACTTCAAGGGAATTCCTAGCCGTATGGGACTGCTGTTAGATAAGTCTCCAAGAGAGCTGGAGAGAGTATTATATTTTGCAGCATATATCGTACTGGATCCGGGCGAGACAGACTTGAAATATAAGGATGTCTTATCCGAGAAGGAATTCCGGGATGCAGAGGATAAGTTCGGTTATGGTTCTTTCCGTGCAGGCATGGGTGCAGAGTCCATTAAGGAATTACTGCAGGCAATCGATCTGGAAAAGGATTACGAGGAATTAAGCACAGAGCTTAAGAACTCAACCGGTCAGAAGCGTGCAAAGATCATTAAGCGTCTGGAGGTTGTAGAAGCATTCCGTTCTTCCAACAACCGTCCGGAATGGATGATCCTGGATGTTGTTCCGGTTATCCCACCGGATATCCGTCCTATGGTACAGCTGGATGGCGGTCGTTTTGCGACCTCCGATCTGAATGATCTGTATCGTAGAATTATTAACCGTAATAACCGTCTGAAGCGTCTGTTAGAGTTAGGTGCTCCGGATATTATCGTTCGAAATGAGAAGAGAATGCTGCAGGAAGCAGTAGACTCTCTGATTGATAATGGTAGACGTGGACGTGCCGTTACCGGTCCCGGTAACCGTGCACTGAAGTCTCTGTCCGATATGTTAAAAGGTAAGCAGGGACGTTTCCGTCAGAACCTGTTAGGAAAGCGTGTAGACTATTCCGGACGTTCCGTTATCGTAGTTGGACCGGAGCTTAAGATTTACCAGTGTGGTCTGCCGAAGGAAATGGCAATCGAGCTGTTCAAGCCGTTTGTTATGAAAGAGCTGGTAGCCAATAAGCTGGCTCACAACATTAAGTATGCTAAGAAGATGATTGAGAAGCTGGATCCGGTTGTATGGGATGTGCTGGAGGATGTTATCAAAGAGCATCCGGTTATGCTGAACCGTGCACCTACCCTGCACAGACTGGGTATTCAGGCATTTGAGCCAATTCTGGTAGAAGGTAAGGCAATTAAGCTGCATCCATTGGTATGTACCGCATACAATGCCGACTTCGATGGTGACCAGATGGCTGTCCATCTTCCATTGTCTGTTGAGGCACAGGCAGAATGTCGATTCCTGCTGCTGTCTCCGAACAACCTGTTAAAGCCTTCTGATGGTGCCCCTGTAGCGGTTCCGTCTCAGGATATGGTATTAGGTATCTACTACCTGACCATGATGAAGGAAGGCGATAAGGGTGAAGGCAAGATTTTCAAGTCCGAGAATGAGGCACTTCTTGCATACGAGAATAAAGAGATTACATTACATGCCAAGATCAAGGTTCGTGTAAAGGGTGAAGATCTGGAAGGCAATCCATATTCCAGAGTCATTGAGACAACCCTGGGCCGTCTGATCTTTAATGAGATCATTCCACAGGACTTAGGCTATGTGGATCGTACCAAGCCGGAGAATCTGCTGCTTCCTGAGATTGATTTCCATGTAGGAAAGAAGCAGCTGAAGCCGATTCTGGATAAGTGTATCAATACACATGGGGCAACCAGGACTGCTGAAGTTCTGGATGATATTAAGAGTATGGGTTATAAGTTCTCAACCCGAAGCGGTATGACAGTATCTATTTCAGATATGACCGTACCACAGTCTAAGCAGGAGATCTTAGGCGAGGCTCAGAATACGGTAGATATGATTAATAAGAAGTATCGTCGTGGTCTGATGACAGAAGAAGAGCGTTATAAAGGAGTTGTTAGGACATGGCAGCAGGCCGATGATGTTCTGACCAAGGCTCTGTTGGATGGTTTGGATAAGTACAACAATATTTACATGATGGCCGATTCCGGTGCCCGTGGTTCTAACCAGCAGATCAAGCAGCTGGCAGGTATGCGTGGTTTGATGGCTGATACAACCGGTCGTACCATTGAGTTACCGATCAAGGCAAACTTCCGTGAAGGTCTGAATGTATTGGAGTACTTCATTTCTGCACATGGTGCACGTAAGGGTCTGTCAGATACAGCTCTTCGTACAGCCGATTCCGGATACCTGACCAGACGTCTGGTTGATGTATCACAGGATCTGATCATTCGTGAGGTTGACTGCTGTGCAGGTAAGCCGGTAGATCAGATTCCGGGTATGGTCGTTGAGGAATTCTCAGATGGTAAGGAAATTATCGAGAACTTCAAGGAACGTATCACAGGCAGATATACAGCGGTTGACATCTTTGATAAAGATGGAAACATGCTGGTTAAACATAATCATATGATCAATCCTAAGCGTGCTGCAGCAGTTGTAGAGCGTGGTGTGGATGAGAATGGTAACAAGATCGTAGATCCTGAGAATGGCGTAACAGGTAAGTTAAAGATTCGTACTATCTTAACCTGTAAGTCACATCTGGGTGTATGTGCGAAGTGTTATGGTGCCAACATGGCAACCGGCCAGCCTGTACAGGTTGGTGAAGCAGTCGGTATTATTGCCGCACAGTCTATCGGTGAGCCTGGTACACAGTTGACCATGCGTACATTCCATACAGGTGGTGTTGCCGGTGATGATATTACACAGGGTCTTCCTCGTGTCGAAGAATTGTTTGAGGCACGGAAACCAAAGGGTCTTGCAATTATTGCAGAGTTCGGTGGTGAAGTAGCAGTTACCAATGTTAAGACCAAGCGTGAAGTAATTATTACCAATCATGAGACCGGTGAGACGAAGGCATATCTGATTCCTTACGGTTCCCGTATCAAGGTTCAGGATGGTCAGACTCTGGAGGCCGGTGATGAGTTAACAGAAGGTTCTGTAAATCCACATGATATCCTTAAGATCAAGGGTGTTCGTGCGGTACAGGATTACATGCTTCGAGAAGTACAGCGAGTATATCGTCTGCAGGGTGTTGATATCAACGATAAGCATATTGAGATTATCGTTCGTCAGATGTTAAAGAAGGTTAAGATTGAGGAAGGTGGAGATTCCGGATTCCTTCCGGGTGCTTTAGTAGATGTTCTGGACTTCGAAGAGAAGAACGAGGAACTGATTGAGCAGGGACTGGAGCCGGCACAGGGTACACGTTCTATCCTGGGTATTACAAAGGCTTCTCTGGCAACCGATTCCTTCTTGTCAGCAGCATCCTTCCAGGAGACCACAAAGGTACTGACAGAGGCTGCAATCAAGAGCAAGACAGATGCATTGATCGGATTAAAGGAGAATGTATTGCTTGGTAAGCTGATTCCGGCCGGTACCGGTATGAAGCGGTATCGTTCTGTAAAGCTGGATTCTGAAGAACTAGAACTTCAGAATGACGATGTTCTGGATTTTGGAGAGGAAGCAGAAGATGCTGACTTTACGGATGATCAGAATATGGAAGCCGGTTCAGAAGAGGATACAGCTGAAGATGAGGCAACCGTTGCAGTGACCGAGACAACTGAAGATGGTTCTGATTCAGAAGAATAGATCTGAAGAATAAGGATACAAAATAAATGTCCCCAAAGACGGAGTAATCCGATCCCTTGGGGACATTTTTAGAAAGAAGGAAGATAGAGTTATGAAGTTTTCAAAATATTTTGATCATACCATTTTAAAGGCAGATGCGACTCCGGCAGATGTAAAGCGCATTTGTGAAGAGGCGAAGAAATATGACTTTGCATCGGTCTGCGTGAATTCCTGCTATACGGCGATGGCAGCAGAGGAATTAGCGGATACGGATGTAAAGGTCTGTACAGTTGTAGGATTTCCGCTCGGAGCTATGTCAACGCTGAGTAAGAAATTAGAGACCATCAATGCGATTGAAAATGGTGCAGGCGAAATCGATATGGTACTGAAGATCGGAGAGTTAAAGGCCGGCAATGAGGGTGAGGTATTGAATGACATCCGGGAAATAAAGGATGTATGTCTGCATAATCCGACTTGGAAGGAAGTACCTCTTAAAGTCATTATTGAAACCTGTCTGTTGACAGAAGAAGAGAAGAAGACGGCATGTGAACTGGCAGTAGCCGCAAATGCGGATTTTGTAAAAACTTCTACAGGATTCAGTACCGGTGGCGCAACGGTAGAAGATGTGGCTCTCATGAAACAGACAGTTGCGGGAAAAGCATATGTGAAGGCATCCGGTGGCATCCGGGATCTGAAGACCGCACAGGCAATGATTGAGGCGGGTGCTGACAGACTGGGCACCAGTGCAACCGTAGCGATCATGGAAGCATATTTGGCAGAAAACGGGCAGTAAATAAAAGAACTGCTGTCTGAAATTAGTGTGGAAAGGATGTACACAATGAAATTAATTTCTTGGAATGTAAATGGATTGCGGGCATGCGTGCAGAAGAACTTTATGGAAGCGTTTCAAGAGCTGGATGCGGATATGTTCTGCCTGCAGGAGACCAAGCTGCAGGAGGGACAGATTGATCTGCAGCTGGACGGCTATCATCAGTACTGGAATTATGCAGAGAAAAAGGGTTATTCCGGGACGGCTATTTTTACGAAGCATGAACCGCTTAATGTCAGCTACGGAATCGGGATCGAGGAGCATGATCATGAGGGAAGAGTCATTACTTTAGAATATCCGGAGTATTATATGATTACGGTCTATGTGCCGAACTCGCAGAATGAACTGGCAAGACTGCCGTATCGTATGAAATGGGAGGAGGATTTCCTGGCATATTTGAAAAAACTGGAAGAAAAAAAGCCGGTTATTTTCTGCGGGGATCTGAATGTGGCACATAAGGAGATCGACCTGAAAAATCCGAAAACAAATCATAAAAATGCCGGATTTACGGATGAGGAGCGGGGGTGCTTTACACGTCTGGTGGAAAATGGCTTTGTCGATACATTCCGGTATTTTTATCCGGATCAGAAGGATATTTATTCCTGGTGGTCTTATCGATTCAGTGCAAGAGCAAAGAATGCGGGATGGCGGATCGACTATTTCTGCGTGTCAGAGAGTCTGAAGGATAAGCTGCGGGATGCGAAGATCCATACGGAGATTTTGGGCTCCGATCATTGCCCGGTAGAACTGGATATTGATCTGTAGGAGGATACGGAGAAATTATAGAAGGAAAGCGATTCAAATAAGAGAAGAAAATAAGAAAAGAAAATAAGAGGAGGAACTACAGTATGAAAACAGAGTTTAAGACGGAACTGAAGCAACTATCGATTAAGAACTTTTTACTGTTGACATTATCCGGTACGATTAATGCGGTGGGTGTTACTATGTTTTTATCCCCCCTGCATTTATACGACAGTGGTTTTTCGGGAACGGCAATGCTGCTGGAGGAGTTGACCCCATCTTATCTGACCCTGTCTGTTTTTCTGCTGATCTTAAATATTCCGTTTTTCCTATACGGATATAAGAAGCAGGGACTGGCATTTACAGTATATTCCGTGTATGCGGTTATTATCTATTCTCTGGCGTCCTATCTGATCCGGGATATTTTTCCGGTAGATGTAGCGACATCATCTCCGTTTGCCGGAACAGACCTGCTGTTGGGAGCGGCATTTGGCGGACTGATCTCCGGTATCGGAAGCGGACTGACGATCCGGTTTGGCGGTGCTATAGATGGTGTGGAGGTTATGGCCGTTATTTTTGCAAAAAAGCTGGGGATTACAGTAGGTACCTTCGTGATGGCATATAATGTTGTGCTGTACATAGTGGTGGGAATCGCAATGCACAGCTGGATTCTGCCCCTGTATTCGATCGTGACTTATTATGTAGCACTTCATGCAGTGGATTACATTGTCGAAGGTTTTGATAAGGCCAAGGCGGCCATGATCATTACGACAAAGCCGAAGCATATCAGCCAGGCATTATCCGAGGAGTTCGGGAGTGGTATTACATTGTGGGAAGGCCATGGATATTATTCCGATAAGGAGAAGACGGTTATTTACTTTGTAGTTAACCGGTTCCAGATTGGAAAAATGAAGACGATTGTTCAACAAAATGATGAAAATGCTTTTATTTCAATTACAGAGGTAGCAGATGTTTTGGGAAGAAATACCAAATAAGTAAATAAGAAAACTTTACACCTTGGTTTACAGATGTATTGACAGCTGTGAACCAAGGTGCTATACTGTCACATTAGTAAACCGTTGAAGGAAAGGAGCAGTATTATGGGAGCAGAAGAACGTCGCAGAAAAATTGCAGAGCTGTTAAGAAAATCTGAGAAACCATTATCGGGGACTGCGCTGGCGGAGCGTTGCGATGTCAGCCGTCAGATCATTGTACAGGATATTTCTGCATTGCGACAGGACGGATATTCCATAATCTCTACAGCCAGGGGATACCGGATGAACGAAAACCCGGGAGTTCAGAAGGTATTCAAGGTATGCCATACGGATGCACAGATTGAGGATGAACTGAATCTGATCGTGGACCTGGGTGGCGAAGTAGAGGATGTATTCATATATCATAAGGTTTACGGTGAAGTCAGGGCTAAGCTGCACATTTATTCCAGACGGGATGTCCGGGAGTTTTTGGAGAGCCTGAAGGCGGGAACTTCCAGTCCGTTGAAAAATGTGACGGCCGGATATCATTATCATACGATCAGTGCAAGGGACGAAGAGACACTGCGTCTGATCGAGGAAGCATTATGGGAAAAGGGATATCTGGCACAGCTGCGGGAGTTTGAGCCGCAGGAGATCAAGAAGCAATAGCCTGTTTGGAAAGAATATGTGACAGGAGAGAGACATGGAAGAGACAAAAGAACAGAAGGATAAAAAGCAGCCGGGAAAGGTGAAAGCTTTTTTAAAGAAAAAGAATATTGAAATATCTGCAAAACGATATTTTATTGATGCAATGGGAGCTATGGCAAACGGTCTGTTTGCATCACTCCTGATTGGTACGATCATATCAACACTCGGCCAGGAGCTGGGAGTACAGGTTCTGATTGATATAGGAACCTTTGCGAAGGGTGTATCAGGCCCTGCAATGGCAGTTGCAATTGCATTTGCATTGCAGGCACCGCCACTGGTCCTG
>HF991333.1:12758-16845 GCA_000431515.1 Clostridium sp. CAG:632 | reverse complement strand
AACGACGTGGCAGCATGTCCGACACCGAGCCGTCAGGCGAGGTGCGGGCAACGCCGCAATGCGTGGGAACATGCCTTACTTACCCTAACATATATGAATGATTTTCAGGAGGAAGAATGATGAAAGAGAAACTGCAGGCGATTCGAGAAGAAGCCTTAGCGAAAATTGAAGCAGCAAATGACCTCGATGCATTAAATGATATCAAGGTCAATGTATTAGGTAAAAAAGGTGAATTAACACAAGTGCTAAAAGGCATGAAGGATGTTGCACCGGAAGAGCGTCCAAAGGTCGGTCAGATGGTCAATGATACCAGAACTGCCATTGAAGAGAAGCTTGAGAATGTAAAGAAGGAAATCGCTAAGAAGATCCGGGAAGAGAAGATGAAGAATGAGGTCATCGATGTAACACTTCCGGGAACGATGCATATGAAGGGCCATCGTCATCCGAATCAGATCGCACTTGAAGAACTGGAGCGGGTATTTGTCGGTATGGGCTACGAGATCGTAGAGGGTCCGGAAGTAGAATATGATCATTATAATTTCGAACTGTTAAATATTCCGGCAAATCATCCGGCAAAGGATGAACAGGATACCTTCTATATTACCAAGGATATTCTGCTTCGTACACAGACTTCTCCGGTACAGGCACGTGTGATGGAGACCGGCAGAATGCCGATCCGTATTATCGCACCTGGACGTGTATTCCGTGCAGATGAAGTTGATGCAACACATTCACCATCCTTCCATCAGGTAGAAGGGCTGGTTGTAGATAAAGGAATCACCTTTGCAGATCTGAAGGGAACTCTGGAGCAGTTTGCGAAGGAATTCTTCGGACCGGATACGAAGGTTAAACTTCGTCCACATCATTTCCCGTTTACAGAGCCGAGTGCAGAGGTAGATGTCAGCTGCTTCAAGTGTGGCGGTAAGGGCTGCCGGATGTGTAAGGGCAGCGGTTGGATTGAAATACTGGGATGCGGTATGGTTCATCCGAAGGTATTAAAAGATTGCGGAATTGATCCGGAAGAATATTCAGGTTTTGCATTTGGTATTGGACTGGAACGAGTTGCACTGTTGAAATATGAGATCGATGATATGCGGTTATTATATGAGAATGATATGCGGTTCTTAAAGCAGTTCTAACAGAAACGGTATAAAACAACGCAATCAGTGGTTGAGAGTTTATGGAGGTTAAGTAGAATGAATACACCAATGTCTTGGTTAAAGGTATATGTACCGGATTTAAAAGCACCGGTCGAAGAATTTGTAGATGCAATCACATTATCCGGATCTCATGTAGAAGGCTATGAGAAGAAGGATAAAAACCTGGAGAAGATCGTAGTCGGTAAGATCGAGAAGATCGAGAAGCATCCGGATGCAGATAAGCTGATCATCTGTCAGGTAAATATCGGAGAGGATGCTCCGTTGCAGATTGTAACAGGCGCTCCGAATGTAAAGGAAGGAGATCTGGTTCCAACCGTATTAGATGGTGGTAAGGTAGCAGGTGGCCATGATGGCGGTCCGTTGCCGGAGAATGGAATTAAGATCAAGAAAGGAAAATTAAGAGGCGTAGAATCTTATGGTATGATGTGTGCCATTGAAGAGTTAGGCGCCAACAGAGAGTTATATCCGGAAGCACCGGAAAATGGTGTTTATGTATTCCCGGAGGAGTCCGGAGTAAAGCCGGGTGATGATGCGATCGAGGCACTCGGACTTCATGATGCGGTAGTAGAATATGAGATCACATCCAACCGTGTAGACTGCTTCAGCATGATCGGTATGGCAAGAGAAGCAGCAGCGACCTATGGACTGTCATTCCATCCACCAATCGTACCGGGAACCGTAAAGGGCGGAGATGTAACGAATTATGCATCTGTTGAAGTAGAAGCCACCGATTTATGCCCGAGATACTGCGCAAGAGTTGTAAAAAACTTAAAAATCGGTCCGTCTCCGAAATGGATGCGGGAGCGTCTGGCATCTCAGGGAATCCGTTCAATCAACAATCTGGTAGATATTACCAATTATGTGATGGAGGAATACGGTCAGCCAATGCATGCATATGATCTGGATACGATCGCAGATCATAAGATCATTGTAAAGCGGGCAAAAGATGGAGATAAATTTGTAACACTGGATGGTCAGGAACGGAATCTGGATTCCAATGTACTGATGATCTGTGATGGTGAGAAGGAGATCGGTATTGCAGGTATCATGGGTGGTGAGAATTCCATGGTAACGGATCATATTTCTACCCTGTTGTTTGAGGCAGCCTGCTTTGATGGAACCAATATCCGGTTATCATCAAAGAGAATCGGTATGCGTACCGATGCATCTGCCAAGTTTGAGAAGGGTCTGGATCCGAATCTGGCATTAGAAGCAATTAATCGTGCCTGCCAGTTGATTGAAGAGCTGGGCTGCGGTGAAGTAGTAGAAGGTGTGATCGATATTTATCCGGATCCGGTAGAGCCGTGGAAGCTTCCGTTTGAGCCGGCTAAGATGAATCATCTGCTGGGTATGGAGATTCCGGAGGAGTTAATGCTCCAGTATTTTGAACGCCTGGGACTTTCCTATGATATGAATACCAATGAGCTGACAATCCCGACCTTCCGTCAGGATCTGCATTGTATGGCTGATCTGGCAGAGGAGGTAGCACGGTTATACGGCTATGATAAGCTGCCCGCAACACTTCCTCGCGGTGAGGCAACGGTTGGTAAGAAGCAGTTCCATATGCTGGTAGAGGATGTAGCAAGAGATGTATGTGAGAATAATGGATTTTCCGGTGGTATGACCTATTCCTTCGAGAGTCCGAAGGTCTATGATAAGCTCCTGATCCCACAGGATTCCGATATTCGTAAGGCAATCGTGATCTCAAATCCGTTAGGCGAGGACTTCTCTATCATGAGAACCATTTCCCTGAATGGTATGATCACCTCTCTGGCAACGAACTTTAACCGTAGAAATAAGGATGCCAGATTATATGAGATCGGAAATATTTATCTTCCAAAGCAGCTGCCGTTAACAGAGCTGCCGGAGGAGCGTAAGATGCTGACACTCGGTATGTATGGTCAGTGCGACTTCTTCAATATGAAGGGTGTATTGGAAGAGTTATTTGAAAAGCTGGGTCTGCATCATGCATTTACTTATAATCCAAAGGGCGGTTATCCATTCCTGCATCCGGGTCGTCAGGCCGCTATTCAGAACGGAGAGGACGTGATCGGTTATATCGGTCAGTTGCATCCGGAGGTAGTGGATAACTATAATATGAAGGGTGAGGTCTATGTGGCAGTTGTGGATCTTCCGAAGCTGACTGCACTTGCAAGCTTTGACCGGAAGTATGAAGGCATTGCCAAATTCCCTGCAAGTACCAGAGATTTAAGCATGGTTATGAGCAAGGACATCTTTGTAGGACAGGTAGAAGAGGTTATCAAGAAATACGGTGGAAATCTGTTGGAAAATTATGAGCTCTTTGATGTATATGAAGGTGAACAGGTAGGCAGAGGTAAGAAGTCTGTTGCATATACCATGACTTTCCGTGCAAAGGATCGGAATCTGGAGGCCAGTGAGGTCAATGCGATTACCGATAAGATCATAGCAGGTCTGCAGAAGATGGGTATTGAACTGAGAGGCTAGAAAGAGATCATGATGAAATTAAGTGATTTTAACTATAATCTTCCGGAGGAACTGATCGCACAGGATCCTCTGGAAAAAAGAGATAATTCCCGGCTGATGGTTTTGCATCGGGAGACCGGTGAGCTGGAACATAAGCATTTTTATGATGTGATCGATTACCTGAATCCGGGAGATTGTCTGGTAGTCAATAATACTAAGGTAATCCCTGCCAGATTAATGGGCGTGAAAGAGGAGACCGGAGCATCCATCGAGGTTCTGCTTTTGAAGCGGAAGGAAGAGAAGGTATGGGAAACACTGGTGAAGCCGGGTAAAAAGGCAAGAGTCGGCGCTAGGATCAGCTTTGGTGACGGACTGTTAGTCGGAGAAGTGATCGATGTCGTAGAGGAAGGAAACCGGCTGATCCGGTTCGAGTACGACGGAATCTTTGAGGAAATCTTAGATCGGCTCGGGCAGATGGCGTT
>HF991333.1:5345-12739 GCA_000431515.1 Clostridium sp. CAG:632 | reverse complement strand
CCCCCCCCGCCATATATTACCCATCAGCTGCAGGATAAGAACCGGTATCAGACAGTATATGCGAAGTATGACGGGTCTGCAGCCGCACCGACAGCCGGCTTACATTTTACAGAGGAACTGTTGCAAAAGATTCAGGATAAGGGTGTCCGAATCGCAAAGGTAACCCTTCATGTCGGGCTTGGAACCTTCCGCCCGGTAAAGGAAGAGAATGTGCTGGATCATCATATGCATTCAGAGTTTTATATTGTAGATGAAGAAGCGGCGAAGATCATTAATGAGACAAAAGCAAATGGCGGCAGAGTCATTTCGGTTGGGACGACCAGTACTAGAACTCTGGAAACGGTTGCGGAACCGGATGGCCATATTCCGGTAAAGAGCGGATGGACGGATATTTTTATTTATCCGGGATACCGGTTTAAGGCAGTTGATTGCTTGATCACGAATTTCCATCTACCGGAATCTACGCTGATCATGCTGGTATCTGCACTGGCTGACCGGGAGACGATTCTTCATGCATATGAGACTGCGGTGGAAGAAAAATATCGATTTTTCAGTTTTGGTGATGCTATGCTGATCCTTTAGAATCGGAAATCATTGCAGGAAAGTGATAACCGGGTCGAAAAAATACGAAGACTAACCATGGGATTTCAGGCTTATTCAAGGTACAATAATTGTACAGACAAAGGAGTGAAGGAGCTGAACACCATGATTCGTTATGCCATAACCGTATCGAACAATACGCAGGAAGAAGACAGACAACTTACCAGTTATGGACTTCGGGCGGTGAATGAACAGGGAGAGGAAGTACTAGCTGTCCCAAATATCAGTCATAGGCAGGAGGATGTGGCATATCTGGTAGATCATTTTAACCGGGTGCGTATACAGAGAGATAAGTTTCAATAAAATATAGCAACATAAAAGGTGATCGTTCTGACGAGGCTTTTCGTTCGGATGATCACCTTTTTCCGGTTTTAAAATAAAACTATGCTACATTTAGATTATATTAGATTCAAACCATGCGGATCAGAGCAGACGCTCCAGATCAGAGTAGAAGTTCGGATAAGAGATATTGACACATTCTGATCCCTGAATCTCGGTTTCTCCATCTGCGTTCATGCCGGCAATGGCAAAGCTCATGGCAATTCGGTGGTCTAAGTTACTGTCGATGACGGCACCATGCAGCGGCTTGCCACCGTGAATGATCATACCGTCATCGGTTGCCTCGATATCTGCACCCATGGTAGAGAGGCTATGGACCATAACATCAATCCGGTTGGATTCCTTGACCTTTAATTCCTGAGCATCCCGGATCACGGTTGTGCCTTCTGCAAAGCAGGCGAGAACGGCAATGATCGGCAGTTCATCGATCAGCTTTGGAATCACGGCACCTTCGATCACGGTGCTGTGCAGAGCGCTGGTACGTACCCGAATATCCGCCGTTGGCTCACCGATAGTATCCGATACGCGTTCAAGGGTAATGTCGGCCCCCATGGCACGGCAGACATCCAGAATTCCATCCCGGGTCGGATTGATTCCCACATTCCGAATGACAAGCTCCGAGTTTGGAGTGATCAGTCCGGCTACCAGAAAATAAGCAGCAGAGGAGATATCGCCCGGCACCAGAATTTTCTGCGCATTCAGCGAATCAATCGGTCGGATCGTAACGGTTGTTCCCTCACGGTGGACAGGGACACCAAAGGCCTCAAACATTAGCTCTGTATGATTTCTGGAAACATATGGTTCTGTGACACTGGTCTCACCGTCGGCATAAAGACCTGCAAGAAGAATTGCAGATTTTACCTGAGCCGAAGCGACCGGTGACTGATAATGGATCCCGTGCAGTGGTTTGCCCTCAATTCGGAGCGGAGCACAGTCATTCTGATTCAGACTGGTAATGGAAGCACCCATCTGAGTAAGAGGAGTGATAATCCGCTTCATTGGACGCTTGCGGATGGAAGCATCTCCATCTACCAGACTGGTAAAGGACTGGGCGGCTAAAATGCCGGACATAAGCCGGGTTGTGGTTCCACTGTTACCGACATCCAGAGTCCCGGACGGCGCATGTAGATTATGGAGACCAAGACCGTGAATCCGTACAATGTCTCCCTGATTCTCAATCTGTACACCCATCTTCTCAAAGCAGGAGATGGAAGATAAACAATCTGCACCCTGAAGGAATCCGTGGACTTCAGTAGTTCCTTCCGCAAGTGCTCCCAGCATGATACTGCGATGGGAGATGGATTTATCGCCGGGTACTGTCAGGCATCCGTGTAAGGATTGTTTTCTGGTAAATATCATAAGTATAAGCTCCTTTAGTCATGTAATCATAAAATTCCAAATCATAGTATGGTATATATCGTATATCCATTGGTTCTAAGCAGTTCGGCAGCTCCGGATGCATCCTCGATCCGGTAAAAGGACAGACGTAATACACCCTCTTCATCTTCCCGGTTGTGGGAGATGCCCAGATTCTTAATGCTGATACCGGCAGTACTTAAGATATGAAGTACACCCTCAATGGCACCGGCCTCGTCCGGAATATCGGCAAAGATCTCATAATTCATCCGGATGACACCGGTTGCATTATTTGGAATGGAATCCCGGTATTCACGGGCACGTTCAAAGAACTGATGAATATAGGGTACATCCTTTCTGTGAATGGCATCGATCATCTGCTGCAGATCATCTTTATATTCCTCCAGACCGGCAATGATATTCGCAGAATTGCTTAAAAGAATATGCTCCCAGATCACCGGGTTAGAGGAAGCGATTCTGGTAATATCTTTAAATCCGCCTGCAGCAAGCTGCCGGTTCATGCCCTTGGCATCATCATTGTCCCGAACCAGATTTACTAGTTCGGAGGCAATAATATGCGGGATATGGCTGATGTATGCAGTTGTCTGATCATGCCGGGCCGGAGAATAAATGATCGTAATGGCACCCAGATCTTCAATAAAGGTACTGAATTCATTGACCTTTTCCCGGGAAACGGTCGATGACGGTGTAATAAAATAATATGCGTTCTCAATCAGATGATCATGAGCGGCACTGTAGCCGGAGCGTTCGGAACCGACCATCGGATGTCCACCGATAAATACATCCGAAAGCTGCTGATCCAGAACTGCCTGATAAATATCGGTTTTGACACTTCCGACATCCGTCAGGATACAGTCCGGCTTCATATACTTCTTCAATAAAGGAAGATACTCTATATTATAATGAACCGGTGCACACAGAAAGATATAGTTGCAGTCGGCAATCTGCTCATTGATCTCAGAAAGAGCAATATGGACGGTTCCGTCCGCTATGGCTTCTTCCAAAGCTGCGGCATCGACATCATAAGCAAGAATCCGGTAATCCGGAAATATTCTTCGAATCGACTTGGCAATCGAGCCACCGATCAGTCCGAGACCGATAAATCCAATTGTAAACGGTTGAGATGTATACATAATAAGATCCTTCCTTTCATATAATTAGCATTTTAATCGCAAAACTTCAATATGTCAATGCGTTAACGCGATAAAGCAGATGACTAATTAATGTAGTAAAGCAGATAATTCTTCCGAAGTAAGTGGGCGATAGTCTCCAAGAGACAGTGTGTCGTCTAATTCCAGGCTTCCCATTCGGATCCGCTTCAGATAGGTGACTTCACAGCCGATGACATGAAACATCCGTTTGACCTGATGGAAGCGTCCCTCCCGAATCGTCAGTTCTGCGCTGGTCGGAGTCAGGATTTTCAGATCGGCCGGCAGAGTCGGCTTATCATCTCCGATATCCATACCGGTTTGGAAGGTAGTAATGGCATGAGAGGGAATCTCGGAATCCAGTTCTACATAATAAGTCTTGTCCACGTGTTTGCGCGGTGACAGAAGCCGATGGGCCAGGTCTCCATCATTGGTAATAAGCAGAAGACCTTCTGTATCCTTGTCCAGTCTCCCGACCGGAAAAAGATCCTTATGGGTAGTATCGTGAATCAGATCAAGGACAGTCTGACAATCCGGATCTTCCGTAGCACTGATATAGCCGGCCGGTTTATTTAAAAGATAATATACAAAGGCTTCCCGTATAACAGGGTTTCCCTGATAGAGCACCGTATCGTTTTCCGGATCGATCTTAAGATCGCCTGATGCAGCAGGGATACTGTTTACAGTGACCTGTTTCTTTTTTATGTATTGTTTTACCTGACTGCGGGTGCCGATTCCGGCATCTGCCAGATATTTGTCTAATCGAATCTGTGCCATTTGCGAGCTCCTTCATAATTAATATAAGAAATCTTTCGGTTTCGTGGTAGAAACTGGTAGATTTAAACAACTTTCCCATAAATGATTATGACATAGGCCAACTTGACATGCAAGTTGTAATCTGATATAGTGGCGTTGTAACAAAAATGTAACAATTTATAACAGATTAGTAACATTGGAGCGAAAAATGGAAACAATTAAAAGAAGAAAACAATATATAAGAGAACGTTTTTTATTAATCGGAGTGGTATTTGCGGTTGTACTTGCCGCAGTCATCCTTTTTATGAACGGACACAGAAATACCGGCAAAGAACTGACATTTTCGTATAGTAATATGCAGAAGACGGAAGGTAGTGAGCTATTTGAAATATTGGCAGAGAGTTCTACCGAGGCAGCGGAAGTTCCGGTGGTGGCAGCACAGGAGGCTTCACCATACGATGGTAGATTTATCGCAAATATTACGGATACATTAAATGTCAGAGCTGCGGCATCAACTGATGCAGACGTTGTGGGTAAAATGTATCCGGGCTGTGTCGGAGACATTGTAGGCACAGAAGGAGAATGGACGCAGATCACATCCGGCAATGTAAACGGATATGTAAAGACAGAATATATTCTGACCGGCAAGGATGCAGAGCCGATGGCAGAAGAGTATGGAAAGAATGTAGGAACCGTGACCGCAGATATTATCAAGGTGAGACGAGATGCTTCCACAGACTCCGAGGCAATTGCCATGTTGCAGAAGGACGATCAGGTAAATGTAACCGAGACCTTAGACGGCTGGTATGGCGTTCTGGTAAATGAAAACTGGGAAGGATACGTTTCGGCAGAATATTTATCGGTAGAATATAAATTGGAAACTGCAATTACGATCGAAGAGGAAATGGCTAAGATTGCAGCTGCAAAACAGGCAGAGGCTGCAGCTGCTCAGGCATCACAGAATGCATCCGGTGGTAATGCGACAACAGTAGGAGTAACGACTCAGGCACCGACACAGGCATCCTATGATGATGCATATTTATTGGCTTGTCTGGTCAGCATGGAGTCAGGAAATGAGCCATATGAGGGCCAGCTGGCGGTTGCAAATGTAGTTCTGAATCGTTTAAGAAGCGGGGCTTATGGTAGTAGCATTTATGATGTTATTTATGCACCGGGACAGTTCCCGTCCGTATACGGAAGCGTTATGACCGGATATCTGAACAACGGACCGCTGCCACAGGCACAGCAGGCAGCGAATGAAGCACTGGCAGGCGTGAACAATATTGGCGGTTATATGTGCTTCATTAATGTGAAATATGCGAATTATGCAGCCTATGGCAGTTATACGATTATCGGAAATCATTGTTTCCATTAATTCTGATCATACATCATGGTTGATTTCCAGAAGATTGCGATAATGTTCATCCGGCAGTGGCTTGCTGAACAGGTAGCCCTGTAAAATATCACAGGAATTCTCCTGCAGGAGCTTTAGCTGGTCGGAGGATTCCACACCTTCGGCAACGACCTTGATATTCAGCTTGTGTGCCAGAGAAACGATTGTTTCGGCAACGAAGCAGTCCTTGGCATTTGTACAGATATTATCTACGAATGATTTGTCAATCTTCAAAGTATCGATCGGTATCTGTGTCAGGTAATTGAAAGAAGAGTAACCGGTACCGAAGTCATCTAATGCAATGTGGATTCCCATGGCGCGAATTTCTTCCACCAGCTTGATGTTATGTTCAAAGGACTGGATCAGTACGCTTTCCGTAACCTCTAATTCCAGATATTCCGGAGGAAGCTTGGTCTTTTCCAATACATGCTTCAGGATAGGAATAAAGGAATCTCCTTTTAATTGTTCGGAAGATACATTAACTGACATAGTGATCGGTCCGAAGCCGGCATCCAGAAGCTGGCGGTTGAAATCACAGGCATGCTCCAGAGCCCAGGCACCCAGTTCATTAATAATTCCGGATTCTTCTGCAATCGGAATAAACTCAACCGGTGAAATCTGTCCCAGATAACTGTTGCGGATACGCATTAATGCTTCGCAGCCAATGATGCGCCCGGTCTGAGTATCACACTGTGGCTGATATAGGAGATAGACCTCCTGATTCTGGATTGCATTATGTAAAATCTCTTCAATCTCATTTTTCCGGTTTACTTCATCCTCCATGGAACTATTAAAGAAACGATAGCCGCATTTTCCGGAAGACTTGGCGCAATACATGGCAATATCAGCATTCTTGATCAGTTCGTTTACAGTTAAGCCGTTCTGCGGAAAGATTGCGATACCGATGCTCATGGAAACGTGGATCGTTTCGCCATCTAACTCAAACGGATGCTGTGCGATAGAAATCAAATCGGAGGCAAGCCTGTCCAATCCGGCCAGATCGTCGGCCTGGCCACGGAGTAACAGGAACTCATCACCGCCGGTTCTGGCAAGCAGATCGTCCTCACCGAGAAGCTGGGTGATCTTATCGGCAATCTGCTGCAGAAGCAGGTCACCGTAATCATGACCGAGAGTATCATTTACATTCTTGAAGTTATCCAGGTCAATAAATAAAATCGCATGCCGGTCAAAATTGCCGGTATGATGGAATACATTATGAGCATGTTCCATGAAGGCAGCACGGTTTGCAAGCCCTGTCAGAGTATCCGTGTAAGCAAGGCGCTTGATCTGACGATAGTTTTCCTGTAATTCATCCTGACTATGCTCCAGCTGCTCTTTTGTGAGCATCAGTTCATTATAATTGGAAGAAATAATTTCCATCATCTCATTAAAGTGGCTGGATAACTCTCCGAATTCATCTTTCGATTCAATCGCACAGTGCACATCCAGGTCACCGTTGGATGCCTGCAGCATTTTCTGTTTCAGGTCAAAAATCGGCCGGCAATATTTCTGCGCCAGCAGAGAGCTGAGCAGATAGGTCAGCGGAAGAAGAAACAGCAGAACCGCAAGAAGAGAAAACGGAATAGACTGGATCAGGGACTGATAAACGCTTAAATCCAGTTTTACCAGATAAATCCAGTGGTATTCAGGCATGATCGAGTATCCATAAAGAGTACAGGAAAGACCGTTTCGAATACGGATATATCCGGTCAGATCTTTAGGAGATCCATCATAATGCAGGAGCCGTAGTCCGGCCTCCTGTGCGACCTGCTCATCCGGAA
>HF991333.1:0-5319 GCA_000431515.1 Clostridium sp. CAG:632 | reverse complement strand
CGGAATGCCGAGCAGGCTGTCAGCCATAATATTTAAAAGATATGTATTGTCATCTTCCGAAATGAAATTCGTAAAAAAGTCCCGGCTGAGACTGGCAACCATAACACCTACCCGGTATTTTTCTTTTACCGAAACGGGTACAAGAATATGAATGGAATCATCTGCTCCATTGATGATATGAGAGGAATTGATCAGAGGCTCATCTAAGGAGCCGGCCATGTCATTCACATATTGGTCATACTGACCACATAGAGAGGAATCGGAGCTGCAAATGATATAACCGTCCAGATCATAAACACTGTAAATGATGGAAGAACCAAAGCTTTCGGAAGCCTGGGATAACATATTCTGTATGGTTGTTCTTGCATTTGTTTCACTCATAAGGTTAACGGAAGGATCGTTATATTTCTTCAGGAGAAGGCTGATCACATCGTTATTGGCAGCCAGTGAATTCAGTTCTACAATCTGGGTGTTTAGCTGTGCATCGAATCCCTTCTGGTATTTTTCGGCCATGGCACGTGCCGCTTCTTCAGAAGTCTTATTGGAATTATGGAATGCAATACTGATTGCAATGACCGTGAAAATTATGATTGGTAAACATGCAACCAATACCATGGATGATTGCAGAGATTTTTTGATTGACATAGGCGTCTCCTTATATTAAAACTAATTCCTATTATACGAAATTTGTATGAAATATTCAATGACTTCTCTTCTTGATTTTATAGAACGGGTTATGTATAATAAAGATAGTTCGTGTATTTACACAGTTTTGGAGGATTGGGTTATGTTTGGGATTTATTTTGGAAAGTACCTTCAGGATAAGGGGATTCTTACAGAGCAGCAGTATCAGGAAATGCTGCAGGAGATGAAGAATGCGAGACTGAAGCTTGGTCTGCTGGCTATTGTAAATGGTATTATGACAGAGGAGCAGGCTGAAGAAGTAAACCAGCTGCAACAGATGCAGGATCGCAGATTTGGCGACATTGCTGTAGAGAAGGGTTATATGACAGAGGAGCAGGTTAGTTCACTGCTTAAAATGCAGGGTGACCAGTATCTGCTTTGTGTACAGACATTGACAGAGCATGGATATCTGACACTGGAAGGCATCCAGAAAGAGTTAAAGATGTACAAGAAAGACAACTGGTTCAGTGCATTGGATCTGGATGCGATCAAAAGCGGTGATATCGATAGTATTGTACCGGTATTTACAAAGGATGTATCCATTCCACCGGTTATGAAGGATTATATGGCATTGATGGCCAGAAATATTAATCGTTTTATTGATACGGACATTCGTCTGGAAAAAGTAGAATTGATCAATAACTATACAGCGGAATATATCGCAAGTCAGGAACTGGAGGGTGATTTTAATTTCTATGTCGGTATGACAGGAGACAGAGATGCCGTATTGGAAGTCGCTTCCGTATTCGGTCGTGAAGAATTTGACCAGGTAGACATGGATGCACTGGATGCTGTCTGCGAGTTCCTGAACTGTAACAATGGATTATATGCAAGCAAGCTTTCTGAAGAAGATGTAGAACTGGAATTACAGCCACCGGTAATGCATACAGAACAGAAAAAGATTCAGACGGAAGGACCTATGTACAAGATGCCGATTTATATTTCCGGTAAGAAGCTGGTATTGATCATCTGCCTGGAGGCAAGATGGCAGATTATATAGGGAGAACTGAGAATAGATAGGAGAGGTATTTAGTCATGGCTAATTTTTTGATCGTGGATGATTCAAGAACATCCAGAAGAATCTTAAGAGGTATTTTGGAACAGGCCGGTTATACGGTTATCGGAGAGGCAACAAACGGGCAGGAGGCATATGATAAGTATGTGGAACTGCAGCCGGATATCGTGACAATGGATATTACCATGCCGGTGCTTGATGGAATCGGCGGACTGAAAAAGATTAAAGAAGCATATCCGGAATCAAAGGTTGTAATGGTGACTGCGGCTGGACAGAAAAATAAGATGGTAGAAGCTGTTCAGAGTGGCGCAGATGAATTTATTCCTAAGCCTTTTGATGGAGAACAGCTGGTGCAGACACTGGCGAAGGTGTTGGAAGCATAAAGAATCTATAAGGCTGACCTGAGTAGCAGATTGTGGATCTGGATTCAGGGACAGCCTTTTTTTAAGGAAGTGATAAATGTATGATAGATACAGTGGTTTCCGTAGAGATGCTGGTGGAAGAGGTCATGCGGATCAAGAAGAACCGGCTGGCTCCGGATGAATGCACCGGAAAAGAGAAAAGACTTTGTCTGGCGTCCGGGAGTCATGGTGATGAGCTTTGCGGACAGTTTATCTGTTATGAAGTAATTCGAAAAATTAAAAAAGATTTTCAGAATCTGACAGGAATTGTAGACGTTTATCCGTCCATGAATCCATTGGGACTGGATGCACAGACCAGGGATTTTCCTCTGATGGATATTGATATGAATACAATCTTTCCGGGGGATGATGATGGTGCGATCTTAGAGCATGCGGCATCAAGGATCATTAAGGATATGGCAGGTGCGGATATATGTCTGGATATCCATTCAAGTAATTCCCTGATCCGGGAGATTCCGCAGGTACGGTTAAATGATGACGTGATCGAGACGGTTATGCCGTATGCCAAGATGTTAAATGCAGAGCTGGTATGGATTCATCCATCTACCAGTGTACGGCCGGGAAGTCTGGCTTATGCCTTGAATGCGATCGGTGTGAAATCCATGGTGATCGAGGCAGGAGTGGCATTGCGGATTGATTATGAGTATTGCGAGCAGATCGTAGACGGAATCTTTTCCCTGATGAAACATATGGGGATCTGGCAGGGCGAGGTGAATGAACCACGCCGACCGATCATTGCAACGGATGGAGATGTCCATTTTGTAAATGCGGAGAGCAGTGGATTGTTTGTGCCGAATATCAAGCATTCCATGGAAGTGAAAAAGGGTGAGAAGATCGGAACGATCGTAGATGTGATCACAGGCTCTGTTGAGGAACGTATCTATGCACCGTGTGATGGCCTGGTATTTACACTGCGGGAGTATCCGGCAGTAGAAGAAGGGGCACTGATTGCCCGTATCTATGGAGGCAGCTATGAATAAAGAAATCATATTTAATATGAATACCGCATTTCGTGGCGAATATACCATTACGGGATACCGGTTCGGACATGGTGAGAAGGCGGCCTGCATTATCGGTGCCATGCGGGGCAATGAGTTCCAACAGCTCTATATGTGTTCACAGCTGATCCTGAAGCTGGAGCAGCTGGAGGCAAAGGGTGCGATCGTAGCGAACAAGGAGATTCTGGTGATTCCGTCATTGAATCATAATTCCATGAATGTCGGAAAGAAATACTGGGTATCGGACAGCACCGATATCAACCGATCGTTTCCGGGTAATAAGGATGGCCCGGCAACCAGCCGGATCGCGGCTGCGATTCTGGAACGGGTCAAAGGATACCGGTATGGAATACAGTTTGCCAGCTTTTATCTGGATGGAGAGTTCATTCCGCATGTAAGGCTGACAGAGGAGGGAGTTCAGAATACGAGTCTTGCCAACCTGTTTGGAATGCCGTATGTACTGACCGCATCGGAGCGTGCCTTTGATGCGACAACCCTGAATTATAACTGGCAGAAGGGTGGTACCAGCGCATTTTCCGTGTATACCGGAACAACTGCGGAAATTGATGAAGAGCGTGCCAGACAAGGAGTGTCTTCTGTGCTTCGCTTCTTGACGCGTATGGGTATCATACGGTATAACTGTCATGGTGGGTATATTTCGACCGTTGTGGAAGAGGATGAGCTGCTGTCGATTCGGGCAGATATGCCGGGATTTTTCCGTCCGGCCATCTCAACAAATACGGAAGTGGTCCGTGGGCAGCTTCTGGCGGACATTGTAGACTCTTTCCGGGGAGATGTTATCTCACGGCTTGTTGCACCGACAGATGGTATTATCTTTTACCGTCAGTGTCAGCCGATGGTCTTTCAGAATTCGGTTGCATTTAAAATGATAAAGAAGATTCACGAGTAAATTACTGTGAACAGATAAAATGGAGGTCATTATGAGCAAAGTAAAACGAATCTATGTGGAGAAGAAAAAGGATTATGCAGTAAAGGCCGGAGAGCTTCTGGATGAGATTAAGAATTATCTGGGCATTCCGGTTGATGGCGTACGGGAGCTGGTTCGCTATGATATAGAGAATCTTTCCGAGGATACCTATCAGAAGGCACTTGGTACAGTATTCTCAGAGCCGCCGGTAGATATCCTTTATGAGGAAGCATTTGATAAGAATGACACAGATCAGGTATTCAGTGTTGAATATCTGCCGGGACAGTTTGATCAGCGGGCAGACTCTGCAGAGCAGTGCGTAAAGCTGCTGAATGAGAATGAGGAACCGGTGATTCGTTCGGCTACTACTTATGTGATCGAAGGGAATGTAGATGAAGATCAGATGGAGCGGATCAAGAATCATTGTATCAATCCGGTAGATTCCAGAGAAGCTTCTTCCGTAAAACCGGAAACGCTGGTAACCATATTTGAGGATCCTGCAGATGTTAAGATTTTTGACGGCTTCCAGACAATGGAAGAGCAGGCTTTGCGGGAGCTGTATGATTCCCTGGGACTGGCAATGACATTTAAGGATTTCCTGCACATTCAGAATTATTTTAAGAATGAGGAGCATCGCGATCCATCTATGACGGAAATCCGGGTTCTGGATACATACTGGTCCGATCACTGCCGTCACACTACATTCTCAACAGAGCTTAAGAATATCAACTTTAAAGATGGTTATTATAAAGCACCGATCGAGCAGAGCTTCCGGGAATATGAGGCGGCAAGAGAGGTATTATACAAGGGAAGAGATGACAAGTTTATCTGCCTGATGGATATCGCATTAATGGGTATGAAGAAATTAAAGGCAGAAGGAAAGCTGGCAGATCAGGAAGAATCGGATGAAATCAATGCCTGCAGCATCGTTGTACCGGTAGAGATTGACGGAAAGACAGAGGAATGGCTGGTAAGCTTTAAGAATGAGACTCATAATCATCCGACAGAGATTGAGCCGTTCGGTGGTGCTGCAACCTGCCTGGGCGGAGCAATCCGTGATCCGCTGTCAGGACGTTCTTATGTATATCAGGCAATGCGTGTGACCGGAGCGGCAGATCCGACCCGTCCACTGTCTGAGACCATGAAGGGCAAGCTCCCACAGAGAAAGATTGTGACCGGAGCGGCACAGGGCTACAGTTCCTATGGTAACCAGATCGGTCTGGCAACCGGTCTTGTAAATTAGATCTATCATCCGGATTATGTTGCAAAGCG
>HF991332.1:2235-21853 GCA_000431515.1 Clostridium sp. CAG:632 | reverse complement strand
CTTGCTGTGACAGTCGGAGATTCCCTTGCACTGGAAAAGGGACAGACCGGAATCCGGGTGTGTTTCGGGAAACGGACGATTGATAACAGCCAGTTACTGAAGCTACAGAGTGTGGGTGGTACAGTTATAAATTCTGAAGCAGTGGAGCTGGAACAGAAGGAACTGGAGATTCAGGGGATTCATATAAAATATCTTGGAGTGCTGGCCGTTCTTTGCCTGTGCTTTGCATGGGTGCTTCACAGGTACGGAAAGTGATTGTCACCTGAAAATATAAAATGGGTTGACAATTAAAAAGAAACCTGTTAGGATAACAACGTACAAAAATTGTGAGGCCAAACAAATGAATGTAAAAGATAGTGTGTTAGAAGTTCTGGAACAGCAAAAGGGTGAACATATTTCCGGCGCAGAGCTGGCAGTAAGATTAAATGTCAGCCGGAATGCTGTCTGGAAAGCGGTTAAGAGTCTTCAGGAAGAAGGATATTCAATCACAGCCGTGACAAATAAAGGATATTGTCTGAATCCGGCCACTGATATTTTATCAGTGCAGAGTATTTCCAAATACCTGCTGCCGGAGATGAAGCATCTGCAGCTGGAAGTATATAAGACGATTGATTCTACGAATATCAGAGCAAAAGAATATGCGGCGCAGGGCAAACCGGAAGGAATTGTGGTGGTTGCGGAGTCCCAGACAGCCGGACGTGGAAGAATGGGGCGGAGCTTTTATTCGCCGCCGGTCAGCGGTGTTTATATCAGCTTCCTGATGCGGCCGAAGTTCTCGGCGCAGGAATCACTGTTTATGACAACGGCGGCAGCGGTAGCGGCAGCAGAAGCAATTGAAGAAGCATCCGGTAACCGTGCGGAGATCAAATGGGTTAATGATGTGTTCTGTCATGGAAAAAAGGTATGTGGTATTTTGACAGAAGCATCTGTGAATGTGGAAAACGGTATGCTCGAATATGCTGTGACCGGAATCGGATTTAATGTTCGGGAACCGGAAGGTGGATTTCCGGAAGCAATACGGGAAATCGCAGGTCCTATTTTTAAGAATAAGAAGGATTTCGGTTTGGCAAAGTCGGATATCGATGCCAGAAGCCGGATCGCGGCAGGTATGATCAACCATTTCTGGCAGTATTATGAGCATCTGACAGAGAAGAGCTTTATGCCGGAATATAAGAAACGTTCTTTTCTTTTAGGGCAGAAGATTAAAACGCTGACAGATCCACCTGTATACGGAGTGGCTGTTGACATTGACGAAGATGGACATTTGATCCTGGAATGTGAGGATGGCAGCCGCAAGGTGCTTTCTTCCGGAGAAGTGAGTGTCCGCCCGGTGAAAACAGAAGCCGAATGCACGGATAAGCAGAATGAATGACACAGAAAATCTATGACAGATCATAAAGGAGCATCAAAAGATGAATGAAGAAAAGAAACCGTTATTTTCGGTAAAAAGTATTGTATTTATAGGTGTATTTGCAGCAGTGACCGCTGTACTTGCACAGATTTCCATCCCGACACCATGGCAGATCGCATTTACACTGCAGACCTTTGCAGTAGCACTTGCAGGCTTCTGTCTGGGTAAATTCCGTGGCACCCTGTCTATATTTGTGTATATTCTGCTTGGAATCGTCGGAGTTCCGGTATTTACCGGATTTAATGCAGGATTTGCAGCCATTGCCGGTCCAACCGGTGGTTATATCTG
The DNA here is from genome assembly GCA_000431515.1 of Clostridium sp. CAG:632. GTDB lineage: Bacteria > Bacillota > Clostridia > Lachnospirales > Lachnospiraceae > CAG-632. The sequence continues at coordinate 20,154 of HF991332.1, read as the reverse complement.
GGGCTTTTTGTTCCTGGGTTTTGCCTGTGGAATGATCGATCTCGTAGAGAAGAAGTGGCTGGCGATCCTTTTTGGAATCGTAGGACTGTGTATCTGCTATCTGTGCGGAACTGTTCAGTTTGCGAAGATCACTTCCCGGACATTTATGGAGGCATTTATGCTTGCGGTTGTTCCGTATATCGTGAAGGATGTTGCATCGATTGCGGTTGCATACGGCTTATCCATTCCGATCCGCAAGGTTATGAATCTGGAAGGTGTACCGGTCAAGAAGTCTGCCAATTAAATTAAAATATTAAGTCAGGATGTATAGGGAGAGGAAAAGTGTTTATACTATAATTAATCGAAGCGGTAATACCGATTCGGTTACAACGTAAGTGCTTTTCGGAAGAAAAGGACTACGATCCTCCCCTTTATCCATGAGGCTCCGGTTTCCCCGCCGGAGCCTTTTTCCATGTCTGCATAGTATTCGGAAGAGGAGGATTCTGTGGAAGGAAATCGATATTCAATGACCGGATTTTTGACTGGTCATACAGAACAAGATATGCTACACTACTGAATAAACAAAGGAATGTAACCGGTCAGGGGGAGTACATATGAAAAGAAATCCGATATTGGTTTATTTATTTGAAGCTACAAATATTCTGGGATGCCTGATTTATCCGGCACTGTTGCTGATCAATCCCGGAGGAATGTTTTATCCGGACAGTATGGCATATCAGGAGGAGGAGCTGCTGCATTGTATGAAGAATACGGTGATCGCTTCGGTTATATTTGCAATCGTAGTAGGAATCCCATTGCTATTATTGTTTGTAGATTGCTTTGTTATTATGAAGGGTGTAGTTGGATTTAAGGTGACGATCCTGTCGATTCTGACAGCACCGGCCTCGTATCCGATCGTACGGACGGAGATCCTAAAGGAGCCCAAGTCGGTCCGGAGATTTCATGTCGTTGCAGGAGCTGTGATCTTTATCAGTAACAGTCTGGTGGTTATGACGCTTGTGCAATACGGAATCCGGATTGTGGCTGCAGGATATGCGGTTTTGTAGCTTGCTATCAGTGGGAATCCTAAAATAAGGATTAAATTTCAGAAAAAACCTTGCATTTTCAGTGCAGTTGAATATGATTAAATGAGGCGTCTGCATTTATGGCGGACATGATAAAGCAGTATAAAATATACAAAGATATGTAGAATAGAATGGAATGATAACAGGATGAAGATAGGATTAGTTCTGGAAGGCGGAGCATTGCGGGGACTGTTTACAGCGGGTGCTCTGGATTTCCTGATGGATGAACATGTAACATTTGATTATATTGCAGGCGTATCAGCCGGAGCGGGAAATATGATGAATTTTCTGTCCGGACAGAGAGGACGGACCAAGCAGATCATAAGTCCGGGGAAGAAGGATTCTTATTATGGTCCTGCACAGCTGATCAAGACCGGAAGCTTTTTAAATCTGGAAAAGATGGTATTTGAATTTTCTTATAAGACGTTTCCATATGATTTTAAGGCACACCATGAGACAAAGGTGGAACATGAGGTCGTGGTTGTAAACTGCGATACGGCACAGGCGGAGTATATAGACGGCTCCGGTGATGACAGGCATACGCTGACGGCAGTCAAGGCATCCTGCTCCGTACCGTTGCTTTCCATTCCGGTGGAGATGGACGGGCATGATTATATGGATGGCAGTCTGGTGGACTCCATTCCATATAACCGGGCATTTGAAAAGGGGTGCGATAAGGTTGTGATCATTATGACGAAGACCGGAAATGAGACCCCGACAGATTATAATAAGTATAAGTTTCTGATCAAGGCGGCCTATGGAAAGCGATATCCAAAATTCGCAGATGCATTGTTGAACCGGGCTGATGTATATCAGACGCAGAAGACAGAGATGGAGCGGCTGACAGCGGAGGGAAAGATCATGGTGATTCGGCCGAAGATGCCATGCATCAGTAAGTTTGAGACCAGAGAAAGCAAGAGGGAAGAATTCTATCAGCATGGATATCAGAGAATGCAGGAAGAATATAAAGCACTTCAGGTATTTATGGAGGAAGCAGAATGTTAGATCGGACAGAATATATGCCGTTAGAGTATTTTAAGAAGCAGAAATGGAGTGGTAGTTTTCAGGGAATGCGGTTTATGTTTGAAAAGCAGATGGAGAAAACGGTTACCGTGAAGGATGGCGCAGAGACAGAAACGGAGATCCCATATCTAATGGTTACCATATGGAAGGAACCATATTCCTATGAGGCAACGCCGGATGAGAAAAAACAGCGGGAACGCTTTGATCTAAGCGAAGATGGAAGACAGAAGGCTATTGAATGGCTGGAGCAGCAGTATGCGGACAGACAGGACGAATGGAAGCAGGCGATGAAATGGGACTGGGAGCAGGAAACAGTTGAAATCTCATAGGAGGTTTGCTATACTGTGAAAGTCGGGCAATGCGGATTGCAATGACATAGAAAAGACAAAAATGTATGACATGATATACAAGAAAAAGAGAAAGAAGAGGACTAGGATATGAGTTTATTAAAAGAGTGGCGTGATTACGCATATGGTCTGGATGACAGAACACCGGAAGGAAAAGAGTTCTGGCTGAATTACTTTACCGTTGAGAAAGGTATCTATCAGCAGCTGTTAAAGAATCCGGATGAAGTAGTAGAAGGTACCGTACAGGAGCTGGCAGATAAGTATGAGACAACCCTGCAGTTGATGGTAGGTTTTCTGGATGGCATTGATGAGAGCTTAAAGACTCCGAATAATATCGAAGAGATGGAAGCAGATACCAAGGTTTCTCTTGATATTGATCTTCCGAAATTATATATGAATATGGTTGGATGTAATGCAGAATGGCTGTATACACTGGAGGAGTGGGATGCACTTCTGACTCCGGAGCAGAGAAAGGCCCTGTATAAGAAAGAGAAGAGCTCCAAGACCGTTGTTAAGCCGCCGAAGGTTGGAAGAAATGATCCTTGCCCATGCGGTTCTGGTAAGAAGTTTAAATATTGCTGTGGAGCAAACAAATAAGGAGTGACCGGAATGAGTAAAGTCAGAACCAGATTTGCACCGAGTCCGACCGGACGGATGCATGTCGGAAATTTAAGAACTGCCTTGTATGCATATCTGATCGCAAAGCATGAAGGCGGAGATTTTATCCTCCGGATCGAAGATACCGATCAGGAACGATTTGTAGAGGAAGCACTGGATATCATATACCGGACATTGGACAAGACCGGATTAAAGCATGATGAAGGACCGGATAAGGACGGCGGAGTTGGTCCGTATGTCCAGAGTGAGCGTCAGGCACAAGGTATCTATCTTAAATATGCGAAGCAGTTGATCGAAGAGGGAAAGGCATATTATTGTTTCTGTGATAAGGAGCGCCTGGAGTCTCTGAGACAGACGATCACAACTGAGAGTGGTGAGACGAAGGAAATCGTTGTTTATGATAAACATTGTCTGCATCTGAGCAAAGAAGAGGTAGAGGCGAAGTTGGCAGCCGGTGTTCCGTATGTTATCAGACAGAACAGTCCGACAGAAGGAACCACTACCTTCCATGATGAGCTTTACGGAGATGTTACGGTTTCGAATGATGAGCTGGATGATATGATCCTAATCAAGTCAGATGGATTCCCAACCTATAATTTTGCAAATGTTGTAGATGATCATCTGATGGGAATCACACATGTTGTACGTGGAAATGAATACATTTCTTCTTCACCGAAATATACCCTGTTATATCAGGCATTTGGCTGGGAAGAGCCGAAATATATCCATTGCCCGTTGATCACGGATGAGAATCACCAGAAGCTGAGCAAGCGGAGCGGACATTCTTCATTTGAAGACCTGATCGAGCAGGGATTTGTGGCAGAAGCAGTAGTTAATTATGTGGCATTATTAGGATGGAGTCCGGACAGTAATCAGGAAATCTTCTCACTGGAGGAGCTGGTGAAAGAGTTTGATTACCACAGAATCAATAAATCTCCGTCCGTATTTGATATTAATAAGTTAAAGTGGATGAACGGTGAGTATCTGAAAGCCATGGATGCTGACCGGTTTAAAGCGTTGGTGACGCCATATATTCGTGAAGTGATCACGAAAGATCTGGATTTGGACAAAATCTGTCCGTTGGTACAGACCCGTATGGAGATTCTGCCGGATGTAAAGGAACTGGTAGACTTCTTCGAAGAGCTTCCGGATTATGATGTGCAGATGTATTGTCATAAGAAGATGAAGACGAATCTTCAGAATTCTCTTGAGATTCTGAAGGAAGAGTATGAGATTCTGAAGGATTTTGATGACTGGACGTTGGATGCTCTTCACGACAGACTGATGGCATATATCAGTGAAAAAGGTATCAAAAACGGCACCGGTTTATGGCCGGTCCGTACAGCTGTATCCGGAAAACAGTCCACACCGGGTGGAGCATTTGAGATTATGGAGATTATTGGAAAAGAAGAGTCATTGAAGCGGATGGAGACAGGTATCCGGAAGCTGGAACAGGCAAATCAGGAGTAATATGAAATTCAATGAAGCACAGGAACAGGCAATCCGGCATATTGATGGCCCATGTCTGGTTCTTGCAGGACCGGGAAGCGGTAAAACTGCTGTTATAACAGACAGAACCCGGTATTTAATTGAAGAAGCCGGAATTCATCCTGCAAATATTCTGGTGGTAACCTTTACGAAGGCTGCTGCCATGGAGATGCAGGAGCGGTTCCGAACAAAGATGCAGGGAGCGAATGTTCCCTGCACTTTTGGTACGTTTCATTCTATTTTTTTCTGGATACTTCGCCGTGCCTATGGTTATACAGGTAATCAGATCGTGTCAGAAGAAGAAAAACGAAAAATTCTCACGGAACTGGTTCAGAAGATGGAGCTGGAGTATGAAGATGAGGAAGAGTTTATTCAGAATCTGATTGGCGAAATCACATTAGTTAAAAGTGAATATATGCCGATAGAACATTATTACAGTACGACTTGCGGAGAGGCGGAATTCCGACAGCTTTATCAGAGTTATCAGGAACGGATTCAGAGTGAAGGAAAGCTGGATTTTGATGATATGCTGGTATATACGTATGAGCTTCTGAAGGAGCGACCGGATATCTGCAGACAGTGGCAGGAGAAGTTTCAATATATCCTGATCGATGAGTTTCAGGATATTAACCACATCCAGTATGAGATCGTACGGATGCTTTCCGGCGACAGAAAGAATCTGTTTGTGGTAGGGGATGATGATCAGTCTATTTATCGGTTCCGGGGAGCCAGACCGGAAATTATGTTAGGCTTTACAAAAGATTATCCGGAAGCAGAAGTTATCCTGTTAAATGTAAATTATCGTTCCAGCCGCGAGATTGTAGAGGGCAGTCTGCGGATGATCGCAAATAACACGAAGCGATATGATAAAGAAATTAGGTCGGAGCAACCGTATGCTGCACCAATCTGCATTCATGAATTGAAATCACCGGCAGAAGAAGCACAGGATATCCGGAAGCAGATCCAGATATATCATGATCGGGGAATCCCTTATCGGGAGATGGCGGTAATATTTCGGACCAATATGGATCCGCGTAGGACGGTGAACGCATTGATGGAATATAACCTGCCGTTTCGGATGCGGGATCATCTGCCGAATTGTTATGAACATTGGATTGCAAAACAGATTCTGGCATATATCCGGATTGCTATCGGAAGTAAAGAGCGTGCGGATTATCTTCAGATCTGGAACCGACCGAAGCGCTATCTTCGCAGAGAATGGCTGCAGGAAGGACCGGTAGATCTGGATCGCATATTGGAGCAGGTGCAGGATAAAGCATGGGCAGTAGAAGCAATTCAAAAGCTGAATTCGGATTTGAACCGGCTACGGAAGATGGCTCCGTTTGCGGCTATTAATTATATCCGCAAAGGAATCGGGTATGATCAATATCTGGAAGAGTATGCAAAGATCCGGAAAATGAAAACGGAAGAGCTGATGGATATTCTGGATGAGATCCAGTCTATGGCAGAACCATATCGGGATTATGAAAGCTGGTTTCTTCATATTGAAGAATATGGAAAAGAATTGGAAGAACAGAGAAAACAACAGGTGGATTTTAGAAAAGATCAGGATGCGGTGACGCTTTCAACCATGCACAGTGCCAAAGGATTGGAATATCAGGTCGTATTTATCCTACAGGCGAATGAGGGAATTACACCATATAAAAAAGCAGTAAAACCGGATGAAATAGAAGAAGAACGCCGGATGTTTTATGTAGCGGTTACCCGTGCAAAGACATATCTGCATATTTATGTATTAAAGGAACGGTATAATAAACCGCTCAGCCCGTCAAGATTTGTAAATGAGATCCGGTTTGACCGTTCAAAGCTGGCAGTGGGTGAGACGGTCCGTCATCGTAGTTTCGGAGAAGGGACGATTACATATCTTGACCGGAAGAAAATAGGAATCTATTTTCAGAAATCAGGAGAAACTAGGATATTAAGTCTTGAATTTGTATTGGAACAGGGATTATTATCTTGTTAATATACAGGAGGATTGAATTATGTTATTTTCCAGCACTACATTTTTGTTTGTTTTTCTGCCGATCGTGCTGGCAGTTTATTTTATAACACCGAGAAAGCTTAAGAATCTGGTATTGCTTATAGCGAGCCTGATTTTTTATGCGTGGGGAGAGCCGAAATACATTCTGGTCATGCTTGCAACCATTCTTGTAAACTATGTTTTGGCAATTGTATGTGAGAATTGTCAGAAAACGGGAAAAATTAAAGGGGCAAAGGCAGCGGTAACCGGCAGTATTGTATTTAGCATCGGAATGCTTGCATTTTTCAAATACAGTAATTTTTTCCTGGATAATTATAATCATACGATTGGTGCAGTCAGTGGGACAAAGCTTCCGTTATTAGAAATTGCTCTGCCACTCGGAATTTCTTTCTATACATTCCAGACATTATCCTATACGATCGATGTATACAGAAAAGAAGTGAAGGCACAACGGAATCCACTACATCTGGCAACCTATGTCTGTCTGTTTCCGCAGCTGATTGCAGGACCGATCGTGCGGTATCAGACGGTGGCGGAGGAGCTGGAAGACAGAAAGGAATCAGTTCCGGAATTTGCCGATGGTGTGCGCAGATTTGTAATTGGATTTGGTAAAAAAGTACTGCTGGCCAATACTGCCGGCAGCGTGTTTGATCTGGTCGGTAATATGCCGGATGCTCAGGTGACGGTCGGACTTTACTGGTTATCTGCAATCGCTTTTACGTTTCAGATATATTTTGATTTCAGCGGATATTCGGATATGGCGATCGGACTTGGAAAAATGTTCGGGTTCCATTTCCTGGAGAACTTCAACTATCCGTATATTTCGAAAAGTATTACGGATTTTTGGCGGCGCTGGCATATGTCATTAAGTACCTGGTTCCGGGATTATATTTATATTCCGCTCGGAGGAAACCGCAAGGGAAAGGTAAGAACCTATCTGAATTTGTTTCTGGTCTGGTTTCTGACCGGCTTCTGGCATGGTGCTGCATGGAATTTTATTCTCTGGGGGCTGTATTTCTTTGTTCTGCTGATGATCGAGAAAGCGGGATTCGGAAAGATACTGGAGAAGCTACCGGCAGCAGTGCAGCATTTATATGCACTGTTCTTCATTAATCTGAGCTGGGTGATCTTCTCATATGATGATCTGTCGAAACTTGGTATTGTGATAAAAAGAATGTTTGGATTTGGCGGAATACCGGTCTGGAACTCCGGCACCGGCTATTACTGGCTGTCGTATTTGGTGGTATTTCTGATCATGGGAATTGCAGCGACTCCGTATCCGAAACAGCTGGTGAAGAAATGTGCCGGCAGGATACCGGAGAAGGCGAGAACCGTGGTAGTATCCGTGGCAGAGCTGTTGGGCATCCTGCTTGTGATGCTGATGGCGACCGGCAGTCTGGCTAGTGATGCGTTTAATCCGTTTTTATATTTCAGATTCTAGGAGGAGCGGGTATGAGAAATAAATTGGTCATAATTGTATTTTCGGGATTTCTTCTTGTATTTGGACTGGGGTATATTTTTAATCCGCAACGGGAATTCTCAGAAATGGAGAACCACTATCTGAGTATACGGCCTGATTTCACATGGAAAAGCTATCTGAAAGGGGAATTTACCACGGATTTTGACAGCTATACGGCAGATCAGATTCTGGGTAAGGACTGGTTTGTGAAGTCGAATGTGGCACTGAACCGGGCAGTTGGGATCTCGGAAATCAATCAGGTATTTATCGGTAAGGATGGCTATCTGATTCAGGATTATCAGAAACCGGGGGATCAGCTGCAGAAAAATCTGGAATACATCCGGGCATTTGCAGAGGAGAATCCGGATGTTCCGATGACGATGCTTCTGGCACCGAATGCCAGTGAGATCTATCCGGAAAAGCTGCCGGCACTGGCAGAGACCTATTCGCAGGAGACGGTGATCGGACAGGCAGAGGAGGTGCTTTCCGGAAGTGCGGAGGTTGTAGATCCGACGAAAATCCTAAAGCAGCATAAGACGGAATCTATATACTATAAGACCGATCATCATTGGACAACACTGGGTGCCTATTATGCATATGAAGAATTATGTGACAGCCTGTCACTGGAACCGGTTCCGTATGAACAATACAATCAGACCGTGCTGGAGCCGTTTTACGGATCTCTGTATTCCAAGACACCGGTGTTTGATCAGGAGGCAGATCAGGTGAATCTGCTCACCAATCCGTCAGGCACCTATACCGTAGAATACGAAGAGGAAGCACGCAGCTCCGATACGATGTATGATATGTCCTATGCAGAGCGGAAGGATAAATATGCAGTATTTTTTGGAGGAAATTATCCGGTTGCTCGTATAAAAAGTAATGGTGTGAATACCGAAAAAGTATTGATCATTAAAGATTCTTATGCAAACAGTCTGGTACCGTTTCTGGCAGATCAATACCGGGAAATCCATATGCTGGATCTCAGGTATTATCATGAAAGTGTGAGCGAATACATTCGTGAGAATGGAATTGAGCGGGTGATCTTTATAAACAATGTAGACTTTATTTCGACAGATAATAACTTTTTATGGTTATAGGCTTGAAAAATAGTAGTATTCTATGTCATAATTTACATGGACTTTACGCAAAGGTGAATTTTAATTTACAGGTTAAGGGTACCATAATAACCGTAAGTCCGAAAATTATATTAGAGGAGTCATATTGGAATGAGCATTTTTAATGTATTATCAATGATTGGCGGACTTGCATTATTTCTGTTTGGAATGCATGTAATGGGTGAGAGTCTGACCAAAGCATCCGGTGGCAGGCTGGAGAAGATTCTGGAAAAACTGACCTCAAATAAATTGCTGGCGGTTGTTCTGGGTGCGGGAGTGACTGCGATCATCCAGTCATCGTCAGCTACAACTGTAATGGTAGTCGGGTTTGTTAATTCCGGGATCATGAAGCTGTCACAGGCGGTCGGTGTTATCATGGGTGCCAATGTAGGAACCACGATTACGGCATGGCTGTTAAGTCTGGTTGGCTTAGAAGGAGACAGTCTGATCGTCCAGTTGTTTAAGCCGGAGTCTTTTACTCCGATCCTGGCATTGTTTGGTGTTATTTTACTGATGTTTTCCAAAAAGGAAAAGAATCATGATATCGGTAGTATCCTGCTTGGATTTGCAGTTCTGATGTTTGGTATGTCTACCATGAGCGAGGCTGTAGAGCCGTTAGCGGATGTTCCGGAATTTACGGCAATCCTGACCACTTTTACGAATCCGGTCCTGGGTGTACTGGCAGGTACAGCACTGACTGCGATCATTCAGAGTTCCTCTGCATCGGTAGGTATTCTTCAGGCATTAAGTGTAACGGGTGTGATTGATTATCGTATGGCGCTGCCGATCATTATGGGTCAGAATATCGGAACCTGTATTACAGCGATGATATCATCTATCGGTACGACAAAGAATGCAAGAAGAGCTGCCCTGATCCATCTGTATTTTAACATTATAGGAAGTACTGTATTTCTTGTATTGTTCTATACGGCAAATGCATTTATGAAGTTTGCTTTCTTGGATGAACCGGCAAATGCACTTGGTATTGCAGTGATCCATAGTATTTATAATATATTTGCAACCTGTATCCTGCTTCCGTTCTCAGACGGACTTGTGAAGTTAAGCTGTCTGACGATCCGGGATAGCGCAGAGGAAGCAAAGCTGAATGCGGCAGAATCCGACTTCCAGGTACTGGATGCAAGATTCCTGGATACACCGCCGATCGCAACCGCACAGTGTAAGAATGTCGCAGTGAAAATGGCAGAGATCTGTAAAAAAGCTTTATTCCAGGCCATGGATCTTCTGAAAAAATATGATGAAGATAAACTGCAGGAGGTATGCAGAATGGAGAGTCTGGTTGACCGATATGAAGATGAGCTTGGAAATTATCTGGTGAAGTTAAGCAGCCGGAGCCTGACAGAGAAGGATAGTCTGACAATCTCCATGCTCCTGCACTGTATTGGTGATTTTGAACGGATTTCCGATCATGCAGTTAATATTGCACAGTCAGCAAAAGAGATGTATGAAAAAGAGTTGAAATTCTCCAAAAAGGCAGAAGAAGAAATTATAATTTTTTCAGCTCTGATCCAGGAAATTGTATCAACATCCGTACAGGTATTTGAAACCGAGGATGTAAAGCTGGCCAAAGAAGTAGAACCGATGGAAGAGGTTGTGGACGGTCTGAATGATGAGATCAAGAAACGACATATACGGCGGTTAAGAAAAGGAAAGTGTACGATTGAACTAGGATTTTCATTATCCGATATTACTACGAATTACGAGCGGATCGCAGACCATTGCTCAAATATTGCAATCAGTCTGATCCAGATTCCGGATGATGCATATGCGTCTCATGAGTATGTAGAGAATCTGGAAAAGGGAGAAGATTCACAGTATCATGAAGCATTGGTAAAATATACAGAAAAATATATGTTGCCATAGAAGTTGAAGTTTGGAGGCAGTAAAATGGCATTGATTTATGTTGTGGAAGATGATCAGAATATTCGGGAGATAGAGCGTTTTGCATTGCAGAACAGTGGATATCATGTAGAGGAATTCGGGAACGCTAAGGAATTTTACAAGCGGATCGCAGATAAACTTCCGCAACTGATCCTTTTAGATATAATGCTTCCGGATGAAGACGGTCTGGCAATTATCAAGAAACTCCGCAGCATGTCAGAGACGAAACGGGTTCCGGTAATTATGGTGACAGCCAAGACAACAGAACTGGATAAGGTAAAAGGCCTGGATTTAGGAGCGGATGATTATATTACAAAACCGTTTGGTGTTATGGAGCTGATCTCAAGAGTAAAAGCCGTATTGCGCAGAACCGGTGATGATGTGGAAGAACAGAATTTAACATTGGGAGAAGTTTCAATTGATTGTAAGAAGCATATGGTTACGGTAGGCGATGAAGTCTGTGAACTGACATTTAAGGAGTATGAGCTTCTGAAGCTGTTGATGATGAATGCCGGAATCGTTATGACCAGGGACGTGATCATGGAAAGAGTCTGGGGGATTGATTTTGAAGGAGAGTCCAGAACACTGGATATGCACATAAAGACGCTTCGACAAAAACTGAAGGATGCCGGTTCCAGAATAAAGACCATTCGTAATGTAGGTTATATTATGGAGTAGAGATGGATGAAACGGAAAATCAATGCACAATATATTCTTTTGACGATCTGTGCTATATTGCTGACACTGTCAGCAACTACGTTTGTATACTATAGAGCTGTGCGGGCGGAGATCATGGACAGCCTGAAAAGCTATGCTCATGTTCTGCAGGGAAGCATCGAGCAGGAAGTGTATGGCTCGGAAGTGACAGAGAATGCCCGGAAAGATGAAATCCGGATTACCGTAATTGGAGAGGATGGAACAGTTTTATATGATAGTCAGGTAGATAGCGGAGAACTGGAAAATCATGATGATAGACCGGAGGTAAAGGCGGCGCTTCTAAATGGTGAAGGGAAGTGTATTCGGCGTTCGGATACGTTGAATCAGAGTATCTTTTACTATGCACTTAGGATGCAGAACGGTGAGATTCTGCGTGTGGCCAAAGAATCAAGGAGTGTCTGGAATCTATTACAGGAAACAATTCTGCCGATTTCTATCCTGGTAGTCATCTTGATCGGAATCAGTATTTTATTATCTAATTTGTTGACAAGAAGTATTATAAAACCAATCGAAGAATTGGCCCGGCATCTGGATGCGCCGCAGAAATCATCCGAATATAAAGAATTAACACCATTTGTAACAACGATACAGAAACAGCATGAGGATATTATTAAGGCTGCGAGAATGCGGCAGGATTTTACAGCAAATGTATCCCATGAGCTGAAGACACCACTGACTTCCATTTCAGGCTATTCAGAGCTGATTGAAAATGGAATGGCAACGGAGGAGGATGCCAAGCGGTTTGCCGGAGAGATTCATAAAAATGCCAAGCGACTGCTTACATTGATCAATGATATCCTTCGATTGTCGGAACTGGATGTTTCGGAAGAGAATCATGTATCCGTAGCGTATGAAACGGTAGATTTAGAGTCCGTAGCAAAAAACTGCATCCATATGCTGGAGTTAAATGCACAAAAGCAGGAGGTGACAGTTGAACTGGATAGTGAGCCGTGTGTGATACAAGCAAATAAACAGATGATGGAGGAACTGATCTACAATCTGTGTGATAATGCGATCCGATATAATAACCGTGGAGGAAAGGTTCTGGTTCGGGTACATGAGATAGATGAGACCGGGAATGTGGAGCTTGTGGTAAAAGATAACGGAATCGGGATTCCGAAAGAACATCAGGATCGGATTTTTGAACGATTTTACCGGGTAGATAAAAGCCGGTCAAAATCAACCGGAGGAACCGGCCTTGGGCTGGCAATTGTAAAGCACATTGTCAGCCAGCACCGGGCAGAAATGACATTAGAAAGTGAAAGTGGTGCAGGTACCACAATCCGTATCCTGTTTAAAGAACATTAGGTTTAAAGATCATTAAAAGCGGCATCATCGAGCATTTCATCGAAGGTGTCCGCAACACGGTCGAACTCATCTTCATCTGTAATTTCAATCAGATTCAGTTCATCGCCATCTTTTGTATATGCATATAGAAGAATCTCATCCTCAGATAAGCCTTCTACCTCTTCCAATGGAAGCAGGGCAACATAATCCTTATCATCAAGCGGAAAACTTGCGATGATTCCACATTCCACTTCACAGTCATCCAGATAAATAGTGATGGTATCTTCGGCCTCCTGATCAAGATACAGACTGCCGTCAGAGACATTTGTTTTATTATTTACAGATTTGTCATTCATAATATAATCCCTTTCTGATTTGTTATCTGTGAATTAAATATACTAAAAAACCATAGAAATGGCAACAATAAAGACGATATTTTGCTTGACTTTATACGGTTTTTGTCTAAAATGAAAAGAGTGGAAACAGAGGGAAAACTGTTTTTAAAAGTTACATAGGAACGAGAGGAGAAGAAAGGTGGCAACGCAAGGTTCTTATAACGGTCACGAAAGAAGAGCAACACAGGATAATTCCCGCAGATCGGGAGAAGGTCGCAGCAACAGGGAATACAGACCGAGAGATTCAAGAAATAACAGTGAATTCAGAGGCAATGGTGAGTCCAGAGGTAACGGAGAGTCCAGAGGCAACGGTGATTATCGTAACAATCGGGGCAATAATGAAAACCGTACCGGACAGAGTCATGGTGAATACAGAAGACGGGATAATAACAACCGGAATTTCAGAAGTAATGACGGAAAAAGTGGATATAAGCCACGGGATACCCGGGGTTCCTATGGAGGATATAATAATTATGCCAAGGACAAGGATGATGACGACGGAAGAAAAGTATATCGTTCATCCAGACCAAAGACATCAGAAAAAGTAAAAGAACCACAGCCGGATAAATTCGAAACGATCAAACGGCTGGAACGTGAGCAGAAGACGATCAAGAAGAAAGAGTCCAAGCGAAATAAGGAAGAAGGTGCAAGACCGCAGCAACGGGTAAAGCGTCAGAATAATCGTAATATTCTGAATGATTATGCCAACGGTATGTATGATGATTACGAAGATTATGACTACTAAAAGCAGTTTATAGGTAGATACAGGAAGCAGGAGGATAGAATAATGGCTATTGCTTATAATCACAGAGCAATTGAAAACAAATGGAGAAAGGGCTGGGAAGAAAATCCAATCAACGTAGACGATGGAAAAAAGCCAAAGTATTACTGCCTGGATATGTTTCCATATCCTTCCGGCAATGGTCTGCATGTCGGACACTGGAGAGGTTATGTAATCAGTGATGCATGGAGCCGATACAAGATGATGCAGGGATATTATCTGATCCATCCGATGGGATGGGATGCATTTGGTCTTCCGGCAGAGAATTATGCAATTAAAAACGGAGTTCATCCGAGCATTTCTACAGCAGAGAATATCAAGAACATTAAGCGTCAGATTAATGAGATTGCGGCAATCTATGACTGGGACCGCGAGGTAAATACCACAGATCCGGACTTTTATAAATGGACACAGTGGATTTTTGTGCAGATGTTCAAGAAAGGGTTGGCATATGAGAAGCAGATGCCGATCAACTGGTGTCCATCCTGCAAGACCGGTCTTGCAAATGAGGAAGTTGTAGATGGTAAGTGTGAACGTTGTCATTCCGAAGTCACAAAAAAGAACTTAAGACAGTGGATGCTGAAGATCACAGCATATGCTGACCGGCTGCTGGAAGACCTGGATACGCTGGATTGGCCGGAGAAGGTTAAGAAGATGCAGTCTGACTGGATCGGGCGGTCTTATGGTGCAGAAGTAGACTTTAAGATAGACGGTCGGGATGAGGCCATTACGGTATATACAACCAGACCGGACACCTTATACGGAGCAACCTTTATGGTACTGGCTCCGGAGCATAAGCTTGCGGCAGAGTTGGCTACACCGGATATGAAGGAAGCGGTAGAAAAGTATATTTATGATGCATCCATGAAGTCTAACGTTGATCGTATGCAGGATAAGGAGAAGACCGGTGTATTTACCGGCAGTTATGCGATCAATCCGTTAAACGGAGCAAAGGTGCCGATCTGGCTGTCCGATTATGTACTGGCAGATTATGGTACCGGTGCGATCATGTGTGTACCTGCACATGATGACAGAGACTTTGCATTTGCAAAGAAGTTTGACCTTCCGATCATTCAGGTAATTGCAAAGGATGGAAAAGAAATTGAAAATATGACAGAGGCTTATACTGAAGCATCCGGTACAATGATCAATTCCGGTGAGTGGAACGGTATGGAATCTTCCGTACTGAAGAAGGAAGCGCCGGAAATGATCGAAAAGATGGGCTTTGGTAAGAAGCGTACCAATTATAAGCTGCGTGACTGGGTATTCTCCCGTCAGAGATACTGGGGCGAACCAATCCCGATCATTCATTGCCCGGATTGCGGAGCCGTACCGGTACCAGAGGATCAGCTTCCATTGCTGCTTCCGGATGTAGAGCGTTATCAGCCGACCGGAACCGGAGAGTCTCCGCTGGCAGATATTACAGACTGGGTAAATACAACCTGTCCTTGCTGCGGAAAGCCGGCAAAGAGAGAGACCAATACCATGCCACAGTGGGCAGGCTCTTCTTGGTATTTCCTGCGGTATGTGGATCCAAAGAATGATAAGGAATTAGTAAGCCGTGAAAAAGCTGATAAGTACCTTCCGGTAGATATGTATATCGGTGGTGTTGAGCATGCCGTACTTCATCTGTTATATGCAAGATTTTATACCAAGTTCTTACATGATATCGGAGTAATTGACTTTGATGAACCATTCCATAAGCTGTTTAATCAGGGTATGGTATGCGGTAGAGACCGTGAGACCGGTCAGGCTACCAAGATGAGTAAGTCTCTGGGAAATATCGTATCGCCGGATGATATGGTACGGGATTACGGATGTGATTCCTTACGTCTGTATGAGCTCTTTATCGGACCACCGGAGCTGGATTCTATCTGGGATGACAGCGGAATCGATGGTGTATACAGATTCATCAATCGTTTCTATACGATGGTAATGACCAATAAGGATAAGGATGTTCCAGAGACAAAGGAACTGATCAAGCTGCGTCACAGAATGATTAAGGATGTAACAACCCGTTTTGAGCAGTTCAGTCTGAATACGGTTGTCAGTGCATTTATGGAATATAATAACAAGTTCGTAGATCTGACCAAGAAGACCGGTGTGGATAAGGAGACCTTAAAGGCTGCTGTTATTATGATCGCACCATTCGCTCCGCATATCGGAGAGGAATTATGGGAGCAGTTAGGTGGAGAATATTCCGTATTCCATCAGAAATGGCCGGAGTATAACGAAGAAGACATGAAGGATGACGAGGTAGAGATTCCGGTTCAGATTAACGGAAAGACTCGTGCGACCGTTATGATCGGTGTAGATGAGGCAAAGGATGCAGTTCTTGAGAAAGCAAAGCAGGCGATTGCTGACAAGCTTACCGGTACGATTGTAAAAGAGATTTATGTTCCGGGCAAGATCGTAAATATTGTTCAGAAGTAATTTTTACAACAGAATATAAAAGTATAAAAATCACCTCCCGGTTCATACTAACCGTGAGGTGATTTTTATGTTTGACAATGATTTTTTGTTTCAGAATACAGCACTGATGGCAGCTTTTACCGGTTTTCCGAATCTGAAGCAGAGTCCGGAGATGATGTTGGATGAGATTCTGAAAGGCTATGATAATATATCAAAGGAACAGATTTTGAAACATGTATCGGAATTCAGTTCCAGAGAGGAGATGGAGCGTTACGTTCATCGGCTTGCAGTTCACAGTCATGCAATTGAAAAGTGGCAGTAGACCGGAAAATAAACGACAGTTCCGGGTATGAAAGAGGCAAGCATGGGAGGAAACGATAAAATATCAGGAGTGAAAATTAGAAATGATGGACTGCATCATCTCCAGACGCCGGATTTCGTCCGGTGTCATATCCTCCTTTAAAAGATCAAGAATCAGCTGGGATTCGTTTGGCGTAAACTGCAGCCCCTGTTGCTGCATTTTCTGGTTCGCCTGCATGAGCAGCGGCATAATAGAGTCTGTTCCTTTTCCGCGACTGGCTTCCATTAAGTCAAGAATAATACGAAGCTTGGCAGGGGGGATGTTACGTAATTGATTCGGATTCATAAGATTCTCCTTCCTGTTCAGATAAGATTTGACGTATGGCATCTATCATGCCGTCTCTGGTTTGAGACATGGAATCGGTGGACTCTGGCTGATCAGTATCTGCAATGATATCAGAGCCTGTGTGTGGAGCCGGATTGGTTTGCGGAACGGAACCGGTCTGCGGATAGAGGTTCGCTGCATTAGTCATATTCATCATGGCCTGCATACCGGCCATCTGCTCCGGCAGATTCATTCCCATAGTCTGGCATAGCATAGATAGGAGTTCCTCATTTCCGCACTGGCTGCGATTAAAACCACAGGATTCCATTTGAGCCGGATTATGAAAGAATTTAACAAGCATCTGAAGCTCATGAATCTTGATCAGAAGTGCAATGGGAAGCTGAAACGAGGCATCCAGATAAGGAATCATGGCTTCCAGCAGGAAAAGGCTGTTATTAGGATAAATTTTGTCTAGCGGATGCTGCAATGATTGTTTCATGGGATTCCTTTCCAATGGCTGCGAATGGGAAATATATGCCATATCTTATAAAGAATATATGCAGGAGAACCGGTTTGAATACCAAATGTGAGAAACAGGGAACTGCCGTTGACAGCTCCCTGTTATTTAGAAGAGATCGCTTTGGAGATGAGAAAAGAAAATTAGCAGCCGCAACCACAGCCACC
>HF991332.1:0-2067 GCA_000431515.1 Clostridium sp. CAG:632 | reverse complement strand
GATCAGCAGAATGATGATCCAGCAGGAACCGTTATTTCCTCCGAAACCGCAATTGCAGCCTCCGCATCCGCCGCACTGAGTTGCTGATAAATCGCTCATGTCATTGCCTCCAATGATAAGATTACAATGATATAGTATGTAAGATTGCTTGTATTGGTGAATTATGTTATAATTTTTTTATTATAATTTTCGGGAGGATGTTAAGATGAAACGGATACTGGTGATCGGACTGGCTGTTTTGATGCTGGCAGGACTTACAGCATGTTCAGATCCAAAACATGATGCAAAGGATACAAATGTTCAGGAGCAGATGGAAAACGGGACATTGAAATAGAATCGGAAAGGGAGAGGAGACTATGCAGTTTAAATGTGTAAATTGCGGCGGTAATATGGTATATGATCCCGAGAAAGGGAAAATGCTATGCTTAAGCTGCAATGCAATAGATTCGGAGGAAATCGTAAAACAGGATGATTGTTATGCCTGTCCGTCCTGTGGGGGTAAATTAACGGTTACAGATTTTACTTCGGCAACAAAATGTGAATATTGTGGTACATATACAATTATTGATGAGAAGATTACCTATCCGTACGGACCGGATCTGATACTTCCGTTTCGTTTTACCAAAGATCAGGCAACAGAATTGTTACGAAAAGAGTTTAAAGACCGGTTGTTTTGTCCGGGAGATTTTCTGTCTCAGCGGACATTGGAGAAAATGGAAGGCGATTATGTTCCATTCTGGCTATACAGTTATGATGTGACCGCAGAATGGGACGGTATCGGAACAAAGGTCAGAACCTGGAGAAGCGGTGATACAGAGTATACAGAGACCTCCAAGTATCATGTATACAGAAGGATGGAGCTTGATTTTAACCGGGTTCCGGTGGACGCATCCATTAAAATGCCAGATGGGATCATGGATCTGATGGAGCCGTATTCCTATGAACAACTACAGAAATTTGAAGCAAAGTATATGTCCGGATTTGAGGCGGAGACCTATAATCAGACGCCGGATGAACTGGAAGGAAGGGCAAAAACCAAGGTTGACAGAGATGCAGATGCACAGCTGAAAGTAACTATGACCGGATATACGTCTCTGATACCATCCAGAAATGATATTCAACATAGGGCAAGAGCCAGAGAATTTGCGATGCTGCCGGTGTGGAAGTATGTATATCGTTATCATGGAAAGGACCTGGAATATTATATTAATGGCCAGACAGGGAAAGTATATGGAAAAATGCCTAAAAGCATTGGAAGAATCGTATTTTCCGGTGGAAGTCTGTTGATAGTCGGAATGCTGTTGATGCTGGCATTACAATATTTTGTGGAGGTATTCTAAGATGAAAAAATTTAGAACTTTTATAATTGTACTCTGCATCATAGCGCTGGCACTGGTAATCATTCCGTTCGCGTATGAGAAGGCAATGCTTGCTACCAGAGAGGCACAGGTGCCGGAACGAAACAATACAAAGTGTACAACCACGCAGCGTGTGTTTGATTATGCAGATGTACTGACAGATAAGCAGGAACAGAAGCTGGAGCAGAAGATTGCAAAGCGGGAAGTTCAGCTCGGACTTGATATCGTGATCGTAACGATCGATGAGGATGTCGGAAGTGATCCATATGATTCAAGCTATAACCGGACGATCAATTTTGCGGAAGATTTTTATGAATATTTTAAGTTTGGTTATGACGGGCATATATCGAAACCGAATGCAGGTGACTCTGTCGGAGCAGGTGTGATTTATGTAGATAACTGGTATGATCTGAATGGATATGCTGAGTCTGCATTTTTGGCCTACCATGGCGCATCAGGGGATAGTTTTTTTGAAAAAGCATATCAGATTTATCTGAGCGGTGACCGCTTACTGGAATTAGAAAATGATGTCTGGGAATATTCCAATACAAATCCGTATCGGAGTTATTGCCGCATGCTGAATCATCTGGCTGCAGATATGGTAAGTCCGAATGTTGCAGAGGTTCATATTAAAGACAAATGGGTGTTTATTTTACCACTTGTTGTAGTAGCTGTTTTTGTTTTATTGAATTTAGGGAAAAAGCTTGGA
>HF991331.1:32150-40906 GCA_000431515.1 Clostridium sp. CAG:632 | reverse complement strand
CAGTATGTAAATGCAGGTGATACAATTATGTTGTCCGGAGCTACGGGAGCAACGCAGGGACGGCATCTTCATTTTGAGGTACGGGTAGGCGGATATCAGAGTTCCAGATATTCTGTAAATCCGATGAATTATTATTAAAGAATCGCAGACGTGAAAGGAAGCATATATAGAAATGAAAAAGTTTGCAAAGATATCAAAAGTTGGAATCAGTCTTGCTATTATAGCAACTCTTTGCGGCGGTTGTTCGTTCAGATCAATCGGACAATCCATTGGTCAGAGTATTAATGGTGCAACGTCCAGTACAAACAGCAGCACTACGTCAGAATCTATTTATACACCAAGTGTAGAAGAGAAGGTAAATGCAATCAATGATCTGATTGATGAGAATTTCTACTTTGATGCAAGCGACGATAAGGAGCGGGAAGAATATATTTATAAAGGAATCCTCGAGAGTCTGGATGATCCGTATTCCGTATATTATACGGCAGATGAATATGCAGATTTGATGAATACCTCAACGGGTTCGTATGAGGGAATTGGTGTATCGATCCAACAGGATGTTAAGACAAAGACACTGACCGTTATTCGGGTATTTCAGGGAAGCGGAGCAGAAGAGGCAGGCATGTTGCCAAAGGATATTATCCGGGCTGTCGATGGCAGAAAACTCGATGGTGAGGAGGTATCGGAGGTTGTAACCTGGATTAAGGGTGAGCCGGGAACAACGGTGGATGTAACGGTCTATCGTCCAAGCACAGATGAGGAACTGACCCTGACAATTGAAAGAAAAACGATTGACAACTCAACGGTCAGCTATAAGATGAGAGAAAACCAGATTGGATATATTGAGGTTACGGATTTTTATGAAAAGACGGCAGAGCAGTTTGAAAAGGCAATCGATGATCTGCAGGGGCAGGGTATGAAGTCTCTGATTGTTGACTTGAGAAATAATCCGGGTGGCTACGTAGATGTTGTAGTTGAAATGTGTAATTATATTCTGAAAGAAGGTACCATTGTATATACGAAAGACCGGGATGGCAATGTAGTCAGCAGCTATGAGGCAGACGGGGATCATTCTCTGGATATTCCGATGGTGGTGCTTGTAAACGGTGACAGTGCCAGTGCATCTGAAATATTCTCCGGTTGTATGCAGGATCATGGAATTGCAACACTGGTCGGTACTACAACGTTTGGTAAAGGAATCGTGCAGCATGTGATCCCGCTATCGGACGGATCGGCAGTGAAGCTGACAACTCAGAAATATTTTACACCAAACGGAAATGATATCCATGGTGTAGGAATTGAGCCGGATATCACTGTAGAGCTTCCAGATGAATTGAAATATGAACCGGTGATTCCGGAAGATCAGGATGTACAGCTGCAGAAGGCAATCGAGATATTAAACGGAGAAACAGCAGAATGATAAGAGAAGAAATGGAACAAGGCAGGAAGAAGGCCAATCGTAATAAAACCATTGATTTCTCGTTAGAAGAAGGCAGGAAGTATTTAGATTCCTGCCTTTACATTTCTAAGGAGAAACCGGAACCGATCACCTGCGAGATGTTGAAGAATCAATTGATCGTAGGAGATACATTTGAAGTTATGCCGAAACTACCGGAGGCATTCGTAGATTTGTTGATTGTGGATCCACCGTATAATCTGCGGAAAGATTATCATGGAAATTGTTTTAATGAGAAAAAGGCCGAGGAATATCGCCAATATACAGAACAATGGGTAAAGGCGGTAATCCCGCTTTTAAAACCGACAGCGACCGTATATGTATGCTGTGACTGGAAAAGCAGTATGATCATCGGAGATGTTCTGCAGAAGCATTTTAGACTTCGGAACCGGATTACCTGGCAGAGAGAAAAGGGACGTGGAGCAAAGGAAAATTGGAAGAACGGAATGGAAGATATCTGGTATGTGACAATGTCCGATGAGTTTATATTTAATCTGGATGCTGTAAAACAACGGAGAAGAGTCATAGCTCCATACCGACAGGATGGTGAGCCGAAAGACTGGACGGAGGTGGCAGATGGCTCACGTTATCGGGATACTTGTCCATCTAACTTCTGGGATGATATTTCAATCCCTTACTGGTCGATGCCTGAGAATACAGCACATCCGACACAGAAACCGGAAAAACTGATGGCAAAGCTGATACTGGCAAGCAGTCGGCCGGGAGATGTGGTGCTGGATCCGTTTGCCGGTGCAGGAACAACTGCAGTGACGGCTAAGAAACTGAACCGGGTTTATGTAGGGATTGAACAGAATGAACTATATTGTGCGTGGGCACAAAAGCGACTGGAACTGGCAGAAGAGGACAATAGCATACAGGGATATGCGGATGGCGTCTTCTGGGAGCGTAACACAGCCGCTTTACAGAAACGTAAGAATAAAAATAAGGATAAATAAATTACGAATGATCAATGCCAGGAGTTATCCAAGTGCTGCAAACAGAGCTGCTATTTCATCTGCTGATAACTGTTTGTTCGGATCGTCTGATAAGAGAGATGATACATCAGGCGATGCAGATGTTGCAGATTCGGCCGATGCTTCGGAATCAGGTGCTTCGGCTGTGGCGGTTTCCGGCAGGATGTCTTCCTCGATCGGGGCACCTTCTTCGTTGACCACTTCTTCTGCAACCGGAGTATCCATGAGACTTTCCTCTGCTTCTTCTTCCGCTACAGGCTGAACGGTCGGCTGTACAGATGCCTGCATGCCGGCAGAGGCGAGCGATTGGCGTAAGTCCTGAATGCTGGCATTGATATTGGCTAACTCTGATGAGAGCTCATTCAATGAGTCGGTAATCTGCTGTGCATCTATGGTCTGTGTCATAACCGGTGCCGGTGCAGCAGTGGCCGGGATGCTGATCCGGCCAATTGCGGCAGAGCAGGTGGAAATGGATGCATCCAGATTGTCACATTGCTGATTCAGAGCGGCGATGAGTTTTCCAGTATCGTTTTGTGCATATTTCACCTGGAATTTTGCGGCTTTAGTCTGCTCATCCATCAGACGCTGGATAAGAAGCTCGTTGGATTTCTGCAGCTGGGCATACTGTTCTAAGAGGAGCTCCAGACGCTCGGCCGTACGTTTGGTATTAACATAGGTACCTTTTCCAAGCATATTCACCAGGCGGATCAATTCTTCGCCCTGGAGCTTCATGCCTTCATAATTCATCCGTTCACGCTGTTCTTCTCCGACGGATGGGGACGGTGTTTCTTTTGATTTTATGATCCGTGTGATTGTTAAAAAAAGCCAGTATGCAGATGCCAGAAGCAGAAGCGTGCTGATTCCGACAACCGGAACAGAACTGCGATATTGCAAGAGGCAATAAATGGTTGTGATCGATGTAAGGATGGTAAAAAGTCCCGGCAAAATCCAGGAAGATTGTGATTTGTTTTTCTTTTTTGTACTCATATAGAACCCCCGATGTAAACTATGTAATACATATTTTCTGAATTTCATTATTGCATATAAGTATAACACAGATTTTCTCTTTTATATAGTGGAATAGTTGATTTTATATAAATGGATTGCTAAACTATCAGGTAGAAATGAAGGAGGCATATTGTATGCAGGAATTATCAAAACGAACAGAGACATTCAGTGATTCCGTGATCCGGCGGATGACCAGAGTATCTGATGAATATGGTGCAATTAATTTATCGCAGGGCTTTCCGGACTTTGATCCGCCGAAGGAGCTTACAGACCGTCTGGCAGAAGTAGCCGGAGAGGGACCGCATCAGTATGCGGTTACCTGGGGTGCACAGAATTTCCGGGAGGCGGTTGCACGGAAGCAGGAGCATTTCTCCGGAATGAGGATCAATCCGAACCGGGAAATCGTGGTGACCTGTGGCAGTACGGAGGCCATGATGGCAGCTATGATGTCTGTGGTGAATCCGGGTGAAAAGGTAATCGTGTTTTCCCCATTCTATGAGAATTATGGAGCAGATGCGATCCTGTCCGGAGCAGAACCGATTTATGTGCCGTTAAATCCACCGGAATTTACATTTGATGCGGATATCCTGGAGGCTGCATTTAAGCAGGGAGTGAAAGCATTGATCCTGTGTAATCCGTCCAATCCGTGCGGCAAGGTGTTTACGGAGGCTGAGCTTAAGACCATCGCAGAGCTGGCAATCCGCTATGATGCTTATGTGATTACGGATGAAGTATATGAACATATTGTATATAAGCCGAATCATCATACCTATCTGGCTGCACTGCCGGGAATGCGGGAACGAACCATTATCTGTAATTCATTGTCCAAGACTTATTCCATCACAGGATGGCGGCTGGGATACGTGATCGCGGCGCCGGAGATTATTGAACGTGTGAAAAAGGTACATGATTTCCTGACGGTTGGGGCGGCTGCACCACTGATGGAAGCGGCAGTAGCAGGACTCAACCTTCCGTACAGCTATTATGAAGAGCTGGCAGCCCATTATACACATATGAAGGACCTATTTCTGGGCGGACTGAAACGCATGGGTGTGCATTATACGGAACCGCAGGGGGCATACTATGTTCTGGTTGATATTGATCCGTACCGGCACATGGGTGAAAGTGACTATGATTTCTGCGTGCGGATGGTAAAGGAAGTCGGTGTGGCGGCTGTTCCGGGATCCAGCTTCTTCCGGGAAGATGTAAATAACCTGATGCGGCTGCATTTTGCCAAGAGTGATGCGGTACTGTTGGAGGCATTGAACCGGTTAGAAAGACTAAAATAAAGAACAAATATTCGCAAACAAATGTTCTAAAAACCTGTACTTATAAAATCAGATGTGCTATAATGAGCTATAATGAGCATTGCGATATAATGGAGTGATGAACTCACGGAATAAGGAGAAGATAAGTGGATCATTTTGAATTAGTTTCAGAATATGCACCGACCGGAGATCAGCCACAGGCGATACAGGAGCTGGTAGACGGATTCCGGTCAGGCAATCAGATGCAGACGCTGTTGGGTGTGACCGGTTCAGGAAAGACCTTTACGATGGCGAATGTGATCGCACAATTGAATAAACCGACCTTGATCATTGCACATAACAAGACACTGGCAGCCCAGCTATACAGTGAGTTTAAGGCATTCTTCCCACATAATGCGGTGGAGTATTTTGTTTCCTATTATGATTATTATCAGCCGGAGGCATATGTGCCATCGACAGATACCTATATTGCGAAGGATTCGGCAATCAATGATGAGATCGATAAGCTGCGACACAGTGCGACTGCTGCATTGATTGAGCGGCGGGATGTGATCGTAGTATCTTCGGTATCCTGTATCTATGGGATTGGTGATCCGGATGATTACCGGGAAATGATGATTTCTCTGCGCCCGGGTATGAACAAGGACCGGGATGATGTGATCCGGGAGCTGATCAATATTCAGTACGTGAGAAACGATATGGATTTCCGGCGCGGTACCTTCCGGGTAAAGGGAGATGTGCTGGAGATCATTCCGGTATCGACCTTTGAGAATGCGGTCCGGGTGGAGTTTTTCGGAGATGAGATCGATCGGATCACAGAGTTTGATCCGCTGACCGGAGAGATTCATAAATCATTGAACTTTACCTGTATTTTCCCTGCATCGCATTATGTAGTGGCGAAGGAGAAAATGAACCATGCCATTGAAGAGATTGAGGCAGAGCTGGCGGAACGGGTGAAGTATTTTAAGGATCGGGAGAAACTGATCGAGGCACAGCGAATTGCGGAACGGACGAATTTTGATATGGAAATGCTGCGTGAAACAGGGTTCTGCTCCGGTATTGAGAACTATTCCAGACCACTGGCGGGTCTGGCACCGGGAGCTACACCGAATACCCTGTTGGATTTCTTTAAGGATGATTTTCTGATGATCATAGATGAGTCACATATCACAGTACCACAGATCCGTGGCATGTATGCGGGTGACCGTTCCCGGAAAATGACACTGGTTGACTATGGGTTCCGTCTGCCGTCGGCACTGGATAACCGGCCGCTGAATTTTGAGGAATTTGAGTCCAAGCTGGATCAGCTGTTGTTCGTATCGGCGACACCATCTGTCTATGAGGAGCAGCATGAGATGCTTCGGACGGAGCAGATCATACGGCCGACCGGATTACTGGATCCACCGATTGATGTGCGTCCGATCGAGGGACAGATTGATGACCTGATTTCGGAAGTAAATAAGGAAGTAGAACAGGGACATAAGATTCTGGTTACAACCCTGACGAAACGGATGGCAGAGGATCTGACCGATTATATGCGAGAGGTTGGCATTAAGGTGAAATATCTGCATTCGGATATTGATACGCTGGAACGTGTGGAGATCGTGCGGGATCTGCGCCTGGGTGTGTTTGATGTGCTGGTGGGTATTAATCTGTTGCGGGAAGGTCTGGATATTCCGGAGATCACACTGGTTGCAATTCTGGATGCGGATAAGGAAGGCTTCCTGCGTTCGGAGACTTCTCTGATCCAGACGATCGGACGTGCGGCGCGGAACAGTGAAGGTCATGTCATCATGTATGCGGATAACATTACACAGTCTATGCAGGTAGCGATTACAGAGACCAACCGTCGACGTGAGATTCAGCAGGCGTATAATCAGGAGCATGGGATCACACCGACAACCATCCAGAAGGAGATCCGGGATATCATTTCCAATGAGAATACACTGGAAAATGAGAAACCGGCGGAGAAGGATGCAGAGTCTATGACCCGGAAGGAATTAGAGGAAGCAATCGCAAGAAAGACAAAGAAGATGAATCAGGCAGCTGCAGAGCTGAACTTTGAGGTGGCCGCAGTGCTTCGTGATGAGCTGAAGGAGCTCAAGATCGCACTACGGGATATAGATGATTGAGACAGAGCAGAAGGAGAAAGATATGGCAGCGAAGAAGGAATACATTAAAATTCGGGGAGCAAATGAGCACAATCTGAAGCATATTGATATTGATATACCGCGAAATGAACTGGTTGTAATGACCGGACTATCCGGTTCCGGAAAGTCTTCGCTGGCATTTGACACAATCTATGCAGAGGGACAGCGGCGGTATATGGAGTCCCTGTCTTCCTATGCCAGACAGTTCCTGGGACAGGCAGAGAAACCGGATGTAGAACAGATCGAGGGCTTATCACCGGCGATTTCCATTGATCAGAAATCTACGAACCGGAATCCGCGGTCTACGGTTGGTACGGTGACAGAGGTTTATGATTATTTCCGATTATTATATGCGAGAATCGGTGTCCCACATTGTCCGAAATGCGGTCGTGAGATCAAGAAGCAGACTGTGGATCAGATGGTGGATGCGATCATGAAGCTGGAGCCGGGAACGAAGTTTCAGCTGCTGGCACCTGTGGTAAAGGGCAGGAAGGGACGGCATGAGAAGCTGCTTGCCGGTGTAAAGAAGAGTGGATTTGTGCGGGTGATCGTAGATGGCAATCAGTATGATTTGTCCGAGGAGATCACATTAGATAAGAACATTAAGCATTCGATTGAAGTAATTGTAGATCGTCTGGTAGCGAAGGAAGGAATCGAGGCAAGACTGGCAGATTCGATTGAGACAACCCTGAAGCTGGCGGAGGGCAATATGACCGTAGATGTGATCGGAGGAGAACCGATGACATTCAGCGAGAGCTTTTCCTGTCCGGATTGCGGAATCAGTATTGACGAGATCGAGCCGAGAAGCTTTTCATTCAATAATCCTTTCGGTGCCTGTCCGGTCTGTCACGGACTGGGCTATAAGATGGAGTTTGATGTGGATCTGATGATCCCGGATCGTTCTTTAAGTATTAACGATGGATGTTTTCAGGTGCTGGGCTGGCAGTCAGCTGCGAAGCCGGGAAGCTTCAGCCGGGCCATTCTGGAGGCACTGGGAGAAGAGTTCGGATTTGACATGGATACACCGTTTGAGCAGTATTCGCAGGAGGTGCAGGATCTTCTGCTGTACGGCATCGGGACAAGACCGGTGAAGGTACGGTATAAGGGACAGCGTGGAGAAGGTGTCTATGACATTACCTTTGAAGGACTGCTGGAAAATATCAGACGGCGCTATCGGGAGTCTTCACAGTCCATGCGGGAAGAATATGAGAGCTATATGTCGATCACACCATGCGAAGAGTGCCACGGAAAACGATTGAAAGCAGAGTCGCTGGCTGTAACGGTTGATGATAAGAATATTGCGGAAGTTACGGAAATGTCGATTGCGGATCTGCATGAATATCTGGCGGAGTTACACATCAATGACCGGCAGCAGCTGATCGGTGGTGTAATCCTGAAGGAAATACGGGCAAGGATTCAGTTCCTGATGGATGTCGGACTGGATTATCTGGCGCTTTACCGTCCGACGGCAACGTTGTCCGGTGGTGAGGCACAGCGGATCCGACTTGCGACCCAGATTGGTTCAGGACTGGTCGGTGTGGCATATATACTGGATGAGCCGAGTATTGGTCTGCATCAGAGAGATAATGATAAGCTGATCGCTACCCTGAAACGGCTGCGAGATCTGGGTAACAGTCTGATCGTCGTAGAGCATGATGAGGATACCATGCTGGCAGCAGACTACATTGTGGATATCGGACCGGGAGCCGGAGAGTACGGTGGAGAAGTTGTAGCCGCCGGTACGGCAAAGGATATTATGAAATGTAAGAAGTCTATTACAGGTGCTTACCTGAGCGGAAGAAAGAAGATACCGGTTCCGGAGACTCGCAGGACACCGACCGGATGGATCACGGTAACCGGAGCGCGGGAGAACAATCTGAAGAACATTGATGTGAAGTTC
>HF991331.1:12187-32058 GCA_000431515.1 Clostridium sp. CAG:632 | reverse complement strand
ATCTGGCACGGGATTTAAATCGTGCAAAGGAGAAGCCGGGCAAGCATGATGATATTCTGGGAATCGAACAGCTGGATAAGGTGATCAATATTGACCAGTCGCCGATCGGCAGAACTTCACGTTCAAATCCGGCCACCTATACGGGTGTTTTTGATATGATCCGGGATCTGTTTGCGTCATCCAAGGATGCGAAGGCAAAGGGCTATGGCAAGGGCCGGTTCAGCTTCAATGTATCCGGCGGTCGCTGCGAGGCCTGCAAGGGTGACGGTATCATTAAGATAGAGATGCATTTCCTGCCGGATGTGTATGTACCGTGTGAGGTATGTCATGGAAAGCGTTACAATCGGGAGACTCTGGATGTAAAGTATAAGGGCAAGAGTATTGCAGATGTTCTGGATATGACGGTAGATGAGGCATGCGTATTCTTTGAAAACCTGCCATCGATTCTACGGAAGATAGAAACCCTGCGGGATGTCGGACTGGGATATATTAAGCTGGGACAGCCATCAACAGCACTTTCCGGTGGTGAGGCACAGCGAATTAAGCTGGCAACGGAGCTGAGCAAACGAAGCACCGGCAGAACGATATATATTCTGGATGAACCGACGACCGGTCTGCATTTTGCAGATGTTCATAAGCTGATCGATATTCTGCAACGCCTGACAGAAGGCGGTAATACG
Source organism: Clostridium sp. CAG:632 (assembly GCA_000431515.1). GTDB lineage: Bacteria > Bacillota > Clostridia > Lachnospirales > Lachnospiraceae > CAG-632. The sequence continues at coordinate 31,378 of HF991331.1, read as the reverse complement.
GTCGTTGTGATCGAGCATAATCTGGATGTGATCAAGACGGCGGATTATATTATTGATATCGGACCGGAGGGCGGTGCCCACGGTGGTACGATCGTAACACAGGGAACACCGGAAGAGGTAGTACAGTGTCCGGAAAGTTATACCGGTAAGTATCTGGAGAAATATTTGACAAAATAACTTCAGACATACTATCATACTAAGGTAAAGAGATATTTGAATCAAGAAATGGAGAAAACAGGAGAGGATAAGACATGTATTATATAAGTGATCTCCACGAAGGAGATATGATCAATGCAATTTATTTCTGTAAGACGAAGCAGTCTCAGCAGACCAAGGCCGGCAAGACTTATTTTTCAATGCTGTTACAGGATAAGACCGGAGTAATCGATGCCAAGATCTGGGATCTGAATAATGGAATTGCTCATTTTGATGCAATGGATTACATTTCTGTGATCGCACAGGTGGTCAGCTTTCAGGGCAACCTTCAGCTGAATGTAAAACAGGTACGTAAGGCACAGGAGGGAGAGTACCATGTGGCAGATTATATGCCGTGCTCTTCATTCAATATTGATGATATGTACAAAGAACTGACAGATTTGATGAAGAGTGTAAAGGATAAATACCTGAATCGGTTATTACAGAATATATTTATCAATGACAAGGAATTTGCAGAGAAGTTTAAAAATCATTCTGCTGCAAAGTCCATTCATCATGGTTTTATCGGCGGTCTGCTGCAGCATACACTGGCAGTTGCGAAGCTTTGTGACTATTATTCACTCCAATATCCGATTCTGAACCGCGATCTGCTGATCACGGCCGCAATCTGTCATGATATCGGTAAGGTGGATGAATTATCTGAGTTTCCGGAGAATGATTATACAGACGAAGGACAGCTGATCGGACATATTGTTATGGGAACTATGCTTCTGGACGGAAAGATGAAGGAAATCGAGGGATTTCCGGTAAAGCTTGCCAATGAGCTGAAGCATTGTATTCTTGCACATCATGGGGAGCTGGAATACGGTTCACCGAAGAAACCGGCACTGATCGAAGCACTGGCATTATCCTTTGCGGATAACACGGATGCAAAGCTGCAGATCTTTATTGAAGAGCTGAATAATAAGAATGAAGGCGGAAACTGGATGGGATACAACCGGAACTTTGAGAGTAATCTCCGGGCGACTTCCAAGCCGAATGTATAGGATTCATAAATAAGAACCGATATATAATATGAATGAGTCTGTTACGGATTATCCGGGACTCATGAATCTGAAGGAAAGGAGGGGGGTATATGACAGGATTATATGGACTTTCAAGCTATGCGCATATGTTTCGCACCGGTTCTTCGTATTCCAATATGTTTGGCTCCGGTTCATCATCCACATCATCATTTTACAGCAATCTTGGGGAATACTCCAGCATTCGCAATGGAGCATACCGTAAGCTTGTAAAATCGTATTATAAGAAGATGAACAGTACGGATTCTGATACAACAGATAAGAGTACTACCGGTTCAATAAGAAAGCATACGAAGCTCAATAGTACCGGTACAGTCGCTTTGTCGACGGTGAAATCAGAGGCATCGGATCTCGTTGCATCGACAAAGAAGCTGACAGCAATCGGAAAGGACAGTCTGTTTGCCAATGAAGAAAAGTATGATGCAGATGCTGCATACAAGGCAGTCGGCAATTTTGTTACACAGTATAACGATACCGTAGATGCATTGAGTAAGGTAAGTAGTACTGCGGTAAAGAATGCCGGAAATCATATGCAGAATATGACGAATATCATGAGCAAGGGATTGTCAAAGGTCGGCATTACAGTCGGTACGGATGGTAAGCTGACAGTGGACGAGCAGAAGTTCAAGACTGCGGATATGAGTAAGGTGAAAGCGTTATTCAACGGAAGCAGTTCTTATGCAGGAGTTGTTTCTTCTGCGGCAGGTCGGGTTGCATCACAGGCAGGCAATCAGATCAGTCAGTTAGGCGGAGGTCTGTATGGAAGTAATGGTTATTATAACAGCTATTACAGTGGCTCGTTATATAACGGTTATTTTTAAGAGATAGTGCCTGATGGTTCCCTCAGGATAGGAATGATGTGCTGACTCCTGAGGGAATTTTTTATAAGAGGAAAAAACGTACAGAATGAATGAGTTACAGAAGCGGTTATTTGAACTGCAGGATATAAAGTATAAAGAGTTTCATAGTAAGCTGATGCCGGGGATTGATCCTGACAGTGTGATCGGAATCCGCGTGCCTGTCCTGCGTGCCTTTGCGAAGAGCTATGCGAAGACGGAGGAGGCGGGGGCATTTATACAGACGCTGCCACATCAGTATTATGAGGAGAATAATCTTCATATGATGCTGATTACATCGATAAGGGAGTATGACAGATGTCTATGGGAGGTCCGGAGATTTCTGCCATATATTAATAACTGGGCAACCTGTGATTTCCCGGAACCGAAATGCTTCAGAAGGCATAAAGAGGAATTATTGCCGGTCATCCGCTCATGGATCGCATCCGGGGAGACCTATACGATACGGTATGGAATCGGAATGCTGATGCGTTTATATCTGGATGCGGATTTCAAACCCGAATATCTGCAGCTTGCAGCAGATGTCCGGTCGGAGGAGTATTATGTGAATATGATGATTGCGTGGTACTTTGCAACGGCGCTGGCGAAGCAATGGGAGGCGACGATTCCGTATCTGGAGAAACGACAGCTCTCAGACTGGGTACATAGGAAAACCATTCAGAAAGCGATTGAAAGCTACCGGATCATGGATGAGCAGAAGGTGTATCTGAAAACACTTCGATAATTGATTAAAAAATGCAGCAACAAGGTATAAATTTCTATAGCCGGATGCTGCAAGTGACATAGATGAAGGAGAAAGAGTAAATGACATTACGAAATCAGATCAGTTCAAACGAAACGATCATATGGGAAGGAAAAAAGGATGTAAAGGTATCTATATTGGAGGGAATCTTTAATCCATTACTCCCTTTTGCGATTGTATGGCTTTTGATTGATACAGGATTCATTGGTGTTTTTATGGGAGGCTTTGCATCAAGTGGGACACCGGCTTTATTTACACTGGGAACGGCCGGATTTTTTCTGATTCATCTGATGCCGGTATGGCTTTACCTGTTTGGCGTTCTGACTGCCGGTATGAAGGCGAAGAATACGGAATATCTGATTACGGACAGAGCCATTTACATTCAGACCGGAGTATTTAAGACGGTGACGGAGATGAAACCGTTTGCCGATCTATCCCATGTAACCGTAAGTCAGGGAATCTTCGATAAAATGTGCGGTACCGGTGATGTGATCACGGTCTGCAGTCATGTGTCTACAACGTCAGAAGGCGGACACTCGCACGGGATGAATATTGATAATATTAAGGACTACGAGAGTGTATTCCGACTGGTAAAGGAATATCAGGAAGCAATCTATACAGATACTATGTATCCGAATGATTTAAGACCGAGAGAAAATCATGGATATAATACAACCTATGTCGGTAGTGATAGACAGAATCCATGGAATTAATGCGACCGGAGTGGAGCATATAGAAGACATGTATGCAGTAAGGTAGACACACGTATACAGAGGATATAAATGTGGTAGCACCAATGAGGAGCATGACAAATGATGACAAGAAAAGAAGCACTGGAATATGGACTTTCCTTTCCGGATACCTATCAGCAGGCACCGTTTCATGATGAAAACTGGCAGTTGGTCCGGGTGAAGGGAAGCAAAAAGGCATTCCTCTGGACTTACGAGAGGAATGGATATCTGAATCTGAATGTAAAGACAGATCCGGAGTGGAGAGATTACTGGCGCAGTGCGTTCCCGTCAGTGATCCCGGGGTGGCATCAGAATAAGGATCATTGGAATACGATCGTTCTGGATGGCAGCATCCCGGATGAGGCGGTGCGGAAGATGATTGCGGAGAGCTATGAGCTGGTCACAGACAACCCGACGAAGCGGATCTATGAGGCAGTAAAAAAGATACCGAGGGGACAGGTGGCTACCTATGGGCAGGTAGCAGAGCTCGCCGGCGATAGGAAGATGGCACGGGCGGTTGGAAATGCCTTGCACAGAAATCCGGATCCGGAGCATATCCCCTGCTATCGGGTGGTGAATGCGAAGGGAGAGCTGGCAGGCGAGTTTGCATTCGGAGGCGCAGGAAAGCAGGCGGCGATTCTGGAGGCGGACGGAATTGAAGTGATAAATGGAAAAGTAGATCTTACAAAATACGGTATCGATGTGGAGGCAATCAGGCATGAATATAGTAGTCAGACTGTCTGATTCAGGGCAGGGAGCATGGATATGGCGTGCTGCAGTTTAATGCAGTAGTTGCCAGCAATGTTCATGCCAGACATTTATATGAGCGGCTTGGTTTCACACAACTGGGCGTGATTCCGGGAGGCTTCCGGACGAAGGATGGACATTATGAAGATATTTGTCCGTATTATCATGTATTATAGGATGGATAGTGGAATGAAGAAAAATGATGTGATTGAACTGACAATCGAGGATATGGGAACAGACGGCGAAGGAATCGGACATGTAAATTCAGAAGCCGGGGAACGTGGCATAGCTGTGTTTGTAAAGGATGCTGTCATGGGAGATCACATTCAGGCAGTGATTACAAAGGTGAAGAAGCAGTATACCTATGCCAGAGTTCTGAAGGTGTTGCAGCCTTCCCCGGATCGGGTGGAGCCGCGATGCCCAGTAGCCAGACAATGTGGAGGATGTACGCTTCAACATGTCAGCTATGAGAAACAGCTGGAGTTTAAATGGAATAAGGTGCGGAATTGCCTGAGCCGGATCGGTGGTTTGGAACATCCGGAACAGTATATGGAGCCGATTATCGGAATGGAAGAACCGTGGCATTATCGGAATAAGGCACAGTTTCCGGTTGGCAGGGACAAGCAGGGGAATGTAGTGACCGGATTTTATGCCGGGCGGACTCATACGATCATTGATACCCCACAGTGCTTTATTCAGGCAGAGGGAAATGATACGATTATCCGAATCGTGCGGGAATTTCTGCAGAACTATCAGATATCCACCTATGATGAGGAACAGCATACCGGATTGGTGCGGCATATATTAACACGCGTAGGATTCACCACCGGTGAGATTATGGTATGTCTGGTGATCAATGGAGAAACGCTGCCACATGCAGATAAGCTGATAGAGCAGCTGAAAACGGTGCCGGGAATGACCAGTATCAGCATTAACCTGAATCGGGAAAAAACGAACCGGATTCTGGGCAGTTGTTGTAAAACCTTATGGGGACAGGATTATATTACGGATTATATCGGAGCAATTCAGTATCAGATCTCGCCGCTTTCCTTTTATCAGGTGAATCCGGTGCAGACGAAGAAATTATACGATAAAGCATTGGAATATGCAGATCTGCAGGGTGGAGAGACCGTCTGGGATCTGTACTGCGGAATCGGAACCATTTCTCTGTTTCTGAGTCAGAAGGCAGGACAGGTCTATGGTGTGGAGATTGTTCCGCAAGCAATAGAGGATGCCAGAAGAAATGCAACTCTGAATCATATAGAAAATGTGGAGTTTTTTGTTGGGAAAGCAGAGGAGGTATTGCCGCAGCAATATCGGGAGCATGGAATCTATGCAGATGTAATTGTGGTGGATCCGCCACGGAAGGGCTGTGAAGAAATCGTGCTGGAGACCATCTCCGATATGAAACCACAGCGGGTGGTATATGTCAGCTGTGATCCGGCAACTCTGGCCCGGGATGTGAAGCGGATGGATGAGTTGGGCTATCAGGTAGAGAAGGTAGCGGTCGTAGATCAGTTCTGCCAGGGAGGACATGTGGAGAGTGTATGTCTGTTGTCAAGGACGCAATAAATTGTATGTAGGTTAGCATTGCTGAGTTATACGAGCAGTAGGGAGGTATGAGATTGGATATAAAAACAATTATTGGAGGAGCAATTCAGAGGACAGGTCATCATCCGTTTTTGTTTGTTGGTTCAGGACTGAGCAAAAGATATATGGGAACTGAGAAATGGGATGAATTATTGAGGGTATTTTGCACAGAATTTAGTGGCAATGAATTTCAATATGATGTGTATGCCAATAAGGTTGATGAAGAGGATTATTATGGACAACAACCGGCTATTGCATATCTACTGGAAAAAGATTATAACAATGAAGTTCTTACGTCAGATAAATATTATGATTTCAGAGAAAGACATAAAGATGAGTTAAAGGGCAAAGTATCAGCACTTAAGATAGCCATTTCTGAACATCTGTCTGATTGTAAAATACCAGATGATAATGAGGAACTTAAATTACTTGAAAAATTGGCTAAAAGAAGTGTGTCAGGTATCATTACTACAAATTATGATAATTTGTTAGATAAACTATTTCCTAAATTTGATAAATATATTGGTCAGGAAGAATTAATTTTTGCAAACATCACAGGAATAGGTGAAATATATAAAATACACGGGGATATTACGGTACCGAGCAGTTTAGTTCTTACATCTAAAGATTATGAGAATTTTGAGGAAAAATCAGCATATTTGATTGCAAAATTACTTACTATTTTTCTGGAATATCCAATTATTTTCTTGGGGTACTCTCTTAAGGATAGGAACATTAGAAATATCTTTGCAACTATATCACATTGTTTATCTCAGGAAAAATTAGATGCGTTAAAGAATAGAATGATTTTTGTTGAGTATTCAGAAACAGAAAAAATTTCAGAATTTTCAATGCAATTTGAAAATGGAAATAACGTGAAAATGAATTGCATTTTTACAAATGATTTTGCTCAAATATATAATGCTGTATTATCAATCAAGTCAAAATACAATCCATCGGTGTTGCGGCTTCTTAGGAAAGATATTTATGAACTTGCAAATAGTTCAAAACCCACAGAAAGGATTGTAGCCACAGGGTTTGAAAATTTAGATGATATTAGCGAAGCAGAACAATTTATTTTAGGCGTTGGAGTTGCTAAAAATGGACATATGATTAAGGCAGAACAATTATATGAGGATATAGTGTTTGATAATCAGTATTTTAATTTTGATTTAGTAGTGGAGGAATATCTACCGGATTTATTAAAAAATAATTCAGGCGGTCTGCCTATGTATAAATATTTAAAAGATTATAAGAAAGAGGTTTTTGAACGTGTAAAAGATAATGTATTGAAATATACAGATATTGATAAATTCTTGAATGAGCAATTGCGAAAGCAGAAGGCTTCATATCATAGGACATATACAAATTTGAGCGTTAAACGTGTTATTGAGATTGAGGGGGAAGATTTGGCTTATCGTAAGCTTATTTTTTTGAATGAAGATGAGATTGAGTGCTCGGAGTTATTATTGTATTTACAAGGATTTTTGAAAAGAAATACTCCAAAGGTGTTAAATGGCAACTCTGAGTTGAAGCGATTGATTAGAATGTATGACTTACTAAAATACAAATAAAAATATCCCTTCCAAATCATCTAATAGTGCGAACACCTAGAATCAGTGGCGGGATATGATTATTAGCTTCTGTATAATATTAACATACCATCATGTATAGTGCGGACACCACAATCAAGTACATGGTTAGTATAGCAAATTAAAATTTGAATTTCAACTGAAAATTTGTCATACAATAAAAAAATATTAATTATATGCTGCAATCGATTCTGTGTTACAATAGAATGTAAATATTTTAATGAGAACATAGGTTGAGAAACGGTACAACCGGCATGGAATCTGATAGTAACAGATAAGAGAAAAAAGAAGAAATGGGGAGATACGGATGAAGCTTGCACTTGTACAGATGAATCTGGAAAATTATGAATTATGAAACGAAGGAATATGAGTCCGTTTCAAAGCATTTCCGAGTGTTTGAAGTATAGAATTTGTGAAAAACATAATCTGATGCATGTACTCCCGCTGTTCTGGAATTCAGACTATTGGGGAATCAACCGGATTCATGGAACCTTAATCCGCTATGGTACCTGTGGCAAATCCGGAAATAGCAGAATCTTTTTGTTTGACTTTTTTGAAATTGAGAAATATAATGGCTAATGAACGAGTAGCAAACTAGCGTAAATCCAGTTTTGCTGCTCTTTTTTTATGCAGAAAAGGAGGATTTATAAAGATGGCAGAAAGTAACAAGATGAAAGAGATGCCGGTAAATAAGCTCATGATCCGGATGGGAATTCCGATGATCTTATCTATGGCATTGCAGGCGGTATACAACATTGTGGACAGTGCGTTTGTCGGAAATATGAAGGTGGGAAGCGAAGCAGCACTGAATGCACTGACACTGGTATTCCCGGTGCAGATGCTGATCGTAGCGGTCGGAATCGGAACCGGTGTGGGAACCAACGCACTCCTTGCGAGAACACTTGGAGAAGGAGACAATGAGAGGGCGGCAAAGGTCGCCGGAAACAGTCTGTTTCTGGGCGGAATCATATATGCAGTCTGTCTGTTATTCGGAATATTTGGTGTGAAAGCGTACATTGCATCGCAGACAACGGATCCAGAAGTCATTGCAATGGGAGTAAGCTATTTGAGAATATGCTGTGTGTTCTCGTTCGGGATCATTTTCTTTTCATTATTCGAGAAACTGTTGCAGGCAACCGGACGTTCGCTCTATTCTACAATCGGTCAGATCGTGGGAGCTGTGATCAATATCATTCTGGATCCGATCATAATCTATGGACTTGGACCGGTTCCGGAAATGGGAGTGGAAGGTGCTGCCTATGCTACGGTAATCGGACAGGTAGCATCTGCGGTGCTATTATTTGTATTCTATAAGAAGCTGAATCGGGAGTTTGAACATGACGCACGATATATGAAGCCAAGTGGTGAAATCATAAGGAAGATATATTCGATAGGGTTACCGGCAATCATTGCACAAGCATTGATGTCGATCATGGTGTATGTTATGAATCTGATTTTGAAATTCAGTCCGGCGGCGCAGACGGCTTATGGGCTGTTTTATAAGGTGCAGCAGTTTGTATTATTCCTTGCATTCGGACTGCGGGATGCGATCACACCGATCATATCCTATGCGTATGGAATGGGAAGTGAAAAGCGGATCAACGATGGAATCAAATATGGTCTTATCTATACAATGGTTCTGATGATTGTAGGGATCCTGATCACGGAATTGTTTCCGAATGCCTTTGCAACATTATTTAATGCCGGACAGTCCAGAGAGTATTTTATCGGAGCAACGAGGGTCATCTCGATCAGCTTTATGTTTGCAGGAATCAATGTGGCATATCAGGGTGTCTATCAGGCATTGGACGGAGGAATCGAGTCCCTTGTGATCTCACTGATCCGGCAGCTTGTGCTTATATTGCCGTTGGCGGGAATCTTTTCAGCCTTTGTCAGGAACGGACAGGCGGAAGTCTCTCTGATCTGGTGGGCATTTCCGATTACAGAGCTTGTAGCCTGCATAGTGGGATATGTGTTGTTAAAGAGAATCAGGAAGAAGCTTTGATAAAAAGTAGAGCTATATTGTTTATTAAAGCAAATAAAACGTATAGCTGTGAGATGTACAAACAGAAAATTATTTAAGGAAAGTTGGGGTGCGCCATAGCATTGATTATTCAAACGATACTTAATTTTATCAGAAAAAAATAAAAAAAATAACGCAGAAACTCAAGTTCATGGTATATTGAGTAATGATATGTTTGATATAATCAAATATGATAAAAAAATCGCATGTTTATGCCCAAAATGTGGTTGACAGGAGGAGTATAAGAATGTCAAAAGATGAATATTTGATTACAGATGTGCCACTTAAAGCATTGACCGTTTTTGCCATGCCGATGATCCTTGGCAGTTTCTTTCAACAAGTATATAATATGGCAGACTCAATCATTGTTGGTCAGTATGTAGGTTCCCCTGCGCTTGCGGCTGTCGGTGCCTGCGCTGCGCTTACGAATGTTTTTATTTGTGTGGCACTAGGTGCCGGTGTCGGTGCCGGTGTGCTGGTGAGCCGTTATTTTGGTGCCGGAAATTATAGTAAAATGAAAACAATTGTGTCAACATCATTGATTAGTTTCTTGATCTTAAGCATATTCCTGGGAGTTTTTGGCTTTTGCTTTTCCCGTTTGATGATGAATCTATTACAAACGCCTGCTGATATACTGGACGAAGCGGTACTGTATTTGCGCGTCTATTTCGCAGGATTTCCATTCCTATTTATATACAACATTCTTTCAACCATGTTTACGTCCATCGGTGAATCGAAAATTCCGCTGGTGCTTTTGATATTTTCCTCTGTTTTAAATGTTTTTATGGATCTTTGGATGGTGGCCGGTCTTAAACTCGGTGTGTTCGGTGCAGCCCTCGCAACTCTTATTGCACAAGGGATTTCTGCGGTACTTTCTTTTTTGCTTTTCATTTCCCGGATGAGGCGGTATAAGAGTGAGTTTAGTCGTTTTGACAGGCAGGAGTTACATTCAATGCTACGGATCGCTGTTCCATCGGTTCTCCAGCAGTCTACAGTGTCAGTCGGTATGATGATAGTACAAGCGGTTGTAAATCCTTTTGGTACACAGGCACTTGCAGGTTATGCGGCAACAATGAGAGTGGAGAATGTTTTTTCTTTGATATTTGTGTCCATTGGCAATGCAGTTTCACCATATGTTTCCCAGAATCTTGGAGCAAAGAAAACGGAGCGCATCAAGAAAGGATATCATGCTGCGCTGATATTAGATGCATGCTTTGCGATTCTTGCGTTCATAGTTATCGAAACATTGCACACCCAAATCTCTTCACTATTTCTGGGTAAAGATGGAACAGCAATAGCATATCAGGTGTCCGGTGATTATATGAGATGGCTTGGTTATTTTTTCATCTTTATGGGTATTAAGATGGCAACAGATGGAGTTCTTCGCGGACTCGGGATTATGCGTCCTTTTCTCATTGCGAATATGGTAAACCTTGCTATCCGGTTGTCGGTTGCTTTGATTTTGGCACCACGTTTTGGCATTGCATTTGTCTGGCTTGCTGTACCGGCCGGCTGGCTTGCAAACTTTCTGATTTCCTATATAGCACTCCGAAAATCATGGCCACTAAGAGATATGTAGATTTTTGTTGGATTTCTCTGAAATTGAAAAATACTTTTGTAGCGTAAAACTATATTGACAACTGTATAGTTTCAATTTAGACTTTTAATAGAAATAGTCAACTAAAGGGCATATGAATCCATAGAATAAATACAGGAGGAGCCAATATGTCACAGGTTACCAAACGCGCATTGGAGCAGTCGCTTAAGAATCTGCTGTTAAAAAAGCCATTAACGAAGATCACGGTCACCGATATTGCCGAGGATTGCGGCATTAATCGGATGACCTTTTATTATCATTTTAAAGACATCTATGATCTGGTAGAGTGGTCCTGCCTGGAGGATGCCCGCAAGGCACTGGAGGAGAAGAAGACATATGATACCTGGCAGCAGGGTTTTCTTCAGATTTTTGAAAAGGTGAAAGAGAATAAACCATTTATTATGAATGTGTACCGATGTGTGCATCAGGAGCAGGTGGAACGGTATCTGAAACCATTAGTGGATCAGCTGCTTTTGGGCGTGATCAATGAGGAAGCGGTCGGAATGACAGTGCGGGAAGAAGATAAAGAGTTTATCGCACAGGTATATTCCTATGTGTTTGTCGGACTGATGCTGGACTGGATCGAGGCAGATATGAAGGGGGATCCGGAGCAGCTGGTGGAACGTCTGGCAAAACTGCTCAAGGGGAATATTGCAGTCGGACTGCAGCGATTTAAGATCTGATTTTATCAATTTACCCGATCTGATAAAAAACTATGCAACCGTCAGGTTCTGCTTAGTGTAAATAATATGAATGCGGATATAATGAAAACAGAAGCAAAAACAGAAGCAAAGAGAATGGAGGTTTTCATTATGTATTATTCTGCAGGAACTTATGAATCATTTGCACATCCGGAAAAACCAAAGGATGTGGACAAAAAATCAGCTTATATTATTGGTACAGGACTTGCCGGCCTTACGGCGGCATTTTATCTGGTACGGGATGGACAAATGAAGGGCGAGCACATTCATCTGCTTGAGAAGCTGGAGCTGGCAGGCGGAAGCTGTGACGGACGAAAGGATGTTACAAAGGGATTTTTCATGCGTGGCGGCCGGGAAATGGATAACCATTTTGAAGTTATGTGGGATATGTTCCGGGATGTGCCGTCACTGGAGACACCGGGAGTATCGGTTCTGGATGAGTATTACTGGCTGAATAAGCACGATCCGAACTACTCGCTTTGCCGTGCAACGGTAGATCGTGGTGAGGATGCACATACAGATAAGAAGTTTAATCTGGATAAGGAGTCTGCACTGGCATTGTCCCAGCTGTTTATTACACCGGAGAAGGATCTGGAGGGAAAGAAGATATCGGAGGTGCTTCCGGATTCCTTCTGGGAGACGAATTTCTGGCTGTACTGGCAGACCATGTTTGCATTCCAGCGTTGGTCAAGCGCCTTGGAAATGAAACGGTATCTGTGCCGCTATGTACACCATATTGACGGACTGCCGGATTTCAGTGCCCTGAGGTTTACTAAGTTTAACCAGTATGAGAGTCTGATCATGCCGCTTGTGAAATATCTGGAAGATCATGGTGTTCGGATTGAATATGGCATGGATGTGAAAAATGTTATAATTGAAACAGTTGGCGACAAGAAGATTGCAAGGCAGATCGTATACGTGAAGGACGGAGCGGAGCAGACGATCGATCTGATCGAGGATGATCTGGTATTTATTACAAATGGCTGCTGCACAGACTCTACCTGCTATGGTGATCAGAACCATGCACCGGATCTGTCAAAGTTAAGAGACGGATACGGAGAGTCCTGGGATATGTGGAAGGCAATTGCCGCACAGGCAACCCATGGAGAGTTCGGTAATCCGGATGCATTCTGTAGTAATATCGAAGCAACGAACTGGATGAGTGCAACTGTGGCAACCTCCGATGAGGAAATCATCCGGTATATCATGAATATTTGTAAGCGTGATCCGAGAGAAGGAAAAGTAACAACCGGTGGTATCGTAACGGTAAAGGACAGCACAGATAACTGGTATCTGTCATGGACGATCAACCGTCAGCCACAGTTCAAATCGCAGGATAAGAATATGGTGCTTGTCTGGTTGTATGCTTTGAATACCAATAAAGAAGGTAATTATGTAAAGAAAGCAATGCGTGACTGCACCGGTGAAGAAGTCTGCCGTGAATGGCTGTATCATATTGGTGTGCCACAGGACAGAATCGATACACTGGCAAAGGATGCTTGTAATACAACCACCTGCTTTATGCCGTATATCAATGCTTTCTTCCAGCCGAGAAAGAATGAAGATCGTCCGCATGTTGTACCGGATGGATCCGTAAACTTTGCATTCCTTGGACAGTTTACAGAGACTCCGCGGGATACAATCTTCACAATTGAGTATTCTATGCGTACCGGTATGGAAGCTGTATATACATTACTGGATATTGACCGTGGCGTACCGGAGGTCTGGGGCAGTAAATATGATGTCCGTGAACTGCTGCGTGCATGCTATTATGCCATTGACAAGAAACCGATTACAGACATTAAGTTATCCTTCAAAGAAAAAGAAATGCTTAAGGTGGTATTGAAGAAAGTGCGCGGAACCGATATCGAGATACTCTTAAAGGAAAGCGGATTGATTGAGTAAAGAATTAATGTGGCGGGCATCTCTGCGATTGCAGGGGTGCCTGTTTTTGTGTGCACGATTGTTGTCTCGCGATACGGAAACCATCATGGCAGAGGAAGTGTTCCCTGCAATGCGACTACCGTCCCGCAATACGGAAACCATCATGGCAGAGGAAGTGTTCCCCGCAATGCGATTGCCGTCCCGCGATACAGGCAGCAGTGCAGGAACCACCCCTTCCATGATTGATAATTTTCCGGAAATGAGATAATATAAGGGCAACCTATGATTTCACACGGAAACAGTATGGAATATATGGGCATGAAAATAAGCTACATAGAAGTGAGGTATGACTGGTGGAAGTTGTAGAATACAGAAAAGAGTATAAACCTTATTTTATTCAGTTTAATACAGATTGGATTACAGATAATTTCGGGCATCTGGAGGCAGATGATTTCCGGACCTTTGATGCAATTGATCAGATGGTAGAGGATGGTGCCATGATCTACTTTGCAGTGGAGAGCGGAGAGGTACTGGCTACCTGCATGACGCATTGGATGGAGGGAGATACCTGGGAGATGTGCAAGCTGGCATCGAATAAGCATGTCCCGCATAAGGGGGCCGGTTCAGCCGTATTTCAGGCAACTATGCAGTATGCGATTGCACATGGAGCCGGACGATTGTTTATGATCTCGAACAGCCGATTGAAGCCGGCGCTTCATATCTATGAGAAATACGGATTTCAGGAAGTGAAGTTGGATGACTATGAATATGAACGCGGCGATATTGCGTTTGAATACGTAGTTCCCCGGTAAGGGACACCGGAATAAATTATGCATATATTAAACTATGCCTGAATATTGAAAGGATGGAATGATATATGGCACAGTTTACCAATCAGGCACAACTCCGCTATGGAGATACCGTTGCCAATTCAAATATTGCAGTCGGTGAAATTCTGGAGGTGCTGGCAGTTGCCAAAAAGGCAGTGAAGGACACTTATAGACAGAAGGATAGGGAGACCTACATTATCAGCATTGTAAATTCCGGAACAACAGCCATTACCGGAGTTACGATTTCTGACAATCTGGGCGGATATGCAAACGGAACCGGAACACTGGTGCCGCTGGATTATATAGCAGGCACGACCAGATACTATGTCAATGGTGTTCTGCAGGCAACTCCTGCGGTGACAGCCGGACCGCCGCTTACGATTAGCGGAATCAGTATTCCGGCCGGTGGTAATGTGATTATAGCGTATGAGACAGAACTGAACCAGTATGCACCATTAGGAGAGGAAGCAGAGATTACGAATACCGTTACCGTTTCCGGTGGAGGTATTACACCAATCACGGCACAGGAGACTATAAATGCGCAGACGGAACCGGTTCTTACGATTACAAAATCAGTCAGTCCGGTTCCTGTAACAGAGAATGGAATACTGACCTATACGTTTGGCATTCAGAATTCCGGAAGCGTACCGGCTACAGCAGCTACAGGTGCTGTGGTGACGGATACCTTTGATCCGATTCTGACTAATCTGACAGTATCTTATAATGGAAACGCCTGGACGGAACCGACAGAGTACACTTATAATGCGACAACCGGTGAATTTGCAACAGTGGCCGGTCAGATCACAGTGCCTGCGGCAACATATACACAGGATGCAGCAACCGGAGCATGGGTTGTAAATCCGGGTGTTGGAACACTGATTGTAACAGGAACTGTATAGGCATTTTAACGAAAGGGATTGCAGTGCGGGAGCATTGCAATCTTTTTTGTTATGGAAACAGGAAAGACGAGTATTCCATATAAGGAATGTGTAATAGGATAATCCTATAGCCAAGGCACGGAAATATTTATAACCGGATTTTAAAATACAGGTTGACAATAGAGAAACGGAGGATTATAATTCAAAACATAGTAAACATACTAATCCCATTAACATACTAGGGATAAAGGAAAGGAGACAATGCTTATGAAATTAAACGCAGATTACAGAAGAAAGGATTTATCGGTACAGATGTGTTGTTGTTGTTGTCAGATGGCGAATGGAACTCGTGCAATGATTTCATATGAATTGTCATAAACACACAGAGAAGAAAAACAGAACAAACGAATAACGAAGATAAAGTACGATGGAGAAGAAACACAGACAATCGTATAATAGAAATGCAACAGACAACAAAAATAAAAACGATAATTACGGAGGTAAATAATATGAGTCAGATTAAAGAAAGTGCATTGGAATTAATTGGAGGAACCCCATTATTGAACGCAAGCAGATATGCAAAGAAGGCAGGAGCAGAGAATGCTGTCATTCTTGCAAAGCTGGAATATCTGAATCCGGCAGGATCTGTAAAGGATAGAATTGCACTTGCAATGATTGAGGATGCAGAGAAGAAGGGACTGCTAAAGGAAGGCGCAACCATCATTGAGCCAACCAGCGGTAACACCGGTATCGGTCTGGCAGCCGTTGCAGCCGCCAAAGGATATAAGGCAATCTTAACACTGCCTGAGACCATGAGCGTAGAACGTAGAAACCTGTTAAAGGCATATGGTGCAGAACTGGTTCTGACAGAAGGAGCCAAGGGTATGAAAGGCGCAATCGCAAAGGCTGAGGATCTGGCAAAGGAGATTCCG
The DNA here is from genome assembly GCA_000431515.1 of Clostridium sp. CAG:632. Lineage (GTDB taxonomy): Bacteria > Bacillota > Clostridia > Lachnospirales > Lachnospiraceae > CAG-632. The sequence continues at coordinate 15,036 of HF991331.1, read as the reverse complement.
GGTGCTGTTATTTTAGGACAGTTTGTGAATCCGGCTAATCCGGCCGCACATAAGGCAACCACCGGTCCTGAGATCTGGGATCAGACCGATGGTAAGGTAGATATTTTTATAGCCGGTGTAGGTACAGGCGGAACGATCACAGGTGTTGGCGAATACTTAAAGAGCCAGAATCCGGATGTTAAGATTGTGGCAGTAGAGCCTGCAGGCAGCCCGGTTCTGTCAACCGGTAAGCCGGGTGCGCATAAGATTCAGGGAATTGGCGCCGGATTTGTACCGGATGTATTGAACACGAAGATATATGATGAGATCATTACAATTGAGAATGAGGATGCATTTGCAGAGGGGAAGGCATTCGCTGTCAGTGAAGGCATTCTGGTTGGTATTTCCTCCGGTGCCGCATTAAAGGCTGCGACCATACTGGCAAACAGACCGGAGAACAAGGGCAAGACCATTGTTGCATTGCTTCCGGATTCCGGTGACCGGTATTTATCTACTCCATTATTCAGCAACTAGGATCAGATACTGGCCGAGGCAGATAAAGTACAGATCAGATACAGACAGATTTATAATACAATACACAGAGACTTTGGGTACAGCTTGTGACCGGAGTCTCTGTTTTTTTGCATGATATATAGACATAGGTTAAATCGGTATATGCTATAGAAAATAACTATTGCAAGCCATAGAAAAGCAATATTTCCGCAATTCATATTAAGATAGTATACTATAAAAAGAAAATAAAGAGAGGTGACAAAGATGAGACAAATCGTATGCTTTGGTGATTCAAATACATATGGACTGATACCGAAAGAAGGAGGAAGATACCCATGGGGTATCCGCTGGACCAGTCGGCTGAATGAAAGACTGGGGCTTGACCGGTATCGGGTGATAGAGGAAGGCTTGTGCGGCAGAACGACCATCTTTGATGATCTCTTTCGGGAGAACCGGAATGGCAGTAAATGGATTTCCGGTGTTGTGGAGACCAGCGGGGAGTCCGATCTGATCATTGTGATGCTTGGCACCAATGATTGTAAAACGGCATATGGAGCATCTGCAGAGCTGATCGGAAAAGGCGTCCGGAAAATCATACATCTAATCCGGCAGTATGCAGGAAACAGTGAAATCCTTCTGATTTCGCCGATCCATCTGGGAGAACAGGTGTGGAAGCCGGAATATGATCCGGAGTTTTCAAAGGCTTCGGTTCAGGTGTCCAGAGAATTGGCAGAGGTCTACAGACGGATTGCAGCAGAAGAGCAGGTGCATTTCCTGGCTGCTTCGGATTATGCAAAGCCAAGTGAAACAGACCAGGAACACCTGAATGAAGAAGAACATAAAAAGCTTGCGGATGCCGTATATGAAAAGGTTTGCGGAATTCTGGAGCGAAAGTCTGTCATTTATAATCGCTTTAGTGCGTAGTTATAAAGCACAGAGACAGACGGTATAGCCTAGCCACGGCCGAGAATCGCATCCAAATCCTGCTCCGGAGCGGTGGTTGGATGCAGATTGTAGGTATCCACCAGGAATTTTACAACGGTCTCTGATAAGAAGGCGGGCAGGGTCGGGCCGAGATAAATGTCCCGGATTCCCAGTGAAAGCAACGTTAACAGGATGCATACCGCCTTTTGCTCATACCATGAGAGAACGAGCGTCAAAGGCAGATCATTGACCCCACAGTCAAAGGCATCCGCTAGCGCCAGAGCTACCCGGATGGCACTATAGGAATCATTGCACTGTCCCATATCCAGAATCCGAGGGATACCGTCTATTTCACCGAGATCCAGATCGTTGAAGCGATACTTGCCACAGGCAAGAGTCAGGATCAGAGAATCCATCGGGGTCTGTTTTACAAATTCTGTATAATAATTTCTTCCCGGATGCGCACCGTCGCAGCCGCCAACCAGAAAGATATGCTTAATATTTCCTTTTTTAATAGAAGAAATAATCTGATCGGCATGGGACAGAACAGCCCCGTGTGCAAAGCCGGTTGTCAGAATGTGACCGCCGTTGATGCCGCTCATACTGTGATCATGCTCATAACCACCGAGATGTTTGGCATGTCGGATAATTTCAGAGAAGTCCTTATGACCGTCTGCATCAGTGGCGATGTGCCGCAGTCCTTCATAGCCGACTACCGAGGTAGTATAGATACGATCTTGATAGTTTGGACGCTGCGGCATTAGGCAGTTCGTTGTGAACAGTACCGGTGCCGGAATATTCTCAAACTCTGTCTGCTGGCTCTGCCATGCGGTACCGAAGTTGCCGGCTAGATGTGGATATTTGTTCAATCCCGGATAGCCGTGGGCCGGAAGCATTTCACAATGCGTGTAGACATTGACTCCGGTGCCTTCCGTCTGCTCTAAAAGATCATGCAGATCCTTTAAATCGTGACCGGACACCACAATAAACGGGCCTTTACGAATATCCGTATGCACGCGGGTTGGTACCGGGGTGCCAAAAGACTCCGTATTCGCCTGATCCAGCAGCTCCATGCATTTGAAATTCACGTTGCCAAATTCTAAAATCAGGGCAATCCATTCCTCCGGGGTGTGGGTTCGATTGATTTCACAGAGCCCCTTGTAGAACCATTTGGTAACGGTTTTATTGGTGTATCCGAGATTCATCGCATGATGCGCATAGGCGGCCATTCCCTTCAGACCGAATAGCAGGGTGGAGCGCAGAGAGACGATATCATTACCGCCCTCCCAGAGGGATATGACCGGAAATTTCTGACTTCCGGCCAGACGTTTCCGTTCTTTTATGACGTGCTTTTTATAGGCATCAATCGCATGATCGTCGAAATTTACATTGGTAAGGGTTGTGAACAGACCATCGATCAGCAGGCGGTAGGC
>HF991331.1:5436-12107 GCA_000431515.1 Clostridium sp. CAG:632 | reverse complement strand
TGAATCAGCTCGTCCTGCAGCTTGGCGGTGGATGGCTGTTTTCCGCAGACCCCGGTATTTACACAGGCTTTATTTCCGGCGACCTGCTGGCATTGAAAACAAAACATATTTGACATTTTAGAATCCTCCTAAATCGGTATATTGGAAGTATGTTCCGAAGCAGGATAAAATATGCAGAAATTAAGATTAAGAACGTATGGAATTGTGAAGAATTGATCTGGTGAGTGCATCGACAGCAGAGATGAAGAAACGTTATGGTTATATTTATGTGGATCGTAACAATGACGGCAGCGGTACGCTGAAACGCTGACAACGCTAAATGATAGCTTGACCGTGCTTCGTATGCTTTGTATAATTTAAAAGTATAGGATATACGGAGTGGAAGGAGCATTACATTGGCTAAAAATAAAGTGACAATACAACAGATCGCAGACATGGCGGGGACGTCGATCGCAACAGTATCACATGTTATAAACCGAACCCGTTATGTGCGGCCGGAGCTGGCAGAAAAGGTAGAACGGATTATTGAGGAGACCGGCTATGCAGCGAAGCTGTCAGATAAAGAACGGAAGCTGCGTATCGGAAAAGCTTCCATGATAGTTGCAATTTTTCCGAACATCAGCAGTCCGATTTATCAGGGCATGGTCGGATATCTGCAGGAGCTGATCACATCTCAGGGCTACCGGTTCTATGTGTCGGTGACCGGAGATGATAAAGAAGAAGAGGAGCAGGTGCTGGACGGACTGATTTCCGAGCGGAAGGTGGCCGGTATTCTGCTGGCACCGGTCAGTGATTCCGTAGAAGATTATAAGAAACTGATCCAATCCGGCATCCCATTTGTATGTATGGAGCGGAATCTGATCGGAACCGGAATCGATTCGGTTGAGTTCCGGGATCGGGAAGGGATGTTTACGGGAACGGATTATCTGCTGCAATGTGGACACCGGAATATTCTGTTGCTGCGGGAATCCTCATTAAGTACTACGCGTGAGGAACGGACCAGAGGATTTTTAAAAGCACTGGAACGACATAATATTGGTGTTAATGATGCCAATATTGAAGAAGTAAATATTGATAATGAGGAAAAAGGCAGGCTGATGATTCAGCGTGCCTTAAACCGCATTATGCCGACTGCAGTGATCGCAAGCGGTAACCGTATCACCAGTTATCTGATGAAGACAGTTCAGGATATGGGTATTGAATGCCCGGAGGAGTTGTCGATCATTGGATTTGGTGATGATGGCTGGACCGGTTTGATAAATCCGCCGTTAACGATCTTGAAGCGGGATGTGCAGGGACTGTGCCAGCGGGCAACTGCAATTCTGTTTGAGAAGATTAATACGGGAAAAGCGATTACGGATGACTGTTATGCAGGGATTGAACTGATCATAAGGAAGTCTACGAAGATGCTGGAGAACGGACCGTTTGGAGAACTGGCGGCATCTCCGGAGAGTATTGCACTGACGAAGCAGGAGAAAACACAGCTGCGGAACGGACATTACCGGGTGGCAATATCCTTTCACTATACAGGTGCTGCATGGACAGAGCTGCATGAGAAAGGAATCCGGGATGAACTGGAGCGTTACGGAATCGATATCATATCGGTTATGGATGCACATTTTGATCCCAAGCTGCAGAATGCACAGCTGGACGGTATCCGGCTGCAGAAGCCGGATGCGGTGATCGCAATACCGGCAGATGATAAAGAGACTGCAGAGAAGTTTCAGGAATTATCAGAGGTGACACGGCTGGTATTCTTAAGTAATGTTCCGGAACAGTTAAGCAAGAACCGATATGTTTCCTGCGTATCTGTCAATGAGTGGGAGAACGGGACCAATGCCGGACGTCTGATGGGTGAATATTTTAAAGGAAAGCCGGAAGCAAAGGTTGGAATTATCTATCATGGAGCAACCTTTGCGGCAACCAGAACGAGAGATCTGGCGGCGAGAAAAATCCTGCAGGAACAGTTTGAAAATGTGGAACTCGTATCCGTAAAGAGCTTTGTACAGATTGAGAATGCCTATCAGGTCTGCAAGGAAATGATCGAGACCTATCCGCAGATCGAGGCTCTCTATGTCAGCTGGGATCAGCCGGCCTTGATGGCAATCAGGGCATTGAAGGAACTGGACCGGAAGGATATTGCAGTATTTACAACAGATCTGGATAAAGAGATTGCATATTGCATGGAGGAAGGTATTGTGCGAGGATTAAGCACACAGCGTCCGTATGAACAAGGACAGACGGCTGCACTGGCTGCAATAAAATCTCTGGTCAGTGATGATGTACCGAAATATGTGGGTGTTCAGCCGTATGTTGTGGAGGAAAAGCAGCTGCGGAGAGCCTGGAAGGATATCTTCCATGAACCGATGCCGGAGCGACTGAAGTAAACATTCGGAGGATAGCAAACCGGGATTATTATATGTCAATCTTTTTTTATTTAAAATAAGGAAGAGCCAGGAACAACGTCCTGGCTCTTCGAAAATGAGGGGGGAGAGAGGATTCAATATATGAATCTTACGAGTATTAATATACAAATAAATTGTGTACAATCTGTGTCGCCAAAATAAAAAAAGTAAAAACTGTTTATGAAATAAATAAGACGCCGGAAATAAAAACTGTTTATCAATGCAGCAAAATGTGGTATCCTTATAAAATAGTGTGATTTACAGGAGGTAAGTATGGAAAAGAAACGAAATTCATTTACAGGGTCGCTGGGATTTGTGCTGGCGGCAGCAGGAAGCGCAGTGGGATTAGGTAATATATGGAGATTCCCATATCTGGCAGCAAAGGATGGCGGCGGATTATTCCTTGTTATTTATATCATATTGGCATTAACCTTTGGATTTACATTGCTGACAACCGAGATCTCAATCGGACGAATAACAAGGCAGAGTCCGTTGACCGCATATAGTAAGATCAAGAAGGGCTGGGGATTTATGGGAGTGATAGCCTGCCTGATCCCTATGATCATTATGCCGTATTACTGTGTTATCGGTGGCTGGATCGTGAAATATCTGGTTGCATTTCTGACCGGGGACGGAGTGACGGCCTCGCAGGATGGATATTTTACAAATTTTATTACCGGAGATGTGCAGCCGATTCTGTTTACGATTATTTTTCTGTGCATAACAGCCTTTGTTGTATTCCGTGGTGTTGAAAAGGGAATTGAGTCTTTTTCAAAGATTATTATGCCGTTACTGCTTGTTTTGGTGCTGGCAATAGCAATTTTTTCAGTCACCATGAAGTTTACGGATGCGGAAGGCGTGACCAGAACCGGTCTTGAGGGACTGAAAATATATCTGGTACCGAATCTTGAAGGATTGACGGTGAAACAATTCTTTTCAGTGCTTCTGGATGCTATGGGGCAGTTGTTTTTCAGCTTAAGCGTTGCCATGGGTATTATGGTCGCATACGGCTCTTATGTAAGAGATGAGGCCAATCTGGTAAGTTCTATCAACCAGATTGAGATTTTTGATACAGTTGTTGCGATTCTGGCAGGTGTCATGATCATTCCTGCAGTATTTACATTTATGGGAACGGAAGGAATGGAAGCATCCGGACCGAGTCTGATGTTTATTTCCCTGCCAAAGGTATTCCATGCCATGGGCGGTGTGGGAATTGTGATCGGCTGTCTGTTTTTCGCAATGGTACTGTTTGCGGCAATCACCAGCTCCGTATCCATTATGGAGGCGATTGTTGCCAGTCTGATGGATAAATTTCATATGTCCAGAATTAAGGCGGCGGTGATTGAAACGGTAATCGCACTGGTAGGCGGCATTATTGTCTGCCTCGGATATAATAAGCTTTACTTTGACATTACATTGCCGAACGGTGCACATGCACAGGTGCTGGATGTCATGGATTATATCAGTAATAATATCCTGATGCCGATTGTGGCGATCGGAACCTGTATCCTGATCGGCTGGGTAGTGAAGCCTAAGACGGTGATCGATGAGGTAGAAAAGACCGGACATAAGTTTGGAAGAAAACATTTGTATATAGTGATGATTAAGGTGATAGCACCGCTTTTGCTGGTGATCTTATTTCTGAAGTCACTGGGACTGCTGACTGCAATCTAAACAAGAATGCGACATCCGTAAGGATTGTCGCATTCTGTGAATCAGAGGATTGTATAGATATATTATTAAGAAACATTGTGAGAAAGGCGTGAAGAAAATGAAAAATAAGGAATGTATGGAACGGGCGGAACAGGTGGTGCTGCATACGTATAATCGTTATCCGATTGTACTGGATCATGGCGAAGGTGTATACCTGTATGATCTAGACGGAAAGGAATATCTGGACTTCGGAGCCGGAATTGCAGTCAATGCACTGGGCTACAGCAATCAGGAACATAAAGATGCCATTCATGTACAGGCAGAGAAGCTGCTGCAGACTTCTAACCTTTTCTATAATGAGCCTGCCATGGAAGCGGGCGAGAAGCTGTTAAAAGCAACCGGATTGAATAAGGTGTTCTTCACAAACAGTGGCGCAGAAGCCATGGAAGGAGCAATTAAGGCAGCCCGTAAATATGCATATACAAAGGACGGCACGACCAATCACGAGATCATAGCAATGAATCATTCCTTCCACGGACGGACAATGGGAGCATTATCCGTAACCGGAAATGTACATTACAGAGAAGCGTTTGAACCATTGATCGGTGGTATCCGGTTTGCAGATTATAATGACTATGGCAGTGTGCTGGCTCAGGTAAACAACAGAACCTGTGCGATCATTCTGGAAACTGTTCAGGGCGAAGGGGGCATCTATCCGGCAGAACCGGAATTTTTAAAGAAAATCCGTACATTATGTGATGAACGGGATATTCTGCTGATTCTGGATGAGATTCAGTGTGGCATGGGCCGGACCGGTTATATGTATGCATGGCAGGCATATGATGTGAAGCCGGATATTATGACGACTGCCAAGGCACTGGGCTGCGGCGTACCGATCGGCGCCTTTGTACTGAATGAAAAGACAGCCAAAGCATCTCTGGTAGCAGGAGATCACGGAACCACATACGGAGGAAATCCGTTTGTATGCGCAGTTGCCAGCAAGGTGTTTGATATATTTGAGAAGGAGCATATTCTGGAGCATGTTAAGACGATCACACCATATCTGGAGAAAACACTGGATGCGATTGTGGCAGACTATGATTTCCTGAAGACCAGACGTGGTATGGGTCTGATGCAGGGAATCGTAGTAGGTGGCGGACATAAGCCGGTTGAGATCATCAATCAGGCACTGGCGAATGGTCTGGTCCTGATGTCGGCCGGCAGTGATGTGTTACGGTTTGTGCCACCGCTTGTAATTACAGAACAGGATGTTGATGAAATGGCAGTACGGTTAAGAAAGAGTCTGGACGCACTGAAATAGAAATAGCCTGGAGGATGACAGAAGATGATAATGGGATCAAAAAAACTTGGATTTGGATTAATGCGTTTACCATTATTGAATCCGGATGATCCATCAAAGATCGATCTGGAATTGACAAAGAAGATGGTAGATATATTTATTGAACGTGGATTTACATATTTTGATACCGCATGGATGTATTGCGGATTTAAGAGTGAGGATGCTACGAAGGAGGTTCTGGTAGATCGCTATCCGAGAGATCGTTATACGTTGGCAACGAAGCTTCATGCCGGATTCTTAAAGACAAAGGAGGATCGGGACCGGATATTTGAGGAACAGCGGAGAAAGACCGGTGTTACGTATTTTGATTATTATCTGCTTCATGATATAGGGCAGGATCATTATGAAGTCTATAAGAAGCTGGATTGCTTTGAGTGGATTCAGGAGAAGAAAAGGCAGGGACTGGTAAAGCATATTGGATTCTCGTTCCATGATAATGCCGAACTGCTGGATCAGATTCTGACAGAGCATCCGGAGATGGAATTTGTCCAGCTGCAGATCAATTATCTGGACTGGGACAGCGAGGGAATCCAGTCGCGGAAGTGCTATGAAGTGGCGGTGAAACACAAGAAGCCGGTGATCGTTATGGAACCGGTTAAAGGCGGTACCCTGGCTAAGGTGCCGGATGGCGTAGAGGAATTATTTAAAAGCTATCATCCGGATATGTCGGTGCCATCCTGGGCAATCCGGTTTGCGGCAAGCCTGGATCATGTTGTCATGGTTCTGAGCGGCATGAGCAATATGGAGCAATTGTTAGATAATACCGGTTATATGACAGATTTCCGGCCGTTAAATGAGGAGGAGCAGAAACTAGTCCGGCAGGCAACGGATATGATCAACTCCAATATCGTGATTCCGTGTACCGGCTGCTCTTATTGTACGGATGGCTGTCCGAAGAAGATTGCAATTCCGAAATATTTCTCTTTATATAATGCAGACATGCAGGAGGTAAAGGAGAAGGGATGGACACCACAGGGTGAATATTATGACCGGCTGACGAAGTTATTCGGAAAAGCCAGTGATTGTGTGGCCTGTGGACAGTGCGAACGGGCATGCCCGCAGCACCTTCCGATTATTGAAAATCTAAAGGAAGTTGCGGCTTATTTTGAGAGTGGAAATGTGTAAGCGGATGCATATGATTAAAAATTAATAGAAATTTAATAAAAACAAAAACTTGCAAAAAAATGCAAGGAGTGTATACTACAAGTGAAAATTCAATAAAGGAGATGAAGCTTATGGACAAGATAGCAGAC
>HF991331.1:0-5374 GCA_000431515.1 Clostridium sp. CAG:632 | reverse complement strand
ACGATTCCTATCTTTGGCGGGATTGGCGTATCGGAATCTGTCGTGGTCACATGGATCATTATGGCAGTTATGATTCTGGCCGCATTTATTCTGACCAGAAATCTGAAGACTACGCATATCAGTAAACGACAGGCTGTTGCTGAATTCATTGTCACGAAGCTGACCGATATGTGCGAGGAGATGGTTGGTCCTAAGGGAAAACAGTATACCGAGTATCTGGTAACTGTGCTTCTTTACATAGGAATTGCGAATATCATCGGGTTGTTTGGATTTAAGTCCCCGACAAAGGATCTTTGCGTAACGGTTGCTTTGGCATTGATGAGTATTGTCTTGATTGAATTCGCAGGTATATACCAGAATGGTATAAAAAAATGGCTGCACAAGTTTACCGAACCAATCTGGATCGTCACACCGATCAATATTTTGGAAATTGTTACAAAACCGTTGTCGTTGTGTATGCGTCTGTTTGGTAATGTATTAGGTTCTTTTGTTATTATGGAGCTGTTGAAAATGATAGTTCCGGTTGTGGTTCCGGCAGTGTTCTGTCTGTACTTTGATGTATTTGACGGATTATTACAGGCATATGTATTCGTGTTCCTGACTTCATTATATATCAAAGAAGCAGTGGAATAGAGAATGAACGGGACGTACAGAGAACGTAGTTGATGACTTATAGGAATGAAGAAAGAAAAGGAGAATGAGTTATGAATAGTTTAATAGCAATTGGTGCAGGTATTGCAGTAGTAGGAGCATTAGGAGCAGGTATTGGTATCGGTATTGCAACCGGTAAGGCAACAGAGGCGATTGCAAGACAGCCGGAAGCAGAGAGTAAGATCAATAAGGCATTGATCCTTGGTTGTGCATTGGCAGAGGCAACTGCAATTTATGGTTTCGTTATTGGTTTGTTGATCATTATGATGTTAAAGTAATTCAGAAAGGCAGGGTGGTAACATGCTCCGATTAGACTGGAATATATTATTTACCGTAATTAATCTGATTTTGCTTTTTATCGCAATGCGGGTATTTCTGTTTAAGCCTGTACGGAAGATCATTGCAGCCCGACAGGAAGAGGCAGATAAGCAGTTTGCCGAGGCTGCAGCATCCAAGGAAGAGGCGGAGAAGTTAAAAACACAGTATACCGAGTCTCTTGCAAATGCTGAGAAGGAAAAGGCCCAGACCTTACAAACAGCAAGAAAGAATGCGGATAAAGAATATCAGAGAATCATCAGCGATGCAGAGTCTGTAGCAAAGCAGATGAAGGCAGATGCAAAGGCAGAAGCAGAGAACCAGAAGACACAGATCCTGAAGAAAGCAGAGAAGGAGATTGCCGATATGGTTGTCGATGCCGCAGTGAAAGTAGTAGGCGAGAAGAGTGGATCCGGTACAGATCATGCTCTGTATAATGAATTTATAGATAAAGCAGGTGATAGATCGTGACTCAGGCAGTAATAGACTATGCGTCAAAGTTACATAAAGAGGGCATTACGAAGGATGTACTGCAGCAGGTAAAAGGAATCCTGGAAGCGGTGCCTGAAATTCGTGCTGATTTTGAAAATCCGACAGTTACGATTGAGAAGAAACACCTGGTAATTGAACGGGTATTTCCGAAAGAGACACGGGATTTTCTGAAAATCTTATGTGACAATGGCGATTTTAATTTATTTGATGAAATATGTGGTGCATTAGCGGAGCAGGAAGCAACGCCGGAGGAGAAGGCGGATCGTGCAAAGCTGATCTATGTAACACCACCGACACCGGAGCAGTTAGAAGGCATCCGGAAGTTCCTGGTAAAGGAATCCAACAATGCTGACATTGAGATTGAGATGGAAGAGAATCCTTCCTTAAAGAGTGGATTTATCCTCCGGGTCGGTACCAAGGAATATGACTGGAGTGAACAGGGACGAATTGCACAGCTGGAGCATAGCATTTCAAAGGCAGTCGGAGCAAAGAAGAACGGAAGCTTCAGTGAAGACAGTATTATTTCTATCCTCCGGACCGAGATCGCTGATTTTGAGCTGGAGGCGAAGGATAAGGAAGTCGGCGTGGTTAACTGGGTTGGTGACGGTATCGCCAATGTAGATGGTATTGACCATGCATTCTATGGCGAGATCGTACAGTTCGACAGTGGCGTCAAGGGAATGGTACAGGATGTCAGACGAGATGAGATCGGTATTATCCTGTTTGGTCGTGATACAGAGATCAAGGAAGGCACCAGAGTAGTAAGGACCGGCAAGATGGCAGGTATTCCGGTAGGTGATGCATTTAAGGGAAGGATCATAGATGCACTCGGAACTCCGATCGATGGTCAGGGAGACATTGCGGCGGATGGATTCCGTCCAATCGAGTTTCCGGCACCAAGTATTGTAGATCGTAAGTCCGTATCGGTTCCAATGGAGACCGGACTTCTTGCGATTGATTCCATGTTCCCGATCGGACGTGGACAGCGTGAATTGATCATCGGTGATCGTCAGACCGGTAAGACATCGATCGCACTGGATACCATCCTGAATCAGAAGGGCAAGGATGTGATCTGTATTTATGTAGCGATTGGTCAAAAGGCATCTACGATTGCCAAGCTGGTAAATACATTAAGGAAAAATGATGCTATGCATTATACCATTGTCGTATCGGCAACGGCTTCTGATCCGGCACCGCTTCAGTACATTGCACCGTATTCCGGTACGGCACTGGCAGAGTATTTTATGTACCAGGGCAAAGATGTACTGATCGTATATGATGACCTGTCAAAGCATGCGGTTGCATATCGTGCGATTTCATTGCTGCTGGAGCGGTCTCCGGGACGTGAGGCTTATCCGGGTGATGTATTCTATCTGCATTCAAGACTGCTGGAGCGTTCCAGCCGGTTGACACCGGAAGCAGGTGGTGGTTCCATTACTGCGCTTCCAATCATCGAGACACAGGCGGGTGATGTATCAGCCTATATTCCGACGAATGTTATTTCCATTACAGATGGACAGATTTATCTGGAAAGCGAGTTGTTCTTCGCTGGTCAGCGTCCGGCGGTAAACGTAGGTCTTTCCGTATCCCGTGTCGGTGGTGCAGCACAGACGAAAGCAATGAAGAAGGCTGCCGGAAGTATCCGTATTGATCTGGCACAGTATCGTGAGATGGAAGTGTTCACACAGTTCTCCTCCGATCTGGATGAGAGTACCAAGAAACAGCTGGCACATGGTAAGTCCTTGATGGAACTACTGAAACAGCCGCTTGGAAATCCGATGAGCATGGCAGATCAGGTTATTACACTGGTAGCTGCGAATGCACATATTTTCAGTGATCTGGAGACAGATGCGATCAAAGAGTTCCAAAAGGGACTGTTAAAGGATATCCGGACGAAACATTCAGAGATCGTAACACAACTGGAGTCTACGAAGCAGTTGTCGGATGATCTGAAGGAAATGATCATAGAAGCAGCGAAGGCATATAAGAATCAGGATAAGGATCAGGAGTGATAGCATGGCAAGTGCAAAGGAAATTCAAGATCGTATTCGGAGTATTCAGGATACCATGAAGATTACCAGAGCGATGTACATGATGTCATCCATGAAACTTCGAAAGGCGAAACAGAAGCTGGAAGATACAGAACCTTATTTCTACGGTCTGCAGGAGCAGATTTCTGATATTCTGTATCATTTTCCGGAGATGGAACATATTTATTTCGATAACCGGAGCCAGGATAAGAAGGAATCTGTAAAGCGGAAAGCATTTATTGTAATGACAGGTGATAAGGGCATGGCCGGAGCATATAATCACAATGTGATCAAGGAAGCAAAGCGGCTATGTGAAGAGGCAGAAGGCTGTCGGCTGTTTGTTGTCGGAGAGGTTGGACGTCAGCATTTTATGAGTCTGAAATATCCGGTGGAAGCAGATTTCCGGTTCTCTACGAACAATCCGTCGGTACACAGGGCAAGAGTGATTACGGAACAGATCGTAGAGCTTTACAAGGAAGAACAGTTCGATGAAGTGTATGTTATCTATACACGTATGATAAACAGCATGAAGGAGACTGTGGAGGTTCAGCAGCTGCTTCCGCTTAAGACACATGAGTTTATTGAGCAGGAGCGATTGGAACAGGCTATACAGAAACGGGGTAATGTAAAACAGGAGCAGTCCTTCCGGGAAGAGGAAGAGGGTACCTATAACGGAGATTATTATATCTATCCTTCTCCGAAGAAGATCCTGAAGAGTCTGGTATATAATTATGTGACCGGATTTATGTATGGCGCACTGGTAGAGGCCTCTGCGAGTGAAGAAAATGCAAGAATGATGGCAATGCAGTCTGCAACCAATAATGCGCAGGATATGCTGCATGAGCTGTCTATCCAATATAACCGAATGCGTCAGGCAGCGATTACTCAGGAGATTACCGAGGTGATTGGCGGAGCCAAGGCGTTAAAGAAGAAAAAGAAAAAGCAAGCGAGGTGAGATTCACACCATGGAGCAGGTAGGAAAAATTGTACAGGTTTCAGGACCTGTTATCGATGTAGAATTTGAAAATAGTGACCTTCCCGCAATTAAAGATGCCCTGTATGTCATGAACGGGGATAAAAAGTGCGTAATGGAAGTGTCGCAGCACATTGGACACAATGTGGTACGTTGTATCATGCTGGCACCGAGTGAAGGACTTTGCAGAGATATGAAGGTAGTTGCAACCGGTTCCGGTATTCAGGTCCCGGTTGGTGAGAAGACGTTAGGTCGTCTGTTTAACGTGCTGGGTGATACTTTGGATAATGGTGAAAAGCTGGATCAAGAGGAGCATTGGTGTATTCATCGGGAGCCTCCGACATTTGAGGATCAGAGTCCGGTTGTAGAGATGTTAGAGACCGGTATTAAGGTCATTGACCTTCTGGCACCATATGCCAAGGGCGGTAAGATCGGTCTGTTCGGTGGTGCCGGTGTCGGTAAAACCGTATTGATTCAGGAGCTGATCCATAATATTGCAACCGAGAGTGGCGGTTATTCCATTTTTACCGGTGTTGGAGAACGTTCCAGAGAGGGTAACGATCTGTGGACAGAAATGAAGGAATCCGGAGTATTGGATAAGACAGCCTTAGTGTTTGGTCAGATGAATGAACCACCTGGAGCACGTATGCGGGTGGCAGAGACCGGACTGACAATGGCAGAGTATTTCCGTGATGTAAAGCATCAGGATGTGCTGTTGTTCATTGATAATATATTCCGTTTTGTACAGGCCGGTTCGGAGGTGTCCGCATTGCTTGGACGTATGCCATCTGCAGTTGGTTATCAGCCAACGCTGGCCAATGATGTCGGTGAATTACAGGAGCGAATTGCTTCTACCAGAAACGGTTCCGTAACATCCGTACAGGCAGTATATGTACCTGCCGATGACCTGACA
>HF991330.1:40275-47646 GCA_000431515.1 Clostridium sp. CAG:632 | reverse complement strand
AGTACCGCCAGCAATTCAAATTCCATAGGCTTTAACGGAATCTCCACTCCGTTCTTCCGTACCGTATGCTCTTCCATATTGATCTCCATATCCAGTATCCGGATCACCGGCTCCAGCTTATTCCTTCTCTCCAGTACCTTTTCCATCCGGACCATCAGCTCCAGAATTTCAAACGGCTTCACAAGATAATCCTCTGCACCTCCGGTCAGTCCCTGAATCTTGGAATCCAGATCATCCTTTGCCGTCAGAAAGATTACCGGAATATCATACCGCTTCATATCTTCTAACAGCTCAAACCCGTTCTTTCCCGGCAGCATCACATCAAGCAGTGCCAGATCATACATATGATCCTCCTGCAGACCCTGTTCTGCCTCCAGTCCGTCCTGATAGATCCGGGTCTCATAGTTCGCTACCCTCAGGTTCATGGCGATCATTTTTGCAATTGCCTCTTCATCCTCTATGATCAATATCCGATTCTTTGCCATTCTGCCTTCCTCTCATCCGTCTTTTATTTCTCTACTATACCGTTAAACGCAGAAAAAGCCAAGTGAAAACTTTCTTACACCTGGCTTTTGATCTTCTATTCTTAACCGGCTTCAAACTGGGAATTGTAAAGGTCCGCATAGAATCCGTTCCTTGCTAATAACTCCTCATGATTTCCCTGTTCAATAATATCTCCGTCTTTCATGACCAGGATCAGATCCGCATCCCGGATCGTACTCAACCGATGGGCGATCACAAAACTGGTCCGTCCCTTCATCAGGTTATCCATTGCCTTTTGTATCCGGGTCTCTGTTCGGGTATCTACAGAAGAGGTCGCCTCATCCAGAATCATGATCGGATTATCTGCCAGAATCGCTCTGGCAATCGTAAGAAGCTGCTTTTGTCCCTGTGAAACATTGCTTGCCTCCTCATTTAATTCCATCTGATAACCACCCGGCAGGGTCTGTATGAAATGATGCGCATGTGCTGCCTTTGCCGCTGCGATCACTTCTTCATCCGTTGCATCCAGCCTTCCGTACCGGATGTTTTCCATGATCGTGCCCTTAAACAGCCAGGTATCCTGCAGAACCATTCCAAATCCGTTTCTTAAATCATGGCGGTTAAATTCCTTAATATTATGTCCGTCTACAAGAATAGCTCCGGAATTGACATCATAAAACCGCATCAGAAGCTTCACCATGGTTGTCTTACCGGCACCGGTCGGTCCTACAATTGCAATTTTCTGTCCCGGTGTTACATCCGCACTGAAATCATGGATGATTACTTTATCCTCCTGATAGCCGAATGCTACATGATCAAAGGTTACATTTCCTTCTATCTTCTCCAGCTGCAACGGATGCTCCGGCTGCAGGCTCTCTTCTTCCTCACTCAGGAACTCAAACACACGCTCTGCTGCCGCCGCCATGGACTGTAGCATATTCATAACCTGCGCAATCTGCTGGATCGGCTGTGTGAAGTTCCGCACATACTGGATAAATGCCTGAATATCACCGATGGTAATCACACCCTGAATTGCCAGCATGGCTCCGGAAAATGCAACGGCTACATAGCCAAGATTTCCGACAAACATCATGATCGGCTGCATCATACCGGACAAGAACTGTGATTTCCATGCCGATTCATACAGTTTCCGATTCGTCCGGTCAAATGTCTCTATCGAATCCTTCTGTTTATTAAATGCCTGCACGACCAGATGACCGCTGTATACCTCTTCTACCTGTCCGTTCACATTTCCCAGATATTCCTGCTGCTTCTTAAAGTATTTCTGGGAACGTTTTACCACTAGTGAGATCAGAAGCAGACTGATCGGCAGGATCACGATCGTGATCAATGTCATCAGCGGACTGATCGTCAGCATCATAACCAGAACTCCGATCATGGTTGACACCGATGTGATCAGCTGTGTAATGCTCTGATTCAGGCCCTGTCCCAGGGTATCTACATCATTGGTGATTCTGGATAATACCTCTCCGACAGTTCTGCTTTCAAAATACCGCATCGGCATCCGGTCGATTTTCTCTGAAATCTCCTTCCGCATACGATAACATACCTTCTGGGTCACACCCGTCATGATCCAACCCTGTACAAAGCTGAATAATGCACTGATCACATATAATCCCAATGCAAACAGCAGGATACTTCCGATCTTTGCGAAATCCAGACCACCGGTTCCATTTACTTTCGCCATCAGGCCACCGGCAAGCTCTGTTGTCGCTTTTCCAAGCACCTTCGGCCCGATAATATTAAATACTGTACTGCCGATTGCAAAGATCAGCACTACAACGATTCCGGCCCTGTAGTTTCCGAGATATACCAGTAGCTTCTTTATCGTTCCCTTGAAGTCCTTTGCCTTCTCGCCGGTCATGCCTCTGCCCATACGGCCTCTCGGTCTTCCTGTATTCTCACTACTCATTGGAACCGACCTCCTTTCCCTGACTCTTTGCTATCTCTTGTTCAGACAACTGAGATCTGGCGATCTGCTGATAAACCTCACAATCCTTCAGCAGACTCTCATGTGTTCCCTTGCCCACAATCCGTCCATCATCTAAAACCAGAATCTGATCCGCATGAAGAATCGTACTGATTCTCTGTGCCACAATGATTACGGTACTATCCTTTACATTATCTCCCAATGCCTTTCTGAGTGCGGCATCGGTCTTGAAATCCAGTGCTGAAAAGCTATCATCAAAAATATATATTTTCGGGTTCTTTGCAATTGCTCTGGCGATTGACAGCCGCTGTTTCTGTCCACCGGACACATTGGAGCCACCCTGTGCAATACTGCTATCGTATTTCTCACTCTTTTCATTTATAAACTCTGTTGCCTGTGCAATCTCAGCCGCCTTCTCCAACTCTGCCTCCGTTGCATCCTCCTTACCAAATCTTAAGTTCGATGCAATGGTTCCGGAAAACAGGATGCCCTTTTGCGGAACCAGGCCGATCTGGTTTCTTAACGACTCCTGTGTTACTTCACGGATATCTGTTCCGTCAATGGTGATCCTGCCGTTTGTCACATCATAAAACCGTGGAATCAGCTGGATCAACGTTGATTTTCCACAACCGGTGCTTCCTATGATTGCCGTCGTCTTTCCCGGCTCTGCCGTAAAATCAATATCCTCCAGCACACATTCCTCTGCACCCGGATATTTAAAGTCTACATGATGAAATTCCACATAGCCTTTCACATCCGTTAACTCGCCTGCACCCTCTGCATCCTGTACCAACACCTCGGTATCCAGAACCTCTTCGATTCGATTCGCAGCCACACCGGCTCTCGGCAGCATAATTGAAAACATGCAGATGACCAGAAATGCCATTACAATCTGCATGGTATACGTAATAAATGCGGTCATGGTACCAACCTGCATGACACCGGCATCGATCCGGTTCGCCGCTACCCATACGATCAGCACGGATACCCCATTCATCAGTAACATCATGACAGGCATCATAAAGGTCATGACCCGGTTTGTAAATAACATGGTCTTTGTCAGATCCTTATTCGCCTCATCAAAGCGTTCTTCCTCGACATCCTCACGGACAAATGCCCGAATTACCATCAGACCGGTCAGAATCTCTCTGGATATCAGATTCAATCCGTCTACCTTCTGCTGCATCTGTTTAAATTTCGGCATGGCAATCTTCATCAGAATCCCGACAAATACCAGAATCGTAACAACCGCAACCAGAATGATCCACTCCATACCGGCCCCGGTATTCAATACATGGATCACACCGCCAATACCAAGAATCGGTGCATAGATCAGCATTCGGAGCATCATGGTCGATACCATCTGCACCTGCTGGATATCATTGGTACTTCTTGTGATCAGAGATGCGGTCGAGAACTGATCCATCTCCCGGTTCGTAAAGGTGACCACCTTTTTAAATACCTTACCTCGAAGCTCCATACCTACTTTCGCACCGATCCGGGCTGCCAGAAATCCTGCTGCAATAGCTGCCGCAGCCATCAGCAATGTCAATGCCAGCATCTTTCCGCCGGTTTTTAACAGATACTGTCTCTGTAATGCATGGATATCTCCTCCGGCTGCCTGATACTCCTCTGCCGCATAAGAAATCGCTATAGAGGTAAGCATGGTCGATCCAATCTGCTCTGTCTGACTCTCCATCTCCTCACGCATCTGCCGGATCATCTGATCTCTATCCGATTCCTGCGCCTGCAGCATTTTTTCTGTCATTGTCTGAAGACTCTCCTCCGACATCTTACGCATACTGGCATTTAAAAGAATCACCGTCTGAAACTCCTGATCTGCTTCTGTCCAGCGTTCCGGATCCTCTGTAATTGTCAGATGATAGTTCCCGTCATCTGTTTCTTCGTAAATAGACTCCCAGTCTGCCTGTTCTTCTTTTGTCATAAACATGGTAAGTTTCTGATATTCTTCTCCGGTAATCAGCTCAGGTACTCCATGCTCGATTCCCTGATTCTGAATACCGGTATCAATGATCTTAGATGTATACTCCGGTAATGACAAATCGCACTGTGCCTGAACGATCAATAGTACGATTACAAATACTATCCAGTACCACTGATCTTTCATGTAACGAAATATTTTAAACATGCTATACTTTCCCTTTCTGATTTAGTCAGTGAAAGTATAGCACGTTATCCCAGAAAATAAAATTAAATAAGAATTAAGATTTTTTAAAAGGTGTTTTATTTTTTCTCACTGTCGTCCGTCTGTCCGGAATTCTTCCTACCGCCAATCAGGTCCAGAAACCAAAGCAGCACCCATAATGCAACAGAGACTCCCATTGTCAGTCCAAGCATCGGAATGGACAATGCACTTCCCTGTATACTTGTTACAATGGTTGCAGCTACCAGCCCGACAATAATGATGATCGCAATCCACGCAAAGATCTGTTTTACTCGTTTCATACCTCTGTATCCTTTCCGATTTTCTTAAAATACGCACGTATCTGTTCCTCATAGCCTAAGGTACCCGGCTCATAAAAACGGGTGCCTGCCAGTTCATCCGGAAGATACTGTTGTTTCACATAATGGTTCGGATAATCATGTGCATACTGATATCCTACATGTCCGAGCTTTCTGGCTCCACCGTAATGTGCATCCCTTAAGTGTACCGGAACTGCACCTGTCTGCCGTTCCTTTACAGTCTGCATGGCCTGTGATATTGCATTTACTATTGCATTGCTTTTCGGTGCACAGGCAACATAAATTGCTGCATGTGCCAGGATGATCTGCGCCTCCGGCATACCGACCCGCTCTACTGCCTGTGCGCAGGCGGCTGCCACCTGTATGGCCTGCGGATCTGCATTTCCCACATCCTCTGATGCACAGATCATGATCCTTCGGGCAACAAAGGTAACACTCTCACCGCTGTATAACATCTTCGCCAGATAATAGACTGCCGCATCCGGATCGGAACCACGCATACTCTTAATAAATGCCGAGATCGTATCATAATGATTATCACCATCTTTATCATACTTTAGGGAACGTCTCTGAATACATTCCTCCGCCACCGGAAGTGTGATATGGATCTTTCCATCCTCCTGCCGATCTGTTGTCAGGATTCCCAGCTCCACCGCATTTAATGCACTTCTGGCATCCCCTTCTGCCATATCTGCCAAAAAATCCTCTGCTTCTTCATCAATGACCGCATGATAGGAACCCATGCCCTTGTTTTCATCATAAACAGCACGGTTGATCAATTTCTTAATACTATCCTTACTCAATGGGTTCAACTGAAACACATTTGATCTTGAGAGCAAAGCGCCGTTTACCTCAAAATACGGATTTTCTGTCGTTGCTCCGATCAGGACGATTGTTCCGTCCTCTACAAACGGCAGCAGGTAATCCTGTTGGGCTTTATTAAACCGATGGATCTCATCTACGAACAATATCGTCTTCTTCTGATACATTCCCATGGTATTCTTCGCCTTGGTAATAACCTCTTCCATATCCTTCTTGCCGGATGTGGTCGCATTGATCTGTGTAAACTCTGCACTGGTTGTATTGGCAATCACCATTGCCAATGTGGTTTTTCCGGTTCCGGGCGGGCCATAAAGAATAATGGAGCTTAACTTATCTGCCTGAATTGCCCGATATAACAATTTATCCTTTCCTATAATGTGTTCCTGTCCGACAACCTCCTCTAATTTCGTCGGCCGCATTCGCTTCGCCAGCGGCGACTCTTGTTCCATACTCTGCTGACGCATATATTCAAACATGTCCATATCTATCACCTATATTCTTATATTCTCGTAAAAACAGAGACTGTCACAACCATAACAGTCTCTGCCACTTAAATCATTCCCATACGTTTCAGATTCATCTCAAATTCCAGAATATCAATCGGCTTGCTCATGTAGCAATCATATTGATTTCCTGCCATTTCCTCATCAAATCCACCTTCGTCCAATGCACTGATCATAATGATCTTAGCCTTTTCCT
Organism: Clostridium sp. CAG:632; assembly: GCA_000431515.1. Lineage (GTDB taxonomy): Bacteria > Bacillota > Clostridia > Lachnospirales > Lachnospiraceae > CAG-632. The sequence goes on along the minus strand of HF991330.1, from coordinate 41,207 downwards.
GTGCGATCAATGCATATTTTCCTTCAATTCCGCGAATCGCATCCAGTGCCTTATATCCATCTAATTTCGGCATCATTACATCCAGGCAAACCAACTGATATGGCTCTCTGTCGTCCAGTGCCTGCATATAATTCTTAACCGCCTGAAATCCATCGCCCACCACGGTTACATCACCAAATTTAGCAAGAAGCTTGGTTAGGAACTTACGATTTGCAGCATCATCTTCTGCTACTAATATTTTCATAATGAGTGCCCCTCCTATTCTTTTACCAGCATCAAAATTTTATCTATACTCTCCATCACTTCTGTTCGTAAAGTCTCAGAATGAATGGCTAATCTCCTGTCTAATAACTGACTGCTTAATATCCCCATCAGAATACACTTCAGTTCTTCCGCCGAAAATGTCGAATGAATCTCTCTGTCCGACATTGCATTCTGAATCAACTGTAATAAAAACCGATTACGCTCTTCAATACAGGCTCCAATGATTTCCCTCGTCCCCGTATTATGAAGCAGCTCTTCATAATTCAATACAATTGCAGATATTTCTATATAATTATCATAATAAATTGCGTATGTATCAAAAAATTCGTGAATCTTTTCTACATTCGAAACATCTTTCCCCTGCACGGTTCGGATAATACTTCGGTCAAATCGTGCAAAATACTCCACTACCTCAATAAGTACCTCATTAATACCTCCAAAATACTTATAAATCAATGTTTCTGACATGTTCTCCTTCATTGCCAGAGACTTTGTGGACAAAGACGCTAATCCTGATTCACTTATTATCTCGATTGCGGATGCAATGATCCGATCCTTTCGAGAAATAAAGCTATCACTCATAAGTAGTCCTCCCCTTGTTACCTTCTCTAACGGTAATTCAATTATAACCTTCCCTATTGTCATTTTAGGAGATGCACTATGGTTTG
>HF991330.1:30016-40226 GCA_000431515.1 Clostridium sp. CAG:632 | reverse complement strand
AGTCCCCATTCAGGAACTCCCCTCCATCAATTGCGATTTTGCAAGATAAGCCAATCCAAATATTAATAAATAATGATATATATTATATCTAAAAAGGTACTCGTTGCTAGTTCGTATTGATTAACACTTTGTTACATTTACTGCCTGTGGACCTTTTTCGCCTGTAACAACATCAAATTCAACAGCCTCTCCATCTTCCAGAGACTTAAAGCCTTCCATGTTCAGTCCTGAATAATGTACGAATACATCCTTGCCTGACTCATCACTGATGAATCCGTAACCTTTTTGGCTGTTAAACCACTTTACTGTACCTTTGCTCATTTTAAAACCTCCAAAATATAAACTTATGGCAGTACTTACCATGAATTTAGAGTAACACATTCCTTTTTTTCAGTCAAGCGGTCTCCTCTGATATTCAGCTTAATTTCCCGTAAAATCTTTGTAAATATGCCACTTTCCAACATATTAAAAATTTTTTTTAATTTTTCCGCATTTTTCGACAATTTTTTATTGCATTTTTACATTTTGTGAGGTATCCTATCAATACATTATTAGTTATCCACTAATAATTCTACAATTCTGACTTTCGTTATCCATTTCCGGATCCGGACATTGCGTTAACATCAGAGAAACACAGTATTACCATATGAAAGGGGACGATTCATGACATTTTCTTATAAGATGATATCTTAAATTCATTCTATTTTTTCTATTTTTTCATTCAGGAAAGGAGTCATTTCATGACATATAATCAATTTCTAAACTATGTAAAAGAGCAAAGTGTGTACGAGTTCGACCATCCGGAGGAATATAAGGCTTCTATTAATCATGTAGTTAAAAACAACTCTGTAGAACTTGATGGCATCTGCCTTCACAGAGCCGGTGACACCCTGTCTCCCACTGTCTATTTAAATCACTTCTATGAAGAATATTTAGAAGGACGCCCCTTGCATTCCATCTTAAGTGAAATAGCTGCAACCTTGAGCAGCGAGGTTCCTGAATTGGAGGTCAATACAAGTCTCTATGATAATTATGATGCGATCCGGCACCAGATCATATTTCGATTGGTAAATTACGAACGAAATGAAGAACTGTTAACATCCTGTCCATATCTTCCCTTCTGTGATCTTGCCATTACTTTCCGCTGGCTGGTCCATTCTGATTCTTCCGGTATTGCTTCCGCTTTAATCACCAACAAAGAAATGGAATTATGGAACATTACACTCGAAGAATTGTATCAGACCGCAAGTATCAATACCCGCAGACTCTTTCCAGCCACGATTCAGCCAATTCAGCAGCTACTGTCCGAATATCTGGATAAGGATGCCGATATTCAGGAACTACTGGATCAGACCCCCGATGAATTACAGCTTTTTATTCTTTCCAATGAACCGCGGATCAATGGTTCAACCAGTATGATTTACGATGGTATTTTAGCTGATTTTGCAAAGAAAATAAAAAAAGATCTCTATATTCTTCCCTCCAGTATCCATGAGGTTCTTTTAATGCCTGCCACAAAAGAAATAGAAGAACAGGCACTCTTAAATCTGGTCCGGGATGCCAATCGAACAGTTGTCGGACTACCTGATATTCTATCAGACTCTATTTATCGTTTTGACTCCAAACATAATCGTATTATAATGATTCAGAGAAATTGGAACGAATAATTCTAAAAGCCCTGCCGGACATATCCGGACAGGGCTCTGTTTTCTTTACCGGTTCAGATAATCCGTCAAAAAGTCTAACAGCTTCTGCATTTCTTCTCTGGTACCGATCGAAATCCGCAAATAATTATCAATCCTTGGCTTTTCAAAGTATCGGACATAAATCTTATGCTCCTTTGCTGCTTCAAAAATCTCCTTAGCCGGTACCTCCTTATGAGATGCAAATATAAAGTTTGCTTTGGAATCCGGAAAAGAAAATCCCAATTTCTGCATTTCACTTTCAAACCAGCTTCTGGTCTCCATGATTTTCTCTGTCGTTTCCCGGAAATATGATTCATCCTTAAGAGATGCCGTGCCGAGCTGAATCGATGGCAGGTTCATGGTATAGGAATTGAATGAATACTTCACGTCATTTAATGCCTTGATGAGTTCCTGATTTCCGATCGCATATCCGATCCGGAGACCTGCCATGGACCGTGACTTTGAGAATGTACGGACAACCAACAGATTCTCATATTTCTCTAGTAATGGCAATGCAGTAGCCCCGCCAAAGTCAATGTATGCCTCATCTACAATAACTACTACGTCCTGATTATGCTTCAAAATGTCCTCTACGAAAGTAAGATTCTCACAAATACCGGTCGGAGCATTCGGATTCGGGAATATCACTCCACCGTTTTCTTTATAATAATCCTCTTTCCGTATCTTAAAATCCTCTGTCAGCGCCGGTGTCTCATACGGAATCCGATAAAGACCGGCCCACACATCATAAAAGGAATATGTAATATCAGGAAACAGAATCGGCTTCTGCGAATTAAAGAATGTCAGAAACGACATTGCCAGTACATCATCCGAACCGACTCCGACAAATACCTGTGATCGATCCACATTATGATACTGTGCGATTGCCTCTACCAGCGCACCGGCTGTCGGATCCGGATATAACCGCAGGTCACCCAGATTTTCATGAATCTCATTCACCTTCGGTGACGGCGGATACGGATTTTCATTCGTATTTAACTTCACAATTCCTGTTTCCTTCGGCTGCTCTCCCGGTGTATACGGTTCTACCTGCCGGATATTCTCTCTCCACTGATTCATGCTCTGTCCTTCTTTCTGTCTTATTTAGGTGTATGGTAGCACAAATCGTTTCAAAATTCCATTCTTTCCATGATTTTTTTTGAACAACAGAACGAACCCAGTCCCGCTGCCAGAATGAGCATACCGGTCAGAATACAGGCTACGGCAGGCTGCAAAGACCGGATCATCCGCTCCACTGCATCTAGCAACCCCTGGTTATGTTTCATCAGAAATTGAATCCCCATTGCCACCAAAAAAACCGCTCCCAGTATAATGAAGTTCATAATTTTTCCTTTTTCTGCTCCATATTTTAATCGTATCGGAATTAAAAATTCAAGATATACCCAGTTTATCAATAACATCACAAGCATTTGTAAACCGAAATCCCGGCTCCATATCTGCTCTCCCCGGATAGCAGAGACACCTACGATAATCACTCCGCTTCCAAACCAGCCGACTATACTCAACATAGCAGAAAACAGATATTTCTCTACAACATATTCTTTTCGTTCAATCGGAAGTATAAAAATATACAGATAACCATGATCATATTCATCATAACTGAGTGTGCTTATGGCAAACGTAGACGCTATAAAAGTAAGATACCCTATTACAAACGTCTTGTTCATTCCGCTTATGATCATAATGATCCCGATTGCAAGAATAAGGATCATTGACTTGCCCTGATTTTTAATTGTCAGGAAATCCTTTGTTAATAGTCCTCTCATACTCTGTCACCTCGAATCATATACATTATAATATCGTCAATCGACACTTTCTCCGTTATGATATCCGGATAATTTTCACGATAATACCGGATCTGATCTGTCAGACAATCCACTTCATATGTTCCCTTCATTTTACGAATCAAATACTTCTTCTCAAGCTTTTCATACTGCTGTTCCGTAGCCTTTAAGACTCCATACCGGTCAAGCAGCCGGTCTGTATCCTCATGAAGCAGGATTTTTCCTTCATAAATCAGATATATCTCATCACATAATCCTTCCAAATCACCGGATATATGAGAACTGATCAAAATCGAACGTCCTCCCGGCTCCATATAATCCCTGATTCGGTCCAGTAATTCGTTTCTGGATATAACATCCAGACCCGCTGTCGGCTCATCCAGAACCAATAACTCGGCATCATAAGACATAGACAGTAACAGATATAACTTTGCCCGCATTCCGGTTGAAAATTCTTTTATCTGTTTCTGCATCGGCAGTTGAAAATGTTTGCATTGTTTCCGAAACTCTTCCTCATGAAAGGACGAGTAAAATTTCTTCATAATTCTACAAACATCAGAAACTGTATAATAACCACTGAATCCGGAATCTGCAAGTACAACTCCAATCTTCTCGCGTTCTTTTTTACTCCATTCTTCTATCACTCTGCCATCTGCCAGGATCTGTCCCTCATCAGGCGAACATAGTCCAAGGATTGCTTTCATGGTGGTACTTTTTCCCGCACCATTCGGTCCGACGAATCCGATGATCCGTCCCTCCGGTATCTGAATCGAGCAATCCAATTGAAATTCACGATATTGCTTTTTTATATGATTCACATCTAAATTCATGTCAGATCCTCCAAAATCAACTGATATAACTCCTGCAATTCCTGCCGGTCCATGCCACAGCTTCTCCCTTTCCGAACGGCCTGTTCCAGAAGTTGTTCTACTTCTTTTTTCTTCTCTTCCAATATTAGCTCCTGATTCGCATTCGTCACAAAACTGCCCTTTCCATGAACTGTAATAATAAATCCTGCCGCTTCCAGTTCATCATACGCCTTCTTCACTGTCAGCATACTGACTCTCAAATCTTTTGCTAAGGTCCGAACAGATGGTAACAATGTGTCTTCTTTCAGCGTTCCATTCATAATATTTTCTTTAATCTGGATAACAATCTGCTCATAAATTGGTTGAAAAGAAGAATTATTGATCACTATATTCATAACTACCTCCTTGTATAACAGTATATAACAGCATTTAACTGTTGTCAACTGTTATATACTGTTTGTTTTTATATTATAAAAACACCCTGTAAGCATCGGACACAGCCGGCTTTCTTACAGGGTGTGGTTTATTCTTATAATAATCTATATATGACTCTGCAATTCATACAACTTCCGCCGGATCGCATCATATGCTTCCTCCGGTGTCCTGCTGTTCTGCACTGCCAGTTCCATCGGGCAGCTTCCTGTATTCGCACGATTGCGGATTGTTGCTGTCGTAACATCATGGATAGCTGTAATCCCATGCTGTGATAGAATCTCAATTGCTCCCTGACTCATCACCTGTGCATATACCTCCCGAACATCCAGCAGAATATACAGATATGCGGCTGCACTTCCTACAATCCGATCTGCTGCCGCATAGCCCTTGAAATGCTTTCCGGCATCAATCCATTGCATTAACGGAAGTACTCCATGTTCCTGACTGAACTGACAATCATCCTCTTTTTTCAACACACAGGTATATGTCTCATTCGCTAACAACAGATCCTTCGCCTGTGCCAGATTATTCGTGTACGCCTGTTTCATAATTTCCTCCGCATTCAATTCTGTAAACGAGTAACGGAAGCAGGAGCCACTGTAAAATCAGTCCCGGAATACCTGCAATAATACTATTCCAGATCACTGCTGTATGAATAGTTGTATTTCCCAATAAATAAACGGATGCCAGAATCGCACCGGCACGTACTGCGCGTCCGCCAACCTGTGCCAGCAATACCTTTGCGATTGTAGGCATCTTGGTCTTCCGTAACAGTCCGGCAAACAGTCCGTACATGCATAATTCAATCATCATAAACGGCAGCATGGCTGGTCCCGGCATAGCTGTTAAACCAAAGCTGACCAACGGACTTAATAATCCTGCAATTGCTCCGGCATATGGTCCGGCAATCAAACCAACCAGCAGAATCGGCAGATGCATCGGCAGAAATGTTTCTCCCAGTGCAGTACCCATATTGGATACCATACCTACAACATGAAATAATTGCGGAAGTACCACAGCAACTGCAATCGCCCCGATTGTAGCAAATACCTGTCTCTTTACTGACAATTTTTTAATTCCATATGTTTTAGTTATCTGATCATTCATTATTTTCCACCTTTCATCTTTTATTTTACTATCAATCAACATTTATTATATGATAATTGACTGCTTTAGACAAGGACTTACGAAGTTGAAATCTATAAACAGACCGGTTGCGTCTTATTTTTTCAACTAACAAATGATATCAAAGCTCATTCATCTTACTTAACTTGGCTGCCTGGTCGGCTGCTATGCACGCATCAATGATTTCCTGAATATCTCCGTTCATAATCTTATCCAGCTTATAAAGCGTCAGGTTAATCCGGTGATCTGTCACACGTCCCTGTGGGAAATTATAGGTCCGGATTTTTTCCGAACGGTCTCCGGTTCCGATCTGACTTCTTCTGGCTTCCGCTTCTGCATCATGCTGCTTTTGCTGTTCGATATCATATAATTTCGCACGAAGCAATGCAAATGCCTTTTCTTTATTCTGCAGCTGTGATTTCTCAGTCTGACTGTAAATCACAATACCTGTCGGATAATGTGTCAGACGAACTGCAGAATCTGTAGTATTGACACACTGTCCGCCATTTCCGGATGCACGCATAACATCGATCCGGATATCCTTCTCATTGATTTCTACATCGACATCCTCTGCTTCCGGCATAACCGCTACCGTGATCGTAGATGTATGGATTCTTCCGCCGGACTCTGTCTCCGGCACACGCTGTACACGGTGAACACCGGACTCATATTTCATAAAAGAATATGCACCGTCACCGGTAATCATAAATGTCACACTCTTCATACCGCCGATTCCGATTTCCTCGCACTCCATAAGCTCTACCTTCCAACGCTTGCTCTCGGCATAATGTACATACATCCGGTAGATTTCTGCCGCAAACAATGCAGCCTCATCACCGCCGGCACCGGCACGGATTTCTACGATAACATTCTTATCATCATTCGGGTCTTTAGGCAGTAACAGAATCTTCAGATCCTGTTCACACCTAGCTACTGCCTCTTTAGCAGATGCCAGTTCTTCCTTTGCCAGTTCCCGCATCTCCTCATCCGGTTCGTTCATCATAGCCAGACTGTCTTCAATCGTCTGCTTTGCATCCTTATATTCCTTATACTTCTCTACCAATGGTGTCAGATTGCTGTACTCCTTCATCAACTTCCGATACCGGTCCTGATCATTTGCTATCTCCGGAGAATTTAATTCCTCCTGAATTTCCTCATAACGTACTAATATATCTTCCAAATGGTCAAACATAATAAACCTCCTGTATTGCTTTTAATCTTCTTTTATTCTGCTGCCTTTCTGCCGATCACAACCCGATCCAGTCCGGTATAATCCTGCCTTACCTGAATCTGCTCAAATCCGGCATCTACAAGTATCTTCCGGACGTCTTCTGCTTGATCAAATCCAATTTCAAATAATACATAACCCTCATCCTCTAAAAACTGCATTGCTTCTCTCGCAATCCTTCTATAAAATATCAGACCGTCATCAGCTCCGTCCAAAGCCAGTCTTGGCTCATATTCCCGCACCTCCGGCATCAGAGTATCTATAACCCTGCTTGGTATATAAGGCGGATTGGACAGAAGAATCCGATACTTCTTTCCCTGCACACCTGCAAACAGATCCCCCTGACAGATTCTTACATCTACCTGAAGTGAAACGGCATTTTTCTCTGCAATCCGAAGTGCGGCTTCCGATAGATCTGTTAATGTTACATCCGTTTCCGGTCTCAGCTTCTTCACACTGATGCCGATACAGCCACTGCCGCAACACAGATCCAGAACGGTAGTCCTCTGTCCGTCATCAGAAGGTCTTTCATCGATTCGTTTCAATGCTTCCTCTACCAGAATCTCGGTATCCTGTCTCGGGATCAGAACATTCTCATCCACCTGGAAGTTATATCCCATAAATTCCTGTTCCCCGATAATATACTGTAGCGGAAAATGCTGTGCCCGCTTTTCAATTGCTTCGTTATATCGGTGTTCCTGACCGGCTGACAGCTCCTGTTCCGGATGCAATAATACATAAGAATGATCACACTCTAAGATCCATTCCAACAGATATCTGGCATCCAGACCGGGGTTCTCGATTCCACAACGTTTCAATTCCTGACTGCCTTTCTGCAGTGTCTCCTGAATTCTCATAAAATCACACCTTATTCATCCTCTTCTGCTGCTTCCTCTGCATTTTTCTCAGATGATGCATGCTTCTCAGATGCTCTGTGCTTCTTTTCTGCCTTTTCCTGTGCTTTCTCTGTCTTATCCTGACGCAGATCCTCCTGATAAGCTCTCCAATCCAGAACGCCTTCTACTGAAGCAATCGCTACCTCCAGCATATCAAGCTCCGGCTCTCTGGTCGTCATTCTCTGAACCCATAATCCGGGTGCACTGATGATCTTAATGATCAGGCTGTCATTCTTACCTGCCAGTCGAAGCACTTCATAGGAAACACCGGCAATGACAGGAACCAGAAGCAGTCTTAATACAATCCGCAAAACTGCACTGTCTACATTGATCACCATAAAAAATAAAATACTGATGATCATAACCAGAAACAGAAAGCTGGTTCCGCAACGTTTATGAAACCGGCTGAACTTCATAACATTCTCCGGTGTCAGCGGAACTCCGGCCTCCAGGCAGTTAATAGTCTTATGCTCAGCCCCGTGATACATAAAGACCCGCTTAATATCCTTCATCTGTGATATGGCAAATACATACAAAAGAAAGATTGCAAGACGGATCACACCCTCTAACAATGCCACAACTACATTATTATCAATTCCACGCCGGATATATTCGGAAATCCATGCCGGAAGTAAAATAAACAGTCCGACTGCAAGAATCACGGAAATCATAACCGAAAAAAACATTAAGATGCCTTCCCCGCCTTTCTTGGCTGCTTTTTCTGCCTGACTGTCCTCTTGCGTTTCCTCACCTTCTTCATAGAAGGATGCGGAATACGTCAGCGTCTTCATACCGATCACAAGCGATTCTATAAAATTAACTACTCCACGGACGATCGGAATCCGAAAAAACGGGATTCGCTCTCCCAGAGATTCATATATCTCAACCTTTGTCTCAATCGTCTGGTCCGGCTTCCGTACTGCAACAGCATACTGATCCTTATTCTTCATCATAACACCTTCGATCACAGCCTGACCACCTATATAGATTCGTTCCATAGATTCCTCCACTATTTTTAACCTGTTTTATAGGACTATCTGTCTTTTGAGAATTTAATTACTGATAACTTTCTGAATTTGAAAAAAGGTTGGGATTCGTCAATCCCAACCTCATATTAATCCTTTTATTACTGGTTTACACCATATTTACGATTGAACTTATCAATACGTCCACGAGCCTTAGCTGCCTTCTGCTGTCCAGTGTAGAATGAATGACACTTAGAGCAAATTTCAACGTGGATATCTTCTTTTGTTGATCCTGTAACAAATTCGTTACCACAGTTGCAGACAACCTTTGCCTGGTAATAATCTGGATGGATTCCTTCTTTCATCTTTTTCACCTCACCGTTACTTAAACTATCTATGAGAGCAGGCTTGCGCCCTTCTTCCGCTCAACAACTTCCTCATTTTAGCATAGACTTTCGTACTTTGCAATAGTATTTTCATATTTTTTTACTTTTATCGTCGTCCCAGAGATTTTTGTACCAGATTCAGGAATTCCTGATTGTTTTTCGTCCGTACAAACAGTTTTAATACTTCTTCTATTGCTTCTTCACCCTTGGATCCACCAATCTCACGTCGGATCAGGTACATGGCATCCTGCTCTTCCTTTGAAAGAAGCAGATCCTCTCTCCGCGTACCGGACTTTGTAATATCAATTGCCGGGAATATCCGTTTTTCGGAAAGTTTCCGGTCAAGCACCAATTCCATATTACCGGTTCCCTTAAATTCTTCAAATACCACGTCATCCATCTTACTTCCGGTCTCTACCAGTGCAGTTGCCAGAATCGTCAGACTACCACCCTCCCGGATATTTCTGGCTGCACCGAAAAACTTCTTCGGCATATGCAGGGCCGCCGGATCAAGACCACCTGTTAATGTACGTCCGCTTGGCGGAACGATCAGGTTATAGGCTCTTGCCAGACGGGTTATACTGTCTAACAGAATCACTACATCTCTTTTATGTTCTACCAGACGCTTTGCACGTTCCAAAACCATTTCCGATACACGCTTATGGTGCTCCGGTAATTCATCAAATGTGGAATAAATAACTTCTACATTCGGTCCTTCAATAGATTCCCGGATATCCGTCACTTCCTCCGGTCGTTCATCGATCAGAAGAACCAGTAAATGTATATCTTTATAATTGCGGCTGATCGTCTTTGCCATCTGCTTTAACAGTGTTGTTTTACCGGCTTTCGGCGGTGAAACGATCATACCTCTCTGAC
>HF991330.1:27820-29938 GCA_000431515.1 Clostridium sp. CAG:632 | reverse complement strand
AGCTCCCGGCTGCTCCAGTTTTATCTTCTCGTTTGGAAAAATCGGTGTCAATTCTTCAAAAGCCCGACGTTTCTGTGCTTCTAACGGATGAAATCCATTCACAGAATTAATATATAGTAATGCACTAAACTTTTCAGTCGGAAGTTTTATTTTGGTATTTCCATTTAAAATATCTCCGGTTTTTAAATTAAACCGTCTGATCTGTGCCGAAGATACATAGATATCATTATCACCCGGAAGGTAGTTCGCACTCCGGATAAATCCATAGCCTTCCATAATTTCCAAAATACCGTTTACTGTATTTCCGCTATCCAATGCCTGAATTTCAGGATTTTCGATTTTTAAAAATTCATCTCCGGTAAACACTTCATTTCGTATATTAATCGTTCGTTTTTCATCCGAAGGCTTCTCTGTACGTTCGGTCCTTTCCATACGTTCCGTCCGTTCTATTCTCTCCGGTCTCTCTGTATCATAGACCTGTTTTTCCTGGACCTCAATCCGGTTGTTGCGGCTTTCTGTTCGATACTCCATCTTTGCCGCCGGTCTGCTGTCATATTTCATCATTTCCGGCTGTCTTGGCTCCTGTCTTACCATTCCTCTGCCCGGATGCGCCTCGACTCTTTTCTGTTCCGGCCGCATCTTTCTGCCCGGCGAATCCATATGCCTGCCATTCATCTCCTGCTTTTTAATGGACGGCATCCTCCTGCCGTGCGGCTCTGATTCTGTCCGTTGCCCGCCACCGGATTCCTGCCCTGATGCTCGATCCGCCGATTCTTTTACAGCCGTCTCCCCGACCTGTCTTACTGTTTCCTCCGACAGCTCCTGTAACTTTGAAATCAAATCCGCTTTCTTCATGGCGGAAACACTTTTTAATCCTTTGCTTCTTGCGACTTCCCGCAATTCAACTAATGTCATAGTAGTAAAATCCATTTGTCTTCCTCTCTATATGCAGCTATAATTATTTGGGTTCTTTTATACAATAAATACTATTAAATCGTTTTTAACTTAAAAGTTCTAATATGTTCTTATATGTTCTTATCAGAAATATGAGCTTTAGAATAATAATTCAGTTGCATTATACCATAACTCCCAACACCGGTAAAGCTTTTTTTCCTGTTTTTTCATTTTTTCCCCGATTTGGACTTGCAGTGGTTTTATTCAGGTGATATAGTTAATTTTGATTGACTTGCTATCAATAAATATTACAGATAAGGATGAATATGTATTATGGACGTTTATGAAAAAGCTTTAAAACTCCACGAAGAATGGAACGGAAAAATTGAAACAAAATCTAAGTGTTCTGTTAAAACAGCGGAAGATTTATCTCTTGCATATACTCCCGGTGTTGCGGAACCATGCCGCGAGATTGCAAAGGATCCTTCCAAAGTTTATCTATATACCGGAAAAGCCAATACTATCGCAGTCGTATCTGACGGCAGCGCAGTTCTGGGTCTCGGAAACATTGGTGCCGGTGCTTCCATCCCGGTCATGGAAGGCAAAGCTGTCTTATTCAAAGAGTTTGGCAATGTAAACGCCGTCCCGATCTGCCTTGATACACAGGATACTGAGGAAATTATTCAGACTGTCATCCATATTGCTCCTATTTTCGGAGGAATCAATCTGGAGGACATTTCTGCTCCCCGGTGTTTTGAAATAGAAGAACGTTTAAAGAAAGCTCTGGATATTCCTGTCTTTCATGATGACCAGCACGGAACTGCCATCGTTGTATTGGCCGGTATTATCAACGGTCTTAAGGTCACCGGTAAGAAAAAGGAGGATTGCAAGGTTGTTGTAAACGGAGCCGGCTCTGCAGGAATCGCAATTGCCAGACTGCTGCTCCGCTACGGCTTTAAGCATCTGATTCTTTGTGATAAGGTCGGCATGTTAAACCGTCATACTCCGAATATGAACTGGATGCAGGAAAAAATGTGTGAGATCACAAATCTGGGAGAACAGGATGGTTCTTTGGCCGATGCTTTAGTCGGTGCCGATATCTTCATCGGTGTTTCCGCTCCGAACATCGTTACTCCGGAAATGGTTGCCTCTATGAATCAGGATGCAATTCTGTTCGCCATGGCTAATCCGGTTCCTGAAATCATGCCGGATGTTGCTAAAGCT
>HF991330.1:0-27762 GCA_000431515.1 Clostridium sp. CAG:632 | reverse complement strand
GTTCCGATTTTCCGAATCAGGTTAACAATGTGGTTGCCTTTCCCGGAATTTTTAAGGGTGCTCTTGAAGGTCATGCGCGTCAGATCACAGAGGAAATGAAGCTGGCTGCTGCCAATGCAATTGCCGGTCTTGTATCTGATGACGAATTGAGTGCCGATAACATCATGCCGAAGGCTTTCGATCCAAGAATTGCCGATGTTGTTGCAGCAGCGGTAAAAGCCAATATCTAAAGGAGTGGTACTATGTCGGACAACCGTCTTACATTATATAAATTAATTATTCTCTTTATGTTGGATCGGGTTGATTTCCCTCTGACAACTTCCCAGCTGTCACAGTTTATCCTCGATAAAGGCTACACAAATTATTTTAATTTTCAGCAGGCATTAAGTGAATTAGAGGATGCAGGCTTCATCCGTTCAGAGCTGATCCGGAATACAACCCAGTTTCATCTGACAGACGACGGCAAAGAAGCCCTGGATCTCTTTGATTATAAGATTTCTTCCGCAATCAAGGATGATGTGTATGCATATTTTGAGGCTGAGAAGATCAATCTTCGAAATGAAGTAGAAATATTTGCAACCTATTATCCTGCCAAGCGTAATGAATACACCGTCCAGTGCACCATTTTGGAACACAGCGAGACTCTGCTTGATATCAAGCTGAATGTTCCGACACTGGACCAGGCTACTATGATCTGTGACACCTGGCAGGAAAAAAGTAATACGATTTATGATTATCTAATCCATCAGCTCTGGGACCTGAATTAGAAATTCATCGAGCAATTCCCATATTTCATCCCTTCCCTGCTTCGTTTCTGCAGAGAATGGGATGATTGGAGTTCCCGGTACTGTCTTTAATTTCTCTCGAATAATTTTCAATTGTTTCTGTATCTGGCTTCTTTTTATCTTATCCAGCTTCGTTGCTATAATCACCGGATGGAATCCGTTATCCACGATCCAGTTATACATAATGCAATCATTCTCCGACGGTTCATGTCTGATGTCTACCAAAAGGAATACCAGCCGCAGCTGCTTTGAGGAATGCAGATACCGTTCGATCAGCTTTCCCCACTTCGCCTTAATTTCAGCAGACACCTTCGCATACCCATAGCCCGGAAGATCCACATAATAAAATGCTTCATTAATGTTATAAAAATTAATCGTCTGTGTCTTACCCGGCTGTGATGATGTTCTTGCATAAGACTTTCGATTCATCAGAGCATTGATCAGGGAAGATTTCCCTACATTGGATTTCCCTGCAAATGCAGCCTCCGGAAACTGATTTTCCGGAAGCTTACTTGTAATACCACATACGGTTTCCAGATTTACACTTTTAATTACCATTTCAACCTCCAACAAACCACTGTCTATTTTGTATCAATTGCACGTTTTAACACCGTATCCATATCAGAAACATATGTGATCAGCATCCCTTCCGTAATCTCGCTGTCAAGCTCTGCTACATTTCTCCGGTTTCGTTCCGGCACCAGAACTTCCTTTATTCCATGCGCCTTCGCTGCGAGAAGCTTCTCCTTCAACCCTCCGATTGGCAATACCCTGCCCCGCAGCGTAACCTCTCCCGTCATGGCAATATCTCCTCTGACCCGTTTCCCGGTTGCTGCGGAATAGATAGCTGTTGCCAGTGTGATACCGGCTGAAGGTCCGTCCTTTGGAACCGCTCCCTCCGGTACATGAATATGGATATCCTGTTTTTCAAACTCCTGCTTCTTCAATCTGGATCTTACATAGGTCAGAGCAATCTTTGCCGATTCCTTCATAACATCTCCGAGGTTTCCGGTCAGCTCCAGTTTTCCGGTTCCGGGTACCAGATTTACCTCTATGGTCAGGGTATCACCACCAACACTCGTCCATGCGAGACCTGTTGCTTCTCCGATCTTTGAACTTACATCCCAGTCCTCTGCCTCATACTTCGGCGTCCCGAGATACTCCTCCAGATTGCGTTCTGAAATGCGCAGGGATTTCTTTTCGCCTTCTGCAATTACACGATCTGCCTTCCTGCATAACTTGGCAATCTGACGCTCCAGCTCCCGCACACCGGCTTCTCTTGTATATTCCTCTATAATTCTGTCGATTGCCTTGTCACTGATCGTCAGCTGGGATGCCTTTAGGCCATGCTTTTTCCGCTGCTTGCTGACCAGAAACTCTTTCGCAATATGGAACTTCTCATTCTGTGTATACCCGGACACTTCGATAATCTCCATTCGATCCAGCAGTGGCTTTGGAATCTGACCGGCATCATTTGCCGTAGCCACAAACAGAATCTGACTTAAATCAATCGGAACCTCAAAATAATGATCGACAAATCTGCAATTCTGCTCCGAATCCAGAACCTCAAGCAGTGCAGATGCAGGATCTCCCTTATAATCATTGCCGAGCTTATCTACTTCGTCTAACAATATCAGCGGATTGTTAACGCCTGCTTTCATAATGGCAGTTGCGATCCGCCCGGGCATTGCTCCGATATAAGTCTTTCTGTGACCTCTGATCTCTGCTTCATCCCGCACACCGCCAAGCGAAATCCGGATATATTTCTTATTTACTGCCGTTGCAATGGAACGGGCAATTGAGGTTTTACCGGTTCCCGGCGGGCCCACCAGACACAGAATCGGACTGTCTCCTTCTGCAACCATATTTCGTACTGCAAGTGAATCCAGGATTCGCTCCTTTATCTTATCAAGACCGTAATGATCTGCATTTAAAACAGCCTCCGCCTGACGGATATTGCGATTGTCTTCTGTTGTCTGACTCCATGGATAATCCAGTAGTGTCTCAATGTAAGTTCTTGCTACCGTAGACTCGGAAGAGGTGACCGGAATTCCTTCCAGACGTTTAATCTCCTTCTTTAACTTCTCTTCTACTTCCTCCGGTGCCTGCAGCTTCGCTAATTTTTCCCGATATTCTTCAATATCACTGACAGCATCCCGGTCTCCGAGTTCTTCCTGTATC
The DNA here is from genome assembly GCA_000431515.1 of Clostridium sp. CAG:632. Lineage (GTDB taxonomy): Bacteria > Bacillota > Clostridia > Lachnospirales > Lachnospiraceae > CAG-632. The sequence goes on along the minus strand of HF991330.1, from coordinate 24,796 downwards.
AGCTTCTGCTGCTCACGCAGAACATATTCCCGCTGGTTTTTCTCTACAATGGTCTTCAGCTGTTCCTGCAGTTCCTTTCGGATCTGATATATTTCTGCTTCACTATGCAGAATTTTCAGCATCGCCACACACCGATTCTCAATATCCGGAATATCAAGAATCTGTTGTCGTTTCTCATACGCCAGAGGCAACTGTTCTGCCAGTGTATCAATTAAAACTCCCGCTTCTCTGATTCTTGTCAGCTTACGCAGCGCCAGTGGTGTAAGATTCATCCCTGCATCATAACAGGACCGAACTTCTTCCATCAGACTGGTGCAGTAAGCATATTCCTGCTCCGGTACCAGTTCGCGGTCCTTCCATTCCTGCACCTCTGCCAAAAGATAACCGTTCCGTTCTTCAAAATCAAACAGTTCTGCACGTGCCACACCTTCTACCAGCACCCGGACAATATTTTTCGGAAGCTTTACCATCTGCTGAACCTTTACCAGACATCCAACTTTCTGCAGACTCTCTATACCGAACCCCTGGGAATTATCCTTGTCAAGCTGAGTCACCGCAAACAGCTCCTGATTGCCCCCCATTGCCGCCTTAACCGCTTCAATGGACTCTGTGCGGCTTATATCAAAATGTACAGTTGTATGCGGCAGAATTACGATTCCCCGCAATGCAACCATAGGTATTGTACATTGTTCTTTCATTCTTCTTCACCTTCTGTTTCCATTAAGTTTCCATGTAAACAGTGTGCCGGGAACAAGTCCCGGCACAATCTATTTATGCAATTTCTCCACTGTTTTTCTTCAAGTGCTGCTGCAAAAGTGTCTTCTTCGCAACCGGTCTCTCAGAATACTCAAGCTCCGGTTCTCCGGCATTCTCTACCATATCCTTTGTGATCGTGCACTTTGTAATATGATCATCGGATGGAATCTCGTACATCAGATCCATAACAACATCTTCCATAATTGCACGCAAGCCTCTGGCTCCGGTATTCCGTTCCATAGCCTTTGCTGCCATAGCCCGTAATGCCTCCGGCTGAAATTCCAGATCAACGCCATCCATTTCAAACAATTTCTGATACTGTTTTACCAGTGAGCTCTTCGGTTCTTCCAGAATCCGAACCAGTGCTTCCTCATCCAGCATATCAAGTGTAACCGTTACCGGCACACGTCCTACAAACTCCGGAATCAGACCATATTTTACATAATCCTGTGGCAGAATCTGCTTTAACAGTTCTCCTACATTCGGTTCCTCATTCTTCTGCACTTCCGCATTGAAACCGATTGCCTTCTGACCGATCCGGTTCTCAATGATCTTATCCATGCCGTCAAACGCACCACCGCAGATAAACAGAATATTGGTCGTATCTATCTGGATCAGTTCCTGGTGCGGATGCTTTCTTCCACCCTGTGGCGGAACAGAAGCAACGGTACCCTCAATAATCTTTAGAAGTGCCTGCTGTACACCTTCACCGGATACATCTCTGGTAATCGATACATTCTCGGATTTCTTGGATATCTTATCGATCTCATCAATATAAATAATTCCATGTTCTGCACGTTCAATATCAAAATCCGCTGCCTGTATCAGCTTCAGAAGAATATTTTCAACATCTTCACCCACATAACCGGCCTCTGTCAAAGCAGTTGCATCTGCAATTGCAAATGGTACGTTTAACAGCTTTGCCAGTGTCTGTGCCAGATAAGTCTTACCGGAACCGGTCGGACCTACCATAATGATATTACTCTTCTGTAATTCAACTTCAAAATCCTTCTCGGATAAAATTCGTTTATAGTGATTGTAAACTGCAACCGACAAAATCTTCTTTGCCTGCTCCTGTCCGATTACATAATCATCCAAAAATGCCTTGATTTCCTTTGGTCTTAACAGATTGATCTCTGTATCCACAGCCTCTTCCAGCTCTTCCTGAATGATTTCATAACATACCTCGATGCATTCGTCACAGATGTATGCGGAAGGTCCCGCAATCAGCTTACGAACCCGATCCTCCGGCTTATTACAGAACGAACACTTCAAAGGTTTTCTTTCATCACTTCGATTTGCCATTTAGTCACCTCAATCAAATTTGATACACTACTGACGACCGGAAATAACCTGATCGATCAAACCATATTCCTTAGCTTCCTCAGCGCTCAGCCAATTATCACGATCCGTGTCTTTCTCAAGTATTTCGATTGATTTTCCGGTTTCTTTTGCAAGAATCTCATTGATCTTACGCTTTGTCTTTAATATATGCTCTGTTGTGATCTGCATATCACTTGCCTGGCTTCCGCTTGGCATTCCACCCATTGGCTGATGGATCATGATTTCCGCATTCGGAAGTGCCATACGCTTACCCGGTGTACCTCCGGCCAGTAAGAATGCACCCATGCTGGCAGCCATCCCACAACAGATTGTTGACACATCGCATTTAATATACTGCATGGTATCATAAATACCGAACCCGGCCGATACAGAACCACCCGGACTGTTAATATAAAGACTGATATCCTTTGACGGATCTTCTGACTCCAAAAACAGTAACTGTGCAATTACCAGACTTGCTGTAGTGTCATTTACCTCTTCACCTAGAAATATAATTCTGTCCTTTAACAAGCGCGAATAAATATCATAAGAACGTTCGCCTCTGCCTGTCTGCTCAATGACATAAGGTACTAAACTCATAAACTTACCTCCTTATATAAAGGTTATGCTTTAAACCTCTTTCGCAGCCTCTACTACCAGATCCACTGCTTTCTGGATTGCAATGTCCTTCTTAATAGAGTCTGTCTCATGCTCTCCGATTACTTCCTTTAATTTCTCCAGCTCCATCTGGTACATAGAAGCCATATTTTCCAGTTCCTTGTCAACATCCTCTGCTGATACCTCAATTGCTTCTGCATCTGCAATTGCTTCTAATACAAGACGTGACTCAATTCTACGTAATGCTTCCGGCTTGCACTGCTCCTTAAATGCATCCATATCCATGCCGGTAAACTGTAAATACTGCTCTAACTTCAGTCCCTGATAGCTTAAACGCTGAGCAAACTCATCTACCATCTGCTCCTGCTGCATCTCTACCATAGCATCCGGGATTTCCATAGTTGCATTCTCTACGATCTTATCGATAACCTTACCTTCTTTTTCACGCTTTGCATCAGCTTCTTTCTTAGAAAGCAGATTCTTCTTAATATCTTCCTTATATTCATCCATTGTGTCAAATTCAGAAGCTTCGCTTGCAAATTCATCATCTAACTCCGGAAGCTCTGTAGCACGGATTGCCTTAACGTTAACCTTGAACATTGCCGGTTTACCTGCAAGTTCTTCTGACTGATAATCTTCAGGGAAGGTTACATTTACTTCTACTTCATCACCAATATTCTTTCCAACCAGCTGGTCTTCAAAAGTATCAATGAAAGAATGTGAACCCAGCTTTAACGGATAATCGCTTCCCTTACCGCCTTCAAATGCTACGCCATCAACAAAGCCTTCGAAGTCAATTGTTACTTCATCATCCATCTGTGCAGCACGATCCGTCACATCTATGCTTCTTGAATTCTGCTGCTGGATACGCTTCAGCTCTGCTTCCATATCCTCATCTGTTACTTCTACTACCTGCTTTTCAACTTCGATACCCTTGTAGTCACCCAGAGTTACTTCCGGCTTTAATGCTACCTCTGCCGTAAAGATAAAGTTCTTACCCTTCTCCATCTGAACTACATCAACCGTTGGTCTGGATACTACTTCCAGATCACTCTCTGCCATCTCACGTGGATAAGCATCCTGAATACAGATATTAGCTGCATCTTCATAGAACATTGCAGGGCCGTAAAGTTTCTCTAAAAATGCCATTGGCACTTTGCCCTTACGAAATCCCGGAACAGAAATCTTACTCTTCTGCTTATTATAAGAAGTTGTCATTGCCTTCTCAAATTCTTCAGCCGGCACCTCAATTGTAATCTTAGCCATATTCTTGTCTAACTTCTCCACTGTGTAACTCATTTTATTACGTCCTCCTTGTAAACGTTACTTTGCATGTTTAAACGGGTCCAAGCCCACTAATCACTAAATTATAGCACAACCATCTTCCATATGTCCAGTGTTTTGAAACAAAAAGCGTCTGAAGATACAGATATCTCCAGACGCCCTCTTTTATTCCTGATTCATTATATGATACAGCGTTAACTGCTTACTTGTTAGACATTGACTTCATCTGAGCTTCTACCAGCTTCTTAGTCATCTGTCCACCAACAGAACCGTTCTGTCTGGACGTTAAGTCACCATTGTAACCCTGCTTTAAGTCTACGCCAACCTCTGACGCACACTCCATCTTAAAACGATTCATTGCTTCACTCTTTGAATATTTGCTAGACATACTTTTTACCTCCATCGATATTTTTATTTTAAGACCTCCGGCAATTCAAGAACCGAATCTCAGTTTCTGAATTGCTTGTTGTCTTACTTATAGTATCTTCCGGATTTCTTAAAGTATTATGGTAAGTTATGGTTGCTTTTTCTTGCAAATTCCAAAGCCAAATCCTGCCGCTGCCAGACCGAGAATACCGATCCATACAATCGGTGCCGCATCACCGGTCTGTGGTGATGAGCTGTTTTTGCCGGACTGTAATGAAATGTTTGTACTCTTCGGCGTTACAGATATATCTCTTGTAGAAGCTTCTGTATCGGTCTGTCCGCCTGTCGATGGCTGCTCTGTGGTCGCCTCCGTCGATGCTGCGGTATTATCCGTTGCTGTTGTAGCTGTATCTTCGGTAGCAGTATCTGTCGTTGTTACATCGGAATATACAACTGCGTAGGTTGAGAACAACGCACTTTCTATCGTATATGTATTTGGATTCGTATCCAGATCCGTCAGCCGTTCTGCCTTATTATCGTGAATCCGTATTACGCTTAAATTATCATGGGATGCCAACTCACTGCTTAACGGAATTACGATCCGTAATGTCTTTCCTCCCGCAATCGCCGTCACCTGCTTCTCTGAAATAACACCATAGGCTCCGATACTTCTCTTCCATATTGATAAATCCAGACCCATTCCCAGTGTCTCGCCCTTCTTCATCTTCCGGTTCAAGGCTACACGATCTGATTCTGGAATCTCGGACTCGGATAATCCATTGACCTTCATACAGAATTCAATGATACCGCCGGATTCAATGACACTGTAATCTGCCGGGCTTCCGAAGTTTGTACTGTCTTCAAAAATATTTTCAAGACCGATCACACTGACTCTTGGTGTTGTCTCATCTGCATATTCCACAGATGTTGCCTGACCACTCTTTAATACCAGTTCAATCGCTGAAACCGGCTCGATCACCGTCTGATTCTGAATGACTACACCTTCACTGGCTACACGATTATCGTTCACTGCCTGTACGGTATAACTGCCGTTTGCGACATTCGCAAACATGAAGTTATCACCATTCTTTACATTCTTGGACTGTACAATATCATTTCCGTTATAAAGCACAACTGCGATCGGTGATTTATCGGTTGCATCCAATGTTTCATCCACAACCGTACCTGCTATTGTAATACCCTGTGTTTTGGTTCCGCCGGTCTGGAAGGTTCCCGTATGATCACAGCTCTGACCATCCTGTGCGATTGCCTTTACTGTAAACAGGTAACGGGAATCTGCTTCTAATTTATTTAATTTTGCTGTAAATGCCTTATTACCGTTTGCATCGGTTGTAATTACAAAACTAGCCGGCTTCTGATCTGTCTTACCTGTATCTGCAAGTCCATATGCCAGTGAGACACCGGACACTTCAAAGGTTCCCGCATATACCTTACCGCTGATCACCATACCACTTGTCGCATTTCCGGTCACTCCGGTCACAACGATCTTCATCGGCTGGAATGCATCCGCTATACCAACATTACCTGCCAGATCCGTAGCATGAATCACATAGCTTCCTTTCATTGCCGCCGTAAAGCTTGCAGAATAGGTGCCGTCGGATTCCTTTGTAAAGCTTAACTTTCTTGTATCCGTGTCGTTATAAACGACCTCCAGACTGCTTAATCCGCTGATCTTCTCCTGTACCTTGAACGAAATCACACTGTTATTACCGTTTCCGCCGGACTGGATATCCGTGATCACCGGTGCGGTCTCATCATAATAGATCTGATATAATCCCTCACCGGAATTTCTCATGCCGGATTCAGTTTCTGCCCATACCCGGATGTTCCAAATACCTTCCTCCGGAAGATTAAACGTATCAGTAACCCGTTCATACCGGTACGGTTCTTCTGTTCCTTCTTTCCATATATGGTAGTAAGTATTGATCTTCGTACCATCCGATGTTTCTTCCGGTTCTGTAATCCGGATTGTTGGATTTTTCGTATACCATCTCTGTCCTTCACTAAGTTCCGGACTTACTTCCAATACCGGATCCGCAGGCACTTCAGAAGATACCTTTTCAAATACAAGTGACAGATCACTGCTATTGCCTGCACGGTCAACGGCTTTAATCGTATACGTACCTTTCTTTGTTACATCAAATGTATACGTATCATCTTTTCCATCTACCTTACTATATGGATAAGCACCGTCTGCATCCTTCAGAGTCAGCATATCCACGCCGCTTTCCGTATCCGTTACCGTAAAGGTAATTGTTTTCTTTATTGCCCAGTTCTGATCATAATTCTCCGGACTGATCTGAATCACCGGTGCAGTTCCGTCTACCACAAATGTAACCGGGTTTGACAGTTTTGTGCAGTTTCCTGCATTATCATATGCTGTCACCATTACTTCATAGCTTCCGCTTTCGGTAATCGTCCGCCGGAATGTTTCATTATTAATAATCTGACTCTGATCTTTTACCGTTTCCTTCTCAGCATCTGCAATTACAGTTCCGTTTCTGGTGATTGTCCATTCAATATATGCAACACCTGCATCCATATCCTGCACTTCTGCGGTCAGATTTACCGTTTTATAGAAATAATTCTCACCTTCGTATACACTATTGCCTTCCGCATCTTTGGCTGTTACCGTCAGATCCGGTGTTTCATCCTCTACTACCCAGTAGTTTGAACCGTCAACGCCGATCATATCCGCCTTATCCGATACATTACCTGCAAGATCGCTTGATTTCAGAGCAATCGTTCCCTTATATTTTACATTAACCCGGAAAACAGCCGTTCCATTGATAATAGCCACTTCTGTTCCGTTCTCATCACCATCCAGATAATAAATCAACTTATCTGTACCGCTTAATGCATCTGTAACCGGCACTGTAATCTCCAGATTCTCCCGGAAGAAATTGCCAAAGCTTAAGAAGTTACCAATCTTACTGAGTCCGGATGAGTTTACAGTCTTAACCACAATCTGATCCGTATTAATCTCCGGAGCTGTAATATCTACATAAATCTCCAGTTCTGCAATTGAAGTAACTGCCTTGGTCGTACTGTTAGCAAGCTGTACATACAACGGTTTATTGGCGCTGCACATTTCCTCTGTAACAATACCACGCTGCACAAACAGCCCCGGTTCATAGGTCCTGGCAATTGTTGTCGGATCATTCGTCAGATATACCATATCGTAATGAATGCCGGTCGCCATCACTTCCGGATTCGTCCGATAATACCACTTATTGTTTGCAAGCTGGTTTCCTGAAATGAAATAGTCATCCTGATATACCGGATTCTCCTGCTTTACAACCAAGGTTCCTTCTGTCACTTCCAGAGTATAGTTTTTCAGATTATTTAACAAATCCTCATTCTTTGTATCAATTCCGATTCGATAATTCTCTCCCGGCAAATAATCAGGCTTGCCGTAATCACAGATGTAATGTCCGAGAATTGCATTTTTAATCGTCTTCTCATCCGTATCCGCAACCGCCTCCGGCAGGTCAGATTTTTCTACCTCAACCATAAACACCGGATCCTGTCCGGTAAGGATATAATCCTGTCCGGTCGGATATGACGGTTTGGTAGTTACATGTACCGTCCGTCTGGTAATGCTTCCGCCTGCCACCTCAGCTGTTTCGGCAACTGTATAATACTCTGCGTCCGCACCTAATACATAGATGTCGGAAATCGTAATAGTCTTATCTGTACCTACATTCGGATCCGTAAACATACCTTTCTGGGATGCATTATTTACGGTTACCTGTGCTCCCGGATTGGCACCGGTGAAATGAATGGAGCCGATCGGAACCTCACAGTTACCGTCATAGGTCTTTGTCATATTATCCACTCCGGTCACGGTCAGCATCCGCTTTCCGAGATTCAATGTCAGATTCAGCGAAGTATCACTCTCGCCTGTGTTCCGGTTATCGTGTATATTAAAGGTCAGTACCACTGTACCGACAGTCTGCACACTGCCTGCGGTAAGCGAGATCTGATTCTGCTGTGTAGATACCGAAATTCCGGTTAACTCTGTCAGATTATCCAGTGTGACCGTACCATTCATGGTCGTACCACTGGCATCTATAAAGGTAGGTGTGAAATCACCATCTCCTTCTTCATTATGGAAGATCGACAATATCTCATCCAATGCATCGCTGAAGGTATAATTCAGTGTTGCCGTAGACAGTCTGGCTGTCTGATATTTCCACTGGGCAGTCATCTTAAATGTGCCGCCGGACTCCTGGGTCAGGTTCAAAACTTCACCGGCATCCGCATAAGTTACGCCATCCTGACCTAACCAGCCATTAAATACATAGCCTGTCTTCTTAAAGGTATTCGCAGGCAGTCTCCGCTTGGTTCCGTAATATGCCTGGATCGTATCCATGCTGCCGGTTGCTTCCGGATCTCCCGATTCAAATACAATATTATATGGATTTGGTTTCCAGTCCGGATTGACTTCAATATCAGAGTCTCCGAAGGTATACTCTGTATCCACGTCCACTTTCATAACATCACTATCATTAATACGCCACTGCGCATATGTATAACCATATTTCTTAAAAGTCGGCTGATTTACCAGTTGAACCTTTGCTGTTCCATCCGATCCGATCACTGCACGTACCTCGACTGCATCCCCTACATCACCGCTTCCCCGGTTAAAGGTTACCTTATAAGCTGTACGTTCATAATATGCATATAATTTCAGAATATTATTCCCGTTAAATGATTCCACATTTACGGTATCAATTCTGGTCTCAAGCTTGTCCTTAGATGTAGTCCAGCAGACAAACTTAAAATAATCTGCTTTTCCGGCTCCCATTTCCGGAGCAGTCAGTGCATATCCTGTTGCAAGTTCTGCTTCACTCTTCGTATCAGCCGACTTGGCAACGCCATTCGCTCCGACATCATATGAGATTGTGTAAACAATCTCCGGGTCTGCCGCTTCCGGCTGCATTTCTTCATTCGGTTCTTCTAAAACCTCGTGATCCGGATTTACATCCATATAGCCTGTCGGCATATCTGTATCCGCCATATCACCACTGTTTGTATCACTGGCAAGACTGATCAGATACCATGCCTGTGAAATGATCAGCACGCAGCAGACCAGTGCGATCACCGCCCGCTTCGGCCGCTCCATGCATTTTTCCACAAGCAGGAAAAACAGACTGATCACGGATATCAGTGCCAGTGTCGGATACTTCATCCACGGATGTTTTTTCCCCATCTGTAATAACTTCTGAATTACATATTCTTTCGCTTTCATTCACTCACCTCATACTATTCTATCTAACTAACGTCCTGTTACCCCTGTTTACCCAGTCCGGCTAGTATATATTTGCATTTTTACTATCAATAATATACCATATCTTGTATATAAAACAAACACCTTTTCAAAATATATCGGTTATTTTTTTGAATTAATTAGTTTTTCATGGTTTTATCTGACATCCTTCGCATTTTCTTGACCTATCATCATAGAAAGTGGTATTATGAATATTAGGATTTTCGTTCAACCGGTTAGGGGGACAGATTCCAAATAAAATTTATGTTGAGGTGTGAGAAATGATCAAGACATTTGATGACTTAATTTCCAAGGTATCCGAATGCTCTAAGAAAAAGCTTTCCGTTGCTGTTGCACAGGATGATGCAGTACTGGAGGCCGTTCGCGCAGCAAAGGAACGTAACATTGCAGATTCTATTCTGGTAGGTGATGCCGACGAGATCCGCGAGATTGCTGCCGGCATGGATATGAATCTTTCCGATTATGAAATTGTTGATATTAAGGATCCAATCGAAGCTGCAACCAAGGCTGTTGAGCTGGTTCATAACGGAGAAGCCGATATGTACATGAAGGGTCTGATTGAGACCAAGGATTTCTTGAAGAGCGTATTAAATAAGGAAGTTGGTCTTCGTACCGGCAAGCCATTATCCCATGTTTGCGTATTTGAAGTTCCCGGATATGACCGTCTGTTATTCTTAACAGATGTTGCTTTTATCCCATATCCGTCTTTGGAGGACAAGGTTGGAATCATTAACAATACCGTTGAAGTTGTTCATGCCTGCGGAATTCCAAATCCTAAGGTTGCACCTCTGGCAGCTGTTGAGGTCGTAAACCCTAAGATGCCGGTAACCGTAGAAGCTGCAGAACTGACCAAAATGAACGAGGAAGGTAAGATTACCGGTTGTATCGTTGACGGTCCTCTTTCTTTCGATCTTGCATTGGACCCTGAAGCTGCAAAACATAAGGGTGCTGAAGGCAGAAAGATTGTTGGAGATGCCGATATCTTCTTATTCCCGGATATTCATGCAGGAAACATCACTTACAAATGTCTGGTTCATACCTGCAAGGGTGTTAAGAACGGTAATATCCTGACCGGCACTAAGGCTCCGGTTATCTTAACCTCACGTTCTGATACATTTGAAGTAAAAGTAAATTCCATTGCACTGGCTGCTGTTGTTGCAGAAACCATGAAGAATAATCAGTAATATCTGATGTAAGGAGGATTTGTTTTATGTCATACAAAATTTTAATCATCAATCCTGGTTCTACTTCTACTAAAATTGGTGTATTTGAGGACGAAACCCAGGTTATGGAAACGACCCTGCGTCATTCTACCGAAGAAATCGCACAATACGCTTCTATCATTGACCAGAAAGATTTCCGTAAGGACGTGATTTTGAATGCATTGAAAGAGAAAGATGTTGACCTCTCTTCCATTGATGTTGTAGTTGGTCGCGGTGGATTGTTGAAGCCAATTCCGGGCGGTACTTATGCTACTTCCGATGCCTTGATTGAAGACTTAAAGATTGGCAAGCAGGGACAGCATGCTTCCAACCTTGGCGGTATCCTTGCAAAAGAAATTGCTGCTGAGATCGGCAGTAATATTCCATCTTATATTGTTGACCCTGTTGTTGTTGATGAACTGGAACCTGTTGCCAGAATCTCCGGTCATCCGGACATTCCGAGAATCTCTATCTTCCATGCACTTAACCAGAAGGCAGTTGCCAAGCGTTATGCCAAGGAAGTCGGAAAGAATTATGAGGATCTTAATCTGATCGTAGTTCATATGGGTGGCGGTGTATCTGTCGGTGCTCATAAGAACGGTAAGGTTGTCGATGTTGCCAACGCCTTAGACGGTGATGGACCTTTCTCTCCTGAGCGTACCGGCGGCCTTCCATCCGGTGCACTCGCAAAGCTCTGCTTCTCCGGAAAGTATACAGAGGCTGAAGTCAAGAAGATGATCAGCGGTAACGGTGGTTTCAATGCATATCTGGGAACCAATGATATGCGCGATGTTATCAAGCTTGCTCATGAAGGCAATGAGACCGCCCAACTGGTCAAGGACGCTTTCCATTATCAGCTTTGCAAAGAAATCGGCGCAATGGCTGTTGTATTAGAAGGTAAGGTCGATCAGATCATTCTGACCGGTGGTATTGCTTATGGTCAGGAGACTGTTGATGCAATGACTGCAAAGATAAATTGGATCAGCGGTGTTACTGTATATCCGGGCGAAGACGAACTGCTGGCTCTGGCCCAGGGTGCTCTCCGTGTTATGACCGGCGAAGAAAAAGCATTAGAATACTAATTCATGCAAAAACGCTATGGATCATCCGTCCATAGCGTTTTTATTATAAGTATATCCTCTTTACTCTTGACTCTCCGTCTGTGGATAGAACCACTCATCTACCCGGTTATTCTTCCCGAACAGATAGTTATATTGTAACTGTTCATATAAGTCTAACGTGGTATTTTCTTGCTCTTCCAATTCTTCTGTCGTCGTCCACGTTCCATCTGCAGTCTTCACACCTGCAAGTGACAGTACCGGATATTCCCGATGCAGTTCCTTTAAAAACTGCTGATATTTTGTCTGTTCTACTCCTGTTTGATCTAACAACAACGTTGACAAATAATTTGTCGAGATGGCCTCTATGTATTGTCCTCCCAAATCCTGATAATTTGACCACATTACAAATGGTACAATATGTTTTTCCCGTATTTCTTCATCTGTCAGATCATCCGTATCTTTTCCGTATACCATATCATAAAACTTATCGGACAGTCTTGGTTGATGGTCTCCAAACATCAGAATAATTGTCGGTTCATCCACATTTTCAAAATAATTGATCAGATATTCAAACGCCGTATCCGATTCCTTAATACAGGATAAATATTCATCCAGATCCGTACCACCCTTATAATCCAGTGCATGGATCTTTTCTCTCATATTATATATCCGCTCTCCATATCCACCATGATTCTGCATTGTAACATTAAAAATAAAAATCGGCTGTCCTTCTTTTTTCTGTTCATAAACATCTATCAGCTTTTCATAGTCATCCTGATCAGATATATATTTTCGATCAATCTTATAATCAGAGAAATCATCCTTTGTAACAAAATCATCAAAGCCGAAACTTTTATAAACTACTACTCTGTTATATCCTGCTTTATCATATGGATGAATCGCAACTGCCTGATACGGATTTTCCTGTTGCTTCAATGTCCACACCAGTGATGGTGTTTTATCTCCGTGAATATAATTCGTATATGGTACAACTCCAACCGGCAGATTCACCATACTATTTCCGGTTAAAAACTCAAATTCCGAATAAACTGTATTGCCACCGTATGGAGAAACATAAAGATTCCCATATATTGTATCTTCTGTCAAGCTATGAAAATACGGCAGATATTCTTCATCGGTACGGATATCCCCCAAGACACTCAGATCAGAAAACGATTCATTCATAATCACGATAATATTCGGTTGTATCTCCTGCGTCGATGGTGTCACTGACGTATCATCTGCCAACTGTTCCAACAATTCAGGATCGTAATCTTTAGGTTTTTGAACCTTTCCGTTCGCTGCATCTGCCATAAATGACAGCAGATATCCGTTTGCTCTCGACTGAATGGATGGATTCCATTTAATTGGCAATATCTGCTTATATAATATATTACTATTTATCAAAATCACCCAGATTCCGATGATTCCTGCACATGTCATTCCCGTATGGATCCACTGTCGGGAAGTCCTTTTTTCCTTTTTCTTTTCTTTTATTACCGCACACAGTGCGATTCCGACTACGGTCATTCCCAGTGCAATCCAGAAATTTTGATTCAATGTATAACTATATCCGTTCGCTACGGAAAGTGCGGTCTTCGCCTGTGCAAAGTCTCCCCATGATACAGGGTTTCCTCTGAATAATATTACAAAATAATTAATACAGCCAATTAATCCACTAAATCCAATTAATCCGATTCCTGCACACTTCACTCTTCTTGTCGGTATCCAGATCATAATCGCAAGAAACAGATACAGTATAATATTCCAGACTATCCTATATATTTTTATCTTATAAAGAGGATGCATACAGAATATTTCCATAATTATAAATGACCAGACAGACACCAGAAGCAGAAACAGAACCGCCTTCGCTCCGTTTCGAATCCCGCCATCTTTTTTTATATTATTCTTTAACCAGGCCAACATTTTTACCCACATCAGTTTCAACTTCTTCATACGTGAAAATCACCCTTTTCAAAATTATTCAACGCTTATTATACTTATTTTTTCTCTTGTTTTCAATCCTTTTACTTGCAGCTTACCTTAATTTCATCTGTTGACCATTCGTATCACTCTTTTATTTCCCGTATAAACAAGAACAGGAATATTCCAAGTTATACGTATATAACTTCTGAAATATTCCTGTTCATAAAAAGGATTTTGTATTATATCTTGTTCAAAGTTTTTAAATTATTTAGCTGCAAGTTCTGCCTTAATTGCTGCTGTTAAAGCCGGAACGATCTTATTCAAATCGCCTACTACACCATAATCAGCCACATCAAAGATCGGAGCGTCCTCATCCTTGTTGATTGCAACAATAATATCAGACTCTTCCATACCGGCTACATGCTGGATAGCTCCGGAAATACCGATTGCAAAGTATACATTCGGACGTACAGTCTTACCTGTCTGACCAACCTGTAATTCCTTTGGCTTCCAACCGGAATCTACAACTGCACGAGAGCATGATACCTGACCGCCAAGTACTTCTGCCAACTCATCTAACATCTTAAAGTTCTCTGCAGAACCAACACCACGTCCACCGGATACTAAGATCTTAGCGTCCATGATATCCTTGATATCAGATACAGCCTTAGAAATCTCAAGGATTTCTACATACTTATTGTTTGGAGTGAAGCCTGGGTTGTAATTAATAACCTCTGCCTTTGCTCCCGGTACACGATCTAACTTCTGCATAACACCCGGACGAACGGTTGCCATCTGAGGACGGTTATCCGGACATGCGATTGTTGCGATTGTATTACCACCAAATGCAGGACGGGTCATCAGCAACTGATTGTGCTTCTGCTCCTGATTTGGAATTGGGTTGATTGGGAAATCACCAATCTCAAGCAATGTACAGTCTGCTGTCAGACCGGTTGCTACTCTTGCAGATACTGTAGGACCTAAATCTCTACCGATTGCTGTAGCACCAACCAGCATGATCTCCGGCTTGTACTCATTGATAACAGAAGCAAGTGCGTGTGCATATGGCTCTGTTCTGTAATTCTTTAATTCCGGATCATCAACTACGATAACTCTGTCAGCACCATACTCAGCCAGCTCATCAACAAGTCCTGAAACCTCTGAGCCAATCAATACTGCAGTTACCTGTGTATTTAACTTTTCAGCCAGTCTCTTTCCTTCGCCGATCAACTCGAAAGAAATACCGCTTAACTGATTGTCTACCTGCTGTGCGAAGACAAATACACCTTTATACTTTTCCATTTCTTCTACGTTCATTGCGCCCATTTTATTCACCACTTTTCCTTATAATTAAATTACATGCTTATCTTTTAATTTGCCAACAATGTAACTAACTGCTTCATCTGGAGAATCCGGAGTAACCTTCTCGCCGGCACCCTTTCTTACCTTATCAGAAGCCTTAGCAATCTTTGTTGGAGAGCCCTTCAGACCGATGTTGGAATCATCTACATCTACCAGGTCTGCTCTGCCAAGAGTTGTAATTTCAGCATTTACAGCGTCGAAAATTCCACCCGGAGTCATATATCTAGGCTCATTCAGCTCAGAAAGAGCGGTAACCAGACATGGCATCTTAGCCTTCAGCATATGATATCCATCATCATACTGACGCTTAACAACAACACTGTCACCATCTACCTTAATCTCCTGTGCATAAGAAATTACAGGAATTCCTAAATGCTCAGCGATCTGTGGACCAACCTGTGCGGTATCACCATCGATAGCCTGGCGACCGGTAATGATCAGATCGTAATCTAATTTTCTTAAAGCTCCGGCAATGGTAGTAGAAGTAGCCCAGGTATCAGCACCACCAAGTACACGGTCTGTTACCAGAATACCCTTGTCAGCTCCCATAGCAATTGCTTCCTGTAAAACATCAGCTGCCTTTGGAAGACCCATGGTAAGAACTGTAACCTCTGCACCATACTGATCCTTTAAGCGGAGTGCTGCTTCCAGACCAGCTTTATCATCCGGATTCATAATTGTAAGCATTGCTGCTCTGTTTAATGTACCATCTGGGTTAAACTGTACGCCACCCTTTGTATCAGGTACCTGCTTTATACAAACTATAACCTTCACGTTAAGTACCTCCTTACTTTAATAAGTTTGCAGAAATAACCATACGCTGTACTTCTGAAGTACCTTCGTAGATTTCTGTAATCTTAGCATCACGCATCATACGTTCTACATCATATTCCTTGATGTAACCATAACCACCGTGTAACTGTACACACTTTGTAGTTACTTCCATAGCTACTTCAGCAGCACACAGCTTAGCCATAGCAGCTTCAACAGAGTAAGAAGTCTTATGATCCTGCTGATACTGAGCCTTCTTCATAGCAGCCTTGTATACCAGCAGCTTAGCAGCCTCTACCTTTGTAGCCATATCTGCTAACTGGAACTGTGTATTCTGGAACTGTGCGATTGAACGACCAAACTGCTTTCTTTCCTTAACGTAGTTAATGGTTGTCTCCAGTGCGCCTTCTGCAATACCGAGAGCCTGAGCAGCGATACCGATACGACCGCCATCCAGTGTATGCATAGCAATACCAAAGCCCTTACCCTTAGCACCTAACAGGTTGTCCTTTGGAATACGACAATCTGTAAAGATCAGCTCATAGGTAGAAGAAGCACAGATACCCATCTTGTTTTCCTTAGTACCGAATGTAAATCCAGGAGTACCCTTTTCTACGATAAATGCAGAAATTTCCTTCTGCTTTCTGCCACGCTTCTCAACAGTACCTGTTACTGCGATGATAATATATACATCTGCTTCCTTACCATTTGTAATAAAGCACTTAGAACCGTTTAATACCCACTCATCACCATCTAAAACAGCCTTTGTCTGCTGTCCCTGAGCATCTGTACCGGCACCCGGCTCTGTTAAACCGAATGCGCCAAGCTTACGGCCTGAAGCTAAATCCGGCAGGTACTTAGCCTTCTGCTCAGGAGTACCAAATGTCTGGATTGGATCTACGCATAATGATGTATGTGCAGATACAATAACACCTGTAGTACCACAAACCTTTGATAATTCCTCAACACACATAACGTATGTCAATGGGTCACAACCCTGTCCGCCATCTTCCTTTGCAACCGGAATACCTAAGAAACCATACTTTGCCATCTTATCAACGGTCTCTCTTGGGAATCTATGATTCTCATCAATTTCCTGTGCAAGTGGCTTTACTTCATTCTGTGCAAACTCTCTGAATAAGGTCTGCGCCATCTCATATTTCTTGTCCAAAGTAAAATCCATTGTTTTATTCCTCCATATTATTTTGTAATACTCATATTCTACTGAGCATCAACAGGTGTCTTTGTACGGTCTGCGTTGTATACGTAGAATCCCTTACCACTCTTAACACCAAGGTTACCGCCACGAACCATCTTACGAAGTAATGGGCATGCGCGATACTTGCTGTCACCTGTTTCTTTATAAAGAACATCCATGATAGCCAGGCAAATATCCAGACCTACAAAATCACCAAGCTCCAAAGGTCCCATCGGATGATTTGCTCCAAGCTTCATAGCTGCATCAATACCGGCGATGTCAGATACACCTTCCATCTTGATAAATGCTGCTTCGTTGATCATCGGGATCAGAATTCTATTTACAACGAAACCTGCTGCCTCATTAACCTGTACAGGCTCCTTGCCGATTTCCTTTGAAATCTTAATGATCTGATCTACAGTCTCCTGTGGAGTATTTACACCGGCAATTACCTCAACCAACTTCATTCTGTCAGCCGGATTAAAGAAATGCATACCGATCATAGGACGGGTAAGACCATTTCCGATTTCTGTAATAGACAGAGAAGATGTATTGGATGCAAAAATGCACTCCGGCTTTGCAATCTTATCTAACTCAGAGAATGTAGTCTTCTTTACCTGCATATCCTCGAATGCTGCTTCTACGATCAAATCACAGTCTGCACAAAGATCTTCTTTCAGTCCCGGAGTGATACTTGCCAGAATACTGTCAACCTTCTCCTGAGTCATTTTGCCTTTTTCAACAAGTCTTGCATAACCTTTTGCAATCTTGTCCTTACCACCCTGTGCCCACTCCTGCTTAATATCGCAAAGAGCTACTTCATAACCGTCAACCATTGCAAATGCCTTAGCAATGCCCTGGCCCATGGTACCTGCACCAATTACGCCAACCTTCATGTTTTTTGTCCTCCTAACATATATTTCATCCGGTCAGCCTTTCCAACTCCTTTAAAAGCCGGAAAGACCACCGGACAGTTTATCAATATTACTTATTCTGGAATGGTTCCTTTACCTTTTCCTTGTTCTTATCCAGGAAGAATGCCATACCGTACTTCTGATCCTCTGTTTCAAAACAGCTGCCGAACAGTTTTTCTTCGATTACGATTGCATCATCCATATCTGCTTCCAGACCATCGTTAATTGCCTTCTTGCATGCACGAACTGCGATTGGAGCGTTCTTTGCAATACCTGCTGCCATCTTCTTTGCAGCTGCCATTAACTCTTCCTGTGGATATACTGCATTTACAAGACCGATTCTGAATGCTTCGTCAGCCTTGATGTTTCTGGCTGTATAAATCATCTGTTTAGCCATACCAGGGCCTACCAGACGAGCCAGTCTCTGAGTGCCGCCAAATCCAGGTGTGATTCCAAGACCAACCTCCGGCTGACCGAATACTGCATTCTCTGAGCAGATACGAATATCACAGCTCATGGAAATCTCGCAGCCACCGCCTAATGCAAAACCGTTTACTGCTGCAATTACAGGGATTGGGAAGGTCTCGATCATACGGAATACATCGTTACCCTTCTTTCCGAAAGCTTCTCCCTCTGCCTTTGTCAGCGTAGACATCTCACCGATATCTGCACCTGCTACGAAAGACTTCTCGCCAGCACCGGTCAAGATCACTGCACGTACAGCATCGAGATCGATTGCCTTGAATGCAGCTTCGATTTCTTCCAGCACCTGACTGTTTAATGCGTTTAATGCTTTTGGACGATTGATGGTAACAATACCAACCTGTCCTTCCTGCTCATATGTTATGAATTCCATCTACGTTTTCTCCTTTTTCTGTATTTCCAGTTGGATTAATCACGCTTTACGATGGTTGCACAACCCATACCACCGCCGATACATAAAGTAGCCAGACCAGTCTTGGCATCTCTCTTCTGCATCTCATGTAACAGTGTAACCAGAATACGGCATCCGGAAGCTCCTACCGGATGGCCAAGTGCGATTGCGCCACCATTTACATTCAGAACTTCATCCTTGAAGCCTAAGTCCTTCTGAACTGCGATTGACTGTGCAGCGAATGCCTCATTTGCCTCGATCAGATCAAAATCATCAATCTTCATACCGGTCTTAGCCATTACCTTGTTGGTAGCTGCAACAGGACCAATGCCCATGATAGCCGGATCAACTCCGCCTAATGCACCGGCTACGAATGTAGCCATAGGAGTTACGCCTAATTCCTTAGCCTTCTCTTCGCTCATAACTACGATAGCTGCAGCACCATCATTGATACCTGATGAGTTTGCTGCTGTTACAATACCATCCGGCTTAAATGCAGGACGAAGCTTTGCAATACCTTCAGCTGTTGTACCCGGACGTGGACCCTCATCTGTATCTACAACAACTGTTTCCTTCTTCTTCTTAACTTCTACAGGAACGATTTCATCCTTGAACTTACCAGCTTTCATAGCTGCCTCGCATTTCTGCTGGCTCCATGCTGCAAACTTGTCAAGTTCTTCTCTTGTAATACCATACTTCTCTGCTACGTTCTCTGCAGTAATACCCATGTGATAGTTATTAAATGCATCCCATAATGCATCGTTTACCATCGTATCAACAACAGTATTGTTACCCATTCTGTAACCGAAACGAGCCTGCTTCAATGCGTAAGGAGCCATAGACATGTTCTCCATACCACCTGCAACAACGATGTCAGCATCTCCTGCCATGATCATCTGTGCTGCCATATTTACACAGTTCAGACCTGAACCACATACAACATTGATAGTAACTGCTGGAACTTCGATTGGCAGACCTGCCTTGATAGATGCCTGACGAGCTACATTCTGGCCCTGACCGGCCTGAATAACACAGCCCATATATACCTGATCAACCTGCTCTGGTGCTACTCCTGCACGATTTAATGCTTCCTTAATAACAATAGAACCCAGTTCAACTGCCGGTACTGTGCTTAACTGACCGCCCATGGTTCCGATTGCTGTACGGCATGCGCCTGCTAAAACAACTTTCTTTGACATAATACAATCATCCTCCATTATTCTTTTTCATGCATATCTGCATGGTTTATATGCAATAAGCCTGCACATAAGCTATGTGCATCTTAGCATATTTCAACGTTTTTTGCAACAGGAACTGACCTGGTATTTCCTGTCTCGATCTTTATTTTATATTCTTTTTATGAACATTTCGAATTGTTTTCTTTTTCCCGTTTTTTCCGGTTCTTGCGTTTTGCTTTTCTGCCTGCATGCTATTATTGTTCACCCGGTTCCGGTTGCTATTTTTCCTGTCTCCGCCGGAATAGCCGCCCTTCTCTCCGTCTCCCGACTTTCTTGGACGTATCAGACATTTTTTATCAAATCCTATCAGATCTGTCCGGCCGGCCTTGATCAGTGCCTCTTTCACCAGTTCATAATTCTGTGGTTTCCGGTATTGGATCAATGCACGCTGCATAGCTTTTTCATGCGGATTGGTCGGCACATATACCGGTTCCATCGTTCTTGGATCCAGGCCTGTATAATACATACAGGTAGAAATTGTGGACGGCGTCGGATAGAAATCCTGCACCTGTTCCGGCATATAACCAAGATCCCGCAAATATTCCGCCAATGTTACAGCCTCTTTCAGCGTGGAACCCGGATGAGACGACATCAGATACGGTACCAGATACTGCTCTTTTCCAAGTTTTCGGTTGATTTCCTGATATTTTTCCACGAAACTCCGATACACCTGATTTTCAGGTTTGCCCATTTTCTGAAGGACCGCATCCGCCACATGCTCCGGTGCGACCTTCAGCTGTCCGCTGACATGATACTGACACAGTTCTCTCAAAAAACGGTCATCTGAATCCGCCATTACATAATCAAACCGGATACCGGAACGAACAAATACTTTTTTCACATTCGGAAGCTCCCGTAACTTGCGAAGCAATTCCAAATAATCCTTGTGATCTACCACCAAATTCTGACAAGGCTTTGGAAACAGGCATTGCTTATTCGGACATGCTCCATGAACCAGCTGCTTTTTACATGCCGGATGCCTGAAATTCGCCGTCGGACCTCCCACATCATGGATATATCCTTTAAAATCTTTATCCCATATAATCTTCTCCGCTTCTGCCAGAATAGACTCATGACTTCTTGTCTGGATAATTCTTCCCTGATGGAACGTCAAGGCACAGAAACTGCATCCGCCAAAACATCCCCGGTTGCTTGTCAGGCTGAATTTAATCTCCTGAATCGCCGGAACACCTCCATCTTTTTCATAACTCGGATGATAGGTTCTCATATAATTATATGAATATACCCGGTCCATTTCCATCTGTGACAACGGTTTGGACGGTGGATTCTGTATCACAAACTGCTTCTTTCCGTATGGTTCTACCAGCCGTTTACCGGAAAACGGATCCGTATTGCAATACTGCGTATAAAAGCTCTGTGCATAAGCCCGTTTATCCGTCTTGATCACATCATATTCCGGAAGAGTCTGATAATCATACACGGATTCCAGGCTTTTCGTCTTATAGACCGTACCATTCACAAACGAAATATCCTTTACATCAATTCCGCTATCCAATGCATCCGCAACTTCGATCACAGACCGTTCTCCCATACCATAGATCAGAATATCTGCCTGCGAATCGAGCAGCACAGACCGCCTGACCGTATTAGACCAGTAATCATAATGTGCCAGTCGACGCAGACTTGCTTCAATGCCTCCGATAATGATCGGTACATCATGATATACTCTCCGCACCAGATTTCCATATACGATTGTCGCATAATCCGGTCTTTTTCCCATAACACCACCCGGCGTATACGCATCCTGATTTCTTCGTTTTTTTGATACGGAATAATGATTTACCATGGAATCCATGTTTCCTGCCGAAATCATAAATCCCAATCGCGGCTTTCCAAATATCTGGATACTTTCTTCTTTTTTCCAGTCCGGCTGCGCTATGATTCCTATTTTGTAGCCATGCGCTTCCAGGCATCTGGTGATAATTGCATGTCCGAACGAAGGATGGTCCACATAGGCATCTCCTGAAATATACACAAAATCCACCTGTTTCCAGCCGCGTTTCTGCATTTCTTCATATGTGATTGGTAAAAATTTCTGTTCACTCATTTTCTCTATTTCTGCAATTTATGTATAAATTCTACGGATTTACCGGCTCCCAGCGCAACTGCTTCCAGTGCCTGATCGACTACCATCGCATGTATGCCGGTTTTTGCCTCAATTAACTGTTCCATTCCATATATCAGACTGCCACCGCCGGATAGAATGATGCCACGCTGGGAAATATCGGCTGCCAGCTCCGGCGGGCAGGTCTCCAGCACGCCCAGTACTGCATTTATAATCTGCGCCGTCACCTCACTGAATGCTTCAATCGTCTCATTCGCTGATACCTGCACACGGTCCGGAAGTCCGTTTACAAGGTTCCGTCCCTTCACTTCCATATAATCATCGGCTGCACGCGGGAATACACTTCCGATTTCCACCTTGATTTCCTCCGCAGTCGGTTCTCCGATCAGCAGATTATACTTTCTCCGGATATATTTGATCATTGCTTCATTATAATCATCTCCGGCCACTTTCAGAGAACGATTTACAACCAGTCCTCCCAATGAAATAATTGCAATATCTGTAGTACCGCCTCCGATATCAATCACCATATTTCCGCATGGCTGTGTAATATCAATATCGGCACCGATGGCTGCCGCTACCGGTTCTTCCATAATAAGAACAGCACGCGCACCTGTACGATATGCCGCATCCTCTACTGCTCTGCGTTCTACTTCTGTAACTCCACTCGGCACACAGATGCATATTTTAGGTCTTCGAAACGTTGACTTTTTACTCATTGCCTGTTTAATAAATGCTTTCAGCATTTTTTCAGTTACAGTGTAATCAGATATAACTCCTTGTTTTAACGGTCTGATCACCTCAATATTTTCCGGAACACGTCCAATCATTTTCTTTGCTTTTGTCCCGATTGCAACGAGCTTTTTGGTTCCCTTTTCAAACGCAACCACCGATGGCTGATTGATCACTACGCCCATTCCCTTTACAAACACCAGTACATTTGCAGTTCCGAGATCTATTCCTATATCCATATCAAACATTGTTTTTCCTCTTTCTTTCCGTTGATGTCTATCTTTCTTAATTATATGCCGGATTTGTCCGAACATAAAAGAAGGGTTATTCCGGACACCAATGTAATTGAATGCCCAGACAACCCTCCATTTCCTACATTTAGAAATCTGATTCCAGCAACACTTTTTTATCGGACGCATCTGAACTTCCCAATCCCTGAATGGTTCTTTCTTCTGCTCTTCCTACTGCCTCATTGATCATTTTTAATACCCGGTCCAGATTACCATCTTCTACACCCAGCATTAAATTCTTCAATTTTGACAATGCCCTTCCATCTGCTTCATAACCCAATTGTTTAATATAGTTTTGTGCGATTTCAAACACAGCACCATTGTCAATACGATGCATCTGAATCAAATGCTTAAAGTATGGCACAATCTTTTCATTGGCCGAGAACAGCCTTGATAGCGAATCAATTTCTCCTGTTAATATGACAGCAATATCATTCTTTGGATCTGCAATCACATCAGCCAGTTCTGCCACCTTATCCGGTCTGACATTTCCCGCATTTTCAATTACCAGACAACCGCCCTGCAATTTTGAAACAGCATCACCCAGATTTACCTTATTAAAAGCTGCTGCTTTAATTACTGCAACCGTACTGTTCTTACATACACCCATTGCATAGAAACTCTTCGCAAAATCAACCCCGATATTTGTAGTTCCGAATCCATGCTTACATAAAATTACCAGATTTTTCGGTTCATCTCTGTTTTCGTCAATAGAAATAATTGCCTTCTTCATCTGACTACTAATAGAATCAACAGACATATACTTGCCAAGAAATTCTTCCGCACCCTTTGGTAATCCTGCCGAACGACTCTTTGCAAATTCTTCCATTCTGGCGGATTCCTCTTCCATAGCCTGTTGTCTTAACTGTTCCTGTGCAGCTTTTACAGCTTCTTCTTCAGCCCTCGCACGCCTTGCTTCCTCAGCTTTAGCCTCTTCTTCAGCTTTCTTTCGAGCCTCTTCTTCAGCCTTCTTCCGAGCTTCCTGCTCAGCCTTTTCACGCGCTTCAGCCTCCGCTTTCTGTCTTGCTTCCTCTTCTGCCTGCTTACGGGCTTCTTCTTCAGCCTGTTTTCGAGCCTCTTCTTCAGCTTTCTTTCGAGCCTCTTCTTCAGCCCTGCGACGAGCATCTTCCTCAGCTTTCTTCCGAGCTTCTTCTTCAGCTTTCTTCCGAGCATCCTCTTCCGCCTTCTTTCTTGCTTCTTCCTCAGCTCTTCTCCGAGCTTCCTCTCGCCGTCTATCTTCTTCGGCCTTTAGTCTTCTCTGTCGTTCCTCTAATTCACGCTGTCTTGCTTCTTCTGCTCTCTTCCGAGCCTCTTCTTCAGCTTTCTTTCGAGCTTCTGCACGTCTCTTGATCTCTGCTTCTACTCTGATCCGTTCCTCTGCTTCTGCCTTTTTCCGTGCTTCTTCATATGCTTTTCGACGTGCTTCTTCCTCTTCTGCCTTCTTCCGCGCTTCTTCCTCAGCCTTCCGTCTTGCTTCC
>HF991329.1 GCA_000431515.1 Clostridium sp. CAG:632 | reverse complement strand
AAATCCAGACAGGCAGATGCCGCTCCGGTTACAACAACCTGCCGCTCTCCAAGATTCTGAACCACTACACTTCTCGTAATACAGTCCACCTCCGGAAGCACCGCATAAAGCAGTGTCACCTGCACCTGTAAGACCGTATCTGTCAGAACGATCTCCAATGTCTGTGCCTCCTGCTCATTCGCATATACATGCGGCAGCCCCCGCAATGCATATTTCCCATTGTAGATTCTATGGGACTGATAATGGAAATCACATCCATCCGTTCCATCCGTATCCTCCAATGCCAATGCTGTTGCACGATAATCTCCGGTTCCTCTGGTCGGGAACTCCTGTGGTAACACATCCAACGAATAGGTGCGATCCATGCCTGCCTCTCCCGGATTACCGCAAAATCCCCGATCATAATATGTCAAAACATGACCGGCACTCTGCACTGTCCGCTTCCCATAATATAAATGCAGCAAATGTCCATAGGAATCTACCTGCATCTGATAGGAAGAATGCGCCGTGGTCAAATGGAATATGCCAGTTTCTTTCTCATACTGTATACTCATTTATATGTACTCCTTGTATTTTAAGTCTGTAGGGGTATTGTAACATATAGGGGAGAAAATAAGAACAGGGATTCCCGCAATTCTTTTCCTTTCGGATAAATAATTATTTATCATGTATCATATACCTACTATCAAACAAAGGAGATTTTATTATGTATCATTTACACTCACTTATCCAAACCTATCTATCTTACTGTGAAAACCAAAAACGCCTAGATGCCAAGACTCTGAAAGCTTATCGGATCGATCTTCAGCAATTTGCTGATCAGGCAGATACTGAAGTTATTTCCGAAATTAATTCCTATATTTTAGAGAACTATATTGCTTCTTTACACAACCAGTATCAGCCCAAAACAGTCAAACGAAAAATTGCTACTCTCAAAGCTTTTTTTCATTTTCTAGAATACAGGGAGCTTATTAGCACAAATCCTTTTAATCGATTACAAATACATTTCCGCGAGCCCCTAAAATTACCTAAAACAATTCCACTAAACACATTAGAAATTCTCCTATCTACAATCTATGCACAATGGAAAAATGCTCCAACTCCATATCAACGTCAAAATGCATTACGTGATGCAGCTGTTATTGAGTTACTCTTTTCAACAGGTATGCGTATATCTGAGCTTTGTGCACTCCAAATCAACGATATCAACCTATATGATGGCACCATTCTCATACACGGCAAAGGCAGTAAGGAACGTCGCCTTCAAATTGGAAATGATGCTGTCATTAATATTCTCCAAGCCTATAGAGCAGAATTTAACAACAAAATCCATAATAATCATAATTTCTTTATTAATCAAAACGGTAGCCCCTTATCTGATCAGACTATACGAAGAATATTAAATAAATACTGCACGCTTTCTACAATTGATATGCATATCACACCTCATATGTTCCGCCATACCTTTGCAACCAGTCTCCTTGAAGCAGATGTTGATATTCGATATATTCAGGAAATGCTGGGACATAGTTCTATTAATATTACAGAAATATATACTCATGTCACGGTAGCCAAACAAAGAGATATATTAGCAACAAAACATCCTAGAAAAAATTTTAAAATATAATCCTAAGCCATTTTAGCAATAAGATCTGATGTTTTTTGAAGGATAATAGTTGATTATCTATCGTTTTTGATGGTGATTCA
>HF991328.1:4801-9610 GCA_000431515.1 Clostridium sp. CAG:632 | reverse complement strand
TCTGCAGATGTTATATCCATATCATCAAGTTCAATCGTGACATTAATATAATCATCCGGCTTTTGTTTCAGTTGGGACAAAAGAACTACCGTCTCCACATGCCCCGTCCACGGGAACATGTCATACGGCCATGCCTCTCCGGCCACATACCCCTGTTTCACCAGATATTTCAGATCCCGTGTCAGAGTTTCCGGATTGCAGGAAATGTACACGATCCGTTCCGGTGCCAGCTTCACGACAGAAGACAGAAATGCCTCATCACTACCGGCCCGCGGAGGATCCATGAATACCACGTCTGCATGCTCCCCCTGCTCTGCCATCTGAACCATATAGGCTCCGGCATCTGCCTGATAGAACCGGATGTTTTTCACACCGTTTACCTTTGCATTGCGGATGGCATCCCGGACAGCATCCGGATTCAGTTCGATTCCCAGTGTCTCTGCTGCTCCGTCACTCGCAATGAGTCCGATCGTTCCGATTCCGCAATACGCATCTATGACCCGTTCCTTTCCGGTCAGACCGGCCAGCTCCACAGCCTTTCCGTATAGAAACTCTGTCTGCACCGGATTTACCTGATAAAACGACTTTGCCGAAATACGAAATGTCTTCCCGCACAGCTGATCCTCGATATAGCCCTTTCCATATAGCAGAATCTCACGTTCTCCGAGTACCATACTCGTTTTCCGGTCATTAATATTCTGAATAATCGTTGTAATCTCCGGATGCAGCTTCCGTAATGCTTTTATGAAATTATTCTTGGATGGAAATACCGGTGTGCCGGTCACCAGCACAACCATGATTTCTCCACTATGGAATCCACGACGGATCAGCACATGCCGCAGGAACCCGAAGCCCCGATCCTCATCATAAGCCTTCATACGGAATGATTTTAACAGTCCACGAATATCCTGAATGATCTGATCTGCTTTCCGGTCCTCGATCCGGCACTCCTCCACCGGCACTACCCGGTGTGTCCCTTCCTGATACACACCGGAAACAACACCCTGTTTGGTATTTGCATAGACTGCATGCACCTTATTCCGATAATGATACGGAGCCTGCATTCCGGTGATCGGCATGACCTTACAGATTCCCTGCAGATACCCCTCGACCAGCTTCTGTTTCAGCTTTAAATGACCGACATAATCTCCATCCAGCATATTGCAGCCGCCACACTTCTTTACATACGGGCAGCCGCCGGTAGCGGTTCCGTTTCTGTGCACTTCACTTTTATGCATTTCATCCCCGGTCTTCCTTTTCTTCCCGGTTCTTATCTCCTGGCTCATCAGTGCAGATCCTCCTGAATCAGTTTCCATTCATCATATTTCAAATATTTATTCTCCAATGCCCGGATACCATGGTAGAACACTTCATTTACCGGAGTCGGAATGCCTAATTCCTTACCCATACGGCATACCATGCCGGAGAACATTTCTATCTCTGTTTTCCTGTGGTTCTCCAGATCCTGCAGTGTAGACGGCTTATTATGCGGTCCTACATGCGTCATTACATAATCCTGCGCCTTCATTTCCTTTTCACCCAGCATGATTCCCTTCGCATTTGCAATCGCTGCGACCTCTCCCATGGCTGCATGCCGGATCCAGTTCGCATCCTCACTGTAACGGAATGCACCAAACGGCAGACTTAACAACGCGCAGGTCAGGTTCTCTCCTACATTTGCCATGAATTTCCACCACATAGAGAATAATACATCCTCTTCTACCTGATATGGAATACCTGCTTTTTTAAACACTTCGGCCACCATTGCAACCCGCTCGGATGGTACAAAGCTATCCCCACTGCCATGCCCCTCTTTATCACCGAAATGCACCTTGCCTCCCTCCGGATCATAATGTGTCTTATGATCCTGCATCACTACTGACATCCGCATCAGGGAATAGATCACATGCTCCCATCCATAGATTGCGGCAGCCTTCTCCTCCGATTCTACTCCATTCAGCACCGCCATGATAATGGTATGCGCACCCACCTGATTTCGGATATCCTCCAATGCCTGATTAAGTCCGGTATCCTTCGTTGCTATAATGATCAGATCCGATGGCTCCCGATTCTCAGAATCAATTATCGGAAAGAAATACTGTCTGTCATTTACCCAGATACCCTCGGTCTCTAGTCGTTTCTTCCGGTCTCCGTTTGCAAGCACCCGGAAATCATCTCCATAGCAGGCCTGCAATCTCGGTGCAAAGAACGACCCCATCGCCCCCAGTCCAATTAATGTTATCTTCTGAATCATAATCTGCCTCCTGAACATCATTCTCGTCATATACAGATATTTTATCATGTCAGAGTCTGTTTTTCCATACTCAACTATAATCCCGGCAGTTGCTCCGAAATAACACAAAAAGCGTAGCAACCCGAAAGCTGCTACGCCTCTGCCATGTTCTTTCTATTTCTCTGCTGCTACTTCTACTACAGATTTTGCCAGACCTGCCAATCCCTGAATCTCAGAAGGGATAATGATCTTTGTTGCCTGACCGTCTGCTGCCTTTGCAAAAGCCTCCAGACTCTTGATCTGAATAACTGCATCGCTTGGATTTGCCTCGTTCAAATAAGCAAGTCCGGCTGCATTCGCCTTCTGCACTGCTTCGATGGCCTGTGCCTGACCTTCTGCCTCACGGATTGTAGCCTCCTTCTTTGCCTCTGCACGAAGGATTGCTGCCTGCTTATCAGCCTCTGCCTGAAGGATCAATGACTCCTTCTGACCTTCTGCACGAAGGATTGCAGACTTCTTCTCACCTTCTGCGATCAGAATCTGCTCACGACGCTCACGCTCTGCCTTCATCTGCTTCTCCATGGCATCCTGAATGGCTGCCGGTGGAATAATATTCTTAAGCTCGACACGGTTAACCTTGATGCCCCATGGGTCGGTTGCCTCATCCAGGGTTGCTCGCATCTTGGTATTAATGGTCTCTCTGGATGTCAGTGTCTGGTCTAACTCCAGATCACCGATGATGTTACGAAGTGTGGTAGCTGTCAGGTTCTCGATTGCCATGATCGGATTCTCAACACCATAGCAGAACAGCTTAGGATCTGTAATCTGGAAGAATACAACCGTATCGATCCGCATCGTTACATTATCCTTTGTGATAACCGGCTGTGGTGCGAAGTCAACTACCTGCTCCTTTAAGGTCACACGCTTTGCCACCTTATCAATAAACGGTGCCTTAAAATGAAGACCTACGGACCATGTTCCACGATAGGTTCCCAGTCGCTCTACAACATACGCATATGCCTGTGGTACGATCTTAATGCAGGATACTGCAATGATAATCAGAATTACAACAATAAAAATCGTAAATCCAATCATACCGCTTGCTAATGCTGCTCCTGCTGCAGCTGTTCCAATAATTCCCATTGAAATACCTCCATCATTCTTATTCATTATAATGAACTGCCCTTCCGGCAATCACTCCATACATTATCTGGTCTCCTCTGCTGCTGTCTCTGTCGAGGTCCCGTCAACAGGCTCAACCATACATTTCACACCGGAAATCTCCCGGATTACAACCTTCTGATCCTTCGGAATCACGATTCCGTCTGTTACACTTCTGGCAGTCCATTCCACATCACCGATTCGGATTTTTCCACTTGGTGCCACATTATCAATCGTCTCAATCACAATCGACTGCTTTCCTACCAGACTCTCTGCATTCGTCTTCTCCAACCGGTTATTCAGATGTTTCACTGCAAACTTTCTGGTACATGCCAATAAAACCGCCGATACTACAATAAACAGTATCACCTGCAACCAGACCGGTGCGCCGAACATTGCTGCCAGTGCCGATACCAATGCTCCTGCCGCAAACCAGATACTGGTCAGCCCCAGAGTCATGATCTCTATAATAACAAACAATAATACAAGTGCCAGCCATATAATGACCACAGTTCCTATCTGCATACACAACTCCCCTTTCTTACAAACCGGAAGTAATTGTACTCCGCTACTTTATTATACTTGATTTCTATATACATAACAATTTACAAACTTCTTACGATTCTGTAATATTCACGTAAAATCAGTTCTTCTTGAAATCCTCCAGCTCCAGTCCTTCATTATTCTCCAGCACGATTCGGATAGACCACTCATTGGCAAACAGAAGCAACGGATTATCCTTCATATCCTTTACCTTCTTGCAGTCACTGATCCGTTTTAATTTATTCAGATCTGTAGCCGGGTTCTTTACCCAACGGATATAATTATATGGCAGTGGCTCCAGACGCACCTCACAGTTATACTCATTCTCCAGACGATACTTCAGCACATCGAACTGCAGAACACCGACAACACCGACGATAATCTCTGACATGTCCAAAGAATAATCCTTAAATATCTGAATCGCACCCTCCTGTGCGATCTGGGTAACACCCTTCATGAACTGCTTCCGTTTCATGGAATCCAGGGATACCAGCCGGCAGAAATGCTCCGGTGCGAAGGTCGGGATTCCCTCATATTCGAACTTCTTTCCCGGTGTGCAGATCGTATCACCGATTGAGAAAATACCCGGATCAAAAATACCGATTACATCACCCGCATATGCTTCCTCAATTACCTTCCGATCCTGTGCCATGATCTGCTGTGGCTGTGACAGCTTCAGCTTTCGACCACTCTGCACATGATAGACATCCTTGCCTGCATCGAACTTACCGGAACAGATCCGCATAAATGCGATCCGGTCATGATGTGCTTTATTCATATTTGCCTGAATCTTAAATATAAATCCGGAGAATGGTGCCTCGATCGGATCGATCAGACCTTCATTTGACATTCTCGGAAGCGGTGACTTCGTC
>HF991328.1:0-4745 GCA_000431515.1 Clostridium sp. CAG:632 | reverse complement strand
TACCGAAGGTCGTAAGTGCTGATCCGAAAAATACCGGAGACAGCTTTCCCTGATCTACCAGCTCCTGATCAAAGGTATCACTGGCTCCATCCAGCAGTTCTACTTCATCCAGCAACTGCTGATATAACTCATCGCCAACAGCTTCCTTCAGTGCAGGATCATTCAGGTCATAATCGGTCTCTGCCGCAGACTTTGCACCACCCACAGATACTGCCCGGAACATAGATACCTGCTTCGTCTCTCGGTCATATACGCCCTTGAACCGCTTACCGGCTCCGATCGGCCAGTTGATCGGACAGGTCCTGATACCCAGAACTGTCTCAATATCATCTAACAGTTCAAAGGAATCTCTTGCCTCCAGATCCATCTTGTTAATGAATGTAAAGATTGGAATATGACGCATAACACATACCTTAAACAGCTTAATGGTCTGCGCCTCAACACCCTTTGATGCATCAATTACCATTACCGCAGAATCCGCTGCCATCAGGGTACGATAAGTGTCCTCCGAGAAATCCTGATGTCCCGGAGTATCCAGAATATTAATACAATATCCATCATAATTAAACTGTAATACAGACGAGGTAACCGAAATACCTCTTTCCTTCTCAATGCCCATCCAGTCAGAAACCGCATATTTGGAATTTGCCTTTCCCTTTACCGAACCGGCTGTATTGATTGCCCCACCATAAAGCAGGAATTTCTCGGTTAATGTTGTCTTACCTGCATCCGGGTGTGATATAATCGCAAATGTTCTTCGTTTTTCAATTTCTTTTTGGTACTCCTGTGCCATAACAGCCTCCTAATTTTGTCAGTCTTACAATGTTATATCATGTATGGACAGATTTTTCCACTCTTTTCAGTCTGTTCCTTATCCGATTGCCCGGCGGTTCAGAAACCGTTTCTCGTATTCATCTGCCGGAACCGGTCTTGAGAAATAGTATCCCTGAATATCATCACAACGATGCGCCTGCAGGAACTGATACTGTTCATCGTTCTCCACACCCTCAGCCGTAACACTCATACCAAGAGAAGTTGCGAACTCGATAATACTGATGACGATCTTATCACCACGTTCATCTCCGATGCTGTCAATAAAGCTCTTATCCACCTTCAATATATCGACCGGAATGACCTTTAATGACATCATGGAAGAATATCCCACGCCAAAGTCATCGATCAAAACCTTCATTCCCATATCATGAAGACGATCTACCGTATCTCTCAGAATCTCTTCATTATTAAACATTGCACTCTCTGTAAACTCCAGTCCGATATATTCCGGCGGTAATCCGGTCTCATCCAGAATCCTCTGATAATAATCAACCAGATTCCGATCAGCCAGTTGTACTCTGGAAAGGTTGACAGATACCGGAACAATTGACTTCCCCTCATCCAGCCACTGCTTCTGCTGGAGACATACCTCACGGAACATATAACGGTCCAGCTCTACAATAGAATCATTATTCTCCAACACCGGTATAAATCTTCCCGGCGGAATAATTGTTCCGTCCGGACGAATCCAGCGCACCAGTGCTTCTGCACCTGTGATCTGCTGTGTTTCTGAATTTATTTTGGCCTGATAGAACACCACAAATTCCTTATTTTTCAATGCGGTATCAAAATCATCCTCTACCAGCTTTTCCCAAATAAGCTGTTCTTCCATTTCTTCATTATAGAATGCGTAAAAATGCTTCTCGGAATCCTTTGCTGCGGCAAATGCCATCATAGAGCGGCTATATGCTGTTGAGAATGACTCCTTTGTTCCCTGCAGCAGATAAACTCCGATTCTCAGGCTCAGATTATATCGATTCTTCGTTGTTTCGCGGAGCAGCTTCCGATAATCCCGAATCCGGAGCTCCAGTTCCTCCCTGCTCTGATAGGTCAGAAGAACTGCAAAACGATCTGCCATTCTGTGTCCGCAATACTCATGCTCCCGGAAGATTTCCTTCCAGATCCGATCCATGTTCTGAAGGATCCGATCCCCTTCTTCACTTCCGTACATATCGTTGATCATCTTGAACCGGTTCAGGTCCAACGATAGTAGCGCAAATGACACATTGGGGCAGCCACTGACTGTCTCTTCATAGTCCATCTGGAATTTTGCAAACGTATCACCACCGGTTACCGGATCTACATATGCCAGGGTCTTTAACTCTGCCTGCTTCTTTCTGTACTGATTCACAAGCAGCAGGATCATAGCAATAAAGATACCCGCCAGCACCACGACCAGAATGATCGTATTCCGTACCACAACATTAATCTGGGTATCTACCACACTCACCGGAACAACCGTCAGCAGATACCAGTTATTGACAGATAACGGATAGCAGTACAGATACTTGTCTACTTTATTTCGGAACACAATCCTTCCTGCCTCTCGTTGTTCCATCAGCTGACGCAGTTCATTTGCCATCGTTGCATTCTTTCCATCCGCTTCTTCAATAGAAGTAAAAATATTTTCCATATTCTGGAAAGAAGTTGCGTGCGAAGAATCCACTACGGTATCTCCCTTCGCATCTACCATATAGGAGTATCCTTCGCCGTGAAAGGATGGAGTCTCCATCGTAGATCTGAAATTTCTCGTATTATACGTTGCATAAAGAACGCCGATCACCTCACCGGTTTTCTCATCATGAATCGGTGTTGCATATACATTCACATAGTCCTTCGCCACCCGATTCAATGTAATTCTTCCGGATAATACACTTTCTCCGTTCCATGCCCTCTGATAAAATTCCTGATCCTTTATATCCGTGATCTCGCCTCTGGTTGAATATGCCCTCCCATCTTCCAAGGCGACTCCCATACCGCGTAATCCATTCTCTTCTACAATTGGCTGCAATTGTGTATGTACACTTTTCAATATAGCATCCGGTTCTGCATCTATATCGATTTCCATAACATGCGACAGATCCGAGAGCATATCCTGCTTCCGCTGAATCTCGGTTTCAATCGCCATCGCCTCCTGTGAAGACACCTCCTCCAGCGTCCGAAAGACCTCCCGTTCAAAATTCTCATTCAGATTGTCAATATAAAACAGTACTGATACGACCAATATCACTGTCAACAATACCAGTGACAGCCATAGCTGCATCATTGAATTCCGTTTCATTCCGTCACCTCACCTATAACTCCGAATATGTAAAACTATACATAATATCATTGTATCGGTTCTTTTCTATATTTTCAACCGATTTTTGCATATTCGGAGTTATTCGGAGTTATTCGGAGTTATTTTAAGCTATTTCCATTAACCAAGTGTCACATCCAGAATCATCATAATTGAGAACCCCGCTGCAAACATCAGTGTTCCAATATTGGAATGCTTTCCTTCTGCCATTTCCGGTATCAGTTCTTCAACCACAACATATAACATTGCTCCGGCTGCAAAGCTTAAGAAATATGGCAATACCGGCACCAAGATAGATGACAACAAGATTGTGATCAATGCAGCAACCGGTTCTACCGCTCCGGATGCTATCCCATATAAGCACGCTTTTCTCCGGCTCATTCCCTGGCTTCGCAATGGCATAGACACAATCGCTCCTTCCGGGAAATTCTGAATCGCAATTCCAAGTGACAATGCCAATGCCCCAAGCATTGTAATCTCTGACTGTTCGGCTAACAATCCGGCATAAACCACACCAACAGCCATTCCTTCCGGAATATTGTGAATGGTCACCGCCAAAACCAGCTTGGTTGTATTCTTCAGATTACTCTTAGGTCCTTCCGGTTCATCACTATTCATATGCAGATGTGGCGTAACTGTATCCAGAAATAACAGGAACAAAATACCTAGCCAGAATCCAACTGCTGCTGGAACAAATGCCATTTTTCCCATAGCTTCTGACTGATTGATTGACGGAATGATCAGACTCCAGACAGAGGCCGCCACCATAACACCAGCAGCAAATCCTGTCAGCGCCTTCCGAACCTGATCATTCATTTCCCTTTTCATAAACAACACACACAATGCTCCTAACGAAGTTCCTAAAAACGGAATCAATAATCCCTTTGCAATATTTAAGTACATAATTTATACCTTTTAACCCTTTCCGACATACTTAATATGCCCCTGTAGCTTCACATGCCATGGCATAATATGATTCATCTGCATTTTAACAGATTAGATTTCAAAAATCCATCCCTTTGGTTAGTTTTGACTAATTTTATATGTTTTATTTATATGTCTTGCTCCTATTTCGGATTTTATCCTATTTTCCGTTCATTTATACTGTCTTATTTTCGGATATTTTCCGTATCGTTATATTTTCAATCGTTTATACTTATTTATAAAGGAGTTGAAACTATGAACGAAAATTACATTCGGGAACGCATCTTTGAATTAATCGATGCCTCCGATATCTCTGCCTCCCATTTATGTGAGGAATTACATCTGAATAAAGGATATTTCGCAGATGTCCGCAGAGAAAAACAGGGTGTCCCTTATGATATTCTGGTTCGTATTTGCGATTACTTTGGCATATCACTTTCTACCTTCTTTGACCGTGAATATTCACTCAAGGATTCCTACCGTGAGATTAATATCCTATGTCAGAAAATTCCGGAAGATCAGTTAGAAACCGTAATCATTCCTATTCTGAAAAAGTTTGCGGAACAGACAGCTTCTACGACTGTTTTCCATGATTCTTCAACCGAACATCCAGAATCAAAATAAGAATACTGATTCCGGTTGCTATACCGGCAGTCACCGGAACTGTATTGTCTCCGGTCTGAACCGC
>HF991327.1 GCA_000431515.1 Clostridium sp. CAG:632 | reverse complement strand
ATCTCTATTTTTCCATTTATACTATTTCTTATCTCTTATTCAAACTCTATCGTACCAGGCGGTTTACTCGTCAGATCATAGAATACCCGGTTAACTCCTCTTACTTCATTAATAATTCTGCTCATCACCGTCTGCAGAACCTCAAACGGAATTTCGGCACTTTCCGCCGTCATGAAGTCAATCGTCTTAACGGCTCTTAATGCGACTGCATAATCATAGGTTCTCTCATCGCCCATGACACCGACCGATCTCATATTGGTGAGGGCCGCGAAGTACTGGTTCGGCATCCAGCTTGGATCCTTGCCGTTCGCCTCTTTATATTCTGCTGCTGCCTTATCTACCTCTTCACGGTAGATTGCATCTGCATCCTGTACGATCTTTACCTTATCGGCGGTTACCTCTCCGATGATACGGATACCAAGGCCCGGGCCGGGGAATGGCTGACGGAATACCAGCTTCTCCGGAATTCCCAGCTCTAAACCTGCCTTCCGCACCTCATCCTTAAACAGGTTTCGAAGCGGCTCAATAATTTCCTTAAAATCTACGTAGTCCGGAAGTCCTCCGACATTATGATGAGACTTGATGACTGCAGATTCTCCGCCAAGGCCGGATTCTACAACGTCCGGATAAATGGTTCCCTGTGCCAGGAAATCAACTGCACCGATCTTCTTTGCCTCTTCCTCAAATACGCGGATAAATTCCTCGCCGATGATCTTACGCTTTGCTTCCGGCTCTGTAACACCTGCCAGCTTTGTATAATAGCGATCCTGTGCATTGACACGGATGAAATTCAGATCAAACTGCCCGCCCGGACCGAATACACCTTCCACCTCATCGCCTTCATCCTTACGCAGAAGACCGTGATCTACGAATACACAGGTCAACTGCTTACCGATTGCTTTTGACAACAGACCGGCTGCAACGGAGGAGTCTACACCACCGGACAGAGCCAGTAACACCTTTCCGTCTCCGACCTTCTCACGAATGGAGCGAATTGAATCCTCTACAAAGGTATCCATTCTCCAGTCGCCGGCACATCCGCAGATGTTCCGAACGAAGTTGAATAACATCTTAGATCCTTCCGGTGTATGCAATACTTCCGGATGGAACTGGATTGCGTATAAATTCTTCTCTGCATTTTCACATGCCGCTACCGGACAATTATCGGTAGTTGCGATTGCCCGGAATCCGGGTGCCATCTCAGATATATAATCAAAATGGCTCATCCAGCAGGTTGTATCCTCTGTAACATCCTTGAACAATGCAGATTTCGTATCTACATGAACATCGGTCTTACCATACTCTCTGGCTGTTGCACGCTCTACCTTGCCACCCAGAACAAAGCTCATCAACTGTGCTCCGTAGCATAATCCAAGTACCGGGATTCCCATTTCAAATAATTCCTTTGAATAGGTCGGTGCGCC
The DNA here is from genome assembly GCA_000431515.1 of Clostridium sp. CAG:632. Taxonomy (GTDB): domain Bacteria; phylum Bacillota; class Clostridia; order Lachnospirales; family Lachnospiraceae; genus CAG-632. The sequence goes on along the minus strand of HF991327.1, from coordinate 792 downwards.
CTCCTCATAACAACTGTTTGGGCCGCCGGTCAAAATAATTCCCTTTGGATTCATTGCACGAAGCTTCTCAAGCTCCGTTTTGTACGAGTAGATCTCACAATATACATTGCACTCTCTTACTCGCCTGGCAACTAACTGATTATACTGTCCACCAAAATCCAGTACAATGATTAATTCCTGTTTCATAATCCGGTATCCTTTCTTCTGTCCTCTTAACTTTACTGTCTGACATCCTACTCTTCTTCCTTGATCACACCGGAAGCCGCCTCTTCTTTGGCCTCTTCCTCTTTGGCTTCCTCACTGCCCGGCATCTTGCCTTCCATCAGCATTGCATGCTCCTTCTCCAGTTCCTTTGCCAGCTCGTAGAATGTCCATTTCTTATTGGTTGAAGTCATTACACATTTTAACGGAATGCCCTCTAACCCACGCTTCTTGATATTGCTGAGCATCAGGTCGATTCGTCTTCCGATTGAGAAGTTGTGCATGACGATCACTTCCTCATTTAATGGCGGGTACTGCTCCGGATTCGGATTCTCCTCCATATCCTTCACACCTGCCAGATAGCCCACGGTCTGGCCCAGCTGGTCATCATGAATGTTCTTCACCCGTATTCCCATCTGTACCAGTACATACTGGATCTCTCTTGTTCTCTGCGGATCTGTGAATCCGTACATTAATACTGTTTCCCCTGTCGGTCTATGCATGTCTCATTACTCCTTTCCCACTATAACCGCTTTTCGTTTTACCTTCTCTGATTGTCATTATATGTCTGTTTCCATATATCCAGAAACG
>HF991326.1:7641-34392 GCA_000431515.1 Clostridium sp. CAG:632 | reverse complement strand
CAAGATATGCCAAGAAACTAAAGGAAAATGAGACAATGATAAAAATATTATTCATCTGCCACGGCAACATTTGCCGTTCCCCGATGTCAGAGTTCATTTTAAAAGACATGGTAGAGCGTCATAGCCTGACAGACCGATTTGAAATTGCATCCGCTGCGACCTCCACAGAAGAGATCTGGGGCGGTCGGGGCAATCCAATCTATCCGCCGGCAAGGCAGTCCCTGAAGCGACATGGGATTGGCGATACGCCGTATACGGATTTCAGCGGAAAGCGTGCCAGACAGGTGATGCGTTCCGATTATACATACTATGATTATCTGCTTTGTGCAGATGTGAATAACGTCCGGAATACAATCCGGATTACCGGACCGGATGTGGATAACAAGATAAAATTGCTGTTGGATTTTTCCGAGGATGAGAGCAGACACGGGCAGTCCATTGCAGATCCCTGGTATACGAACCGGTTCGAGGACACCTATGAGGATATTGTGCTCGGCTGTACCGGATTCCTGAACTACTGTCAATCATTCGGAATGTTGTGAAAACGGCCCTGAAGCTCCTGCGTCTTCACAATGTTGATAAAGGCATGCGGGTCGATAGACCGGATGAGAGGGATCAGCTCCCGCTTGGCCTCCGAATTAATGACAGAGTACAGCATGGTTTTTTCTTTTTCCTCATAGCACCCGATGCCTTGAAACAAGGTCGCATCGTGGTTTGTAGTTTCTTTGATCGCTTTATAGATTTCCTCCGCATGATCGGATATGATAAACAGAGTCTCCTTCTGATAACGCTTATACAGCAGCTGAATGACCTGTGTGCTGCAGAACTGATAAATGATAGAGTAAAGTGCGATCTTCCAGCCAAACAGGAGACCGGCAATACCGAGGACGATCACATTGCCTGCCAGAATATAGTTCCAGGCATCGATTCCCTTCTGTTCTGACAGGAAAATGCTGATAAAATCCGTACCACCGGTTGTAGTTCCGACATTCAGGCAGAGACTGATGGCGAAGCCGTTGATCAGACCGCCGAATACACTGACGAGCAGAATGTCATTTGTAAAGACATAAACCGGCAGGATATCGACGAAGATACTGGAGAGTACGATCGTTACAATGGAATAAATCGTGAATTTCTTTCCAATATATCGGAATCCCAGATATACCGGAAACAGGTTCAGAGCCACATTAAATACGGTAAATGGAACATTTATATGGAAGAACTGGGAGCCAATCTCCTGTAGTAACAGGGACACACCGGAAAAACCTCCGGGCAGCAGACCGACGGTTTTGGCAAAACAACATAGATTCCACGCATAGAGTACGGATGCAAAAATAACAACCAGAACACGAAAATATTGATAAAATTTAGGATGTTTTAATTCAAGTGACTGAAACATAGTGAACACTCCCTTCTTTTTGCCTATATTTTAACATAGGCAAAAAAGAAAGAAAATGAAAAAACGCATTAAAATCAGAATAGACATTGATATCTGAATTGAAATACTATATTATAAGAGTATTGTTGAGAAACTTGGAAAATTGTCTGTTAACCGACGACAAATATGAAGATTGTGAGATGAATGATACTAAATAAGTGAAAGTCAGCCGACATGTTTTCTGACGCGTTGGTGCCTTTTGCAGAAAGGCGGAAAATAAATATGAAAAAGAGTAAGAAAAGCGGAAAAAGCAATAGCCGTGGATTTTCTATGGTGGAGATTATTATTATAATTGCGATCATGGCAATTTTGACAGCCGCATTGGCACCGTCCTTAATTAAATATGTCAGAAAGGCGAAACGGGCGACGGATGTGGACACAGCCGGAGAGATTGCACAGAGTTATGTACGTAGTACAGTGGAGATGGCTGAAAAGCAGCAGGGCACCATCAATTACGGAAGCGGTACGGATTATGTCCGGTATGATTCGACATTAAGTAATCCGCCGGCACAGCTGATGGATTATGCGTTCGCAGAATTTGATCAGATACCGAAATCGAAGGTGTACAGGGATTACTACTGGTGCATTGTATACGATACGGGTACCGGAAAGGTACAGAAAGTAAAGCTTGTACCGAATGTGGGCAGTGATACCGGCGGCTATGATCTTTATCCGAACGGAGATGCATATATTGAACAGAGATAAAGAAAGACAGAGAAATGGCAAAGCAATAAAAGATTGCAGGCTGTGTCCCAGGGAATGCGGAGCGGACAGACAGGCAGGTAAGACCGGTGTATGCGGTGTGGATGCAGGAATTTATATTGCCAGAGCGGCACTTCATATGTGGGAGGAACCATGCATATCCGGAACTCAAGGGTCCGGAACGGTTTTTTTCTCCGGATGTCCTCTGCGGTGCATTTATTGTCAGAATGCTGAGATCGCAGATGCAGCTATAGGAAAGCAGATTACCGTGGAACGTCTGGCAGAGATTTTTCAGGAACTTGCCGGGAAGGGTGCGGCGAATATTAATCTGGTCACACCGACACATTACACGGAGGAAATCATACAGGCGGTCCGGCTGGCAAGGAACCTTGGACTTCAGGTTCCGATTGTATATAATTGCAGTGGCTATGAGAAGGTGGAAACACTGCAGAAATTAGAAGGAATTGTCGATATCTATCTGACAGATTTTAAATATATGAATACAGAACTGGCAGCCGAATATTCACATGCACCGGATTATCCGGCCGTGGCAAAGGCAGCTTTGCAGGAGATGGTGCGACAGCAGAGTATACCGGTGTTTGATGGACAGGGCATGATGAAAAGGGGCGTTATTGTCAGACATTTATTATTGCCGGGGGCAGTCAGACAGGCCAAAGAGATACTGGAATATGTGTATCACACATATGGTAATCAGATATACATCAGCATTATGAATCAATATACCCCGCTGGCCCGGGTGGATGGGCATCCGAAGCTTGGACGGCATGTGACCGGGCGGGAATATGACAGATTGGTGGACTATGCAATAGAGCTTGGTATAGAGCAGGCATTTATACAGGAAGGGGGAACATCGACGGAGAGCTTTATACCGGCATTTGATTATGAAGGCGTAGAAAAAGGAAGAACCGGTCGAGATTTGTCTCACGGTTAGGGGTATACATTTTTACCATTTTGAATAACTATTATAGTACACGATACGAGTGGATTTGCAAAACTTTGGGAGAAAGTTATGTAAAGGAAGGAGAAAAGTATGACAGAGAAATTATTAAGCAACAATCAGGCGGTAGTGGCAGGGGAGATCGTATCCGATTTTACGTTCAGCCATGAGGTATTTGGAGAAGGCTTCTATATGGTGGATGTGCTGGTAAGCAGACTAAGTGATACCTATGACACGATTCCGTTAATGGTATCAGACCGGATTATGGATGTGGAAGAGAATTGCATCGGGAGGAAAGTGGAAGCCAAGGGACAGTTTCGGTCTTATAACAAGCATGAGGATACCAGAAACCGGTTGATTTTATCCTTGTTTGTGAGAGAAATTGAATTTATAGAAGATGATGAATACATAAGCAAGCCAAATCATATCTACCTGGACGGCTATATCTGTAAACCGCCTGTATACCGTATGACACCGCTGGGGCGGGAGATTGCAGATGTCCTGCTGGCAGTGAACCGGGCATATGGAAAATCCGATTATATACCTTGTATCTGCTGGGGGCGGAATGCAAGATTTGCCGGTAAGCTGGCAGTCGGAGAACATGTAGCGATCTGGGGTCGGATCCAGAGCCGGGAGTATCAGAAGAAGGTTGGCAATGATTGTGTGATCAGTAAGACTGCTTATGAGGTATCTGTCAGCAAGATGGAGTGTCTGGAATAAAACGGCAGGAAATGGAAGGAATGGAATAAATAGGTGGATTTTTTGGACTTAATATGATAGAATCACTTTTATAATGCTGCGTGAGGGAACGAATCCATAACGGATTGGTTATAGATTTCGGAGGAGAAAAATGAGCAAAATACAGGTGATTTGCGGTTCGGGAATTGGCAAGACATCCGCTGCAATCGGCTATGGGGTAAAAAGGGCCGGCGCAGGAAAGGAAGTCATTATTGTACAGTTTCTGAAAGGGAGTGACACAGAGGATTACAATCTGTTATCCAGACTGGAACCGGAAATTAAGCTTTTGAGCTTTGAACGCGTTGGAAAGTGTTATGATGAACTGACACCGGAACAGCAGAAAGAACAGAAAGCAAATATCATGAATGGATTTCATTATGCGAGAAAGGTACTTCAGACGAATGAATGTGATATTCTGATTTTGGATGAAAGCCTTGGGTTGATTGATAGTGGAATCGTGGAAGTTTCGCAGATCATGGAGCTTCTGGAACTGGCGAAAGACAGTGAACTGGAGATTTTACTGACAGGAAGAACCCTGCCGGATGAGATTCGGGATGTAGCTGATGTTGTTACGCAGATGCAGACGATTAAGTAGCCGGCAGAAATATTCAAAATTATATTGACACTGTATTTATATGGTGTTACAGTTAGGTTGTTAATAAAATAATTTAATCATTTCAGGTAGAGGCGCAAGAATCATGAGTAAATCTTTCGACATGGTAAGGCATGAGTGAAGAAGATTGAAAGGGAGGATTGCCGAAGAGCTTATTATCCTTACAGATAAGACTCTGGGCATGCAGTGAAGAATTGTATGACTGTCATCGCAAGATGGAGGGCTACTTTGATTACTACAACATTACGTAGCATAACAAGGTCGGTCTCCATGCCGACCTTATTTTTTACGCGAGAAAAGGTTCGCGGAGCGGGATTCATCGGGGTACGCGGGCAACGTGACCAAAGTTCTCGGGCATAGCGGAAGAAACAGGGAGGAACAGGAGACCGAGTTCGTATAAGAGTAGAACCTGAAAGGAAAGGTTAGGAGGAAGAAAGATGTCGATTTTTGAAGGAGCAGGTGTAGCATTGGTAACCCCATTCCATGAGGATGGAAGCGTAGATTATGAGAAGTTGAAGGAACTGGTGGAATTTCAGATTGCGAATGGCACGGATGCCATTATTATCTGTGGTACGACCGGTGAGTCTTCTACTCTGACACATGAGGAGCATCTGGAGTGCATTAAGAAGTGTGTAGAATATGTAAACGGCAGAATTCCGGTCGTTGCAGGTACCGGTTCCAACTGTACAGAGACTGCAATCTATCTGTCAACCGAGGCAGAGAAGTATGGCGCAGATGCATTGCTGGTAGTTACTCCATATTACAACAAAGCAACCCAGAAAGGACTGATCGCTCATTATACGGCAATAGCGAATTCCGTAAAGCTGCCGATTATTATGTATAATGTACCGAGCCGTACCGGATGTAATATTCAGCCGGAGACAGCCGTAACCCTGGCAAAGAATGTGGAGAACATTGTAGCGATCAAGGAAGCAAGCGGTAATATCTCACAGGTTGCAAAGTTGATGAGCCTGGCAGACGGATGCATTGATCTGTATTCCGGTAATGATGACCAGATCGTGCCGATCCTTTCCTTAGGAGGCAAGGGTGTTATTTCTGTAACGTCGAATATTATTCCAAATGATACCCATACATTGGTTAAGAAGTATCTGGACGGAGATGTAAAGGGTGCTCTGGACTTACAGTTAAAGGCAATCGAGCTTTGCAATTCATTGTTCTGCGAGGTCAATCCGATTCCGGTTAAGAAGGCAGTAGAGCTGCTTGGTTTATGCGACGGCTATATGAGAATGCCATTGTCAGAGATGGAGCCACAGAACGCAGAACGCTTAAAGAAGGCTATGACAGAGTATGGTGTTTTGAAATAAGCAGTAATCAGATGACCGGACATAGCAAAACACAAGTCACAGCAAAACACAGGTCACTCTGGAGTATACAGATATAATTGGAGGAATAGATAGCTATGGTACGAGTAATTATGAACGGCTGCAACGGTAAGATGGGGCAGGTGATCACCGGCATCATTGCGGAGGATGCACAGGCTGAGATTGTAGCCGGGATTGATGTATATGATGGTATAAAGAATCCGTATCCGGTATTTTCCAACATCGCAGACTGTAACGTGGATGCAGATGTAATCATTGATTTTTCAAATGCAAAAGCAATCGATGGATTATTGGATTATGTAGAGGCGAAGAAGATGCCGGTAGTATTGTGTACAACCGGCTTAAGTGAAGAGCAGTTGCAGAGAGTAGAGAAGGTATCAAAGGAAGTAGCGGTACTGAAATCGGCGAATATGTCACTGGGAATCAATACGATCATGAAGCTTCTGCAGCAGGCAGTACAGGTATTTGCACCGGCGGGATATGATGTGGAGATCGTAGAGAAGCATCATAATCAGAAGCTGGATGCTCCTTCCGGAACTGCGATCGCACTGGCAGATTCTATGAATGAGGTTATGGATCATCAGTATGAGTACATTTATGACCGGAGCCAGAGAAGACAGAAGCGGGATGCGAAGGAGCTTGGTATCTCAGCTGTCCGTGGCGGTACGATCGTTGGTGAGCATGAGGTGATCTTTGCGGGAACCGATGAGGTGATCGAGATCAAGCACACGGCATACAGTAAGGCAGTTTTTGCAAAGGGTGCTGTGGAAGCAGCGAAGTTTCTGGCAGGTAAGCCGGCGGGATTATATGACATGAGTCATGTGATTTCAGAAAAATAGGAAAAATAGAATAACATGTAGAAAAAATGAGTTATACAGACGTATCTGTTGGTTGCAGATACGTCTTTTTTGTATTAATATTATAGTAATTGTGTTAAGAAATAAGCTAGAGAATGACACGATTCTAATAATACAGAAACGAGGAATAAACGTGAAGGACGGATTTATAAAAGTGGCAGCCGGAACGCCACATATAAAAGTAGCAGATTGCAGTTATAATCAGGAACAGATCTTACAGGAAATCCGGAAGGCAGCTGCCGCCGGAGTACAGCTTCTGGTGCTTCCGGAGTTATGCCTGACCGGATATACCTGCGGAGATTTATTTCTGCAGGACCTTCTTCTAAGGGAAGCACAGGAGGCACTGAAACAGCTGGTTTATCAAACGGCAGAGCAGGAGATTTACTGTATGGTCGGTCTGCCGGTGTCTGTGGACTGTAAGCTATATAATGCAGCGGTATTTTTCGGTAAGGGTAAGATCCTTGGATGTATTCCGAAGGTACACATGCCGAATTATTCGGAGTTTTATGAGGTGAGACATTTTACCGGAGGCAGTGAATCAGTCCGGATGATCAGTCTTGCCGGACAGCAGGTGCCGTTTGGTACGCATTTGTTGTTCCGGTGTAATCAGATGCCGGAGCTGGTGATCGGATGTGAGCTATGTGAGGATCTGTGGGTGCCGAATCCACCGTCTGTAGAGCATGCAATGGCAGGGGCAACTGTCATCTGCAATCCGTCTGCAAGTGTAGAAGTGACTGCTAAGGAAGGATACCGCAGACAGCTGGTAAGCTCACATGCGGCAAGAACTGTCAGTGCCTATATCTATGCGGATGCCGGTGAGGGAGAGTCCACAACGGATGTTGTGTTCAGTGCCCATAATATGATCAGTGAAAACGGTACCATTCTGGCAGAGAGTAAACGCTTTGAAAACGAGATGGTAATAACGGAGATTGATATAAAGAAGCTATCGGAGGAACGACGCAGAATGAATACCTATGAGGTGCGGTCAAAGCAGGATTATCTGGTGGTGGACTTTGATCTGACAGAGCGGGAGATACCGCTGACTAGGCAGTTTGCAAGGACTCCGTTTATTCCGTCCGATACGGTCCGGAGAACGGAGCGGTGTGAGGAGATTTTTATGCTGCAGGCAATGGGACTTAAGAAGCGGCTGCTTCATACCGGCTGTCAGAGTGCGGTGATCGGATTGTCCGGTGGGCTGGATTCTACACTGGCATTGCTGGTAACGGTTCGGGCGTTTGATCTGGCAGGGATCGCACGGGATAAGATCCTCGGCGTGACAATGCCGGGTTATGGTACTACGGACCGGACTTATCAGAACGCCCTGCAGATGGCAGAGCGGTTGGGTGTGCAGTTAAAAGAAGTCAGTATCGTACCGGCAGTGGAGCAGCATTTTAAGGATATTGAACATGATAAATCTGTGCAGGATGTTACTTACGAGAACTGTCAGGCCAGAGAACGGACACAGATTCTGATGGATCTGGCGAACCAGAGTAACGGTCTTGTGATTGGTACCGGTGATCTGTCTGAACTGGCACTGGGCTGGGCAACCTATAACGGGGACCATATGTCTATGTATGCAGTTAACGTATCGATTCCGAAGACACTGGTGCGACATCTGGTCCGCTATGTGGCAGATACCGGTGAATCAGAAGAATTAAAGCTGGTTCTAGAGGATGTATTGGATACGCCGGTCAGTCCGGAGCTTTTGCCACCGGATCATGGCGAGATTGCACAGAAGACAGAGGATGTGGTGGGACCATATGAGCTGCATGACTTTTTCTTATATTATATGATGCGATTTGGATACGCACCGTCGAAGATCTATCGGATCGCCGTGCAGGCATTTGCCGGAGCTTATGAGCCGGAGATTATCTTAAAATGGCTGAAAAAGTTTTACTGGAGATTCTTCAGCCAGCAGTTTAAGCGCTCCTGTATTCCGGATGGACCAAAGGTAGGAACGGTAGCATTATCACCGCGCGGAGACTGGAGAATGCCAAGTGATGCAAGTGTGGCAGTTTGGATAAAGGATCTGGAAGCGGGAATATCAGAATAAACAGGATTTGTAAAGACGTAAGGACAGGAAGGAAACAATTCATGGGTACAACAAACTATACAATCATCACGGACTCAGCAACCGATATGCCAAAGGAGATCATTGACCAGTATCATCTGCATGTGATTCCGACACCGGTCGTAATTGACGGCAAGGATTACTTTGACGGAGAAACCATATTTCCGAAGGATTTCTATGCCTATCAGAGAGAGAAGCGGACAATCTCTACGTATCATATTAATACGTATATGTTTAAGGAGCATTTCAGACCATATGCAGAACGCGGAGAGACCGTAATATATGTATGCTTTTCCACCGGACTGGCCGGTACATTTAATGCCGCCAGATTGGCGAAGGAGGAATTGCTGGAAGAGTTTCCGGACTGGGATATTACAATCGTAGATTCCAAGTGTGCATCACTCGGGTTTGCCATGCTGGTATATTATGCGCTGTTGATGCAGAAGAATGGTGCAGATAAGGAGACTGTAATTGAGGCATTGGAATACCACCGGGAGCATATCTGCCATGTGATTACTGTGGAGACGCTGGAATATCTGTTCCAGGGAGGAAGACTCAGCCGGACCAGTATGGTAGTCGGAGGAGTTCTGGATATCAAGCCGATCATTCATATGGATGAGAATGGCTCCTTGAAGGCAATCGAGAAGGTACGCGGCCGAAATAAGTCATTAAAGCGGATGGTAGAGCTGGTCGGAGAATGGTGCAAGAATCCGGGCGAGCAGCTGATCGGTGTCTGTCATGGAGATGATTATGAAACGATGAAACGGGTAGAGGTAATGCTGACTGAAGCCTATGGTACCGGACAGTTTATGGAGAACTATGTAGGTTGTGCGATCGGGGCACATACCGGTACCGGCATTATCGGAATCGTATTTCTGGACGGGCCATCTCCATATCAGAAATGGCTGTAAGAATTATTTAAGAATTTTGAACGAATTCTACTATATTTTGTGGTGGAAGAGTATGCTATACTACCACATAAAGAAATAAAATAACAGGAGGTAGAGCGTTGGACGAGAAAAAGGTAGTTGTGGAAGTCGAAGACCTCTATAAGATCTATAAAGTCGGCACAACGAAAGTACGAGCCTTAAACGGTGTCTCCTTTAAAGTCTATGAAGGTGAGTTCTGTGCGATTGTCGGCACATCCGGTTCCGGTAAATCGACCCTGCTGAATATGCTGGCAGGACTGGAGCATCCGACAAAGGGACAGATTGCAATCCGTGGACAACATATTGAGAAAATGACAGAAAGTGAACTGGTTGCTTTCCGAAGAGAGCATGTAGGATTTATTTTCCAGTCATTTAATCTGATGGGGACGATGAATGCAATCGAGAATGTTGCCCTGCCACTGTCCTTTAGGGGAGTTCCGAAAGCAGAGCGTATGAAGAAAGCAGAACGCATGATCAAGCTGGTAGGGTTGGAGAATCATAAGACACATCGTCCGAATCAGATGTCAGGTGGGCAGCAGCAGAGAGTCGGTATGGCGAGGGCCTTAGTGCTGGATCCGGATATTGTGTTTGCGGATGAACCGACCGGTAACCTGGATTCGGTGACATCGGCAGAGATGATGAACCTGATGCGAAACGTTGTGAACAAGCATCATAAGACACTGGTTATGGTAACGCATGATAATCAACTGGCATCCTATGCGGACCGGATCATACATATCCGAGACGGAAAGATTATCGAGATTGAAGACAACACAGAGAAATGGAAGACCGCTGCAGAAGAGACTGCCGGCAAGGAGGTATAGCGAAAATGAAAAAATGGAATCAGACATTGGGGAGAGGCCTTGGTAAGAAGCTGGGAGTTCTGGCATTAAGTGCATTGCTGATCGGTAGTTCACTGACAACACCGGTATCTGCGAAGCAGCCGGATGCTTCTACAGAAGCGAGTACAGAAGATACAGGCGCACAGCAGGGAAATGATACGGATATTTTATTAACAGGTGTAAATGCACCGGGAGCAAAATATGGTGAAGGCTCTACAGTGGGATTTGTAGCAAGAGTGAAGGGGAATGGTTATATTACCAGCATCTCACCGGTGATTTCATCTTCTTTCCCGTTCGAGACAAATGATGCCGCTTATATGGTAGTGGAGGGAAACGAGACGACCAAGGAACTGACGGCTAATTATAACTTTATTGTAAGAAGTGATGTGGCAAGCGGCTATCAGCCGGTAGAATTTGCAATCGAGTATGTAAAAGATAAAGAGAAGAAATCAGTTGTAAAGACAGTGAATGTGAAGTTTGAGGGAGCACCGGCACCGACCGAGGCAACCGAAGCACCGGCAACCGAAGCACCGGCAGTCTCTACTCCGCGTGTGATCGTAACCGGATTTGAAACAAATCCGGGTAAAGTATTGGCCGGACAGAATTTTAAGCTGACGCTGCATCTGAAGAATACATCCAACCGGACTGCGGTTTCCAATATGAAGGTTAGTCTGGCTGCGGCAAATGGAGAATTTCTTCCGACCTCCGGCTCCAGTACGGATTTTATTGCAAGCCTGGGAGCAGGTCAGACAACAGATATTGTAATGGAGATGTCTGCATTATCCAGTCTGGATCCTAAGCCATACGTACTGACATTGACCTGCAATTATGAGGACAGTGCGGCAACAGCGTATGAATCAACCGAGAATATCTCAATTCCGGTCTATCAGGAAGCAAGAATTAAGATTACAGAAGTGACAGTATCCCCGGATACGATCGCAGTTGATGATCAGGGCAGTGTAAGCTTCAGCATCAACAATCTTGGTAAGAGTACTTTAAGTAATGTTCAGGCTAAGATTGAAGGAAAGACGATTGAATGTGAAGAGACTTTTGTAGGAAATATTGCAGCAGGTGCTACCGGCTATGCAGATGTAACGGTGACCGGAGTAGAATCTACCCAGGATGATGGAAAAGTAAAGCTGGTTATCACTTATGAAGATTCTGCAGGAGAAGAGTGTACATATGAAGAGGAAGTTACCGTTATGGTAACGGAGGCTTCCTATGATCCGGGTGATATGGATGGTAGTGATATGGATCAGGAACCGACAAAGAGCGGACCGTCTGTTATCCTGATAGTAATTGGTATTTTAGTAGCAATTGCGGTAATCGTAGTTGTAATTGTGATCATCGTTTCCAAGAATAAGAAACGTAAGGCTGCAAAGGAAGCAGAAGAATTAGAAGATGCGATAGACGAAGATTTGTTATCAGATGCAGATAAGGAGAACAAAGAATGAGATTTTCTGACATCATTTCGATGAGTGCAGCAAATCTATGGAAACGGAAGGTACGGACGATCTTAACTGTACTGGGTGTTGTGGTAGGAACTGCATCCATCGTGGTTATGCTGTCGCTTGGTATTGGTCTGCAGAGTGCAATGCTTGGACAGATCCAGTCCGAGGGAAGCATGACCGATATACAGGTATATAATTGGGGCTCAGGGAACAGTAATGGTCTGCAGCAGCTGACGGATGATAAAGTGAAGGAATTTGAGCAGCTGGATCATGTAAAGAGGGTTTCGCCAATGTTGTCGGTGTCTGCCAACATGACACAGGGCAAGTATCAGAGCTGGATCCAGATTTACGGTGTGACTCAGGAATATATGGCACAGATTCCGCTGGCAGAAGGTGGCAGGATCCCGACAGCGAACAGTAATAAGCTCGAGCTTTTGGTTGGTAACAGTGTACCATCGAATTTCTATAATCCGACTGATATGTCGGATGGCAGCTATACGTTTGATGCCAGTGCGGAGCCTGTGGTCGATCTGATGAACAAGACTGTATTTACGCAGTTTGACTCGACCTGGACGACAGACTCGGAAGGAAATTCTGTAGAGCAGCCGGCTAGAAAGAATATATTTCCGATTGTGGGTATGGTAGACGGTGGAACGGATTCCTATAATTCGTATTCCTACAATGTGTATACAGATATTGATTCTCTGAAGAAGTATCTGAAGGAGAACTATCGTGGACAGGCAATTCCGGGACAGCCGACAGATAAGAGTGGTAATCCATATAAATATTTCTGTTATGATCAGGTGGTCGTTTCGGTCGATGACATTGAAAATGTAGAAGATGTAAAGAGTCAGATCAGTGATATGGGATACGAGTGCTACAGTGAGAGTGAATGGATCAAGCAGGCACAGCAGCAGATGCTGATCATCGAGGCAGTGCTTGGTGGTATCGGTGCGATCTCTCTGCTGGTTGCAGCTATTGGTATTGCAAACACCATGACAATGTCTATTTACGAGAGAACCAAAGAGATCGGTGTTATGAAGGTGCTTGGATGCAGTCTGGGAAATATCCGTATGATGTTCCTGACCGAGGCAGCCTTTATCGGATTTATCGGTGGCGTGATCGGATTGATCATCAGTTACATTCTATCCTTTATATGCAATCTGTTCCTGCCTGCATTGGTGGGTTATGAAGGACAGAACATATCGGTGATCCCGTTCTGGCTGGTGCTTGTGGCAATCGCTTTCTCAACGTTGATCGGTATGATAGCCGGATTCTTCCCGGCACAGCGTGCGACAAAGCTGAGCCCGCTGGCAGCGATCCGGAATGAATAAGATTTTTATGTACAAAAAATAAAAGATGTGTGAACAACCCGAAGGATTGGTGTCTTCGGGTTGTTTTTTTGTAGCAAACAGTGCTATACTAATTGCACTGTAATTTACAAAGGAGTCATAGATGGAACGAGGAATACTGTTTTTTGATATAGACGGAACGATATTGACTGATGATGGAAAACGTCAGATCCCGGAGAGTACCAGACGGGCACTGGCTGTCGCAAAGGAGAAAGGACATCTGGTATTTGTAAATACCGGCCGGGTATTTTTAAATGTGGAGCCGATGATCCGGAACCTTGGATTTGATGGGTTCGTATGCGGTTGCGGCACCAATATCTATTATCACGGGGAGGAGCTGCTTCGACATCGGATTCCGGCAGAACAGTGCAGAGAGACTGTCCGGGTGATACAGAGGTGTGGGATTCAGGCCTTGTATGAGGCAGCTGATATGAACGGATTCGATCATCAGGGTGCGACGGATAATCCGATGATGGAGGACTTGATCCGGTACTTTACGGAGGATGGCAGAGTTGTAGTAGATGTGAATGCTCCGGAGTTTCATTTCGACAAGCTGACCGGCTGGATTCCGGCAGGGCAGGATATATCGGAATTCTTAAGCTATATACAGGGCAGATATGAGTTTATTGATCGCGGAAGCAACGATGACTATCAGATGTGCGAGATCGTTCCTGCAGGCTTCAGTAAGGCGAGCGGAATGAAGTTTTTACTGGATTATTTTGGAATTCCGCATGAAAGAAGCTATGCATTCGGCGATAGTACTAACGATCTTCCGATGTTAAATTATGCGGCACACAGTGTTGCAATGGGAGGAAGTGCACAGGTGGTATGTGATGCAGTAGAATTTGTTACAAGAAGTATTTATGAGGATGGACTGGAATATGCGATGCAGTATTTCGGATTAATATAGGGGAACATAAGGCATATGAAAAATATGAGCAGATCACAATTGAATATGATACTGGCAATTATGGCAGGAACCATGCTGTTGCTTTGTATCATTACAGGTGTGCTATATCAGGGACGTGATGAGAAAGCAACCGGATATGATGTGGAGACTATGAATGATGCATGGATCGTGGAAAGCAGTGCGGATTATGATACAGCAACGGATCTTCCCTGTCATCTGGAGTTTCAGAAGGGAGAGGCGGTCAGCCTTTCACATTATCTTCCGGAGCAGCTGGGCAATGATTATGCGATTGCATTCCGTTCTGTATATAATGAGGTACAGGTAAAGATCGGCGAAAAAGTGATTTATCAGTATGGAGTAGATGAGAAACGGCCGTTTGTACATGCAGCAGTGCCGAAATGGAATCTGGTTCCGATTGATGCAGAGTACGCCGGACAACTGCTTACGATCACACAGGTATCGGATTATTCCCGCTATGCCGGAGTCTTTGACCGGGTATATGCCGGCAACCGGGATGCGTTGCGTTATCTGCAGTGGAGAGAGAATGGCTGGGGAGTGATTCTTTCAGCAGTTTTAATATTGCTTTGTCTTGGACTGTCTATCGTGGTGATAAGCATGCGCAGGCACTTGAAAGATCATCCGCAGCTTCTGTATTATGAATTATTTGCTGTGACGATCACGCTCTGGAATCTGTCCGGAAATCCGCTGCTGGCATCTTATATGGGAATGAATTATATGTTCTGGCTGGTACATATGTTAATGCGTATGCTATTGCCGGTAGTATGGCTACTGCTATTACGGACTTATATGCAGGCAAAACGCTTGTTACAGCTGGTGGATCTGGGGATTCTGGCTGCCGGTATCGGATATGTGATTCTGACAGTGTTGCAGGTACTTGGTTTGCTGGAGTTTGCGGTGACCTATGAGGCAGTCAATGTGGTATGCGGAATCGGATTTGTTTTATATACCGTCTGCCTGATTTTGGGCTGGCTGAAATATCGGAAGGCAGAACTTCGGGGACTGGCGGTCAGCAATCTGGTTCTGTGTATAGCAGGGCTGATCCGGCTGTTCGTACGGCCGAACCATCTATATCAGCTGGAGGGAACTTTCTGGCAGATCAGTGTTATGGTATATTGTTACCTTTTGCTGGCGGCTGTAATTGAGACTTATATCCGGAGTGTGAAACAGAAGGTGGATCAGATAGAAGGAGAGTATCAGAGCCAGCGTGCAGAAGCGGTTGCCATGATGAATCCGAACTTTTTGTTCGCAACATTGAATCTGATCCTGACGTTGGTTAAGAAGGGTTCCGGGCAGGCGGCAAAATTAATATTTGCATTTTCGGAATATCTTCGTTATAATCTTAATTCTATCCGGGAGGATACTCTGATTCAATTTGAAGAGGAATTAAGTCATATAAAGACATATCTGGAGATACAGCAGCTTCGGATGCCGGAAATGGAACTACAGATAGAGGATAAATTTCATGAGTTTTATGTACCGTCCAGAAGCTTGGAAGCAATCGTTGAAAATGCAGTAAAGCATGGCATCGGGAAGAATGAAAACCGTGGAAAAGTGATTATAAGAAGCTATGAACGCCGGGATTCTTACGCAGTGCAGATTGTAGATGAGGGTGTTGGGTTTGATACAGACATGCTATATCGAAAGGAAACACCGACCGGCATGAAGCGGATCCGGGAACGTTTAGAGAAGATCGGCGCTGTGTTAGAAGTAGTCAGCAGACCCGGAAAGGGAACGATCGTGACGGTTCGCTTTCCTAAAAAGAAGATAAATATTGAAAGGACGGAATGACGTATGAATGAGAATATAGACATTCAGAAAAGCAAATTGAAATTTATTGAACAGATTCGGATTGCACTTAGTAAACCGTTATGGTATAAATCCTTATTGCAGCAGTCGATTGGAAAGCATATCTGCTATTTTCTGATTCTTTTGATATTGATTACAGTTATAAGATTTGTAATACCGTGTACGGCATATCTTCAGAGTGTTGGCGGCCTGAAGAATCTGATTTATAACGGGATTCCGGGTTTTTCATTCGAGAATGGAGTTCTTCAGGTGGATACTCCGGTAGATATAGAGCAGAATGGCGTCAGGATCATAATTGATACTTCTGTAGATGCCTATACAGTAGAAGATGCACAGAGCAAGGCAGCTGAGATGGGTGACAGCATGAATATCGTTTATATGATCAGCCGGACCAATGCAGTCAATAATATATCTTCCGTGACCTATGATTTGTCGCTGATGAACGGAATTACGATCAATAATGATGTGGTATATCAGGCGGCACCAATCTATCTGATATTCTACGGAATCTTCAGCTTTATCGGAAATATTATTGCCTATTTAATCAGTGCATTGTTCTTTGCGTTGTTTGGCTATCTCATGAACCGGGCATTGAAGCTGAATCTGAAATTCGGACAGATCTATGTGATCGCATTATATGCGAAATCTGTGGAGATTTTGTTAGAGGCGGTACTGGAAGTAGTGGGAATTTCTCTGCTTTATTATGTGGGAAGCATTATCGGAATCTTTATTACCTGTAATTATATGACAAGAGGTATGAGTTCAATGCTCATACCTCGGTCAGGAGATTCCAATCAGGGTCAGGATCGACGGTTTTTTTAATAAGATCTTTCAGAAAAGGTTTCAAAAGATTAAGCCTTGTGAAGCAGCTGCTTTGCGAGGCTTAAAATATGCTCCGGCTGATCGGTAGACATCCGACTGTTGTGGAATGCCGGCTCCAGAGTTACCTCACAGGTAAACCAGTCCGGGGGCAGGTAGGCATTAGCGGCATTTTCGGACGGAAACTCGACCTCAGCCAGAGCCAGTCCTTCAAAGGCACCATGAAAAAGGTCCAGTTCGATAGTGTAGCCATGTTCTTCCGGAATCTGATAACGTGTTTTACGGATCAGATTTCCGTCACATTTGGGAACCAGATGATGATAGGCCGCTGCAGTAAGTGGAAGCTCGACTTCTTCCCGGCTCATCAGACCGGAAGATTTATAGGTGAAAAGATAGGTATCGTTCCAGCGGCGGATCCGGAGTACCGGTGAGGTATTGATATATCCCTGTTCTATTTCAATATGTGAATAGGAATCCAGCGATTTTGGGATGCGTTTGATTAAAAATTTGCGTTCGATTTCCATGAAGTTAAGACCTTTCTTTTCCGATTTTTTAATGTATTAAGAGGCAATGTAAGAAAATCTAAAACTTTTTGTAAGTCTTATATCTTGACTTTTTCCTCTATTCCGATTATAAACAAAGTATAAAGAGTAATTCAAGACTAATATTGTAATGAACTCCGGATCGTATATCCGGCAGTGTAGCAACGAGGAATGAATATGGAAATTGAGTATAGAAAGTGAGTAAAGATAGTTATGGTATATTTATTTATGGCTGATGGATTTGAAGAAGTTGAAGCCCTGACGGTAGTTGATATTTTAAGACGTGCCGGTGTGGAGTTAAAGACGGTATCCATCATGGGACGGAAGAATGTAACAGGCTCCCATCAGATTGAAGTGATGGCAGATCTGACATTTGAGGAAATCATTGAGAGAGCGGAGATGCTGATTCTGCCGGGTGGAATGCCGGGAACACTGCATCTGAAGGCACATAAGGGTTTGGAACAGCTGATTTTTGAAAGTGCAGAGCATGGAACCTATCTGGCAGCTATCTGTGCGGCACCGACCGTATATGGTGAAATGGGACTTCTTAGAGGAAAGAAAGCAGCCTGCTATCCGGGTATGGAGGATGGTCTGATCGGAGCAGAGGTCCGGTATGAGAATGTAGTAGCAGATGATAAGTTTATTACCAGCCGCGGACTTGGAACAGCCATTGATTTTGCTTTGAAGCTGGTAGAGATATTAAAGAGCAGGGATGAGGCAGATACGATCGCAAAGCAGATTGTATATGCGGATTAATGAAAACGTAGTATGAGGAGTGATACATATGAGAGCATTGGAGAACTTTTTCTTCTACCCTTTTATGGGAACTGATTTTTACCACATTGCATATTCCTTTTTTCTGTATGGTTCAGCCTGCTGGTTAATGGAGTGTATATTTGAGGCAATCCGGACAGGAAAGTTTACGAATCGGGGCTTTAATAAGGGACCAATCTGTACGATTTATGGTGTGGCATTTCTGTTTATGTATTTTCCGATGAAACCATTTGCGGGTAAGTGGGTATGGATGTTTATCATCGGTGCAACTGTTGCAACGATTCTGGAGTATGTGACCGGAGTGATCCTGGAGAAAACGATTCATCAGAAGTTATGGGATTATTCGGATTTTCCGTTGAATTTTCAGGGCAGAATCTGTTTTTTTATTTCCCTTGCATGGGGAGGACTGGTGGTTCTGGTTCTTGGATTGCTGCAGCCGCGGATCGAGGCAGTCATCAGCATGATACCGCGACCGCTTGGATTCCGGGTCCTGAATGTTCTGATCTGGATATATTTTATTGATCTGGCATTCAGTATTGCGATACGGAGTAAGTATGGTGCAGCCATGAAAGATAAGTTAGAAGATCAAAAAGAGAAGATCCGGCTTCGTTTCCATAATGATGAAATATAAGAAGTATAATGGAAATAATAGAAATTTACAGATAAAGACAGTATGAACAAAATTAAAGTTTCGGTGCGGAATCTGGTGGAATTTATTTTCCGGGAAGGGGATATTGATAACCGGAGAGGTCAGGTATCCGATAAGGATGCGATGGAGGCAGGAAGCCGGATGCACCGTAAAATTCAAAAGAATATGGGCTCGTTCTATCGGAGTGAAGTGCCGCTGGTCATCCGGCTGGAGCAGGAACATTTTATTTTGCAGATTGAAGGACGGGCAGATGGAATCATAGAACAACAGGCAGGTGCCATTACCATTGATGAGATTAAAGGCGTTTATCGGAACGTAGATGAGATGGAGGCGCCTGTTTTTGTACATAAGGCACAGGCAATGGTATATGCTTATATCTATGGCAGGGAGCAGGAAGTTTCGGAAATCACGGTTCAGATGACGTATTGCAATCTGGAGACGGAGGAAATCCGGCGGTTTTCGGAGATGTATTTATTTGATGAATTAGAGGAATGGTTCCGGAAGCTGGTTGGGCAATATATGGTCTGGGCAGATTATTTGTATGACCATCAGAGACTCCGTAATGCAAGCATTGAAAATGTTCAATTTCCATATCCGTACCGGACAGGACAGCGGGATATGGTGGTATCGGTCTATCATGCAATCCGGGAGGAAACCGCATTGTTTGTACAGGCACCGACAGGCATTGGAAAAACACTTGCAACTATATTTCCTGCGGTACAGGCAATGGGACAGGAAATGGGCGATAAGATTTTTTATCTGACTGCGAAGACGATCACACGGACAGTTGCAGTCGAAGCATTTGAAAAACTGCGGGAGGGAGGATTGCAGTTCTCATCCGTGGTTATTACGGCTAAGGAGAAGGCATGCTTTCAGGAGGAGTGTACCTGTAATCCGGAACAGTGCCCATATGCAAAGGGGCATTATGACCGGATCAATGCTGCGGTATTTGATTGCATTAATCATGAACAGAATATTACCAGAGAAGTGATATATGCATATGCCGGGAAACATCAGGTATGTCCGTTCGAGTTCTGTCTGGATGTCAGTCTCTGGGTTGATGGAATTATTTGTGATTATAATTATGTATTTGATCCGCGTGTCAATCTGAAACGGTATTTCGGACAGGGAGTACAGGGAGATTATATATTTCTGGTGGATGAAGCACATAATTTATATGAGCGAGCGAGCAGTATGTACAGTGCGGAGCTATATAAAGAAGAGTTTCTGAAGGTTAAGAAGCTGATAAAGCCATATAGTAATAAGCTGGCAGGGAAACTGGATGCCTGTAACCGGGTTCTTCTCGAAATGAAGAAGGAGTGTAATGGATATCAGGTGCTGGAATCTATCGATCCCCTGATCCACAGGTTGTTGTCCGTGCTTGGAGAATATGAGAAATTTCTGGAACAGCATCACGGGCTGCCGGATGAAACAGAGATTCTTGAATTTTATTTCAAGATATATCAGTTTATGAATATTTATGAGCGAGTGGATGAGAACTATGTAATATTCAGTGAACAGGTGAATGCGGACTCTTTTCGTATAAAATTATTCTGCGTAGATACATCTGTTAATTTGCGGGAATGCCTCGATAAGGGGCGGGCAGCGGTGTTTTTTTCGGCAACATTGCTTCCAATCCGGTATTATAAGAAATTATTGAGCGCGGAGGAAGATTATGCGATCTATATCGCTTCCCCATTTCCGAGGGAACATCGACAGATTATGATCGGTTCCGATGTGAGCAGCCGCTATAGCAGGCGCGGGCAGAAGGAATACGAAAAGATCTATTATTATATAGAAAAGCTGATAGGTACCAGAGATGGAAATTATATGGTGTTTTTTCCGTCTTATCGGATGCTTCAGGACGTATATGCGATTGCCTGTGCAGAAGGCCTGGACAAACGGGTGACTCTGATCTGTCAGAATCCGAACATGAAAGAAGAAGCACGGGAAGAATTCCTGCAACAATTTGAAGGAGAGCAGGTAGTTGCTTTCTGTATTCTGGGAGGTATTTTTGCAGAGGGGATTGATCTGACCGGAGAACGGCTGATCGGAACGATCGTAGTCGGGATTGGACTGCCGATGGTATGCAATGAACGGGAGATCCTGCGGAATTATTTTGAAGAAAGGGAAGGCATGGGATTTGAATATGCATATTTATATCCCGGTATGAATAAGGTGCTTCAGGCTGCAGGAAGAGTAATACGGACAGCCGAGGATCATGGTGTGATCCTGCTGCTGGATGAGAGGTTTCTAAGGAGTACCAGCAGACAGTTATTTCCAAGAGAATGGGAAGATTATGAGATTGTACAGATGGATACGGTAGCGACAGTCAGTGAAAAATTCTGGGTGGAACAGTCGGATAGAAAATGATATAATAATAATATTATAATCTGACAACAATTGATAAAAAGGATATGAGTTATGAAAAAATTATACGTCAGTGATCTGGATGGAACTCTGCTGAATCAGCGGGGAGATATTTCGGCGACCACTGCTGAAAAATTGAATACCTGCATAGAACAGGGAATAGCATTTACTATTAATACAGCAAGAACGCCGGCAACGACATTTCCTATCATGGCATCTGTGAATCTTCAGATTCCGTTTTCTATGATGAACGGTGTTCTGGTATATGATCCGGGCCAACAGGATTACCTGGAGGTCCATTCGCTTTCCAGAGAAACGGCGATGGTGATACTGGGAGTCATAAAGCTTTATGGACTGCAGTGCTTCATGTACACGATGGAGCATGGAACAATGTATACTTATTATGACAGTGTGGAATCCAGATCACTGAATAAATTCCGGAATGAACGTATCATGAAATACGATAAGGTATTTACGGAAGTGGATGATCTGAGCATCTGTGCGGATCGGGGAGTTATTTATTTCTTTTTACGTGAGCGGAAAGAACGGCTGATGAATCTGTACCGGGATCTGCAGGCTGTCCGCGGAGCACATGCGATCATGTATGAGGACATCTATCATGAGGAATGGATGAACCTTGAAATCTACAGTGATCAGGCATCCAAATCAGCGGCACTGAACCGGATCAGGCAATGGGGTGATTTTGATTATCTGATCGGCTTTGGCGACAGCACAAATGACATTGAGATGTTTAAAGCCTGTGATGAAACATATGCGGTATCCAATGCATCCGCAGAGATTCAGGAGCTGGCAGATGGTATCATTCCGGGAAATGAAGAAGATGGTGTTGCCCGGTTTTTATATAAGGCATTACATATGGCAGGAAAGGAAAATTAGAAATGGAGCATATAACAGTTCGGGATATTTTAGAAGCAACAGGTGGCACTTTGTTGTGCGGAGATGCAGATACCGAGCTACAGGATATCTGTATTGATTCGCGTATAGTCAAAGAAGGAGATTTATTTGTGCCGATTATCGGAGAACGGGTAAATGCACACCGGTTCATTGAGCAGACTTTAAAGGTCGGAGCGGCAACACTGACGTCGGAGCATTATGCAATGAACGCACAGAAACCGTATATCAAGGTAAAGGATACCTGTCAGGCATTGACGGACATCGGGTTCTATTTAAGAAAAAGGATTGAAATACCGGTAGTAGCAGTAACCGGAAGCGTTGGAAAGACGACAACCAGAAATATGATCGCGGCTGCACTTCGGGCACAGTATCAGGTGTTTGAAACACAGAAGAATTATAACAGCCAGATCGGACTTCCGATCATGATTTCCAGGGTTGGAAAACAGGATGAGATGGCGGTTCTGGAATGTGGCATGAGTGAGGAAGGTCAGATTGACATTCTGTCACGGATGTGTGAACCGAAATATGCGGTGGTCACAACGATCGGTCTTGCGCATATTGAACAGTTAAAGACGCAGGAGAATATCCGAAAGGAAAAATTATCGATCATAAACGGATTGCAGCCGGGAGGTGTGCTATTTTTAAACGGTGATGATAAGATGCTTGCGGAAATGAGAGGAAAGATGCCATGTGAAGTCCGGTATTATGGTACACAGGCATGGTGTGATTACCGGGCAGAGGATATCCGGTTTGATGCTGATCGCAGTTATTTTACCTATGTGCATGGAGAAACGAGGATACCGGTAGAGCTTAGCATGCTCGGACTGCATAATGTACTGGATTGTCTGGCTGGTCTGGCAGTCAGCGATCAGGTGGGAATTCCAGTGGAGAAGGCTGCGTTGCAGTTCCGGGATTTTCATGGATTACGGCAGAAGATTTTACGACTGGAGAATCGGTTTACGATTATTGATGATACCTATAATGCAAGTCCGGATTCTATGAAGGCGAGTCTGGATGTGCTTTGCAATATGAAAACAGAGGGCAGGAAGATTGCGGTTCTTGGCGATATGTTTGAGCTGGGAACGGATTCGGAACGGTATCATTACGAGGTCGGAGAATATCTGGCAGGGCTTCCGGTAGATGAACTGGTTGTAGTCGGAGAACGGGCAAAAGCGATCCATAAGGCACTGATCGATCATAAGTCCAGAATACTGGTTTCCGAATATATGGATAATGAAGAGGTGGCAATGTATCTGTTGGGAACTCTGATGCCGGATGACATTGTATTGATCAAAGGATCTAACGGTATGAAGATGAATGAAATCGTAGATTTACTGCAGAAAAGTAATTAATAAATTGTTTAGAAAAAAATTGTCGCATTGCATTGACAATTTCCGACTGATTTATTATAATTACAATAAATCAGTAATGATTACTATTTTTTTGAGAAAAGGAGTTTTTGATATGAAATTTGTATGTTCAGTATGTGGTTATGTTTATGAAGGAGAGCAGGCACCGGAAAGATGCCCGCAGTGTGGAGCACCGGCTGAGAAGTTTGTAGCACAGAGCGGTGAGAAGACCTGGGCTTCTGAGCATGTGGTAGGAGTTGCACAGGGTGTCAGCGAAGATATTTTAGAGGATTTAAGAGCTAATTTTAACGGTGAGTGCAGCGAGGTCGGTATGTATCTGGCAATGGCCCGCGTAGCTTATCGTGAAGGATATCCGGAGATCGGAATGTATTATGAGAAGGCTGCTTATGAAGAGGCTGAGCACGCAGCGAAGTTTGCAGAGCTGTTAGGCGAAGTCGTAACAGACAGCACAAAGAAGAATCTGGAGCTTCGGGTAGAGGCTGAGAACGGTGCAACTGCCGGTAAGACAGATCTGGCTAAGAGAGCAAAAGCTGCGAACCTGGATGCAATCCATGATACAGTTCATGAGATGGCTCGTGATGAGGCTAGACATGGTAAGGCATTTGAAGGACTTCTTAAGAGATACTTCGGCTAGGATCAGAGAAGAATTTGAGAGGAATAGGTATCAGTTACCTGTTCCTCTTTTTTTGCCTGCGTAGACACCGAACCGGTAACTGTGCCTGCAGGTATTAGGACCACTGGGGGGATTTGTGCAATTTGTCTGTATAAAACGATAAAATCTGAAAGTCGTTGTTGAATAGTTGAAAAAATTGGAAGAGTGCTTGCAAAGGTTGCAAAAAGAAGGTATTATCAAGCTAATATATGAATTACTTATATGGTTAAGAGATGGAGGAATTGTTATGAGTACAGTTAAGAAACCTGAGACTAAAGTAGAAGCTAAGGCAGCAGATAAAGTAGAGGCAGTAAAGGTAACAGCTAAGAAGGCAGAAGCACCAAAGGCAGAGGCTGTAAAGAAGGCAGAAGCACCAAAGGCGGCAGTTAAGAAGGTAGAAGCACCAAAGGCAGAGGCTGTTAAGAAAGCAGAAGCACCAAAGACAGCAGTTAAGAAGGCAGAAGCACCGAAAGCAGCAGTTAAGAAAGCAGAAGCACCAAAGGTAGCAGCTAAGAAAGCAGAACCGGCGAAGAAGACAGCAGCTAAGAAAGCACCTGCAAAGAAGGCTGAGAAAGCAACCGAAGAGGTTTATATCGAGTTTAACAGTGCAAAGGTTTCAACTGCAGATATCGTTGCAAAGGTAGTGGAAGCAACCGGCAAGAAGGCATCTTCCATCAAAGTGCTGAATGTATATATCCAGCCTGAGACAGGAAAGACCTATTATACAGCAGATGGCGTGAGTGGAGAAATCGAATACTTATTCCAGTAATTTATTATTTGTTCAAACGGATATAGAAATAGCAGGACTCTTGTATTGACACAGATGCAGGATTCCTGCTATTTTAAATTATGTGAATAAATCTGACAGCCTCAGAGATCATATGATAGTGATGTGGAATATGCAGGATGTTTGGGAGGAATAGGAATGAAGAAGTTTGGATTGCTGTTGGCAGGGATCAGCCTGCTGATTGGCAACGGATATACAGGGTGGTTCAGTGGGAATCAGATTGCGTATGCTTATGCAGAAGAAACAACGGATACAGAGCAGGCAGGTGCAGAGACGGTAGCTACAGAGGAACCGGCTGTGGAGGAGGATGACACAGAGAAACTGGGTACAGAAGGGGGAGCTATAGAGGAAAGCTCCGAACAGGAGAATTCAACAGCCCTATTTACAGAGGAGTTGCAGACGGAAGATGCAGATAGCCGGAATGTGGCATCCAATATTACGATTGATGCAGCACACTTTCCGGATGCAAACTTCCGGACGTATATTTTGGATAAGGAGAATGGGGTTGATGCTAATGGAGATGGCATATTATCTGTGTTGGAAATACGTAATTGTAAAGAATTAAATATTGAAAAGTACGGTATTCAGGATCTGACCGGTATTGAATATTTTACATATCTGAAGTACTTAAATGTAAGTAAGAATGCATTGACGAAGATTGATATCAGTAAAAATTCCAAGCTGGTTGATTTGAAATGTACCGGAAATGCACTTACTGCACTGAACCTGAAGCAGAATACAAATCTGGAAACCCTGGACTGCAGTCAGAATCAGCTGACGGCACTGGATGTTACGAAGAACGAAAAGCTGGTTGATTTGAAATGTACCGGGAATGTACTTACTGCATTGACACTAACAGAAAATTCCGAGCTGGAATATCTGGATTGTGAAGGAAATAAATTAAGCAGTCTGAATGTGAGCGGGAATAAAAAGCTCTTATATTTGATTTGTGGAAATAATGTAATTACGACACTGGATTTGCAATATAACCTGAAGCTGGAGCGGTTAAGCTGTAGTCTGAACCGGCTGGCAACATTGGATTTAAGCCGGAATACCGCATTGCTGTATCTGGAATGCGAGAATAATAAGCTGACAACGATTGGCTTCGGAAATCTGGGAAAGCTTCAGTTTCTTAACTGCAACGGCAACCGGTTAAAGGCACTGGATCTCAGAAAGCAGACAAAGCTTCAGTATCTTTACTGTGATTACAACCGGTTGTCTGCACTGGATCTTACCGGAAATCCGGAACTCGCCATTCTCTACTGCTCCAACAACGCACTTCCATATCTGAATCTGGAGAAGAATACAAAGCTTCAGGATTTTCGGTGTGAAGGAAATACATATGGAATAAAGCCGGACAGCAAGCGCAGATATAATCTTTCTAAAATAGCCGGACTGAATATTAAGAAGCTGAGCGGGATCAATGGTGGTACTCTTTCCGGTAGTCAGGTGACGATGGATAAAAATGCAACACAGATTACATATACCTATGACTGCGGTAACAAGCAGAGTGCAAGTTTTACACTAACGGTTCCGGTCAGCGGGATCCGATTAAACCGGAGTAATTTAAAGCTTCAGAGAGAAGCGACCTATACATTGAAACCAACGATTACACCATCAATGGCCACGAACCGGAAACTGAAATGGACATCTTCCGACAGTAAGATTGCAACGGTGACTTCATCCGGACGGGTTAAGGGATTGAAAGCGGGAAGCGTAGTGATCACCTGCCAGGCAATGGATGGAAGCGGACAGAAGGCTACCTGCAGAGTGACTGTGGATACATACACACATACAGAGGCATTTGTAGCGAGATTATATACGGAGGCATTGAACCGGCAG